>NZ_FQUL01000040.1 GCF_900128965.1 Ferrithrix thermotolerans DSM 19514
AGCGTTCACCACAGTGTGACCGAACTCAATGAAGGGATTACCAAGTGGGCCAAGGCCTGGAACGAGAACCCCAAGCCCTTCATCTGGACCAAGAGCGCCGACGAGATCTTCGCTTCAATGCAGAAATACCTGGAGCCTATTGTTTCTCCGCAAACTTCTGAGGAGGGACACTAGGTCTCTACATGAAGCTAACAGCTATGGAAAGTCCCATCCGTGATACACTTTGCCATGAGACGGCTTTCGAACGAAGAATTAAAGGAATATGGACTCAAAGACTGGGTCAGACTCTCCACCACAATCAGTACCCGATATCATGTTCCAACCTATCTCGTCGGCGCCCGGTTCGTCTTCGAGTGCGCCGAGCTCGCAGAAGAAGCAGACCACCACCCTGACATAAAACTCTCCTACCTCTTTGTAGATGTTTCTTTGTGCACGCACGAGGGCGGACGCTGGATAACGCTGGCGGATGTGGAACTAGCCAAGAAGATCTCTGAGTTGGCAAGTAGATACGGTCTAGAACCCTCAACCGCTGAGATCCAACAGCTAGAGATAGCTCTTGATACTGCCCACATGGAAAGGGTTGCGCCTTTTTGGGCTGCCCTCCTAACTGGAGACAAGAACAACGTGACCTTTGACTCTATCATTGATCCAACAGATAGGGTGCCCGTTGTCTGGTTTCAAGAGACCTCGGAAGAGGGTCCTAGCAGACAAAGATGGCACTTTGATCTCTACTGTGCCTACGAAGAGGCTCAAAACAAGATCGAAGCAGCCATTGAGACCGGTGGGAGGGTTGAAGACCTATCGCACTCACCTCTCTACGTCGTACTCTCTGATCCCGAGGGAAACAAGGTGTGTATCTGTACCTCAGAGGGGCGCGAGTGATACGGGGTTGAACACCACTTCAAATCAGATGGTTTTCTCTGGAAGCTCAAAGCCTTACTGTTCGGTCCTGCCCACCAACTATCAACTGAGGGGGAAGTAGCACTAAGACAGTTAGAGTCGATCCACAGATCGCGTAGGAAACCTTTAGGCAGAGGTGGTCGAAGTTCCCTTGAAATCTGCCTACCTGGAGATAGATATAAAGTTCCAGGGATGCGATGATCTGGAGCTCTCTTGTAACGCCCTCCCGCAAAACTTCGATCTGAATTTAAGAGCCGGTTCTCAAAACTAGAATGACACCCATCTGAAGATAAGGACCTTATCAAACAACCCAGTCATCGTCCCTTTCTAAAGACACCGCAGATTAGTCGATGGTTCTTATTGGACTAATAGATGGCATGACGCTACCGCTGCAATCGATTAGCCTTTGCTTTAGAGGAAGCGAGGTGAGCACTTTAGAGATCCTTACTACAGTACTTCGGACCGATCAAAGAGACCTTGGCAAAATGCTCGAGATCCCTTTTTTTGTTACAGAGACCCTTGACTCGATATCGGTTCGGGTGGGCGTACGACATGCAAAGTCAGTGACTTTAGATCTTGGATTGAAGGACCCCACACGGATTCGTGGCTGGAGCGGCAGCGCTCGGCAGGAGATCTTCATCTCGGCCCACACAAGCACACCTGGATATCTGGCCGGTGATCTCCAAGTAGGCGAGTGGGCAGTTCTGCTCTCTCCTTACCAAATAGAAGAGGAGGTTGAGGTCGAGATAGCCATAGAGGGGGTGGTATTTTCTCCTAAGTGGCTGAAGGCGGACCTGCACACACACAGTACACACTCCGACGGGGCTTGGCAGGTCCAAGAGCTCCTTAGTAGGGCCATCGCGATCGGCTTGGACGTAGTTGCCCTGTCAGATCACAACACCGTCACACAGAACTTTGAGGCCCAATGCACATCTCAAGACGACCCTAACGTACTTCTTATTCCAGCCATGGAGTGGACGACGAGGATGGGCCACGCAAACGTCTTTGGCCTGTGTGATCCCCTTTTGGACTGGCGGGTCGAGGAGGAAGATGAGTTTTTAGAAAAAGTGGCAACTCTAAAGTCCAAAGGCGCCCTTGTAAGTGCAAACCATCCTTGCGATGACTTTGCGATGGGCATAAAGTGGCAGTGGCCCCTGCAAGAGCTCGACTTCCTGGAGATTTGGAATGGGCCTTGGCGGGATAGCTGCAGCAAGAGCAGAGAGCTGTGGATAGATCAGCTGAAGAGCGGACGAAGGGTAGTTGCTCTTGGTGGAAGCGACGTCCATGGACCAAGTCCCTGGGTAGAGTTGGGGTCCCCAACTACCCACATCTATGTGACCAAGCCAGGTCTCACTGGCGTGCTCGAAGGGCTCTCAAAAGGTAGCGTCTACATTACCTCATCACCTTCAGGTCCTCATCTCGCCCCGGAATCGACCGTTCCGGGTGAGTCGGTCGATTCGGAGGTGCATGTGGTGATCGAGGGTCTCCAAGTAGGCAACCGGGTCAACATCACGACTCAAAGAGGTTTACTTATCAGTGAAACCATCGACACGACAGTCTTCAAACGATCGTTTCAAACCGACGACGACTGCTCATATGTGAGAATCGAGGCCTACCGCCACGACGATGTGTTCGACGTGTGGCTACCTCTTTTGATCACGAATCCAATATGGAACGAAGGTGAGACACAAGGAATAGCTTATGAATAAAGGCTCACTGGATATGGCACTAGCCACACTGTCCGCCTGGATCATAAAGGATCAGGTAGCGCTAACTAAGTGGATCGAGGATAAAGAAGATCCTACCAACAAGGTTAGGAGGTACACATGTCGATTCCAGGTTCCTTGGTCTGACTGCTGGATCGGCTTCGACGGTTCATCTGAGGCACCACTCAAGGTGGAGGGGGTACCGTACTTCGGCATCAACCCTTTTCACAGTGAGGTGATGCTACCTTACAGGGAAGGTGAGGCTGCCACCTTGGAGCTCGAGCGGGTGCGAACAGGGCTCATGGGAGTAACCGCCAGCCAAGCAGAGCTTGGCCCGGTCGTACTTTACCTAAAAGACAAGCGTGCGGAGAGTGCATATTACGATCTGTTGGTTCTAAGAGAGTGGAGCCATCTCGACGGAGTAACTCAAGAAGAGAGATCACTTCTAGAAACCTCCTTCTCTAAAGTGACAACTGCTTTGTCACAGGTGCCATTAGACGTTGAAGCCTTGAAAAAACACTTCTTTCGACCCAACGCTCCGGCCGAAGAGGAGGGCGTGCGCCTGGCACTAATGGGAGGTGAGGCACGTCTTGCACAGAAAACTGACACATCCCTCAAAGAGCAGATCGTCTTAGAGGCGTCTCAAATACTTCGTGACACCTACGACCAACTCCACCCGTTGCCAGTTTCTATGGGAGACACGGTGGTTGCACTTGGGCACGCCCATATAGATCTGGCGTGGCTATGGAGGTATGAGGAGACGAGAAGAAAGGTGCTTCGAACCTTCTCGTCACAGATACGGCTGCTGAGAGACTACGGCAACTGGCGCTTTCTCGCCTCTACTCCTCAGTACTTTAAAGATATATCTAAATGCGCTCCTTTAGTTGAAGAGGAGCTCAAGAGTCTTGTGACAGAACAACGACTTGAGCCTGCGGGTGCATTCTGGGTCGAGTCCGACTGCCAGCTTGTCGACGGACCTTCTCTAATAAGACAGCTCACGATGGGGATAAGATGGTTCAAAGAACACTTCGGACACCGCTGCAAGGTAGCTTTTCTCCCCGACACCTTCGGTTTTTCGTCTGCCCTTCCAACTCTGCTGCGAGCTGGTGGCATCGATCTCCTCGTTACCACAAAGCTGAATTGGAACGACACGAACGAGTTTGAATGGACAGACTTTGCGTGGGTAGGGCCGGACGGTTCCTCCGTTGAAGTACAGCTGTATGGGTCAAATCAAAGCGGGTACAACGCCAACATGACCCTGTCTGACATCAACGAGGCTCTAAGGGGATATCGGCGGCGGGGAGGAGAGGGGCCGGTTCTGTATACCTTTGGACACGGGGACGGCGGCGGCGGACCGGAGGCATCGATGCTGGAGCGCCTAAAAAGGTACAAACAGCTACGTCATGTACCAGAGATAGTCGATTCTTCCTTGGACTCGTTAGTCAAAGACGATCCCTCCAACCTTCCAAAGGTGCAGGGTGACCTTTATCTGGAGTACCATCGTGGCGTCTTTAGCTCCCAGAGTCAGACGAAACGCCTAATTCGACGATGTGAACAGCTTCTCGTCGCAACGGAGCTTTGGCAGAACCTTCTACACGACGACTCAAAGAGTACTGAGTTTGAAGAGATGTGGGAGACTCTGCTTAGGGCGGACTTTCACGATATTATCCCGGGCTCATCTATATCCTCTGTCTATCGTGACATCGAACTTGAGCTAACCGATCTCATCGAAAAACTGACGTTTATGTGCATGGATCTCCTCGCCGACAAAGACGACCCCCCATCACGGATTGGCTGCGCCTTGGCCAACACTTCACAGATGAGGCGACCAGCCGGTTTTGGTGAGGTAGAGTTGCGTCCCGATCAAGAACTCTTGATTAATGGAGTTTGGCAGACCATCTACCCTTGGAGAGAGACAGCGTCAAAAGTTTTTCTGCCTTCGATGGAGCCCTTTGAGATAAAGCATCTACAACTTCGAACCCAGAGGCGGCCAAGTCCCTATACTCCAGTAAAGATAGATACCCTGTGGCGCAAGACCGTCGGTCCCCTTACCGTAGAGATTAGCCCGTCAGGAATCAACTCTTTAGTCTATGAAGGTCGGAGCCTCCTTCAAGGACCATCAGGCGTAGTAGCATACCGTCAGCATCCAGACGCCTTCGACGCTTGGGAGATCGTCCCACCCAAAGACAGGGTCTATCTAGATCTCGACCACGGCTCAATAACGCTTATCGCAGACACCGATGACTTTGCTTTGGTCTCTCTGTCACACACCGGGTTGGGCTTTGAGATCGAGGAAAAGGTAGCAATCGAATCCAACCCCCCGAGAATCCATACTTTGATTACCTCAAAGATAAGAGAGAGAAGGGTGGTGCTTGCATACAACGTAGTCTCGGATCTGATAGCGTCTAAAGTTACTCGGGGGAACAACTTGGGAATCGACGAACTTCCTACACTGCCTGCCGACAGAAGAGACTTGGCCAGATTTGAGTGGCCAGCACAACGCCTCATCGACATAACCGAGTTCGATCTCGGCATCGCCATCTTCAACAGATCCCGATTTGGCCACAGCATTAACGGTAGAATCGCGTCGGTTACACTTGCAACCTCGCCACTTAACCCCGATCCCTTTGCAGAGTCACAAAGCGAATCAGAGATCGCTCTGTTTCCTCACCTAGGCAACCTGGTAGAGGCCAATGTAGTGGCGCACGCTTACTCATTTGACTCGCCTGTACTGTTATTTAGATCGGACAAAGCCGCAGATAAAGACAGGGTCACACCGCTCTTGGGACTGCCCGAGGGAGTCGTGTTGCTTGGCTGCGGGGCCGCCAGCGACGGAAGCGACGACAAGATCTTTTACGTAAAAGAGATCTATGGAGCCAGGCGAACCCTGCGCCTTTCGTTCATAGAGCCCGTCGCATCAGCCTGGCGGGTGTCACTTGTCGAGAAGGATCCGGTCGACACCCTGGAGGTGGATCCCAAAGGCAACGTTTTCGTTGTGGCAAGGCCCAACGAGTTGGTGACCTTGAAAGTACGGTTTTTACGTGATATCACACTAAAGAGATCGAAGACAAGAAAGGCAGGTGCCTAGTACATAACCTAACTACTGGAGCTTTTCAAACCCAAGTAGATCTCCTCATCAGTCATGTCGATAGGTATCGTCGAGCCAAGATCCACAAGCCGTCAATGAATTCCCCTGTTTAGTGACCAGCTACCCTACCGATGAGTCTTTTGCAAACTTATATTCAAAAAACTAGAGAACAAAGATATGTTCTAAGGACAGGTAGAGACGGAGACAAGAGGCTTGGTAGGGAAAGCACATATAAAGCACTCGACGCCCCAACTCCCGGTGCGAGGCTATCGGACCGATTGAGCAGTAGTCCCATCTTACTGTTTTGGGAGACAACCAAGGTATGCCCCTTGCGCTGCAGACACTGCCGAGCTAAAACCATCAGCACCCCTCCTTCTGATGAACTAAACACCGCTGAAGCCATGGACCTTCTCCAACAGGTAAAGGAGTTTGACCCGTACTTACCCACCCTCATCCTCACCGGGGGAGACCCGCTTAGTCGAAGCGACATATGGGAGATACTTGATGAAGCCGGTCGTTTGGATTTAAGAGTGGCTCTCTCGCCGACGGTAAGCGAGAGGCTCCACGTCGACACAGTTCACAAAATCAGAGACGCCAACGTTAGGTCTGTCTCTACATCCATAGACGGACTCGCCGATACGCACGACAATATACGGAGACAAAGTGGCCACTTCCTACAGACACTAAGGGCTATAGAGTTACTAACCTCAGCGGGAGTCAAGGTGCAGATCAATAGCACTGTCATGAAGACAAACCTCCACGAACTACCAGAGATCTTTAGCATCGTGGCAGAGAGCGGCGCAAGCATCTGGGAGGTGTTTTTCTTGATACAGATAGGGCGTGCAACAAAGACGCTTGAACTCTCGCCACATGAGACTGAGGATGTATCAAGGTTTCTCTTCGACGCCTCAGCGTATGGAGTAATTGTTAGAACCGTAGAGGCTCCGATGTATCGCCGAATCGCTTACCAGTTAAGCCACATAAACGACGACTCGCCACGACCAACGACAGGTGCTCTCTATAGGGAGCTAAAAGAACAGCTGGTTCAACGCCTAGGAAACCCGCCCAAGAGTCAGGTCTTTAAGCCCTCCTACGCCAGAGACGGCAAGGGGATTTTGTTCATATCCAACACAGGGTCTATATACCCTTCTGGATTTACGCCTTACGAACTTGGAAACATAAGGCGCAACAACCTGAAAGAGGTCTATCGCACCAACCCCGTCTTGTTACAGATTCGACAAGGAGAGTTCGATGGACCGTGTGGCAGATGTTTATACAACGACCTATGTGGGGGATCCAGAGCACGCGCTCTGTCATATTACAGAAACGTATTTGCGTCAGATCCAGCCTGTATGTATGCTCAAGAGCTAGCGGTTGAACATAAAGAGTTGTTTGTCTCTTAGAAGCTAGGGTCTGCCGCCATGGGGTACCTCTACCTTGACAGTAAGGACCAGGGCGTCATCACTTTTCATGCGATTAGACTCCAAGAAGTCTGGAGCTGCACAGATAGCTAGAGTTCGGCCGTCCTCACCACCCAACATACAGGCGAAAAATCCCAGACCATCTGGCGCTTTGATCTCATCGAGTACTTTAGCCCCCTCCGAGATAAGCACGACTCTACCGCCTATAGCATCAGCCATCCATATATTGCCGTTAGCGTCCATACAGCAGCCATCGGGCCCAACGGTGACCTTTGGAAGCACCTCAAGAAACGACCCAAGACTCGGCGTCGGAGCAAGCTGCGCAAATACCCGACGGTTCGTAAGCGTGCCGTCCTCCTCTATATCGAATGCGCTATATCGACATCCCAGAGTCTCGCCGACAATTAGAGTTCTCTCATCGTCGGTGATTACCATCCCATTGGGGAAAAGCATGTCCGTTGCTGCGACCGAGGCGTCACCGTCGGGACCAACCCTAACCAGATTTGTTGGCTTGGGATCTGCCATAGACATAAGTTCAAATCCGAAGTCGCCAACCCAGGCGTTGCCTTTGCTATCTACCACCATATCGTTGAGAGGACCACCGCAGTACTGACCGAGGCTGGCGTGCACCGTTACGGAACCGTCTGGATGTTTCCGTAACACCTTGTGATCTTTCATAGACACACATAGCATCGATCCATCTGGTAGCCAACCTAGACCACTTGGTTGACCCTCCACCTCTAGCTCAACCGACACACTCCCAGACTCCGCTACCGAGAGAACTCGGTGGTGATAAAAGTCGGAGATATACCAGCTGCCGTCGTGCCACCTAGGCGCTTCGAAGAAACCACCTTTGGTCAACAGCGTATCAAACTCTCTCTCAGACACGATCCCTCCCCCCAGTCAGTGCCTATTCGATTAACCACGACGCCGGACTCATTATATCCAGATCACCTGGGTTAGAGGGGGCAGGCACCTATCTTCTTAGCAACGTCGCCAGGAGGTATCTAAAGGCCTAACTCTAAGCTTTTCTTAGTCGTTTCCAACGCAATGCAGAAGCGCCCGATCCGCCAAACTGCGAAAACATTCTCAAAAAACAATCGATACAGAGAGAAGTAGCAATTTGATGGATCTTCACTTACTCATTTGCGCAACGCATGGCTTTGTCATTTGTCTTTAGAGGTTGACATCTTCTCGATATCTTTAAACTCCTCGAAACGTTCTTCCAGAGCGTTTCTGTCTGGTATCTCCGACTTCTTGGCGGGAACGATCAGTTGACGCTCGTTCATAGCTTGAAGACCATAGGTTAGCATTGGACCGTCTTTTGTGTTCATAACGTCGGATCGGACCACGGCAACCAGATCAGGTCTAACTCCTATGTAATTCAAGTCGTAGGCCGCGTGGTGGATCTTGCAGAGCGAAAGCCCATTGGTGACTATCGGCTTGCCTTGAGGATGGGAATCCGGCAATATGTGAGCCGCGTCCAAGAGAGGCCGATACAAAAGACCGCACATCGCACATCTCTCCTTGTAAGCCTCTAATACCTTAGCTCTAAAGATTCGCTAATGAAGACGGACCTTCGTAACGCTCTCCGCGTAGCGCCGTTGCTCCTCACTAACGTTTCCAAGTTGGAGGAGCCTCTGACTCTCATCCAGAGCCACCACCACCTGAAGGTTCTGAGGTTCATCGGCTACTATCCATATCGGATAGACCGGTTGGTACAGTCCGGACTTTATCCCCACAAACCATATAAGGGGAAGCTGCAACTCATATGCCTTACGAAGCGCCACGTTATCTGGACTATCTGGATTCGTTCCCTGATACTTGTAACGCAAGAGTCCGTCCACTCCCTCGACGTCATCGTAAGGAGCAACTCGGCTGGGTGGAGTATACGTGGTCCTGATCGAGAACGCTCCTGATAAGCTCCGCACTCTTCGTATGCCACGTTGGCGATCGATTAGCGGTATCTGTTCTCCCTCGAAGACAAAGGTAGATAGCAACTTATAGAACACCACGTCACCGGTTCCACCACCGACTCTGTCTAGCCAGCTCATCGCGGCCTCTCTTACACGAAGATCCCGCTCGTATGACATATTTACCCCTCGGCGTCACCCAGCACGTAGTGGGGACTGATAAAGTCTGCCACATAGCGCTCACTGGATTAGAAGAATAGTTCAATAAAGATAGGAAATCTAGAGTGGAGGTGCTCTAGAGAGCTAAAACCTGTACCTATCACATACTCCTTGAATATTCCGAACCAGTTCCAACGACGTGCACATATTGAGGTGCGTTCCGCAGATCCGCCCGTTTCGGTGCCAAAGCACACGCAGCCAAATTACTAAGAGAGATGTCGATGGTGATCGATAAAAGGAGACAAAGATGCCTTTGGGGATCAGGACCAAAGGAGATAAAACCAAAAAGACGTCTAGGTCACCAAGTTCTTCACGCATCAAGGAGTTCATCCGTGGGCCTGAGCGGCAGAACACTCTAACCGCCGTCCGCGTGCCTAATCCCCAAAGAGGCGTTCTACAGCTGTATCAAGACTCTTGCCCCCGCTCCTAAAGAGATACCATCTCTTGATACCTGTTTACCATAGAGGTCTTAGAGGTCCTATAATTGACGACATAGTATGCTTCCTTTGCGTTGGTGCCGGAGGCGGGCCACCCTTTCGCCCAAAGAAAAGACTACTTCTTCGAATCGTGCCCTAACTCTAATATCACCGCAGGGGCATTTTTGAGATCCAAAGAGAGTTTCAGGTGAAAGACACCTTGAGAATCCTTGTACGACGACAGCGCTACTTCTACTTTCTTATTGTGAGTAGGAAAAGATAGTAGTCGACGACTCCTTGTACCGTATTGCACTCAGCCAATAATGGCGATTTATAGGCTCTAGCTTCAGGGAGGACTTTAGTTTATTGTTTCCTCCGAGGGAAACTAGCAGGGTTATAGACACTGTCTCAACATCCGATGCCTCTAACCGCTATTGCCTCAGAAAAAGTGTCGAAGTCACGAAACATCGGTAACGAGCACTTTTATGAAGGTGAGTTACACAGATAAGCGCGCTCGGAGAGATTCGAACTCCCAACCTTCTGATCCGTAGTCAGATGCTCTATCCGTTGAGCTACGAGCGCAACTTACGAACAACTATCCTACCGATAAAAAGCGGATTTCCGTCGGGACAGTGCTATCTGTAAAGATCAAACTCGCCCCCATTGGCCCCCAAGACATAAGGTATCACTCATAACGGAAAATACCAACGGCTTTCCAAGTTTCGCCCTAGACCCCTTGTGGGGTAGGTATCTTATTCTTGTTTTTCTGAGCCGCCTTAACAGCCAGGTAAGTAAGATAGCCGCCGTTCATGTTGCGTGCTTTGAACCCAGACTCTTTGAGCAATCTAGTCGCTGTGTGCCCCCGAAGACCGACCGCGCAGTAAACAAGATACGGCACAGAGGGTAACTCTGAGATCCTAGTCCTCAGTTCGTCGATTGGTATCCAGCGACTGCCAGGTATTGAACCCTCCAGGTACTCAGACTCACTTCTCACGTCAAGTATCTGCCATCCCATCCCAACGAGATCGTCGATCTCTTCAGGCTCTGCCACGTCACAGTCACCGAAGCGAATGTTCTCGGCAATGTAGCCAAGCATGTTTATCGGATCTTTGGCCGAGGAAAAAGGAGGGGCATAGGCCAACTCCAGATTGATAAGATCCTCCGCCGTCATACCTGCACGTATCGCCGTTGCAAGTACGTCTATACGTTTGTCTACGCCCTTCCTACCAACAGCTTGTGCACCTAAGATCAGTCCCGAGTCTGTATCGAATAGGAGCTTGATCGATAGTGGTTCTGCTCCCGGATAGTAGCTAGCGTGATCCATCGGATGCGCCCTGGCTACAGCGTAAGATATTCCAGAGCCCCGAAGCCTCTTCTCACTCCACCCCGTCGTACCGGCCACGAGATCAAAGACCCTAACGATCGCAGTTCCGAGTGACGGTGAATGACGTGAAGGAAGCCCACAGATGTGATCTGCAACTCTACGGCCTTGTCTGTTTGCTATGTTGGCCAAGGCTATAAGCGAGGTGTCGTTTCCAAACACCTCAAACTTCTCCACCGCGTCTCCTACTGCGTAGATATCTGGGTCGCTAGTCAGATTGTCTTCATCAACCGCAATTCCCCCTCTCGGACCCAACCTAAGCCCAGCATCTAGCGCCAGAGACACATCAGGACGCACCCCTACGGCACTTACGACCAACTCACCATCGATCCGTCGTCCATCGCTGAGAATCACCCCACCTTCGTCGACCTCTCTGACGGCGACACCCGTTAGGACAGATACGTTGTTTCGGAGAAGCTCTTCTTCAACTGCGACCGCAAGCTCAGGATCAAGCACGGGTAGTACCTGGGAAGCCGCCTCAATCACAGTGACATCGATGCCAACCTGCTTGAGGTTCTCAGCGGTCTCAAGGCCAACGAACCCTGCACCGATCACGACAGCACCCTTTGGTGAGCGACCCAGGTGCCTAACGAGCGCCCTAACGTCCTCGACCGTTCGCAGCACCTTTACATAATCTGCACCATTTATGTCGAGGACTACAGGTTTCGCACCTGGACTCAAGATCAGTTTGTCGTAGGGCAGGTAGGTTACCTCGTCATCACCGATCCTCCGGATCCCAACTCTGTGCTCCTTAGAATCTATGGCGACTACCTCTGTATTCACCCTCACATCAAGGTTAAATCTGGCGTTGAGCCTTTCGGGTGTCTGTAGAAGAAGGTCCTCCTCCTGCTCTATTACCGAGCCCAGGTAGTATGGGAGTCCGCAGTTTGCGTAAGAGACGTGGCCTGACCGTTCGATTACCGTAATTTCAGCACTTTCATCTAACCTTCGAAGCCGTGTCGCTGCTGACATGCCCCCGGCAACTCCGCCTACCACCACAATCTTTCTCATAGGTTACTCCAATCGGTACACGCACATCTGACTAGTTGTATACCCCCCAGAGTATGCTGCGACTTTCTTTGGGATACGCCTAAGACAGCTAAAGGGACCTTTGTCCCTATCTCAGTAAACCTTCGCCCCGGTGTCTAACTCTTATAACATTTCAATCAAACAAGGTGGCAACTTTTGCAGCCGTATAAGACATAGGCACGGTCTCGGTCGATCGGCGAGGTTCTTCTCCAAGGCACATGCTCTTATGTGCTTTCGAAGGATATAAATTGTTCGAACTCCTACTGAAGTGTGAGGCTCTCACCCTCGCAGATCTTTATCATCTCGTCACCGAGTATCTTCCAGGCACATCCTCTACCCATAACCTCAAAGGTTATCCCGTCCCCTACCAGAGCAGTCTCTTCGTCTACACCTACAAGCGTTACGGAGGGCATCAAACGTGCTTCATGTCTAAAGATCGAGCTCGTAATTCGGTTTCTAACTTTGTCAAAGTGCGGAACAATGGCGATTCCCTTTACAAGACCTATACCTTCGATAAGTCTTGGTGGCAAATGCCTTAGCCCTGGACTATAGGCACCAAGAGCCATGGCGCCAGCACTACAGCCTGCAACCGAGGTCCCATTCTCAAAGGCCTTGAACAACACCGTGCTAAGTAGCGTATCCTTTATCGTCTCGATCAGATGAGTAGGACTGCCCCCCGAAAGATAGACGAGTCCAGCCTCAGCGATAGGCGCTATCAACTCCGGATCGTTCGCCTCGGATCTATCCCTGATCACAATAGGGACAGGTTCCACACCCAAGCGACGTGCTTGTTGCTCTCCTAGTTCCAGCCAGTACCGAAGCCTGGACGGACTCTCCAACGTGGCGGCGGTTGGAATCTGGACATAGATTGGAGATCTTCCCTCTATTAGGCGACGCTCTACCTCCAGCATCGAAGGCAGGTATTCGCCCGAGCCAACCAGTCCAATAAGACCACTCACAAGACATACACTTTCATATTCATCTCTGAAATCTATCACATGCCCCAACGAAAGGTACCTTTATGGGTATCAGTCGTTGCATGGGTATCGATGCACCTAAACTTAGATAGTTATCACAAAAAAGTGGAATACCGTACGGGGTATTAGCGTTCAAAGCGTTGTTGAGCGTTCGGAAGTAAAAAATTGGAGGACCGAATATGGCAACTGTTGCGTTGACTGCAGAGAACTTTGAGGACACCATAAACTCAAACGACATCGTTTTTGTAGACTTCTGGGCCGCATGGTGTGGTCCGTGCAGGATGTTTGCCCCAGTCTTTGAAGCAGCGTCTGAGAAAAATAGTGACATCGTCTTTGGAAAAGTGGATACCGAAGACCAGCAGGAGCTCGCCTCTGCATTTGGCATCATGTCGATTCCGACCCTAATGGTCTTTAGAGAAAAGATCTTGATCTTCTCCCAGCCCGGCGCCCTTCCGGCCCCAACCTTTGACCAGCTAATTCAGCAGGTAAGAGAGGTTGACATGGAGGAGGTCCACAGAAAGGTCGCCGAGGCTCAGGCGGCTCAGAGCTAACCCCTTAGTATTCAACTGTCCCAACTCCTAAGGCAGGCTGTCTCTGGAAACTAATCGGTCCTTCAATCTTTGAGATTATCTAGCCTCCAAGTAAAAAGTAGCGATAAATAGTTTCTTTCCAGAGACAGTCTCAGTAACCTTCACATTCTGGCCGTCTAGGTTTCCGGTGAGGGTGACCGAGACGGGAGTCATACCTCTTACATCTTCATTTACATACAACGGAGCATCTTGTCTAACTTCTTTACCTACCAAAGCCTTGGGGAAGCTAACCCCTGGAGCTACCTCGCTCCACCACGAACTTTGGTTCGAAGTAATCGCATGTAGCGCAACAAACCACCCCTCAAGCGCAACCCCGTCTAGCTGTAGAGGCTCATCGCTTTGTATGAACGCTTTAGACGGAGACCCACTAAAGCTCATAAGTCCAAGTGGCTGAGTGTTGTTTTGAAGTTCGAGAGCCGAAAATGGGAGGCCCGCTGGATCGTTCACGCTGAGATCGATCGATTTATTGAGCTTTGACGACAGAGTTATTGCCGCGGGATCTTGTGGCAACGTTTTTACGTAAGAGGCTGTGACTATGTAGCGGTCAGGAGTAAAAAACAGAGCGTTTGGAGGCCAGCAAGTATCCATCACAATGGCACCACTGGAGGGAACATGGATCTGCTTTCCAGGTGCACTTACCACGGCCGCGGTTACCTTGAACTCATAGGTGGCGCAAGGTACCGTGTAAGTTACAACACTACCGAGCGGCAGTCGATTAAGTTGTGAAAAGAAACTCACGTCGTGAGCAGCCAACAAGGTCGCAGAGTTCGGACCTGGCCATGGCGTTGAGGGATCGTGACCTATGGAGACGTTTAGTACCGAGTTTGACAGTCCCTGCTCAACGGGCGCAATAAGCCCTAAAGATGGGATGTTCAGTACACCAGGACCTGGCTTTGCGCTACAGCTCTTACCCTTGTAGGTGTTCTTGAGAGAGATTACAAGCTGTTTATCCTGACTCTTAAGCAGTCTTTGAGCTCCGCTATTAGAGCGGTTAGCCCACCAAAGCGGATAGGTTGCTCCGAGCACAGCAAGAATAAGCAGGGAGACACCAATAGCAAGCCTAAGGGTCAAGAACCTGTGCGACAGCTTTGAAGAATGCTTTGCACTCATCTATACGTGAACACCCTAAGTGACAATTCCTCTATAATATTACTCCATGTAGCACTTCATTCACTATAGTCATAACTTTAGCAGATCTACACCTCATAGACGAAGGAACGAACCCTTGCTGTTCGCATCTTACTCGATATGCAGTCTTAGCTAAATGTAGCTGTCGCTAGCGACAGAGTGTGATGGAGGCAACACAAACGAACGTTACAAGTTTTACTCCCAGGTACTCTGTGTACAACAAGTTAGGAACTTTGAACAGATGAATGAAAACACCAAATTGACACAGTCTTTGAAGATCTTGGAAGTGATTTAAATTACCGCTTCGAAGAACAACAATAAGGTTAGAAAGCGGGAGCAGACCCGGACTAAGTTGCTAGAGGCCTCTGCTAAGGCTTATTCGTTATATGGGTACAAAGAGACAACGATCGCCCACATCGCCGAGATAGCAGGGGTAACGGAGAGAACCTTTTACCGTTACTTTGCCAATAAAGAGGCTCCGATAATCGAGGAGCTTAGTCGTCTGAACGAACTTTTCCTCAGCCTTCTTGACCAGGAACCTATTGGATTAGAGCTCCTTGACGCCGTCGACAGGGTTCTCTCGGTTATGAATCCACGCTTTGGGATGGCTGCTAGTGCGATGGTGATCGTATCTGGTCAGTCATATGACGATCAGCTGTCAAGGGATCTGGGTAGCCTGTCTTGGCACTACGAAGAAAAGCTCGAGGCGGAGTTTGAAAAGCGAATCGGGAAGGGATTTCCTGAAATAGACAGCGAGGAAGCTAGGGTTTACGCAACCGCTATCGCAAGAGCTGTTGTCGGGGGAATACGCTTTGCGCTACTTGAGTGTGCCTATTCGGGAATTGAAGACGCCACAAAGAGTCCCCTGTTCATGCAGAGCTACCGAAAGTACATAAGCGTCTATGAACGATCTTGCCGTCTAAGACCAGCTCTTGTAAGCGACCTTACCTCCCACTAAGAGATTGCAGCCGCTATCTCGATAATGGTTATAGACATCTAAAGAGATACAGTGCACCAAAAGAGTACAGATACGTAAAACTACGTATATCGATGCGTGGTAGGACAGGATCCATCTAATAAAGCCTCCAGTTCACGCACTTCGTGGCGACAGCTAAATAGTTACGAACCGCCTCTATCGCTCGGAGTCACCTCTTCGGTACTGCATCGTCATCTCATCAAGTTCTTTCTTAAGCTGCGGATCGATCACGTAGTCAAGAGCTTTCAACGAGTCATCGAGCTGCGAGGCCTTCGAGGCTCCGATGATAGGTGAGGTGACTGCTGTATGGGCGGCGACCCAAGCAACTGCCAGGGTTACAACCGGCACACCGGGTCTCTTGGCCACCTCAATTACGTCGTTGACCATCTCAAACATGTCTTTATGCCAGTAACGGTCTCTGTAGAGCTGTGAGGCTTTAGATGAGTTGAACCTCGTCCCGGGTTCTGGCTCTGTACTGCCTAAGTGTTTTCCCGATAAAAGTCCTCCAGCTATCGGATTGTATGGTATCACACCGACGCCCTCTTCTAAACAGAGAGGTAAAAGCTCTCTCTCTATCTCCCGAAACAGAAGGTTATAGCGGGGTTGAACAGAGTCGAAACGCACGAGCGAGTGGGTTTCGGACTTTCCAAGGGCCCTAGCAAGCTGCCATGCCTTGAAGTTAGAACAGCCAACATAGCGAACCTTACCCATGTGCACCAGATCGTCTAGAGCTGATAGTGACTCCTCTATCTTAGTCTCTGGGTCGTAGGAGTGTAGCTGATAGAGGTCGATGTAGTCGGTGTTGAGCCGTTTAAGAGACGCATCGACTGCGTCAAAGATGTGTCTCCTTGAAGCCCCCCTTTGGTGCGGGAGACGACCCATCTCCCCAACGCACTTAGTTGCGATCACTACCTCGTCTCTGTGTCGGGGCAACCACTTTCCAATTATCGACTCGGTCGTGCCCGCAAGCTCGTGACCTCCACCCAAAGGATAGACGTCTGCTGTATCGATGAAGTTCACCCCCGCATCAAAGGCTTTGTTCAAGATAGCAAAGGACTCTTTCTCATCGGCCTGTGTTCCAAAGGTCATAGTCCCCAGACAAAGCCTCGACACCTTTAGGCCGGTTGTACCGAGTCGCACATACTCACCTGAGCTCACGTGCACCTTCTCCTCATATCCATAGAACATCCTACCAAAGCTCTCCGTCTAAGAGATACAACCAGGACTTGTCTTTCTCTCTGTACATATCCGCTTTTGAGATATAGGTCATAATGCAGCTTCTGCAGGACTTAGTATTAGGAGTGTGCCAGCTGAACTCACAGTCGCAACCGAGCTGTCAACGGCACTAGGCGCTTTGGGCTACGAGTCCGTAAGCACAGCTCCGAAGTCGCCACCCCCGCAGCTCCAAGGAGTGGAGTTTGCAACCTGGGAGATCTTTAGTAGATCAGTTCAAAACCATTCCGTTGCCGCAATCCTAACAAAGGCGATCGAAAATGGACGGGCGTTCCTGGAGTCGGAGTCAGCCCTACGTCGTAGAGTACCGGCTATTATAGAATGGCGTGGACCAACGCGCACGACTGGGTTCGAACTTGTCCCAGCGGATCTGCGCATCGATCACGTTTACCTCGTCTCCTGCAAGTATGCTTCAAACGTGCTCATTAACGCGTCACCGACCCACCTCTTTGAGCACCTGCTCCAGACGCGCCCTCAAAGTAAGTCTCATAACTGGTATCAAGAGACCGCCCCCCTTGAGTTCGCCGAGCTCTACCAGTTAACCAGGATCTACGTAAATAACCATCTAGGCAATGTTCACCTCCCCGCTTCTTTTGAAGCTCTGGACAACAAAGACAAGAGGTTCCTAAAGACAGCATTATCTGAACGAAGATGGCCAGAGGAACTCCGAGGTGCCTACATGAGTTTGTGCGAGAGAGTAAGCAAGGAGACGGCGAAGATATGGAATGAGCAGATCAAAGCGCATCAAAGGCCGGAACTCCTCCTATGGCGTATGCTCAGGATCTCTGAGGCACCATACTTCGTTCTAGGCGTCTCCACCAGACGCCACGAACAGCTAAGGCTTAGAGTTGGAACACCGTGGGACTGGAACCGCTTCTACAGGCTTAGGTCTTTTGAGGTATCGCCAAAGGCATCTGGGCAACCGACCGTCGACTGGAGAGCCATAATCTCAATCAAGAACTGCAAAGAGACAAGAGAGATCGCTGGTCACGTGGAGATACGCTTTAGCCACGGTCGTTTCATACAAGCACCTGAAGCTAAGGTCTACCTAGATACTCCACACATAGAGGTTCCGGGATACTTTCCCCTAAACACCGATGAGTACGACCTATCCCCACAAACCCCGCACCACAGGAGGCAGATGTCCATCTTTGATCTGTGACATCTAGAGAAACCTTCTATCACGTCGCACTGCCAGAGCCACAGTTAATGACCTCTAAAGTGGCAGAACCCCGGCTAATTGACTTGAAGTTTGAAGGCCGGTACCACACCTCACACGCCGCAAAGTGATAGCGACTCCACTATCCCTACCAGGTAGCACATGTTACAAACTTGACTAACCACGGTTAGACCTCAGCAAGCACTAGTTCGAAACTAGATAGCTAGCCCAACATCTAGATCGCATAAGCTTATTTATAACCTCTATCGCTACTTGCATTTGGAAATTTACCTTTCATTAAGGTACTCTATTATGGCTTGAAATGAAATAGCTTGCCTTATATCAGAGGGTGACGCACACTTCAATTTGTCCGTGTACGCAGAGCCATATCGTGGCTGTTAGAAGATAGCTTTGGTTGGTGGGTTGTAGAGATGGTTCCAGGAAAGGTTACACGCTCGTTAGGGAGGTTCGCAGTTGACAGCGAGTGAAAACCTCCACGGAGGAGTCGGAGACAGTGCCCCAGACAACAACACCCACGGTACCAGAGAGTCCAACAACTCAAGTACCGTGCGTCACAGGAAGGGTCCTTTGATCTCCACTCCCGTGCCATCCAAGCGAAGCGCTCTGGAGCAACCCAACACTCGGCCCGATCTCGCCGAGCCTAACCTCAAGTTCTGGCTCGCACTGGTAGTCGTAGGAGTGGCCACGGGGATCTTTGGGGATCTGATGATGGTGGTTCTATTTGGGGTTCAGCACATCGCCTACAACTACCACACAGGCTCCTTTCAACGGGCAGTTGAGCACGTTTCTGGCCTGCACCGAGTGGTAGCTCTCATGATCGCTGGCGTATTCGGAGGCGTAGCGTGGTACCTGCTTAGAAAGTTCACGAAGGGAGAAAGTACAGAGGCTGATAACATACTGTGGCTCGGGAAAGGACAGCTCTCCTTTCGCCGTAGTTTCCTTACGTCTATCATCTCGGAGATCGTAATTGGACTAGGAGCATCGATTGGACGAGAAGCTGCCCCAAAGCTCATGGGGGCAGTTTCAGGCGATTACGTAGCCCGCTGGACCAAACTGACCCCTCATCAGCGCAGACTCCTGATAGCTTGTGGTGCTGGTGCCGGGTTAGCAGCGGTGTATAACGTTCCTTTAGGGGGCGCTCTCTTCGCTGCCGAGCTTCTATACGGAAGCCTTTCGATCTCCGTAGTTCTCCCGGCACTTGCAACCTCTGTGATTGCTACCGTTACCGCATGGATATATCTTCCCAACCACGCAACCTATCTGGGTCTGGCGAACTTCCACTTCGAAACCTCACAGCTTGTATGGGCAGTTGTAGTCGGTCCGATATTTGGTGTACTTTCCGTAGCCTACGTCCGCATGATGGCGTGGGTTAGCCACTATCGAATGGGGGGTAAGAAGATAATTGCAGCGCCATTTATCGCCTTTACCATCTTGGGTATTATCGGAGTTCGCTACCCTCAGCTCTTCGGGAACGGTAAGGACATGGCTCACACGGTATTTCTGGGAGGTGGAACCCTAACTCTCCTTCTTGCCCTGTTCGCTCTCAAGCCTCTCGTGACTGCTCTTTGTGTAGGAAGTGGTGCCTCCGGCGGACTCTTCACACCAACACTAAGTACCGGTGCGGTTCTCGGGGGAGCCTTAGGTTTGATCTGGTCGATGTTTTGGCCGGGTGCTTCTACAGGAAGTTATGCTCTGATTGGAGCTGCTGCGATTATGGGCTCAGGGATGCAGGCACCCTTCGCTGCCATAGTGCTGGTCCTTGAACTGACACATACAGGATTTGGAATAATAGTCCCTCTAATGGTGGCTACCATCCTTGCTACTTTGGTTGCCAAGACTATCGATGGCTACTCGATATATTCAGCAAGACTCCCTGAGATCGAGTACTGAGCACACAATCAAGATAGGACTCCAAGCTAAAGAGTGTTTCTGGTCCAACGTTCTAAACCGATACTCATTTCACTGGTTTTGGTAACCACAGCCGCTTATGATTACAGTATTGTGATTAGCTTGTCAACCAGTATTGCGCCTTCAAGGATCTCCGATGAGCACATATAAGACTCCTACAGAGAGATCGGAGATCAAGAAGAAAATGAGGACGTCGACACGAAGCTTTGGTAGCGGCAAGAGAGAGGGGCACGACGCTTCTTCCTTCTACGACCGCTTCTCGGAGCCCGTCATATCTAACGACGAGCAGATCAATCACTGCTCGGTTCCAAACACTTTCTGGCACGCCGACAGCAGGGATCTCTCCTTTATTGGAAGTAACAGCGTAGCTTTGGTGGTAACGTCACCACCGTACTTTGTTGGCAAAGAGTACGAACTTGGAATCGCCAACGGCTCACCAAGAACTTACATTGAGTACCTCGAGATGCTGAGAGAAGTATTCGCAGAGTGCTACCGAGTCCTTGAGCCCGGAGGAAGGATCGCTGTCAACGTTGCGAACTTGGGTCGCAAGCCGTATAGATCCCTCTCGGCCGACGTATCGACAATCTTACAAGATGAACTTGGGTTTCTTCTGAGGGGAGAGATTATTTGGATTAAAGGAAAGGGGGCAAACGGCTCCTGCGCCTGGGGAAGTTATGGTTCCGCAACAAACCCTGTACTGCGAGACGTAACAGAGAGAATCGTAGTCGCCTCTAAAGGAAGGTTTTCGAGAGCAATCGATAAAAGAAGACGAGAGTCTATGGGACTACCCTTTAGAGACACTATCTCACCAGAGGACTTTCGCACATGGACGCTGGACACGTGGTATGTAGCGCCCGCATCAGCAAAGAGACTAGGCCATCCGGCACCATTCCCTCTGGAACTCCCCTCTCGACTCATTCAGCTATTCACGTACGAAAGCGACGTTGTTCTCGACCCGTTTGGAGGCAGCGCACAAACTGTGATCGCCGCCCTCGAAACCGGACGGCAGTTTATATACGTGGATTCAGAAGAAGAATATGTAGATCTTGCCAGGAGTCGTGTAAGAGACTGGAAATCCTACCAACCAAGAGGCTGATATTTGCGAATTTTGCCGGAGAACAACTCAGGCCCGATCTGCGGCACGCCGTGGCGATAAAGTATTTGCTCCCACGTCACTAACGACGTCGTCTATGACACGCCCACAATCAGGAACATCTCTAACCTTCGTACTAACTGTCTAGACTTTGCAAAGATTTACTCTAGATAAAGAGTCACATCGGAAATGTGCACTGCAGCCCAACTTGTCTCCTACCCGAACCACATAAGGTACAGTTTCATTCGTAATGGGGCCATGCCCTTTCGAGCATGGAAACG
>NZ_FQUL01000064.1:0-2500 GCF_900128965.1 Ferrithrix thermotolerans DSM 19514
GAAAGAGAGACCCATGTAGGGTCTCTGTCTTTCTTAGTTATAGATAGCGGCAGCGCCCTACTCTCCCAGGGGGCCTCCCCCCAAGTACCATCGGCGCAGGTGGTCTTAACTACCGTGTTCGGAATGGGAACGGGTGTTTCCCCACCGCCATGGCCACCGCTAAGTGGTTGAGCACACAAAGAACTCCATAGCGAGCACGACTCCAAGTCCTCGGCCTATTAGTACCGGTCAGCTGAATACATTACTGTACTTACACATCCGGCCTATCAACGTGATCGTCTCTCACGGGCCTTACCAGGTTAACCCTGTGGGAAACCTCATCTTGAAAAGAGCTTCGCGCTTATATGCTTTCAGCGCTTATCCCTTCCGCAGGTCGCTAACCAGCCGTGCCCTTGGCAGGACAACTGGCACACGAGAGCTGCGTCCGTCCCGGTCCTCTCGTACTAGGGACAGCCTTTCTCAAGTTTCCTACGGCTGCATCGGATAGGGACCGAACTGTCTCACGACGTTCTAAACCCAGCTCGCGTACCGCTTTAATGGGCGAACAGCCCAACCCTTGGGACCGGCTTCAGCCCCAGGATGCGACGAGCCGACATCGAGGTGCCAAACCTTCCCGTCGATATGGACTCTTGGGGAAGATGAGCCTGTTATCCCCGGGGTACCTTTTATCCGTTGAGCGACGGCGCTTCCACACGCTACCGCCGGATCACTATGCCCTGCTTTCGCACCTGCTTGACTTGTAGGTCTCGCAGTCAAGCTCCCTTATGCCATTGCACTCGACGACTGATTGCCAACCAGTCTGAGGGAACCTTTGGGCGCCTCCGTTACACTTTAGGAGGCGACCGCCCCAGTCAAACTGCCCACCTGACGCTGTTCCTAACCCGGATAACGGGTCAAGGTTAGAGCCCCGGCACAGACAGGGTGGTATTTCAAGGACGACTCCACCAGAGCTAGCGCTCCAGCTTCACAGTCTCCCACCTATCCTACACAATCTGTACCAAAGCCCAACATCAAGCTACAGTAAAGGTCCACGGGGTCTTTCCGTCCTGATGCAGCTAACGAGCATCTTTACTCGTACTTCAATTTCGCCGGGTCTGTGGTTGAGACAGTGGGGAAGTCGTTACGCCATTCGTGCAGGTCGGAACTTACCCGACAAGGAATTTCGCTACCTTAGCACCGTTATAGTTACGGCGGCCGTTTACCGGGGCTTAGATTCAAAGCTTCGCCCTTGCGGGCTAACCTCTCCTCGTAACCTTCCGGCACCGGGCAGGCGTCAGAGCGTATACGTCGTCTTGCGACTTAGCACGCTCCTGTGTTTTTAGTAAACAGTCGCTACCCCCTGGTCTCTGCGACCTCTTCGAGCTCAAAGATGCAAGATCAATCACCCTAATGAGGCCCTCCTTCTCCCGAAGTTACGGAGGTAATTTGCCGAGTTCCTTAACCACAGTTCTCCCGATCGCCTTAGTATTCTCTACTTGTCCACCTGTGTCGGTTTGGGGTACGGGCGCCCAAGACACTCGCTAGAAGATTTTCTCGGCAGCATAGGATCAGTGACTTCGTCTAAAGCGACTCGGAATCACGTCTCAGGCTATATGAGGTCCGGATTTGCCTGGCCCTCGCCCTACACGTTTTCCCCAGGACAACCAACGCCTGGGATCACCTACCTTCCTGCGTCCCTCCATTGCTGATAACGTCTCTTAGGCGGTACAGGAATATAAACCTGTTGTGCATCGACTACGCCTTTCGGCCTCGCCTTAGCTCCCGACTCACCCTGGGCGGATTAGCCTTGCCCAGGAACCCTTGGACATTCGGCGGAGAGGTTTCTCACCCCTCTTTCGCTACTCATGCCAGCATTCTCACTCGAGCTCGCTCCACAGAGGCTCACGCACCTGCTTCACTGCAAGCTCGACGCTCCCCTACCACTCCCTAAGTAAATTAGGAAGTCCGCAGCTTCGGCTCCTGACTTGAGCCCCGTTACATTGTCCGCGCAAAACCACTCGACCAGTGAGCTATTACGCACTCTTTAAAGGGTGGCTGCTTCTAAGCCAACCTCTTGGCTGTCTATGCAGTTTCACATCGTTTACCACTTAGTCAGGAATTTGGGGCCTTAGCTGGCGGTCTGGGCTGTTTCCCTCTCGACCAACGAAGCTCATCCCCCGTGGTCTCACTGCCAGACTCTGGAGCATCGGCATTCGGAGTTTGATTGGGATCAGTAAGCATGTACGCCCCATAACCCATTCAGTGCTCTACCTCCGATGCTGAACATCTGACGCTGTACCTAAATACATTTCGGGGAGAACCAGCTATCACCGAGTTTGCTTGGCCTTTCACCCCTATCCACAGGTCATCCCCCCTGTTTTCAACCAGAGTGGGTTCGGCCCTTCACGGGGTCTTACCCCCGCTTCAGCCTGCCCATGGATAGATCACTCGGCTTCGGGTCTACCGCATGCGACTAGACGCCCTATTCAGACTCGCTTTCGCTTCGGCTACCCCTTCATGG
>NZ_FQUL01000010.1 GCF_900128965.1 Ferrithrix thermotolerans DSM 19514
TCTCTTTCGATGCGTCAGCAGTGGTTCACACATGTTCGTCTTCTCGTCGCATACCTGACCCGTTATGACGGGCCTTTTGCCTCAACGCTCACGACGTTAGCTCTTTACTAACGCCGCTTGAGGTGGTTTGAACTCTCTGCCTGCTCAGCGAGTTCGGAGGGCCTACCTCCATCATGGGTAGAGCACGGTTCGTGGTGGCGACCTTCTACATCGTCATCACTTTCCTTTCAGGACACACGAAGCACCGATAGTTTTCCCTGGACCGAAATGACCTTTCGGGACTTTGCCAGCTCAGAACGTAGCTTCTCGTTCCCTCGTTCGAGTTCTCTTACTCGACCTCTTAGCGGATTAGTCTTTGGTCCCCGACTTCTCGAGAGGGCCTCTTGGCTCTGCTGGTTGATTATCTTGCGCCACTTAGGTGATCTGGGACGAGAAGAGTCCCTCTCGTCGCAACAGCGCACCCTTTCCTCCCTAGAGACAGGCGTCGTACTCTTTCAAGATCCTCGCCTTGTAGCTCGGGGAGAGCACTCGTCTTGTTGCCTTGGGTGGGAGGGTCACCTCTTTCGTTGTGTTGTCTTCCACCGTTTCATCGTAGATAGCCATGTGAACATCTATGCCTTCTCGCCCTCATTGATTTATTTTTCAAGCCGCGCACACACTGATACTGAGACATAGGGTAATGAAGAGTTTCATGATAAGTCCTAAACCATCCTTTGCTACGATAGGCGTTACGTTATAAGTACGCTTTCATAAAAGTGGTGCGGTGCAACGTTTCCTTTATCTGAAACGCCGCAAGTTCTGTAGCGATGCTCACAGATGCGCCAGCTATCAGGCTAGAAGTAGATCTAACAGCACCAATGCTACTGTAACTGCTAAAAGACCTGACACCACTGTATATGAGTGCCCTAGTTGTGAACAGCGGTACCTGAGCTTCAGAGATGTCCTGAGTGTATAACCTGTTCTGCTCTCGTATTGGACCTCAAGGCCCATGTCCACACTGTGATGAACCGGTTGCCTACTTGGATCTCGATAACTGATAGACACTCCACTTCCACTGTCAAGGACTAAATAAAGATCAAAAGTCAATGACAGTTCTATAACCATTTACTAAGATAGACGCAGTTCCAAAGACCCTATGGCCTATTTGCACAACTTTAGGCACACAACCGGTCTTCACCGACGATCATGGCAAGCGCTACGGGAAGCGGTTCGATAAGTTCCTCGAGCGTACATCGTCGGTCGATCTGGACGAAAGACGCAAGCCTAACGAACTCCACGCTGTGAGGAACAAGGCCCTCGCTCGTGGGGACACGGCCAAGGCCAGGCACATCAAGAAGAACAACCTGGGATACAAGAAACTCGACAACAGACGCAGGAAGCATCAAGCGGAATGTGCTCGATTGGTGGACACGGCCTACAACCAGTTCTTGCGCCATCGCAAAACAGGTCGCTTTGCTCAGGAACGCCTTGACTTCCGCGGTAAGGGAAAGTCCAAAGAAATGCCCAGGCGTACCGTAGAGATGCGTAATACGATCATCAACGAACGATCTCACTTCAAGGCATCGGCAGCCGGTTTCTGCCGACAGCGGGTCAACCCGGCCGGTCGTGTGCCTAAAGCTCACAACAATGTCCTCGTTGCGGTTATGTGCATCCAAAGAACCGTAATAGGGACAAGTTCGTCTGCCTCTTTTGCGGGTGGGTGGGCCATAGCGACTGGGTTGGAGCACAACCTGCGAAACAGGATGGATGATCCTAGTATCACCCTTTGGATGCCGAAGGGTCAGGTTCGGACCATCCTGCTCAGCAGATTCTCGCAACTAACTGGCGAAACACCCGATTGGAAGCCGCAAGGCCACTGTTGCGGTGTGGACTCTAGGAACCAGGCGACTATGGGCGCACATCCCGTGGGGGCGGAGACGCAAATGGGAGGCGACGTGGAAATGGTCCGGCCCGTCGCCGTCATCGACCACCCTGGTCAACCAGAGAGCGAACCGGCTGTGGAAATCCGCTGCCCCTCTAGTGATCCACTAGAGGGGACTCGTCCCGACAGCGGGAAAACCACAGCAGAAAAAACCGATGCACCCTGTTCATCACAGCTAAGGTGGTGATACCGCGTGCGTGATGCACAGGTGTAGATAGAAATTATGGAACAGTTGAAAGTCACAGATACTCAACACATAGCGGTTCGAGTTTTACGGGCGTCGTCGTCATACGCATCGAAAGAGGAGTCGCTCAAGATTGTAACCAATGAGCTGAGACTACTACCTATGGTATTGGATGTAGCAATAGTTCAAGTCCAAAGAGACGACCTCACGGTACTTCGTTGCAGCTCATTAGAGTTTGAAGATCAGATTCGTCAACTAGGCAAAGACCTCTCCAAAGAACGCTTCGATTCTCTGTTCAATTCATCAACGAGACCAGATGTCGAAGATGGTGACGATTCAGCATCGAGACAGAGATCGTTTCGAAGTCGCATCGTGTCAACAGGGCGAAAAACACAGCTTGCTTCTTTTCCAGTTGGAGAAGACCTAGCCTTGCCCACCTTCATCTTGTTATCCTCAAGAGCACCTCTTGAGCTTCTTACAGCGCAGTTGATGAAAGTGGAATACCTGTTTGAACTTGCGCAAAAGGTACTTCTGACTCAGAGTCACTCTGCATTAGATTCAGATATATCCAGAACACACCAGTTGGAGATACAGGGTTTTCGTCGAGTATTTCGCCACCTAGAGGTGCCAGCTCTCCTGGTCGATCAAGAGCACCATGTCCTGGAGGCGAACCAGGCCTTTTACTCCTTGAGCGAAAGTATCCCTAGTGAGGTCTTGGGAAGCACGATCGACGACTTCCTCGAGGTGAGGCCAGACCTTCCCGGCGTGGATGAGGCAAGTGACATAAAGGCTCTAGGGATTGACAAGTTATCCTCCATCTCTAAAGACCTTGCGGTACTTAGAACCAAACGGCCCATAGTGGTCACCTTTAAAATGACACCGCTAAAGATAGACTCGAAGGATCAAAACTCCTGTGTAGTTACACTTCAGGACTTTGACCAAGAGTACAGGACGCTTCTACGGAGCGTTGAGGACGCACAGCTGCTTAGAAACGCCGTAGCAGAGGCCCCTCTTCAGATCATCCTCGCACGTACATCGGGAGAGATGCTAGAAAGTGAGGGAAGAATCAACGAGATAGAGTCTGCTCTATCTCAGAAGCCCTTCGGAGCGGGCAACATCAAGCTATTACTGAAGGACTGGGGTATGTCCAGCTCCCAATGGGATTTAGCCGCTGGCGGAGTTCGGCAAAGATTTTCATTAGACGTGGGATCGGTAAGGCTGCGGGTATGGCTCTCCCTTACCGGGGGGGCACCTTGAGTCAGGAGAGTTTCAGGTATCTGTAGTCGTCGTAAATATATCGAAGACCCTGAAGGTCGAAGCGTTGCTTGGATTTCGAGAGAGCGCTGGTAGAGCCGTTTTGGAGCTATCAGAGAAGGCCGTAACATATCCAAATGGAGATGCGTGGTCAGAGGCGGTCCGTCAAGCAAGGTCGGCAGTGTACGAACAAGGCTCTATAGCGCGGCGTTATGTAGAAGATGACCAAGAGATGTTGAAAGCACTCGACAAGATCAACCTGCTTTTTTCCCTTCACATCTCACAGATCGAAGATGTGAGGCAAGGGGCGCTTGCTTCGATTCAAGAGCTCAACAGGCTATCGAAAATACATCCACAACTACTGACCTACAACCGAAGGACTCTGATCGAGCAGGTCGAGAAAGATGGCTTTGTCGGTCTCGGTCCTGAACTGGACTTTACCTTAGTAAAGTTATCCAACCTTGAGCGCATACGGGACTCTATCGGCGTCGAGAAAAAAGATGAACTCCTAAGATTAGTCATCGAGCGAGCCAGAGAGTACATCTCAGAGTCAGTAATGCTCTTCTCACTGTCGCCGGTAGAGTTAATGTTCGTCGCAACGTCTACCCCTAAGAACAGAGAGAATCTGTCTCGATCCATCCAGAGTTTCAAGGTACCTATGAGAAGTGGAGGACTCATGGCCTCCCTTACCTACAGCGCCTCGACTCTGACGGCCAAGAACTTTCATCCAATGCCGTTCTCCAGCTTGTACAACTCGTTGGCGTCACGCCTCGGAGAACCACAGGGAATGATCGAATCTATTCATGTAACTGAAACACCCAAAGACTCTAAGTGGAACTCCGCTATGAAAGCACTCAACAAAAAGGTAGCCAGCGGCGAACTAGAACCGCGCTTGGAGATGGCCGTAGAGATGCACAAGATGGAATTGAAACAAGTAGAGCTAAAGACTCCTTTGCGAGAGCTGAGTAGGTTGAACTCGGAGGATAAGACACCGATAGATCCGATTCTAAGTAGCGGGCTTTTCCTAAAGATCGAGAACCATGAACTCAAACACGCTCGCGCCCTGTCCGAGAGACTGAAGGTGGAAGTGGCTGTCAACGTAGCACCTGTCTCAATCGTGGATAAGGACCTATTGGAACGAAAGATTCAGAACTTGCAAGGTTCGGAGCTCTCTGCTCGGTTGGTCCTCGAGATATCAGAGAGATACCTCATGAACTTCGAACCACAAGAGCTACAAAGCGCTGTAAGACGTCTAAAGAGGCATGGGGTACGGGTGGGACTTGACGAGGTCGGGAGAGGCTTTTCATCGTTTCAGCTTCTTCACGAAGTCGAGTTCTCACATATGAAGATCTCCCCTGAACTCTACAGGGATGAACTTGGTCTCAACAGAGGCGGGGGGTTGGTCAAGCACATTGTATCTATGGCCAATTCTTTAGGTATAGTCCTTAGCGCAACTGGTATCTCGAGTCAGGAAGAGTGTCTGGCACTTTTGGACATGGGAGTCGCCTTACAGCAGGGATCTTATGTCTCAAAGCTCCTATTTGGGACTGACAAAGTCAAACTGTCAGAGCTACCGGTCCTGTTCAAAGACGGGTTCACCGACTACTTGAACCTTTAGCAGATTCGTACGCCCACTAACGCCAAATGGAATTCCTGCCACTACCAGCACAAGATCCCCGTTCTTTGCTAGCTTCATCTCAATCGTTTTGTTAACAGCCTCTAACATCGCTTCTTCTCCTCTAAAGCTAGAGTGCAACACGAACGGCGTTACTCCAAAGCTCAGGGTGAGCGATCCCGCTGCCTCCGCAGTCGCAGCCGCACCAAGCACCTCTACGTCTGGTCTGAACTTAGAGATCACCCGAGCGCTGTGACCAGACTCTGTAACCGCAACCACCGCCTTTATAGGCAGAGTGGAACAGATCTGCTGAGCCGAGAGTGCTATGGCATCAGCTACAGTATGGGTCAGTGGCAGAGGCCGCTCAAGGTGTGTCAGAGAGACATTTGTCAGCTCAGTCTCGGCTCGCCTTGCTATCCTATCCATATAAGAAACAGATTCAAGAGGAAACTCTCCCGCTGCTGTTTCAGCCGAGAGCATAATGGCATCGGTGCCATCAAAAATAGCTGTCGCTACATCTGTTGCCTCGGCTCTCGTCGGGAGAGGAGCATGTACCATCGACTCCAACATCTGAGTTGCCGTTATAACCGGCTTACCGATCTCGTTGCAGAGATGGATGATACGTTTCTGTTCTATGGGAACGTCTTCGGGGGCGATCTCGACTCCTAAGTCTCCCCTTGCCACCATGACTGCATCGGAGTTCATGATTATCTCACGAATCTCCTTCAAAGCCGAAGGTCGTTCTATCTTTGCTACCAGACGAGGTTTATTAAACTCTGAATGCCGGTTTACAACCTCACGGGCTTCGATCATATCGAACGCACTGCCGACGAAAGAAATGGCGATAAAGTCAAATCTTTCTTCACACGCAAACTCGATCAACTCCTTATCCTTGGGAGTAAGTGCTGGAATCTTCACGTGTGAGTCAGGAAAGTTGACACCCTTTCTCGGAGTAAGGGTTCCAGCTATAGTAACACGAGCTGCCACAGCGCCCCCAGAGATAACCTCAACTACCTCCGCCTGGACCACCCCATCAGCAAAACTGATCCGATTTCCAACCTGAAGTTGCGAAACAACCCCAAGGGTCGTTGTTGAAACCATCGCGTCGACGTGTCCAATGGGCGTAACGTGCGCAAGGCTGTCTGACTCGACTACGCCGATCAGTTCGTCTTCAGATAGTTCGAGCACCGGAGCCGATAGATCTGTTATTCTCAGCTTTGGGCCTGGGATGTCAGCCAAGAGTCCAACAACCTTGTCCAGTCTTCGAGCAGCCTTTCGTACGTTTGCACATATTGTTCTGTACTCGGCTCTACTTCCATGGGAGAAGTTCACCCTGGCAACATCCATACCAAGTCTTATCATCTCCTCCACGATCTCAGGGGCGAAGGAGCTCGGGCCAATTGTGCAGACTATCTTTGTCTTTCGCATAACACGTTCAAACTACCCCTTCAAATGACTGATCGACTGGCGATTCACAAATTCTCTCCGACTTTTTGCCTATAAGACACATGAGTTGGATAACGGTCCTCAAGCAAGCGCCGAGGTTGTCATAGAGGCAAGAACGAGCACTCCTCCAACTAATGCAAAGTAGCTCGGGTTTAGGTGATCTATAAGCACAGAAAATAGGAGTGCAAATAAAGGTTCCAGGTTATACACAATAGCTACCTCGGTCGAGGGCATGTATCGCTGAAAGTGTGTTTGGGTAACAAGTGCGAGCGCAGTTGCGATAGCTCCTCCAATAAAGATCGCAAGCAACACCTCACCCTGATCGAAACCCACAAGCGAACGACCAAGAGGAGCAGTCTCAAGAGGTGTAAAGGAGACGATCACCGAAAAAACCGTCACGATCGCTACTTCTACCGCAACCACACTTATCGGATCTAGCTCTCTTGGAAGCTTCTCTGTCAATACGATCTGCAATGCGAAGGCAACCGCACACATAAGAGTGACGAACTCCCCGCCTAGGTTTGCAGATGATAAAGGATAAGAGAGAAGGTAAAGGCCTGCGACTCCTATGAGAGCAGCCACGATATGTAGGGGTTTTACCCGGGCTCCTAGCACCACCGCAGCGATCGGAACGATCGCAACTGAAAGACCCGTTATAAACCCAGACGTCGCAGGCTCTATGACTCTGAGTCCAAGGCTCTGGAGACAGTAGCCCAGGAAAAGTGCAATACCTGCCAAGTACACTAAGGGTTCTTTGATCGCTAACTTTAGTTGGTTCCACCTAACGAGAGATGCATAACCAAAAAGCAACACCGTGGCTAGCAGGAACCTAAGAGCTAGAAAGAAAAATACCCCAACGAATCGAAGTGCATCTTTGTTCAAGACGAACGTCGAACCCCACACTGCACAGATTAGAGATAAAGATACTCCCCCAGCGACCTTGGAGGTCATGTAACGTTGTATCGCAGACTTCCTACGATGGGTCGCCTCCGTCATTTTGCTTCGTTCACGGTACTACTTTAGTACACCCGCAACCAAGTTCTAGTTATACAACACGGCAGATCCAGCAACGATATATTCAAAAACAAGGTGGTGCCGCTCGAAAACAACTTATGACCACACATAACTACTCACTTAGGTACCTTGCGGTTCGGCAGTGCCTGCCCACAAGCTACTATGTTCGGGGAAGAAGGGGGAAGATGTCAAAGATTTCAGGTATTCCGGGAGCATCTCAAGTACTTGAGTTCAGCGAGAAGATTATCTACCTAGTAATAGCGATCACCTTGGTGGTGATGTCCGTGATATCCCTCATTAGCTCAACTAAGGCTTTGGCAAACGTCGTTGTCCACGGAGATGTCATATTAGGCCTTACATCGGTTTTGAACGATATCTTGTTCGTAATCATCTTGATGGAACTCCTCGGAACAGTGATCACACATCTCTCCGAGGGAGGGTTCCAGCTCCGACCTTTCCTTATCATCGGCATAATCTCCTCAGTCCGAAGGGTTTTAGTCCTAGGAGCACAGCTTTCAACTACAAGACGACTCTCAACGGTAGCGTTCGACCACGCCCTAATCGAGCTCGGTGTGGACGCGACGATAGTGGTCATCCTTACCGTTTCCCTCTTTATTATCCAAAAGATACGAAGTCAGTCGACAAAAAAGGAGAACGAGACTCTCTACGGAGAGTTAGAGACGAAGATGGGATCACAGCACTAGAGAGACCCAAACAGTATAGCCTGACTTGTCTCTGAGCTAGAGAGTCGCAGCTTAACACCTGATAGCCTTGAAGAAAGCCTCTCAAAGATGTAATGTTTACTCAAACTACAAGGTTCAGATTGGAGTTATCCGTGGAGCTGGAGATTAAAGTTGAGTCGACAACGACCTCTTACGCCGAAGAGCGTCAGGAACGCAAACTACATCTCGCTGCCGCCTTTCGGCTCTTTGGAAGATTTGGATACGACGAGGGTGTTGCCGGTCACATAACGGCGCGCGATCCAGAGGATCCAGACGTTTTCTGGGTCAACCCATTTGGCATGGACTTTTCTTTGATTACCCAGCGCGAGCTCATTGCAGTCAACTCAGAGGGTGAGGTTGTAGAGGGACGTGGGTCTTTGAACTCGGCTGCGTTCGCCATACACTCCCAGGTTCACAAAGCACGACCCGATGTCGTTGCAGCAGCACATGCACACTCCATGGCGGGAAAGGCGTTTTCCTCCCTAGGCAAACTGCTCTCCCCCATAACCCAAGATGCGTGCGCCTTCTATGAAGACCACGCTCTCTTCGATGACTACACGGGTGTTGTGTTAAGTACTGAAGAAGGACAGAGGATATCTCGCAGTCTGGGGGATAAAAAGGCTGTGATACTACGAAATCACGGTCTCTTGACCGTCGGACAAAGCGTGGGAGAGGCTGTATGGTGGTTCATTGCGATGGACCGGTCTTGTCAGGCTCAGCTCATGGCCGAGGCCGCTGGAGTACCAGTTGAGATCTCCCACGAGATGGCTATCCTGACTCGATCCCAAGTGGGCTCACATATCGCAGGTTGGTTTAGCTTTCAGCCACTCTTAGCTAGGGCGTTACACGAAAGTCCTGAGCTGCTAGGCTAACCACTTGATCTTTAGTGGTTAGCCGGCTGGTCAAATGTAAGTCTTGGTTTCCGTGCCGCTAAAGCCTCGTCGACTCGACGCGTTGGGGTATTTACCGGAGCCTCGTGGAGCTGACTCTGACCCTCTTTTGTAGTCGCCAACTCAGCTAACGCATTTAGCCTCTCCGCTAATACAATCAAGGTTTGAAGCGACTCGGTCTCCGTAGGTTCCATCATAAGCGCCTCGTCCACAACCAACGGGAAGTACACGGTTGGGGCGTGAAACCCGTTGTCCAATAGCGCCTTTGCAATGTCTAGCGCCTTCACGCCACCTTCTTTTCGGAGTCGCTGTGCAGACGCCACGAACTCGTGCATACAGGTCTGGCTGTAGGGTATATCGTACCGCTGCGAAACCATCTTCCTTAGCCAGTTTGCGTTCAAGACTGCATATTGAGACACTGCTTTCAAACCATCAAAACCGTTGTACAGCATGTAAGAGAGTGCTCTCGCCAACACCACAGCATTACCAAAAAATCCGTGCACCTTACCGATCGAGGCTTGGGGCGTGACCCATCGATACCTTTCGATACCGTCCTCCATGACAAGGGCAGGCTTTGGTCCGGGGAGGAATGGAGCTAGCTCAGCGGTTACTGCAACCGGTCCCGCCCCAGGACCACCCCCACCGTGAGGGGTGGCGAAGGTTTTATGGAGGTTTGAGTGGACTATATCAAAGCCCATGTCGCCCGGCCTAGTTATACCGATAATTGCGTTCAGGTTTGCTCCGTCGTAGTACATAAGGCCGCCAACTGAGTGCACAGCCTCTGCTATCTGATGGATCTCTTCTTCAAAGAGACCCAAGGTGTTGGGGTTTGTGAGCATCATGCCCGCCACGTCGTCGTCTAGAAGCTTTCTCAGATGCTCAAGGTCTACTAGTCCTCTATCGTTGGAAGGTACGGTAACCGCCTCATATCCCGCCAGGGTTACAGAGGCCGGATTAGTCCCGTGAGCAGAGTCCGGAATGATAACCTTTGTGCGCTTTCTTCCGTAAGAACGATGATAGGCCCCCATTATCAAAAGTCCGGTTAGCTCGCCAGCTGCTCCAGCCGCTGGCTGGAGCGTGGCTTCTGCCATACCGGTTATCTCGCATACGTAACGTTCAAGCGTAGCCATTAACTCAAGCCAACCTTGAGCGTGAGAGTCAGGGGTCAGTGGGTGGATGTCGTAAAGACCACTTGTCGTTGCAACCTGGTCTGCGAACTTTGGATTGTACTTCATGGTGCAGGAACCAAGTGGATAAGCACCCAGATCAACCGCATACTGCCTTGATGATAGCCGCGTGAAATGTCCCACAAGGTCTCGCTCAGAGACCTCAGGAAGCTCCACTACTTTTTCTCTAAGTAAAGACTCTGGTACCGTCTCTTTAGGGTCCCTAACAGGTACCTCTTGAGTTCTAAGAGAAAAGGCTGTTCTACCTTTGGCGGAGAGCTCGAATATCGTGGGCTCAGCGCTCTTACCCATCAGAGGTACTGAGCTAGCATCCCCACCTGCGTATACCTTATCTTGCACTTTCGATTACCTCTGTTAGTAGATCTACAAACCTGTCCATCTCACCCTTCGACCGTTTCTCAGTCGCTGTTACTATAAGCAGCTCCCTGGTCTCGCCTGAGACTTCGATCTCTCCCTTTACACCCGCAAGGAAACCTCTTGTTGCCATCTCTTCTATGACATAGTCGACTGAGACCGGAAGTTCGAGCGACGCCTCCCTAAGATAGGTTCGGTTTCGCAGCGAGACCCCCTTTATCGAAGTGAGCTTATCCACGAGATAGCGCGTGTTGTCATAACATCGATGGGCGGTATTTACAAAGCCCACCTTACCGAGCCATGAGAGATAAATCGTCGCCCAGATGGCCATCAGGGTCTGATTGGTACAGACATTAGAGGTGGCTTTCTCGCGTCTTATATCCTGCTCTCGAGTACGTAGCGTCGTAACATAGGCAGTCTTGCCCTCGAGATCGACTGTTTCTCCTACGAGTCGTCCTGGTATCAGCCGGGTAAAACGTTTGCTGGTTGAAAACAACCCCAAGTACGGACCCCCGAAGGATAACGGAACCCCAAATGGTTGTCCCTCGGCTACAGCAACGTCCGCGCCGAGCTCACCAGGGCTTTTTAGGAGGGCCATCGCTACGGGATCGTATGCAACGATTAGAAGTGCTCCGATGCGATCGCAATACTCTCTAAACAAAGAGAGGTTCTCGATTACACCAAAGTAGTTTGGATATCCAACAACTACAGCTGCCACGTCCTGTGGTAGGCTCTCCTCCCGTATCTGAGTCTCTAGATCAGGACTCAACAAAAGCCGATTCAGCGTCAGACCTGTTCCTTCTGCGAAGGTCCTTGCGGTCTCGACGTACCTTGGATTTACTCCGTCTGACACAAGTATCGTCGAGCGTTCGGTGGCAGCACAAGCCAAATTAATGGCCTCCACAAGGGCCGAGGCACCATCATATAGAGACGCATTTGAGATCTCAAGACCCGAGACCCTTGAGATCAACGTTTGAAACTCGAATAAGGCCTGCAGGACCCCTTGGGCAACCTCGGGCTGATAGGGAGTGTACGCAGTAACGAACTCGGACCGAAATCCCAGAGTCTTGAGGACCGAAGGGATTTCGTGGTCGTATGCACCTCCTCCAGCGAAGGACACGAGCGGCTTCGATAGGTTCAGATTCCTTTGAGCAAATGCGCTCATGGTATCGAGCACTTCGAACTCTGAGACACCGGCGGGAAGATTGAGTTCACGCTTTAGCCTTAGATCGCTATCTATTAGATGAAAAAGTTGATCCAGAGAATCGAGCTCTAGATCGTCGAGCATCTTTTTCGTTTCAGCTTCACTATGTGGAATGAAAGACGGCATCGCCCGCTCCTTCCTTTCTAAATACTTCAGACGGTACCTGCGAATCAGCAATTCTTAGCGGTTGTTGTCCTTGCGTCTCTGTCTTTCATCCTAAGAGTTCTTTGCAATAAATGGTAAATTGACTACCTCAAATGGAAGTTTGTTTCCACGCGCCTCTATGAAAACTTCATCTCGAAATCGCAGATCTTGGTAGGAGTAGATCAGGGCTATGGCCTTTGAAAGAGAAGGAGAAAAGTTTCCAGAGGACACCCACCCGATCTCGCCGTCCTTCCCAAAAACCTTCATGTGAGAACGCACGGGTTGGCGACTTTGAGACATAAGACCATAAAGAAGGAACCGGGGACCACTCTCTTTGCGCTTTAGGTAGGCGTCTCTGCCTATGAAGTCTCCCTTTGACAGGGAAACGACCCACTCCAATCTGGCCTCAATGGGTGTTATCCCTGGACCAAGCTCATTTCCGTGCAATGGTAGAGCTGCCTCTAGTCGTAAGGTGTCACGCGCTCCAAGACCGGCGGGAACTACCCCTTCTTCGAGCAATCGACTAAAGAGCTTTACGGAAGCCTCGTTTTCTATCGAGATCTCTACACCGTCCTCGCCGGTGTAACCGGTACCGGCTACCAGGATCTCCACTCCTTCAAAGTTGTAGTGACCGACCCGAAACCGACCGACTCCAGCCGACTCAGGTATGACCTTAGCTAGCACATCTCGAGTCTTTGGCCCTTGTAGCGCCAAGATAGATCGGGTCTCAGTGGTATCTTCACCGCCGATACGCTCCCTCACCCTCTCAGTGTTAGAAGCGTTGGGCATCACAAGAAATCTCTGATCATTGTCCCACCAAACAATGATGTCATCTAACACAGAGGCGTCCTGTCCGTCGAGAAGGTGGGTGTACTGCGCTCTCCCTGGAGTGATCTTGCCAAGGTCGTTACTTAGGTGCCGCTGTAGCAGGTCGAAGGCGTCGATGCCCTTCACCTCGACAGTTCCAAGATGACTAACGTCAAATACCACTGACCTAGATCGACACGATAGATGCTCTTTAAGGGTTCCAAGGGGGTAGGATAAGGGCATCTCCCAGCCACCGAAGTCCACCATCTTGGCGCCTAAGGATATGTGGAGGTCATACAAAGCACTGCGTTTCAACGTCACGTGTCGATAATAGCAGTCTCAGAAAGAGTTGCGGAGTTACCGATGCTAAAAGGAGTTTGGTTTCACCACCAAATAAAGCTAAGTTTCGTTATCTTTGTTCATTAGGAGGGATCTCTTACTCCAAGACAAAGCTCTCTGCGAGATACACACTTGCCGAGACCCAGCAAGGGTTTCAACGGTTGACACGGAGATTTTGCTCCATGGTCGTGAATGTACGAAAACCCTAAAGTGGGCAACATTCGAACTTTAAACAGCCTTAGGCATGGGTTCGAACAGACTTGGCTGAACCTCTTGAGGACTACGTTCTTTCAGTCGAGATATGTCGACTTCAAGTTCCCTTATCATAGTATTGTAGGGCACGACAACAACCGCGTCAGAGAGACCTGCGCCTAGACGTTCGATGAGAACATCTAGAGCGAGCAAAGCCACCGACTCGTGCGAGACGACAAGGTAACTCGAGCCCTTGGAGTCTGTATCTAAAACAGACTTCGTCTTCGCAAGAGCCTGGCGAATAGCAGGAAGAGATAGTCCGGCATCAAGAAGCCTCTTCACCAACTTTAGCCAAAGGAGATCCTGGAAGGAGTAGAGGCGTTGGGAACCTGAGCCGTTAGCGTCTTCCACTGAGGGCACCACAAGACCAGTCCTAGCCCAGTAATCGAGCTGGCGATAGGTTATCTTAACCAGCTTACAGGCTTGTGGTCCACGGAAACTGTCTTTATCTCCTTTAGAAGATGAGTCCATGGACCCAACTCCGTTCTTGTCGTTTCTCATAGCAGCCTCTCCTTTGATGGAGAATTTAGTTACACAATTGTTATTGTATCGCAAATTCCAGTAGCGACTCTCACTTCATCGGACTACTTTGCCTAGTCCTAAAGACGATCTTTTTGAGAAATCGCTGCTTAGAGATTCAGTCTATGAGAAGTCTTCGGGCTTGATGGTGTCTAAGAAGTCACGAAACTCCCCAACTATCTCTTCAGGATTGGGAACGGGAGCGTCAATATCTTCATCGTCTGCGACCTCATCGACCACCACACCTTCTGCATCTATTAGATCCTCGGCAACAAACATCGGAGCTCCAGTTCTTATCGCAAGAGCAACTCCGTCAGATGGTCTACAAGAAACTATGATAGGACCCCTACCCTGGATAATCTCCATCTCTGCGTAGAAGGTTCCACCTTTGAGTTCGGTGATAACCACCCTAAGCAAGGATCCTCCCAATACTTCAATAACATCGCGAAGCAGGTCGTGAGTGAGTGGCCTAGGAGTTTCAAGGCCTCTTGCTGCGATCTCTATGGCGGAGGCCTCTGGAGAACCGATAAAGACTGGAAGCGTGCGTCTGGGGCTTTCGAGTTCCTGAAGCAACATAACTGGAGCGTTTGTTCGTACGTCCACCTTTACTCCAACTAATTCAACTTCGACCATGTCTTGAATCTAGTCGGAACGTTCCAATGTTTCAATGTTATCGAGGCTACCAAAGACCAAGGCACACACGTCGGCCCACTAAACGTCGTGGATTTTATCGGAGTTCAGAGCTTCATGAAGTTATCAAGGAGTCTCTCCATGAAGTACCCCCTGAGACAGCCTCCTAGAGTCTTTAGATCACTTAGCTGTTCCTGCGCCTTGTGGCGTGCTTGGGGATTACGTTGACGGAGAAGAGGAGTTATCACCTGTTCCATAAAACCCACCTCGCGCTCTGCCGAAAGTTTGTACATACGAAGATGCCTGGAACTAACACCGTACTTCTTGAAGACTAACACCAGCTGCACGATCTCGAAGTCAAGCCTTCCGTAGTACTTCTCCCCGGCGATCATTTCGGACTCTATGAGTCCGTAGGACTCCACCTCGTTGATCTCTGATACTTTAGCCCCAGTTAGACGAGACAGCTCTTCGACAGAGAACAGATCGTCCCGTCCAAAGTCGATCGATTCTCTCGATAGATGGGACGACGTCGCAGACTGCTTCTCACCACTGTCTGCACGATGACCACCAGCAGACTCTTCGACACCTTCGGGGTTTGAAGGCCTAACTAACGGATTTTGATCCGTATTCCTCTCTGTAGCCACCTGGTGAGGCGTTGAAGCCTTTCCCTCTGATAGCTCGGCAGGAGGTATAGTACTGGAAGGTCCAATGTCGCCATCCCTATTTGCCAGCCTTGACACCAAATCCACTAGGCGACTGGAGTCTCCCGGCTCCTTTACAGGAGATTTATCCGCCTCAGGCAGATCTTCGAACTGAAGTGTAGGTTGGGTAAATACGTCGGTCGGTTCAGCTAATTTGCCATCAAGAGTATCTTTAATCACCTTGAGCGGGAGAAACGAGTCTCTTTGAAGGTGAAGAACCTTTCTTAGTCTCTCGATGTCGTAAGGATAAAACTTTCGATAACCAGACGGAGTCCGCTCTGGATCGATAAGGCCCTGACTTTCAAGGTAGCGGATCTTGGAGATCGACACATCAGGAAAGTCCTTCTTTATAAGCGCGAGAACCTCCCCGATCGAAAGGTAGTCAACATCCTCCGACATCTCAGAACTCCTAGGGATCATCTCTGCTCTTGCTCTACGTCGAAAGATACAAAGGTAAAGCGGTACTTTCCAATTTGAAGTTCATCACCGTGGCGGAGAACAGCACTTTCCACACGTTCTTTGTTGAGATAACTTCCATTTAACGAACCCGTATCTTTAATCTCGTAACCGTGAGCCGTTCGCCTGATCTCTGCATGTCGTCGCGAAACGGTTACATCATCCAAGAAGATATCAGACTCTGGATGTCGACCAACAGTAGTCAACTCTCGATCAAGATCGAACCTAGAACCAGCCCCCTCTCCAACTCTTACAACTAACGCCGCTTGCCCCTGAGGAACCTCAGACAAAGCCCTAAGATAAACTTCATCGTTAGTATCGGAGACCAAGTCAAGTTGAACGAAACTAGATGTGGTTTCGTCTTCTTGAACCACCAACGGGCGTCCGCATGAGGAACAGTACCGAGATCCATCTTGGTTTCCGTGTCCACAGCTAAGACAGGTGATCAAAGCAACTCCCTACATCTAATTTCCCAGCCCTAATGATACAAGATTAGCCTCAACCTTAACACAACCTAGAGGGTTTTCCCTACGTCGAGGCGGAGCTCGCACTCAGTCGATGAAGTCAGCGTACTGCTCAGGGGTCATGAGGCTCTCAACCTCTCCAGATCCCGAGATCTCGATGTCACAGATCCATCCGTCTCCATAGGGGTCTGTGTTTAGGAGTTCTGGCGCACTTTCGAGTTCCGTGTTGACTGCCACCACTTTACCCGAAACAGGAGCGAACACATCGGAGACCGATTTTGTTGACTCAACCTCTCCCAAGGCATCGCCTGACTCGACAGTAGAACCGATCTTAGGCAGACCAACAAATACAATGTCTCCAAGGGCATCTTGTGCATAGTCGGTTATGCCCACCCTAACCACTTGACTGCCAGCTTGGGGTCGGACCCACTCGTGATCTTTGGAATACCTTAGATTTTCAGGAAGATTCATTCCTCGAATCTTAGTGGATCTTTATGGTCCTCGTCTTCAAAGAAAATGTTTTTCGGGGCTAGTTTTGCACTCTGTCATTACCTTTATTACCTAAGGGGAGATCCACTCACAAAGCTTGCCTAAAGAAACGCACCTCAAGCGCGTGTAGCTTGTATAGCAGATGGAGCAACTATGATTGACGAAAACAAGCCCAACAGCAACGAAGAGGTCGAAAAGATCGATACAACTGACATCTCGGAGGTTGAACAAAAAGCTGCTGTACCTCCTGTCTCAGGTCGCAGCGACAAGAAGGTTGCGCACAGAACTCGAGCTTCCGCCCTCTTTATTGCTGTAACGCTTGCAGCTGTCATCCTGATACTACTACTTGTGTTCGTATTGCAAAATTTAAACAGCGTACCAATTTACTTCCTGGGCCTAAAGGGACACCTTCCTCTCGGAGTGGCCCTCATATTTGCTGTTGTAGGAGGAGTTCTACTGAGCAGTGTTATCGCATCTCTTAGAATCCTGCAGCTACGACTTCGGGCTCGACGACTAGGCCACTAACCCTATATCTCTCTCAACATGGACGACACCCACTCGATGGCCCTTGATAGTTTGTCCACGGTCTCTCTTTCGTCACGTGATTCAACTGTTACCTTAGTAAGGGCGTCTTCAGGATCGGGTGCAATGAGAGTGAATCCCCCGTCACTGTCACTGGTACGAATCCCGTCGATAAGCAAAACACCCTCACTTGCCTCGCTTTCAAGAAGATAACGCATAAGAGAACCTTTAAGCTCAAAAGGAGTATGTGTCTTAGCCGATTTTACAAAGATCGGCGGAACGTCACGAGTTATCTCGTCTAAGGAGCGTCCATGGCGGGCCAAAACCTCCAACACCTTCGCTAAGTTGAATACTCCATCAGGTCCCGCCACCACCCCAGATAGCACCATAGACCCACTGGGACTTAGACCCAGAGATATTGAGGTTGGATCCCTACCTTCGTTATGCAGCGGCTGTGACCTTGACTTACCACTTGCCTCCAGAACGTCGTGACACATAGCTTGAGAAGAAGACTTGGTAAAGTAGGTATCTATCCCTCTGTCCCGAGCTCTTGCTATAGCCTTGTTTGAGCTCTCGACGCTGAGGTAAAACTGAGAACCCGGTACGTGTTCCAGCGCGAACAGCTCCACCATGGCATATACAAAGTCTTGTCCAATAAGTACCCTGCCCTTGTTATCTATCAGTTCGAAGGACTCGCCCGCTGGGTTGAATATAACTCCAAGATCAGAACCAGACTCCACAACAACACGTGAGACCTTATTACGCTGTTCCTCTCTCACCAGAGATATCGCGCGACCTGTAGCGGCGTAGGGATTGAAACTCAACACCTCTGCGTTCAGCTTTCCTAACACACTATGAAGAAGCAGTCCCACAGTACCAAATGAATAGTCCATAACGATTCTAAAGTTACGCTCCCGGATGCTTTTCACATCGATCACGTCCAAGAGAGACTCACTATAGTGCTCGACCACCCTGCCAGGGAAAGATATATCCCCTATCTCAGATGACGGCATCTTTCTAAAGTCCTCTCGCGCCATCGCCCTTTCGATCTTGCGGACCTCAGATTCTGAGAGCTCTGCTCCATTTGAATCGAAAAGGCGAATCTCGACAGTATCGGGGTCTTCACCTAAAAATACCCTAAATCCGGCGGTGGCTAGGGAGTATCTCACATGGTAACGGGTGAGCGGCGTAGGTCCTACCTCAAGGTCTGAGACTGACACGCCTACAGCGTTTGACCCCACCATCACAGCGCGCTTTAGCATCCGCGCTGCCTTTGAGGTGTCTCTGGAGGCGACTATTATTGATCGTGGAGGTAAAGTAGATCCTAGGGCCATTCCTAGGCGCACGGCTATCTCTGGAGTGACATCGACGTTGGCTAGACCACTAAGACCGCTCCCAGAGAAAAGAGTCCGTACCGCTCTAGACTCCCAAACTATCGAGGTATTCACGATAGAACGAGACTGGACGTTTTTGGACGGGTAGATCTTTACGAAGGGCTGCACGATCGCTTCTTCACCGATGTAGCAGTCGTCACCGACCACCACACCGTCTTCGAGAGTTACACCTCTCCGCAGATCGCAGTTGCTACCCACGACAGCGCCTGTTACGTGTGACTGTGGTCCTAGGTAACAGTGGTCCGCTATTACTGAGTTCTCCACAACGGCGTCATCTCCAACCCTTGTGGACGCTCCGAGGACACTGTACCTGCGAATATGAGCTCCAGCGCTGACTCTTACGTTTGGGCCAATAATGACACAGTCTTCCACCCTTGCATCAGGATGCACCTGGCAACCTTGTCCAAAGTAGACAGATGGACGTACTTGAAATCCGTCGACCGTCACCTTCACTCGACCCTCAAGGATGTCTCGGTGAGCCTTGAGATATCCTGCTAGGGTACCGACGTCTTCCCAGTAGCCATCTGAGATCCAGCCATATATCGGGCGTTGTGCGCTAAGGAGGCGAGGGAATACGTCCGAGGAGAAATCTGAAACCGTCTTGATGGGGATATAGTCAAATATCTCCGGCTCAAGGATGTATATACCGGTGTTGACAGTATCTGAAAAGACCTCTCCCCAGGAGGGTTTTTCAAGAAATCTCGTAACCGCTCCTTCGTTATCCGTGGTAACGATTCCAAACTCCAAAGGATTCTCGACTCGTTGTAGAACTACAGTAACCGTTGCATTTTTCTCATCGTGATACTGGAGCGCTGCACCCAGATCGATGTCAGTAAGTACGTCTCCGGAGATCACAAGGAACCTATCACTTAGAAGATCTCTAGCGTTTCCCACCGACCCAGCGGTTCCTAGAGGTGAGTCTTCAGAAACGTAAGAGATCTTGACGCCGAATTCACTTCCATCCCCGAAGTAGGTACGAATGGAGTTGGACAGATAAGCTACTGTAACTACAACCTCTTCAAAGCCATGACCTACAAGGAGTCTCACGATATGTTCCATCATGGGAACGTTTGCCATTGGGAGCATGGGCTTTGGTTGTGTTGATGTCAACGGTCTGAGTCGAGTGCCTTCCCCACCAGCCATTATGACTGCCTTCATCTGACCTTTTTGACTCCTTGTCTTATGCAAAGTGCGAACTACTCAAATACCTATTCAACATGATTGGACCTAACTGACACCATCTTCAGCGCTCTTACGTAGCTTGAGGCTGCGTAGTATAGAACTACTGTACCAACGCTTGCGACGATCACCCCAGCTGTGTATATGATTTTGCCGATCGCTCCGTAGTGACCTAGGAACACGAACATGGGAAGGGATGTAAGGAGGGCGAAGGTACCAGCTTTACCGGCCCAGATAACATCAACCCTTATCTTTTTGAAAATGAACAGATAGATCATAAGTAGAGAAACAAAACACTCTCGCACCAACAGCAGTACCGCCAACATCGAGGGAACGTATCTGAGTCGAAGCAACTCGATTGCAACTACAACCAATACCACACGGTCGGAACTTGGGTCGAATACCTTCCCGAAGGTGCTTACTGCACCTATCCTTCGAGCAATGAAGCCGTCTAAGAAGTCCGTAACACCCATAAATCCCAAAAGTGAAGCGATCTCTAAGGGGTTCGCCCGATCCTGCATAAGGACAACAAGAAAGGGTAAAAGGGCTAGCCTTAGCGATGTAATGAAGTTAGGAACCGTGAGGAAATGCGACCGAGGAGCGTCCCCACACTCACCCGTTGCATCTGTAGAACGCTCGACACCCATCTAATGGCAGTTTAGAACCTCTAATCGGCCACTCACCCACTTGGTCCCCTACCAAAGGTAAACGCTCATTAAACTTTTATTGGGAACTAGACTTCTCCACTTCTCTAAACGCAACTCTTTCCAGCTAACTAGAGCTATGAGCTCATTCCGCTGGTTCTTGGCTAACTTTTTTTCTTACAATTATCTCTGAGAGTCTCGACGTGTAAGGGGTGACATCTACCCTTGAACGAACCGGCCTTTGGCGTAGATTATCGATGATCACAAGGTATGTCCCTGTACAGATCATTTCGACTATCAGATGCCTCTAGCAGGAACTCCTACCTTGAGAGCAAGTCACGCCGATAATCTGGTACAAGCATAGGAGTTGCCGCAGCCACATATGGGGATCAAGTTTGAGGGAGCCCACCACAGATCCGGTTTCAGTCTCTATGGCGATTTGGAGCTCTGCTGACAATAGAGTCGCTACTACTACCTTTGCAACAGATTGGGTTCAGACACTCCAAAGATTAAGGACGCAGTCCCTATTGCTTTGGAGTGACGTTCCATATCTCTCTAGATCCAGCCGAAACGGCATCACTATCGACCCTCCCAATAACCACGTCCTGAGCTCCAGCGCTGACGTAATAAGTTGAAACTATGGCGGTAAGAAGATGGATAAAGTTGGTAGGTGCAGCCGGACCTGAGATCCCGATCGAAGTTAACGCACCCAAAAGACCAAGTAGCGAAACCGCACCAAATCCAACTCCTCCCATCAAACAGGCCAACATCGCTGATCTGTGCGACTTTGATGCCACGATCCACAGCAGACCAACTGTGATGTGAAAGAGTGAAATTATAGGGTTCAGAGCCAAAACTGGGAAGGGTCCACTGGCCCAGTACGGCCTCACCCCTGTAAGTTCAACAACGATTGCAGTGACTCCGATCACCACATAGAGAACACCGTCGACTAGGATAAAGCGTTGCGTAGGAGACTGCTGTCTCGCATTTCTCATCATATAGGACCCTCCTTAGTGAAATGGGAAGGCCAAAGCGGGATCCTGGTGAATCTAGTTTCTTGCATGCTTCGCGTTGGATGACCGTTCTCGTCATGTCGTAGCATCTCATCGATAGCCTCAGCCTCAAGGGGTCGTGCGAAGTGATATCCTTGACCATACACACATCCAAGAGCCAGAAGAGACTCTGCCTGGCTAGACCGTTCGATCCCCTCGGCCACTATCTTGAGATTTAGCTCTTGACCGAGTCTAAGTATGGTCTTTAGTGTCACAGGAGTCTCTTCTTTCAGAAGGTGGTCCGTGAAAGACTTATCGATCTTCAACGCATCAACTGGAAGATGCTCTAGATAACTGAGGGAGGAGTAGCCCGTTCCAAAGTCGTCAATAGCCAACTTAATGCCTAGATCTCTGAGTTGATGTAGCCTCTCGGAAACCAGATCGACCTGAGCCATAACATGTGTTTCGGTAACTTCGAGCGTGAGCTGGGACGGATCAATCCCCGAGTCCTCAATTACACCTCTAACCTGAGCAACCAACGAGGGCTCTAATAGCTCCCTTACCGACAGGTTGACGTTCATAGTCATCGCCTTGTCACCTCGAATTCTGTTCCAAAGCGAAAGCTGTTTGCACGCCGTTTTTTGCACAAATCTACCGATCTCAACAATAAGACCACTGTCTTCTGCGATAGGGATGAAGACAGTGGGGGAAAGGACTCCCCGTTGGGGATGGTTCCACCTCACGAGAGCTTCTACGCCCCGAATACGTCCTTCCTCAAGATCAACAACTGGCTGATAGACCAAGTGGAGCTGCCCATTTTCAACGGCTCTTTGCAGTTCAGCCCTTAGTGTCAATTTCTCCAAGATATCTTGCTGCATAGCGTCGTCATAGGTCGCAAAGTGGTAGTGATCTTGACGCTTGGCGCTATACATCGCAATATCGGCTCGCTTTAGAAGCTCTTCCACTTCGATCTCTGCGTCTGCGTAGGCATGTCCGACACTAGCCGATACGTGAGCTACGCCGTTTGACAGCTGGTACTCACCTTTGATCTCCTCTATGACTCTTAGAGCCACGGCCTTTGCATCTTTGGCATGTTCTGCGGTCTCTAGGAGAACTCCAAACTCATCACCGCCTAGTCGAGACACCGTCTCGCTCTCTGGAACTGCCTTCATCAACCGCTCCGCAACACAACGAAGAAGTTCATCTCCGCTTAGATGACCAAGGGTATCGTTCACGACTTTAAACTCGTCAAGATCAATAAACAAAATGGCTGTCTGAGAACCGTTCTTGGCATTTTGCCTAATCGCACTCGCGAGTCTTTCATTAAATAGAGCCCTATTGGGTAATCCCGTTAGGGAGTCGTACAGAGCAGCCCTTGTCAGTTGCATCTCCAGCTCATGACGTTCGGTTACGTCACGAGCATTGATAACAATCGCCCCTACTTTTGGGTCTGAAATGAGATTACGAGCTATAAGTTCAATGGTTCGATATGAGCCGTCTTCGTGAAGCCAGCGCGTCGTAATCGTAGAATCATTATCTTTGGTACATGAGCCGACCTCAGCCATGAATAAAAGTCGATCCTCGGGTTCAACGATTTCTTCTATCTTTCTTCCTATCCATACCTGAGGATTCCAACCAAGTGTTCGCTGCCAAGACGGTGTCACAAATAGGATCTCAAGCTCTGGATTTACCACTACTATAACGTCTGAAGAACTGGCGACCAGCGAGGCAAATCGTGCCTGTGATCTCTCTCTTTCTCGAGCGGCTGAGAGCTCAGAGAGAAGTTTTGCTCGTGAGAACTTCCTAAACAACAAGGTGGTCATAAGGGCCGCAAAGGCCATCATGGTAAGGGTTTCAAGGTCTGCGACCATCGAGGTTTCAGACGCTATAACACTTTGTTGTCTAGCTGTCGCCTGAGTTTTTTGCTGCACAAGTTGGAAACTCGTCGTCAAAGAAGTTGCAAGCCGTCTCGAAGCTGCTGCGTGGGCACCTCTTTGAAAGAGGTCAGCGGTTCGAAATATTCTCCTTTCATAGCTCAATTCAAGGCTCAGGTTTGCCGGAGTAACAAGTGAGGGAGAGTATTGCCTGATCTTGGTTACCTCTGCAAAGAGTTGTGATCGCATTTTATCTAAGAGCACAGTCTCTGAAGGGTCGAGCTTATTTGTTTCAGAGACTCGATAGAGAAGAAGAAGCTGATCAGCGTTGATTCTAGAGATATTGGCTAAACATGATATAGTATACTGGGAACTCTGAACCTCATCAAAAAGTGATACTACACTGACGGCCATCCCCAGCGCAATGGCTGCCGCAATCCCTAGTGAAGCTGACCATCTAAGTATGGATTGGAGCCTTGACATCTGCGTTCTCGCCAGGTTCATAAAGAAGTATCGGAGATAGAGGAAGAAACTTTATCCCCTGGATCAGCTCTGAGGGATTCGATGGAGATTAATCTTGCTTTTAGATGCTGTGTTCTTCCAGTTCGAAGGCGTGTTCTACCGGCAACTCGCCGATCTCACGTGCTCGTGCTAGCGCCACAAACGGTGAGTTTGGGTACGCAACATGCGTGATGACCAACTTTTTTGCGTTGGCGTTACGGGCAGCAGAGACCGCTTGTGAAACGGTCATGTGTAGATCTTTCGGATGGGAGTCACTATCTTCGACCCAGGTAGATTCGCAGAGTAAAAAGTCTGCTTCTTCACTGAGCGCCTCGAGAGATGCACACGGCCCCGTGTCTGCTGAGTAGGCGAATACCTTACCGCCACTTTCAACTCTTAACCCAAAGGTCTGAACAGGGTGGGCCATCTTTGCTACCGATGCCACAAATGGACCGGCCTCAAATCGGGCTTCGTTGTCAAGGACGGTAGCGTCGACGATATCGTACATCTCTGACCCTACAAGGCTCTCAAGAAGACCCAGCGTCTTCGAACCAGCAAACACCTTCAGTCGCTCTTTAGAAACAGAAACGTACTTTCTGTAGTGATATATTCCGACAAAGTCCGCAAGGTGGTCGATGTGGGGGTGAGAGAGAAACACAGCGTCTAGGTTAGCAGGAGTCGTGAAGTTGTAGAGATTGCTCATAGAACCGTTCCCAGCGTCGATCAAAAGCTGATACCCATCGTGCTGCAGGAGATAAGAGGAACAGGCCGAAGCTGGAGCAGGATAACTTCCTGCACTGCCAAGAACTAAAAGGCGCACCAAAGACTCCATCTCTTTCACTGCACAACAAACTCGACAAGTGCCTCAGAATTCGGCCGCCCAAGTTTGCTACACACATATCACCTAAATATTGAGAAAGTGTATTCTATAGTTATGGCACTTGGTTCTGAGGAATGAGATGAACTTACTTGTTTTTCCCCTATTTCTAAGTTTCGTTGGGCTTGCAGCTGTGCTGATGGTTCTATCGAGACACGGGGCTTTTATCGAGCGGTATCGATCCGAACGTGCCCAAGCCGGCGCCGTAGAGGTAGCTAAGCTTGCGGCCCGACGCGTTCAGGACTTTCCTCGTGTTGTGCTAATCGCAGTCGTTCGACACGAAGAGACACTTCTAATCGGATACAAAAAGGCAGATGAGTTTTCCGGAGTCAGGGAAGACAAACGGCCCGAGATAGACCACCCTGAACTCGGAGAGACAATGATAGCTTGGCTTCCAAGCGATGATGAGCTTTTGACCTCCACCTTGGACTCCTGGTGTGCCACTAGGGCGGAACTTTATATGAAGATCGATACCAATAGCAGAGTCGTCAGACTCTCAAACATGGATCTGGAATCAACGGTTGAGCTCACTCTGACTCCCACCTCCAGCAGGTAGGGATGTCACTGGCAGATCGCTGAGACCCTCAAAATCACCTAATTTATGATTCAAGCTATATTGTAAGTTATGGTCCCTGGTCTTGAGTATGTTGCAGCCTTTGGTGGTGGCATCGTATCGTTCTTATCGCCCTGCGTGCTGCCTCTGGTACCCGCATACCTATCTGTGGTTAGTGGCGTCGGAACTCAAGACATCGTAACAAGTTCATCTGACAACATAAAAAAACTCGCCCTGTCTACGACGTTGTTCATACTTGGCTTTGCTATCGTTTTTACCGCACTCGGTCTCACTGTTAGCGCAATTGGCGCATCCATCAACTCCTATAAACCCCTACTTGTAAGGGTATCGGGCGTAGTTCTACTGTTGATGGCAGCGTTTCTCCTCGCTTCTGTCTTCTTGAAGCTACCTTGGCTTTATCAAGAGAAACGTTTTCATCCCCAGCTCAGTAGGTTCGGGCTCTTTGCATCTCCGATCGCCGGCATGGCGTTTGCATTTGGTTGGACGCCTTGCATTGGACCGATTTTGGCCTCTGTGCTTGCCGTAGCAGCGACAAGTGGAAAGGCAACCCAAGGAGCAATTTTACTGATCTCATACTCCTTGGGGCTAGGCGTGCCCTTCCTCGTAACTGGACTCGCCTTCTCAAAACTCGTGGGCGCGTTTGCCTTCATCAAGCGGCACTTTACCGTACTTACCTCCATATCTGCTGGAGTCTTGGCTCTCTTTGGTATCCTTTTGAGCTTGAACGACTTCTCGTGGATCACTATCCACCTCGAAAACTTGGCCACCAGTATAGGTTTGGGATCCCTCAACAAGCTGGGCTAACCTGTCTCGATAGCTTTTACGACAGAGAAATTAGGTCGTAGTAAGATTCGCTCATTAGGTCCTCCTCGCCGTCGGGCATAAGCACTACTCGCTCGGGGTCAAGCGCTCTAGCAGCACCGGGATCGTGAGTAACTAAGACGACGGACCCCTTGTAACGCCTTAGTGCTTCGAGCACCTGTTCTCGAGAGATCGGATCTAAGTTGTTCGTGGGCTCGTCCAATAACAAGACGTTGGCACCTGTAGTTACAAGGGCCGCAAGAGCTAGACGGGTCTTTTCCCCTCCCGAGAGGGTGCCTATCTTTTGATTCATCATCTCGGAGTCGAACAAAAAACTTCCCAAGATAGAGCGAAGATCCTTGTCTTGCATATCGACAGGAGCTTTAGAACGAATGAAATGAAAGACCGTGTCTTCATGATCAAGGGTCTCATGTTCTTGGGCATAGTATCCGACCATAGCGCCGGTACCCAACCTGATCTCTCCGGTATCGGGAACCTCGACTCCAGCCAAAACCTTCAGCAAAGTCGTCTTGCCAGCTCCGTTGAGCCCCAAGATCAGAACCTTTGAACCTCGATCTATTGCAAGATCAACACCAATGAACACCTCTAAAGACCCATAAGTCTTGCTGAGCGTTACTCCTTCAAGCGGCGTCCTACCACAGTGTCTCGGTTCAGGAAACTTCAATTTCGCAACCTTGTCTTTAGATCTGATCTCTTCGATGGAAGACTCTAGCTTCTCCGCCCTTGCGTCTAAAACCTTTGCCTTTCTTGCCCGTTTTGCGCTCGAGCCACGCATCTTATTCGCCTGGAGTGAGAGACGCTGTATCTCTCCTTCGCTACGTTCCCGTTCTTTCTTTGACCTAGCTTCACTCTGCGCTCTGGCCTTTATGTAAAGGTCGTAGCGCATCTGATACATCTCCAACTTTGAAGAGTTGGCGTCTAGGTATGCGACCCGATTGACAACCTCTCGAAGCAGCTCTACATCGTGAGAGATGAGGATTAGGGAACCCTTGTAAGAGCGCAGGTAGCCCTTGAGCCACTGAATAGAGTCTGCGTCTAGGTGGTTCGTTGGCTCATCAAGAAGCAGGGTCTCTGCGTTAGAGAATAAGATCCTTGCGAGCTCCACTCTCCTTCTTTGTCCGCCAGATAGATTTCCCAAAGGGCGGTGAAACAGTCTCGGCTCAAGACCAAGCGAGACGCAGATCGCCTCAGCCTCAGCCTCAGCGGAGTAACCGCCTAGAGCCGAGAATCGGTGTTCAAGCTCTCCGTAGTCCCTTGTTGCTCTCTCCGCAATAACAAGATCACTACTGGACATGTGTTGAGTCACTGCAGCCAGTTCTCGTCGCAACTCGGAGAGCCCTCGCCCTGATAAGACCCGCTCAAAGGCTGGCAGCTCAAGATCCACCGATCGAGGATCCTGAGGTAGATATCCGATGGTACCTGTCGAGTAAAGGCGGCCCTTTTCCAACAGGGTTTCGCCCGCTAACGCCTTCATAAGCGTCGTCTTACCAGCACCGTTTCTCCCAACTAGCCCAATCTTGTCGCCTGCGTTTAGCGTGAAACTGGTTTCATCAAGCAAAAGTCTTGGGCCGATTCTTATCTCAATACCTTCTACTCCTAGCAAACTGACTCCCTAGCCCAAATACTTCAATGCAATCCTAACTGCCACTACAGAGCTGATCTCCAAAGCCGCTCAAGTCAACGTCCACTAGCATTATTGGTCGCTGCAGATGAATCTTTATACATCTCAAGAACGCTCTTTAGCCTGACGATGAGCTACCTTACGATGAATCGCTAACCTTTGTGCCCAAGGTCTCGTAGCTCTAACGTTAGAGTTTGACGGCGTTCCCTCAATACCCTCAATAAAGGTGTGGGTGGTAACGCGCTCGCACCTTATCAAATTGTTGTGCGCCCTCTACCCAGACCTTAGTCTCTTTAGTAGAGGAGGGATATCGACCAAAACCTCTTTTGCCCCGGCGGGAGAAAGATACACAACCTTACCCACCAACTCCTTCTGGGTAAGCGGCTCCAATGCCCAGGCATAAAGGGCGAGCTGATAGCTGTAGCGACCAAAGTTATCGCCCTTCCCCGGGGGTAACTGAGCTGCGGACTTGTAATCTATGATCTCAACTCGATCCTCGTACTCGATGAGCAGGTCGATAAACCCTTCAACCCACCGCCCCAGGTCCTCCGAGCGACGTGAGACAAATACCTCTTTACGTATCTTGACGCCCCTGTTGTAGGCACCTGAGACGGTAGCAGTCCTCATCGCAGCTAGAGCCATTGCAGCGATCTCTGTGCTGTAGTCCCCACAGCCATATAGCCGAGAGACCCCTAAGACCACACTGTCGAGATTTGGTTCTCCATCTAGGTCGATGAGCTTTAGAACCTTGTGCAAGGCGGTTCCTATCTTACCGGGCCGATTGAACTGCTCAAGCTCAGGAACCTCAACTCCTTGAACCTCACCGCCGGTCCTTTCAAAGTCGTCACCAAGAAAGGACGCAATGTTTCTTGCAGCACTGGTTACCCCCGTAGGCTCCAAGACAGAGTGAGGTTTCCACTCACCTTTATCAAAGACCAAGAACCCCTTCCTAACTGTGGCCTCGACGACCTTAGTATTACTCGAACGATCCGTGGGGTCTTTCACCTCTGAATCTGCATCGACTCGAGATCTTCGGAGTCTATAAATACCCTCTAACTCTTCAGGGTCACTAAAGATGTCTTCCACCTTATCGAAGACGGCTGCACGCTCGCCGGCGCAGCTCAGAAGCTCGGAGTAGGAAATGCTCGAAGACGATCTGTTGCAACCTCCATCTGCTCCCCGAAACAGTGAGACAACGAGATGGTCCCTGGCCCTTGTCATAGCGACGTACATAAGCCGTTGAGCCTCGAGTATCTGCCTTTGGACCTCTCTCTTCTTCAAAGCATCATAAGAGGGCGATTCGCATCCAAGAAATCGGTAAGTTACCTCGCCATCAGCGTCAAGTTTGAGATGCGTTCCGCTATCCCGACCTCCGACGACCCTGGAAGACATCGAAGACAAGATACAGATCGGATACTCCAGTCCCTTTGCTTTATGGATAGTCGATATCGTCACCACGTCTCGTTCTGAAGCCGAACTCAACGGCTCAAGTACCGAGCTCTTAGAGGTAAGCACACTCTGGATGTAACGCAGAAAAGCTCCGAGGGTATCTGAGGTATCTAAAGTCCACTTTATGGCCTGGGACAAAAACCAGTCTAAGTGCTTCCAGTCTTCTCTCCAACCAGGACGTGACGCTGTCACCTCGTAAAGCATGAATCTGTTCATAACGGTCTTGATGCACTCATGAACCGGAAGCTTGCCAACCGACTCCCGCAAACGTCGAAGCCGCAAAAGTCCTTCCTCTACCCTACACCCACAGGACGGCTCACCTAGTCCAAGATAGTCAAAGCCACCACCACAGCTAACTCTATGGACAAGAAGTTCGCGGCTTGACAGACAGAACAAGGGACTTTTCAAGGCAGCAACCGTCGAGATCTCATCGGTCGAGTCCCAGACACTTGCCAACACCATTAGCATCGAGCGCAAAATATCGTTTGAAAGTAAGTCGAGAGAGAGGTCGGCGACGAAGGGTACACCGAGGAAGTCCAGTGCCTTTTTTAGCTCTGACAGAGAGCTTCTCGTAGGCACAAGGATCGCAATATCTGAGTACTTCGCAGGTCGCTCAAGCCCCAACCTTTCGTCGTAAACGTGCCATCCCTGCTCCAGTATCGAGACAACGGCCGCAGCCGTCGTCTTGGCCTCAAGCTGTCTGAGGTAATTAGATGCAACTTTCTCTGTAGGCTCTGCAGGGACAACAGGAAGTTTGCCTATTAGAGCTACTGATGGGCCTTTGTCGACAGATTCACGCACCGGCACAAGTCTGTCAAAACCTACAAAAGGTTCAACGTCTTCAACGACAGAGTCACCGTTCATGTCATCAGGCAAGAACTTAAAGACCTGCTCACAAAGGTCATTAATAAAGCTGCACACTCCTTTGGTGCTCCTGAAGTTCGAAACCAGGTTCAAACATCTACCCATCTGACTAACGTAGCTTTGCACCAGGTAGAACAACTTGACGTCCGCACCACGAAAGCTGTAGATAGCCTGCTTTGGATCACCAACGACAAAGAGTCGTCCCTTCGACATCTGGGCTCTCGACCAGTCCCCTTCAATCTCAAGACTTTTCGTCTTCGATGTTGCATAAGCTGCGATAAGGATCTGATTGGGATCTGTATCTTGAAACTCGTCCAGCATGACCACCTGATAGTTTTCATACAGATAAGTCCTTACTTTGTCCCCCAGCACATCAGATCCAAGAAGCTCTACGGTAAGGTCGATCAGGTCATCAAAGGAGAGTCTTCCAGCTTCCCTGCGTTTTTTGCGATAAGCCAATAAAGCGTCGGAGAGTCGATCCACAAAGCTGCGAAGTGCTAAGTCGACGAGCACGAGTACAGAGTCCCTAAGTTCCTCTGCACGCTTATTGAGAGTTTCCACCAACGTCTTTTTATCAACCCTCCAGTTGTCCTTCCTTCCTGCGCTCTTGGGGACTCTTAGTTGATCGATTACTTTAGTTGAGCCTGGAATCCGGACTAAAACCTCTACCAGCTCAAAATCAGAGGCCCCATCCAAGAGATCGTCGATATTACCTTTCAGCTCCAAAAGCGAGCCATAGAGAGCGTCAGATGGATCTCTGTTCTCTTTCATCGCCCCTTCGATCTCGTCACGATATCGCTCCAAGATCTGCCTTTGAAGTTCGAGATGTTCGACAACCTGAGTCGAAGTGGATAATCTACCGGCTCCCCTACTCCACGCAAGCGCCTCTTCCAACAGCCTCTTGCTTGAGATCAGCTCTTTAGCCAGGTCCTTTATCGCACCCATATTGTTGCCAGACAGAAGTACGCTCAAGACCCCTTGGATATCGCTCTCTGTAAGAACCGAGTCTACGAATTCGTCCCAAAACCGGTCAAAGTCGAGTTGGAACTCGAACTCATCCATAACCACCAACTCCGCCGGTAGTCCAGCAACATCAGCAAATCTCGCTAAAATGCGCCTCGCAAAGGAGTGAATGGTACCTATTGGAGCATCATCTATCTCAAGTAGCGCCTGCTTTGCAAGATCTCTCACATCTGTTGGGTTAGAGGCGTCTTGCACACAGCTTTCAAAGGACTGAACCAGTCGTTCCTTTAGCTCCTCTGCCGCTTTTTCTGTGAATGTGATAGCTACGATCGACCGAAGCGAATACCCCCGTTCCAACACCAGCGAGCAGACTCTACCTACCAGGGCGGTAGTCTTACCACTACCCGCCCCTGCGACTACAAAGATAGAGTCGGAGAGTTCGGTCCTTATAAGGTCGCGTGCCCCTTTATCTTCTAGTTGCACCTATCCGACTTCCTCTACTTGATCTTGGGCGTCTTCCTTCCATGTAAGTGGTATCTCCAATCCATTGTCCGAGGCCCTTTTAAGGCTCTGCATCCAAAGCTCACTAGCCCTGCTGTTTCCGATACCTCTCGGGTTACAGAATCTACAAGCTTCCGCTTGAACGCCTCGAGCGTTACGCCCTGTAAAGTATCCATGCGAGATGAGATCGATCGTGGTAGAGATGTCTCTTGCGGATCTTTGCGCCGTGTCTTCATCGAACTTCACTGATATGCGCCTCTTCGATGCGGACGCAGATGAAAACCAATACTGGGTCTCTACATCTTCCAGGGGGGTACCATATAGGCGAGAGGCAGCCAATGCGTAGATGTACATCTGATACTTAGTACCTTTATTTGTCGGATCACTGCCCTTCACTCCTTCGTAGGGCTTGGAAGAACCCGTTTTGTAGTCAACGACCACAACACGTCTTTCATCTGGAGATAAAGTCCTTAGAGCGAGATCTATCTTTCCAGTCGATACAACACTTACTACATTTTTACCTAGCACCTTATCTGGAGCGATAGGGACGTTGTGGAACTTTTTCTCCGTCTCTAGCTCCCACTTCGCAACAGATGCATACTCACTCACAAAGCCTTTGATAACTCTCCTGACGTTAGAGCGTATACGTTCTTTATTTGTCCTTTCGTAAGCTCGTCGTCCCAATAGTCCATATTGCGACAGCTCTTCCAGTCTTTTCGCTAAGAAGGCATCGCTTACGGCTAAGAGATGCTCAGAAAGAGCCTTGACGTCGGTCCAGTCATCTACGGGGTCTAACGTACGTAAAGAGTCCTCCAAAACCTCATGCACGACTTGGCCGAAGAGACTCGGGGACATCTTTATGGAGTCCTCTGGAGTCTCTGGTGGATCGATATCCAGGAGTTGATTTACGAAAAAGGCGTAGGGACAGCTCACATAGTGCTCCAACTGGGTTGGCGATAGAGATAAACGTTCCCCGTCAAACACTAGATGTGTAGCAAAGTCCCCAATAGGGACACCGGCCAGCTCAACCTGATCCATCTCCGCAACCCATGCACGGTCTTGATACCTGTAGAACTGTTTTGCTCTTTGTTCGATTGAAAGAAGTACGCTCTCCATAACGGAGCCAAGTCGTGTATCTCGTACAAAGTCGAGATCCATATTTGAGATCAACAAAGAAGAGGACAGCTCCAAAAGCGAGAGTGGCTGCCGAGGTACCCTTACATCAGGCAAGGCCGACATCGAGGAGTCAAAACCTAAGTTAGAAAGTTCGACACCTAGGCGACCGCACAGTCGTGCCAAGGTTGGATGTGAACCAAGGGATAAAGAGTAAGGATCCCCGTTAGTAGTTAGTAAAGCTTTCTTAGCCGAAGTCACTAAAGCTGCAGCGATCGAAAGGGTGCGATCGGTCTGCTCTTTTGAACCATATAGAGGAAGGTCCAGAGTCCTTAGGACCTGATCGTCTATTGATATCGTTGTTGAGCCCTTGCTCGACATTAGATCTTTGTTGAGTCCAACCAGAGCCACGTAGTCAAAAACACTGCCGGCAACAGACTCCATTGAAGCCACAGTAACTGTGTTTGAGCGATGGGACGCCTTAGAGACTCTTTGTTGCAGAAATTGGTCCAACAGAACACAAAATACCTCGTAAGAGTAGTCGATGGGCAACGCGTCGAGCTCAACAAGCTTCTCGATGAACCGGTCTAACTCCCCTAGATCGCTGATACCATCTGGTCCGTTCTCAAGGACATCTCCGTCTTGTTTTGGGATGAGAGAATCTAGAAACGCCTTGAGCATACCACCTGCCTGTTGGTAAGAGGTCGCTTGAAGGTTCTCGTACAGATCAATGCTCTCCCTAATAAAGCTCTTGAACACATCTAGAGATGCGACAAGCTCTTCCATAGCCGTATCTGCGAGGTATTCGGTTCCAACTATGCGTCTTATCCCGTCATTTTGCAATACATCGCTAACCCTCTCAAGCTGAGAGAGCCACTCGGCTCTTGTGCGCACCACGTTTGCTACTGCACTCAATCGATCCCAGTGTCTCACCGTTTTTTGTTTGGATCCGTCCAAGATAGCTAGAGCATTTGGAACTCGGTCTACAAACTCTGTCCTTGCAAAGTCGGAGTCAAACCAAGTAAAGACCACTTTTAAGAAATTGCCAATCGGTGTGCGGTCTAACTTTGAATCCAACGCCAGGTCAAACATTGAGTCCAAGGTTCGAAGATCACCTTCGTCTTTAGGTGTACTAAGATCAACTCCTTCAAGTGAGCTCATCTCGAGAGCAAGTAGCTCTAGATGAGGAAGGTAGCGAGCCGGCTGAGCCATAAGTAGCGCCGTCTTCGACGGTGGTATGCCGTTACGCACCATCTCAAGCAGGAAGGAGAGTGCGATTCTGAGTTCATCCAACTCTGAAGCTCCGACAAACAACTGAACCAACGCTTTCGTCGACGAGCCGTTGGGGTCAACTCCACCACCCTTGGCTTTGGTAGGTAAGACGTCTACAGCCGTAGCACCCTCCCCGTCGGGACCGATCGACTCTAGGGTGACAAGCGGCAGTCTCTCGTATGCCACCTCCAAAAATAGCTTTAGCGTTTCGCTGAAGATCTCGGGCATGAAGATAAGTATCTCTTCATCCTCTCTAAACTGCCTTCCCGCTACATCCATAGCGATCTCTAGGAGAGCTCGGAGATGAACATACCTGTCGCTTGTCTTTGATAAGACCTTTCTTGTGAGATCGACCACCTCTTTCGATCCCCCCGCCTCGATCAATATCTCCAAGTCATCCTCTCTCAACCTAAGTAGACGCGTAACCGTTCTACTTAGATTCAAAAGGACATTTTTATCCAAAGAACGCCCGCTAGAAAGTTGACTCTCCGCCACAATAGCAGTTACAACCTCTATTGGACAGATTGATCTTTCACCTCTAAGCATCTCCAAAGTGCCATACTCAGACGCAAACTCCTCAACAGTTAGGATTTCGACCCCCAACGGAAAAGACTCATGGGCGACCCCTATTTCACTTAGTAGCTCAGTTACCCTACGCCGCAGATACAGCTTTGATGCAAATGAAGGCACTATGACATGTATATCCGAGGATCGCTCCTGCAATATACAACGCCTTAGCATCTCCAAAGAAGCACGTGCAGGGTCATTTAATTCCAATCGAGTTATGCGCATCGGGTCCATAGTAGGTCAAGCATGCTACAACACCTCCGTGGTGTTACTCACGCTGGAACGGCACGCCAGGCCGTATCGAACCTTCTTGCATCATTGATCCAAGACGATTCATTAGTCTGAGAGCAATTCCATTGACAGACACCGTACGCTATGGTAATCTTTCCCAATTGACTGACCGGTCGGTCAACTTGAGGCGCTGTGGCTTTGGAGGCGGGAAGACTTTGGAAGAGACTGTCTTTAACTACGAAAACATAGAGGTGTCCATTCAAGAGGGATACGCCGAAGTGGTGCTTTCCAGAGAGAAAAGCCTTAACTCCCTAAACACCGAGACTCACAAGGAGCTCTTGCATTGCTTAGCCACCTTGGAAGGCATGCGAGAAGGTGTCAGGGCACTAATACTTACAGGCCGAGGGCGAGCGTTCTGCGCCGGACAGGACCTCGAAGAGGTTAAGCCAGATCCAAACGGGCGACAAATCCGTGTTGGCGACCTGGTACGAAGCAACTACGTCCCCCTTATGCAAAAAGTTAAGGATCTGCAGATTCCAACGGTGTGTGCGGTAAACGGAGTTGCAGCAGGAGCTGGAGCAAGCTTGGCCCTAGCGTGCGACGTCATTATCGCTGCAAAGAGTGCACGGTTCCTACAAGCTTTTTCAAAGATCGGTCTAACTCCCGACTCGGGAGGAACGTGGCTCTTGCCCCGTCTCGTCGGTCGGGCAAGAGCCCTAGATCAGTTCTTTACAGCGGAGGCCGTCGACAGTAGTAGGGCCTTCGAACTGGGCATGGTATCAAGGGTAGTCGAAGACGAACGACTGACCGAGGAGTCCCGCACCGTAGCACGACAGCTAGCCAAAGGACCAACTATGGCTTACATTGCAACACGCCGTGCGGTAGATCTTGGTTATTCCATGAGCTTCTCGGACTCTTTAATAATGGAAAGTCTGCTTCAAGACCACTTGGGAGAGTCCTACGACTACAGAGAAGGCGTAGCAGCTTTTCTCGAGAAACGCCCTGCAAGGTTCGAAGGAAGATGATAAACACTGAGCAGATGGGGCCGTCGAGATATCAGATGGTCGCAGTCTTAGGTGCGGGAACCATGGGGCGAGGCATAGCTTTAGTTGCTGCTATGTCCGGATATCGAGTCGCTCTGTTCGACACAGACGCTAGCCAGCTACTAAATGCCAAGGCGACGGCTGTGCGATACCTTGAGAGCGAGGCGGCCAAGGGTCGTATCGACTCCGAAAGGCAAGACAAGATACTCAAGTCCATCAAGCTGTCTGAGGATCTCAACGATATCAAAGACTGTTCCTTGGTAATCGAAGCGATCGCTGAAGACCAAGCTGCAAAGTCCGAACTTTATAAAAAGGTGGAGGAAGTTGTCAGTCAAAGCGCAATCATCGCCACGAACACCTCCTCGATCTCTGTAACCAGGCTTGGACGATCTCTTCAGAAACCCGAAAGATTTCTGGGTCTTCACTTCTTCAACCCGGCTCCAAAGATGAAGCTCGTAGAGGTGGTAAGGTCTCTACTCACCTCAAATAAGGTGCTTGAAGACGCAATTAACTTTGTTCTAAGTTGCTCCAAAACCCCTGTAGTAGCACCATCGTCGCCAGGATTTATCGTAAATAGGTTGGCTAGACCTATATATTTGGAGTCACTGCTTGCTTTAGAGCTTGGCATTTCAAAGATCGAAGTACTAGATGAGCTGGCCAAAGAGTCAGCTCTATTCCCCATGGGTCCCTTTGCGCTTATGGATCTCATAGGACTCGACGTAAATCTTGCGGTGACGAAGTCCGTCTTTGAACAGACGTACTTTGACGAGAGATATAGGCCGTCACTGCTACAAGAAGAGATGGTAAACGCCTGCCTTTTCGGACGAAAAAGTGGCTCCGGGTTCTACGGCTACGGAGGGGATGAACCACAAAACGCCGTACCTCTTGAGGCGATCGAGCCCACAAAGAGTTGGTCAGTGCAAAGATCACAAAGCAGCTTGATCGATCCTTTGATAGAGCGGGTACTTACATCCAACGATACCGTCAAGCTGCAACAAAATCCCCCACGAACAAGCAAAACGTCTTTTGGTACATTCTTCAACGAGACTCTCGTCTCCGTATCAGATGGTCGATCGGCGGCCGAGATATCTATGGAGACCAATGTCCCGGGCGTGGTCGTAGTGGATCTTGCGTTTGATTACGGCACCAGTCGCTCTCTAGGAGTCTCTACATCCCCGGGCTTAGATAGACAGACCCTTGGAGAGATAGCGTACCTTTTGCAAGCCAGCGGAGTAAGACTTCATCTTCTAAAAGATCTTCCTGGGCTTTACATAACCAGGCTAGTCGTCTCACTCGTAAACGAGTTCTCTGAGTTTGTGCTACATAGAGGTTCAGACCCAGAGACCGCCAGCACTGCATACAGATTGGGACTCAATCAAAGCGTTTCAGCGCTGGAGTGGTTAGACGTCGTTGGTCCAAGGTACTTTATTGAGGTCTCCGAGAGGCTCTATTTGAGATATGGGAACTCTAGATATCGTCCTTCGCAACACTTACGTGCCTTGTTACTTAGAGAGAGTTCCGTGCGGTCGAGCGTTGGACCGACAGACAGGTCGGTTACAGGAGAGATCTCATGAGCACTAACCACCACCCCCACGCGTTCCCCTCCCCTCAAGATGTCGTCGACTACATGATGGAGAGAGACAGCCTCTCAAAGGCTTACGAGATGAAGGTAAAAATGGTGGGTCATGGCTACGCTCTGGTCGAGATGGCAGTGAAAGAGCAGATGCTCAACGGATTCGGCATCTGTCACGGTGGAGCAGTTACCGCTCTGGCGGACTCGGCGTTTGCCTTTGCCTGCAACGCCTCCAACAACCTTACGGTCGCCTCTTCGGTATCTGTTGAGTTCCTGAGTTCAGCTGTTCTCGGCGATGTGTTGATTGCGGAAGCTCATGAGAGGTCTCTAAAGAGTCGACTTGGACTCTACGAGATCCAGGTGCATAACCAGGAGAACAAACTTGTCGCAACTATGGTTGGTCGTTCATATCGATTAGAGGGCAAGATGGTAATTCCCCTAGAGAGAAAGGCTGGGTTTTAGTGGACTCAATCGTAAACGCATCGAGAAAAGAGATCGAAGAACTTCAGCTGGAAAGGGTCAGATGGACCCTGAATCACGCCTACGAAAACGTCTTACACTACAGGCAGAGGTTCGACTCACTAGGGGTACACCCATCTGACCTAAAGACTCTCAAGGACCTGTCTCGATTCCCCTTTACAGAGAAGAAAGATCTGAGAGACAACTACCCCTACCAGATGTTCGCCGTAGCAATGAAAGATGTCGTGAGGATTCACGCCTCCTCGGGAACCACGGGTAAACCCACGGTAGTAGCTTATACAAAGAGAGATGTAGACAACTGGTCTTCCCTGGTAGCAAGATCGATTGAGATAGCTGGGGGGACGGCACAAGATATAGTCCAGGTCTCATACGGATACGGTCTATTTACCGGTGGATTGGGTGCCCACTACGGCGCAGAGTCTCTCGGTTGTGCAGTGATCCCGATGTCAGGAGGTCAAACCGAGAAACAGGTAGCCATGATCATGGATCTCAAGCCATCTATAATCATGGTTACTCCTTCTTATATGCTAACGATCCTAGATGAGATGCAGAGACAGGGTATCGACACGAAGACAATCTCGTTACGGATCGGCATATTTGGCGCAGAGCCATGGGCTAGTGCAACAAAGTCAGAGATTAGGTCCCGTACCTCGATGGTCGGTGTCGATATCTATGGTCTGTCAGAGATCATGGGTCCAGGTGTCGCTAGTGAAAGCGGTTTAACGCTAGATGGACCAATTGTCTGGGAGGACCACTTCTACCCTGAGATCATAGACCCCATAACTAAAGAGGTACTGCCCGATGGAGAGGAGGGCGAGCTGGTGATCACGACTCTCACAAAAGAGGCTCTGCCTATGGTCAGGTATAGAACCCGAGATCTAACCAAGCTTTTGGAGCCAACAGCAACTTCAATGAGAAGGATAAGTCCAATACATGGACGCTCGGATGATATGTTGATCATACGAGGCGTAAACGTGTTTCCCACCCAGATCGAGGACATGATCGCCAAGGTTCCTTCACTGGCTCCACAGTATCTGCTGGTCGTTGACAAAGAAGGTTCGCTAGACACCCTAGAGGTCAAGGTTGAGATCAGGGAAAACGCAAGCGATGACGCAATGATGCGGGCAGCAAATGAGCTTGCACACCATATCAAAAGCATGATCGGGGTAACCGCCAAGGTCACCGTGGTCAACCCCTTTGAGATTGAAAGGACCTCTGTTGGCAAGGCAAAGCGTGTATTGGATAAGCGAGTTTTATAGCCGCAAGATTTAGAGGACGTAAAGGAGTCACCTATGTACACACAGTCTCTAGACACAGATCCACTCTCGAAGGAGGTCGACCCTAATGCATTGAACGAAAGAGAGGTCGAATTCAACGGTCACATCGCCGAAGGCAACTTTGTGGAACCAGCCGATTGGATGCCTGAACGTTATAGAAAGACCCTGATTCGGCAGATGAGCCAGCACGCTCACTCTGAGGTGGTCGGGATGCTACCGGAGGGTAACTGGATCCTGAGGGCTCCCACATTGAAACGTAAGGCAATATTGATAGCAAAGGTTCAGGACGAGGCAGGACACGGCCTTTATCTCTACAGCGCCACAGAGACCTTAGGGGTAGATCGGGAGAATCTATATGAGGACCTCCTTGCAGGTAGAGCAAAGTACTCGTCCATCTTTAACTATCCCACCCTCAACTGGGCAGATGTTGGAGTAATTGGATGGCTGGTAGATGGTGCTGCGATCATGAATCAGGTTCCTCTCACTCGGTGCTCATATGGACCCTACGCTCGTGCTATGGTTCGAATATGCAAGGAAGAGTCGTTTCATCAGCGACAGGGTTTCGATCTACTGCTCCAGATGATGCAGGGTACCCATGAGCAAAAAGAGATGGTGCAAGACGCAGTGAACCGATGGTGGTGGCCTTCTCTGATGATGTTTGGACCCGAGGACAAAGACTCCGTTCACTCAGATGAGTCAAAGGCGTGGGGAATTAAGCGCATCTCAAACGACGAGTTACGACAGAGTTTCGTCGATGCGACCGTACCTCAAGCGGAGCTTTTGGGGATTACCCTGCCCGATCCCGATCTCAAGTGGGACGAAAACACCGGCCACTACCGTTTTGGGAAGATCGACTGGGACGAGTTCTGGAGAGTAGTGTCTGGAGACGGTTTATGCAACCGAGACCGAATTGCCACCAAAAAAGCAGCCTGGCGAGAGGGAGCGTGGGTACGAGAGGCTGCGCAGGCATATGCGAGAAATCTATCTAACAACGGCGGTAAACATGAGCGGTAAAGACCAGGACAAGGTAGCTATGTCGGAACTCTTCGAGGTCTTTGTGCGAAGTTCAAACGGTTTGGAGCACCGTCACGTAGGTTCGCTTCACGCCTACGACGCTGAAATGGCTTTACACCACGCACGCGACGTCTATGTTCGACGCAGTGAAGGGGTAAGCATCTGGGTGGTTCCTTCGCGATGCATAACAGCGTCAGATCCAGACAGGGCTAGCTCACTCTTTGAGCCGATGTCTGACAAAGACTTCAGATACCCTACCTACTACCACCTCCCGGAGAGGGTTAAGAACCTATGAGCCCCACAGACTCAGATTCAGATCACAACAAAGAACTTCTCTGCTTTGTCCTCAGACTCGGCGACTCCACTTTGATAGCATCTCAGCGTCTCGCAGAGTGGGCAGGGATTGCGCCAACACTGGAGGAAGATATCGCATTTGCAAATGTTGCGTTGGACCTGTTGGGTCAGGCACGACACCTCCTTAGCTACGCCTCTCAGCTCGAGGGAAAGGGTCAGAGCGAAGATGATCTGGCATTTCTCAGAGATGTCAATCAGTTCTACAACTACACGATCGTTGAGATTCCAAATGGGGACTTTGCACAGACGTGTGCCAAAATGTACCTATTTACAACGTTCTTGATGTTGCTGTGGGACCATATAGCACGGGGGGCAGACCAAGAACTCAAAGCGATAGCGCAAAAAAGTATCAATGAGACCAAATACCATATCGAGCACTTTGGAGGTTGGCTCATACGGCTTGGGAACGGAACAACTTACTCCGCCGATCGACTAAAGGAGGCGTTTGAATATACCTGGCCTTATGTATCGGAGTTTTTCTCACCAGATCCTTGCATAAGTCGGCTTGCACCTACGATCGAAATCGATCTAGCAGTCGTTCAAAACCTCTGGTTAGAGGAGATCTCCCCAACCTTCTTAGCAGCAAAGCTTCCCACTATTGAGATCTCAAGGTTCATAAGCAACGGCAAGATCGGACTTCATAGCGAGCATCTCGGCCACATCCTGGCGGAGATGCAGTTTCTCCAGAGAGCCTATCCAGGGGGTCGCTGGTAGTGACGGTCACGAAGGAAGCTGTGTTAGAGCTGTTAGAGCAGGTGGATGATCCGGAGATTCCCGGTCTCTCGATAGTCGATCTTGCCATGGTACGCAACATCAACGTGAGATCAGACTCCATAGAGATCGAGATTACTCCTACTTACTCAGGGTGTCCTGCTATTGAGGCTATTGTCGAAGAGATCCAACGGGTAATCGAAGCGTACGTGGGGCGAGATAGGACTGTCAGGGTCACAAAGGTTTTATCGCCGCCTTGGACGACACAGTGGCTAAGCCACAAAGCAAGAAAAAGGCTGTCTGAACAGATGATCGTCCCGCCTCGTCCCGTCGTTATTAGTCACCCAAGGCGACGTTATTACATAGAAGACTCCCCTGACGACTCAATACCTTGTCCACACTGTAAGAGCCCAAACACTCAAGAGATCTCCCGTTTTGGCTCCACTGGCTGCAAGGCACTTTATCGTTGCGAAAGTTGCCAAGAGCCCTTTGAATACATGAAGGAGATCTGAAGGTGCGTTCACAGTTTTATCCTCTAGAGATCGAATCCCTTCACAAAATAACAAAGGACTCTATCTCTATACGGTTCAAGGTGCCAGAGTCGCTGCGTGAAAGATTTGCATACTTAGCCGGCCAGCATATAAATCTTCGGGTTTTCATCTCCGGGGAGGAGCTCCGACGTAGCTACTCTCTTCATCGGGCTCCTCACGAGAATTCATTGGAGATCGCCATCAAGAAGGTACCTGGAGGCAAGGTGTCTGGCTGGATCTTTGACTCATTAGAGCCAGGAATGACCGTAGATGTGATGACTCCGGAAGGCGAACTTTATCTCAAAGATGCAACCTCCACTAAGTCGGTTCTAGCGCTTGCGTCCGGGAGCGGCATAACGCCTATTCTCTCGATTGTAAAGTCATACCTCTGGCAGATCTCGCACGGCAAAGTGGCATTGATCTACGGAAATAGGGACTTGATGAGTATGATGTTTCGCGAGGAGATCTTGGGACTCAAAAACCGCTACATAGACCGCTTTAGCTTTTTACCAGTCTTTTCAAGGCAGCGAACCGACACCGAGATAATGCAGGGAAGAATCGACGGGCAGAGGTTGAAAGACATAGAGGCCCTCTATGGCACCTTGTCTCAGTTCGACGCAGTACTTCTATGTGGTCCATTTGACATGATAGAAAGTCTCACTTTGGAGCTTATCTCGTTAGGGGTAGACAGAGGAAAGATCTACTACGAGCGCTTTGGTACGCCTCAGGATTCAAGGCACGCTGACCACACAACGACAACACAGGTGGAAGTCAAAGGCTCATCTGTAGGTGTCACCCTAGACGGTTTGGAACATACCTTGGAGTTCGATCCAGGCAGCTCATCCATCTTGGATGTTGGTATTGCTTATGGTTTGGATCTACCCTACTCCTGCAAGAACGGTGTGTGCTCAACCTGCAAAGCAAAGGTCTATGAAGGAAAAGTGGTTATGAAACAGAATTACGCCCTGACTGAGGAGGAGATACACAAGGGCTTCGTACTTACCTGTCAGTCGGTTCCAGTCACAGAGAAAGTCGTCCTGTCCTATGACGTCCGCCAGTAAAGACACAGGCTCGGAGCAATCGACAAAGGTTAGAACCCGGATAAGGAACACCGCCGCAGACCTCTTTGCCCGCCATAGCTACCCCACTACGTCGATGACGGAGATCGCGCGAGTCTCGGGAGTATCGAAGTCCCTCATCTACCACTACTACCAGGACAAAGCAGCGCTACTTTACGATATCTCCAACAGCCACGTGCAGAGCCTTTTACGCCTGGTGAAGGAGTCTGAACAGATGTCTTTTTCTGAACCCCTAAAGGAGTTACAGTACCTAATTACTCGCTTTATGAAGGAGTACGAAACTGCGTCGAACTACCATACGGTACTCGTTCAAGACCTCAAGTTTCTACCAACAAGCCAAGGTGAAGTGGTTCTAAGAGCTCAGAGGAGGATTGTGGATCACTTCACAAAGGTAGTTCTGGCGACCAACTGTGACCTAGTAGCCAACGACAAGGTCGTCGCACGCACGCTCACCATGCTTCTCTTTGGCATGATGAACTGGACCTTTACTTGGCTTGACCCCAACGGAACCTTCAGCTTTGCGCAGGTCGGTGAGATAGTTGAGAGAGTCTTCTTATCAGCGATAACTACAGCTCCAGGTCTGAAGGTTATCCAAGAAGAGAGATATTGACAGAGCTAAGGTCACAATTGTTAGCTACAGATATAGTCAAGGAGTACTACCATGAGCAAAGCATACATATACGATGGGGTTCGAAGTCCTTTCGGGCGCTACGGAGGATCTCTTGCGCATGTAAGATCGGACGATCTAGCCTCGCAAGTAATCTCAGCGCTTGTAAAACGCAACCCTGAAGTCCGCTGGAGTGAGATCGATGACGTGTACTTTGGGTGCGCAAACCAGGCTGGAGAGGACAACCGAAACGTAGCACGCATGGCGGCATTGTTGGCTGGGCTTCCGGTCACGGTGCCCGCTGTAACCTATAACAGGCTCTGCGCATCCTCTCTAGATGCCGTAGGTTCAGCGTCGAGGGCGATAAGATCGGGGGATCTATCTTCCGTCGTGGTAGGAGGCGTTGAAAGTATGTCTCGAGCACCTTTTGTAATGCCCAAAGCCGATGCAGCGTTCTCGCGAACAAACAGAGTCGAGGACACAACTATCGGTTGGCGCTTTATCAATCCAAGGTTTCAGGAGTTATACGGAACCGACTCTATGCCTGAGACAGCAGAGAACGTCGCCAAAGAGTACCATATCGCACGAAGAGATCAAGATGAGTTCGCACTAAGATCCCAACTTCGATACAAAGCTGCCAAGGAACGGGGGTTCTACAAAGATGAAATAACCCCAATTGAAGTAGCTCTTCGCTCCAAGGAACCAATATTAGTTGTCGATGACGAGCACCCAAGGGACACCTCCATGGAGATGCTCGGCAGACTAAAGGGCGTGGTACAAAGAGAGGGAACAGTAACAGCTGGAAACTCCTCTGGGATAAACGACGGGTCGGTTGCTATGCTGATCGGTTCCGATAGCTTCGGCAAGCGCAACGGTCTTGTGCCTATGGCAGAGGTTGTTTCGATGACTACCTACGGAGTAGATCCAAAAATAATGGGGATCGGCCCGGTTGGCGCTGTAAGGAAGATACTTTCACTTACCGGCGTCGATCTCTCCGAGATCGACGTTATCGAGTTGAACGAGGCGTTCGCGGCGCAGGCGGTAGCCGTGCTTAGAGAGTTGGGAGTCTCCGAAGACTCGGATCGGGTGAATCCAAATGGAGGTGCAATCGCCATCGGACACCCTCTTGGAGCTTCAGGAGCTCGAATAGTTCTGACAGCGGCAAGGCAGCTACAAGAGATGGAGGGTCACTACGCGTTGTGCACGATGTGTGTCGGTGTGGGCCAAGGCGTGGCAGTCCTCCTTTCAAGACCATAGAACGTAGTAGTTGTAGGGCACTGAAGTCTAACACGCTGCCACGGTGGTTTCTTAGGTAGTAGCTTTCGTACAAACTGAGTTATGGAACGTCTTTTTAGATTCATGACTTGGTGCACTGGTCACCCGGTAAGCTAGTGATCTTTACTCGTCTTGATAAAGGGTCAACGCTAGATCTGTAAACTTCAAGATAAAACCCTCAAGTGGGAGCGCTTACCCTTTACTTGGACCTTAGAAGCGCTACCAGCGAGGGCGAGTTGTGGCCGTGATCAGCCACATCCGACACCTTTTTGAGTTCCAAAATCTCAAATTCCGAAAAAGACTGCTCTATCTCGGACTCCGTTAGCAATCGGTCGGGATCAGGGGGGCCGACGTGACCGAGTGAGTCAATATGGTGCCCGATTATAAATATATACCCACCTTGACTCACCGCCTTTTTCAAAGACTTATACAGCTGGTAACGCTCGTTGCTCGAAGGGTGGATATTGGCAAGTACAACCAGGTCGAACTCCCCGGACTCGCCAAGAAAGAGGTTCAGGTCTGTACAGACCACTGTGATATCAAGTCCTCTATCTTTCGCAGCGTTTGACAACCGAGAAAGAGCTACGTCGGAGATATCGACCGCAGTCACACTCCAACCACTCTCAGCTAGAAAGACTGAGTTTCGCCCCTCGCCACAACCTAGATCGAGTGCCCGACCCGGCTTCAGATCCTTGGTCAGCTCCACCAGCGACGGATCAGGGTCGTGGATCCAGAGATGCTCCGACTCTGCATAACGTCGATTCCACTGATCCCTAAGCGTCTCCGAAGTCTCCTCCATCGCCACACCTCCCTAAATCTGCACTCTAACCCTTTTATCTTTATCTTACATAACTGTTGGGGTGGACAAGTAGATTTTTCTCTACTAACTACCAAGGGTCCTCAAGCCGATAGGTTATCATGCACAAGACATACAACACTTTGAGTCTTCTCTCCCCTCCACCTAGAAAGTCTCTCAGCTGAAAAAATACTAAGTGTGGTATATTACTCGCATAGGTAAAGGAAGGTGAACTATGACAGAGATAAAAGGTCTGAAGGTGCTCGCAACCCTTTCGCTTGGAATCGTCATGGCTAGCTGTGGATCGGCGAAGAAGGCAACCACGACTACAACGGCCCAAAGATCACCCTCAAAGTCTAATAGCTCAGCGACTTCATCGACCACCTCTACAACTGCTACTACAGACTCATCGACCACCTCTACAACGACCTCCTCAACGACCACCACGGCTATAACATACAAAGCTGGTGCGGCCTGTGCCCCGGATCAGCTCGCAGTAAGCGAAGGGCCAGGCGGGGTGGGACTCGGGTCTGAAACGCTCTCGTTTACCTTCAAGAACACGTCGTCGGTGGAGTGCTACCTGGAGGGCTACCCCGGTCTACAGATGCTCAACGCACAAGGATCGACCATCTCCACCCAGGTCCACTGGGGGTCATCTGTCTCTGTCCCACCTGAGCCGGTCACCAAGGTGGCGGTCTCTCCGGGCGGGTCAGCTTACTTCCTCATCGGCTTTGCACTCGGAACCGGTTACGGATCGGAACAGTGTCCGACAGCAAACTTCCTGGATATAACGCCACCAAACGATCAGGGGTACCTAAAGGTGCCAGCGACAATTACCCCCTTTGGAGGAACGGTTCAGAACCTTCAATGCGGTCAGATTACAGCCTCTCCTGTTCTTTCCTCACTGCCACAGGGTATCTAAGAGAAGATCAAGCACTAGATGGCATCGTTCGTGATCAGGGAAGGACTAGGGCTCAACCTTCGACACCTCGCAAGGCCGCTAACCCAAGATAGACCTTACCTGCAGCCACGACTGTAGATAGTCTTTCAAATTCGTATAGTTTGAGTTAGTGAACATGGATAAAGTTGATCAGCTTTTACGGGTGAGTCTGTACAGATCTCTGTCTTTCGAAAACAGGTCAAAAGAGGTCGGCTACCACGATACCTTTCACAAATTGGAGATAACAGATTGAGCGCTTTAGACCTAAGACGACTAAGAGGTGACATAGAGCGCTGGCTCGATGAAGACATCGGATACGGAGACATCACAACCAAGTTAACCGTCTCTGACGATGCGGAGGGTCGAGCATCTTTTGTAGCTAAAGAAAGCGGCGTTCTATGTGGTACGGAGGTCGTCTTCGAGGTATTTGCGGCCGTAGATGACCAGCTGGACTGTAGTTTTGTAGCGAAAGACGGCGAACAACTCTCACCGGGTATGGTGTTTGGTTCAGTGGCTGGGAGGCTTGCAACCATATTGACCGCTGAGCGTTTAGCACTCAATCTCTTACGACACCTCTCGGGAGTCTCAACCGCCACTAAGGCCTACGTCGACGCCTTGGATCCAAAGTCCAAGACCAAGATCCTAGATACCAGAAAGACGACTCCAGGTCTTAGGTATTTAGAGAAGTACGCAGTACGCACTGGCGGTGGTTATAATCACCGCCAGGGTCTTTACGACGCCATCTTGATAAAAGATAACCATATCTCAGCAGCAGGCGGCGTAGGCGAAGCACTATCGAAGGCAAGGTCGTCCGCACCCCACTTGATGCGGACTGAGATAGAGGTGGAGAACCTTGAACAACTCAGCGAAGCACTAAGTGCCGGAGCAGATACGGTCCTCTTGGACAACATGAGTGATGAGCAGATTGAAAAAGCCATAGCAACTATCGACGGCAGAGCGATCGTGGAGGTTAGTGGCAACGTTTCAAAGGATCGAGTACACCTACTGTCGAAACTTGGTGTAGACCTTATCTCCGTTGGAGCGATAACCCACTCCGTCAGGGCTCTTGATATCTCGTTGGATATAAGTTATGTCGATCGGTCTAGGTCTCTCGGCAGACTCGGACTATAAAGATTTACGAACGGAGAAACTCGATGGATGAAACAGCACTCCTAGCAGCCGAGATAGCAGAACTGAAGAAACATAGAAACGCGGTAGTCCTGGCTCACTCCTACCAGGTCGGCGATGTTCAAGACATTGCAGACTTCGTCGGGGACTCCCTGGGTCTTTCCCGAGAGGCAGCTGCCACGGACGCCGATGTAATAGTCTTTGCAGGAGTAAACTTCATGGCAGAGACAGCGGCCATCTTGAATCCTACAAAGACCGTACTCATACCAGATCCAAAAGCCGGTTGCTCCCTGTCCGATACCGTCTCTGCTAGGGACGTACTTAGATGGCGATCGGAGCACCCCAACGGCCTCGTCGTCTCTTACGTCAATACGACAGCCGAGGTCAAGGCACTCTCAGATATCTGCGTCACTAGCGCAAACGCTGTAAAGGTCGTTGAGTCGCTAGATAGGGATCGTGACCTACTGTTTCTTCCGGATATGTTCTTAGGTGAGTACGTAAAGCAACAAACCGGAAGAGAAATGGACATCTGGCTCGGAGAGTGTCACGTACACGCAGGGATCGGAGAGCAAGAACTCTCGGACAGAATATCCTCCTTTCCCGATGCTGAGTTCCTCATACACCCAGAGTGCGGCTGCGGTTCGAGCTGCCTGTATCTAAAACCTGACGCAAAGATATTTTCCACCGAAGGCATGGTGAACTACGCACAGAGTTCTTCCAAGAAGGAGTTTGTGGTCGCAACGGAGGTTGGGATAATACACCGTCTCAACAAAAAAACGTATGGCAAACGCTTCATTCCGGTAAAGGAGTCTGCGGTCTGTCAATACATGAAGATGAACACGCTAGAGAAGATCAGAGACTCACTCAGATCCAACACCCACGTAGTAAGAGTTGACGATGATATAGCAGCTAAGGCTAGACGGGCGATCGATGCTATGCTGGCGGTCGTCTAAGCATGAGACCAGCGATAACCGGCCTAGAGAACACAGTTCGCTGCGACGTCCTTGTGATTGGCAGCGGTATAGCAGGCACCTACGCCGCTACGGTGGCAGCGGAGTCCGGAGCTGACGTGGTAATGCTTACAAAGACGAAGCTGATGTCCGGCTCAACGAGATGGGCCCAAGGTGGAATAGCCTTTCCTTTGGATGAACATGACGTAGCTTCCCACACAAACGATACCGTGGTCGCTGGACGCGGTTTGACTGACCGCCATACAGCAGAGTCGCTCATAGAAGAGTCACTTCACCACCTTGAAAGACTAAAGGAGAAAGGGGTTATCTTCGACACCGAACTCGGACTTGAAGGAGGACACTCACGCGCCCGAGTAAAACACGTTGGAGGGGACCGCACCGGTTACTTTGTGCTAGACATGCTGCAAAAGTCCATGCCAGAAAGAGTCCTCGTATATGAGGACACCGTAGCGTATCACCTAATAGGTTATAACGCTTCGATCTTTGGCGCACTAGCATTTAGCAGCGTTGATCCACGTGTGAGGATGAAGGTACTAGCTTCAGCTACAATCATAGCCACAGGTGGATCCGGCCAACTCTTTGAAGTTACCACCAATCCAGCGGAGTCCACCGGTGACGGTTTTGCCTTGGCGTATCGCGCTGGTGCCGTACTTAGAGACATGGAACTTATTCAATTTCACCCTACCGCTTTGAAAGACGGCACATTGATTTCGGAGGCGTGTCGGGGTGAAGGAGCTCTCCTTTACAACTCCAACGGCGAGCGCTTTATGGAAAGATACGATCCAGCGATGGAGCTTGCTCCAAGAGACGTCGTAGCTCAAGCAATAAGCGACCAGATACGACAGGGGTACTCTGTTTACCTCGATCTCTCCCCCATCTCTGGCTTTGAGGACAAGTTCCCATTTATCGCAGATAGATTGAAGTCACTGGGACTTATAAACGATCTAGGCCGTGTACCAATAGCACCCGCCGCCCACTACTTCATGGGTGGCATAGCTAGCTCCCCTAATGGAGAGACGACGCTCAAAAACCTATTCTGCGCAGGCGAGGTGGCGTCAACTGCATTTCATGGAGCGAACCGTCTCGCATCAAACTCACTCTTGGAGGGTCTGGTAACCGGTTCAAGGGCGGCTCTTAGTGCCCTCGCTACAAGCAAACTGCCCGTCATATCTCAAGAAGATAAGTCCGATCTGGCAACTGTGGTTGAACCGGCCTCAGCCATCTCAGAGATCAAGTCTCTGTCACAAAGACACCTAAGCTATCAAAGAGAGGAGGAAGGCATCACATCGGCACTGAGAAAGTTCGATAACTTTACGACCTCTACGTCTCGACCTTTGACCCGCCAAAGCATTGAGGCCACAAACCTCTTGGATGTCGCAAGGGTAGTGGCCATCGGAGCCCTGAAGAGGCGAGAGTCGAGAGGTGGACACTTTCGTTCCGACTTTCCTCACCCCTCTAACTCCCCCTACCATATATTGCAGTCGATTAACTCAGATCCTATATCGACACCTCTCGACGGAGCCCAGCCGCTCTGAGCTATGTAGGAAGCCAGCATCTTTTACAGGGTGTCAAGAAAGTGGACGTAAAGATCAACACTATAGAGGTGAAAGAGCCGAGCAACTATGACTCTCGTGGCGCCGGAGAGCGAAGGGCCATCCCACCGGAGATACCTTCATTAGGGTCTTGGTCTGGTGTGCATAGCGACTTCAAGTACATTTCGATCAACCTTGATTCTCTGGGAACGAAAATACTCACCGAGTGCCTTCGCCTGAGCATCTAGGCGAAGGGTAGAACCCACGCCCTCATCTAGGAGTCCTCGAACCACAAAGTTTAGAGCTCTGAGATTTGCAAGTCGATAGCGCTCCACATGGAGTTCCCGCAACTCTGGCATAATCCGCTGAAGAAACTCAACGCTAAGCAGTTCAACGAGATATAGGTAGACAGAGTCGTCCCAAGTCCAAACGCCAAGGTTTGCGTCTCCACCTTTATCTCCTGAACGTGCGCCACACAGCTGAGCAAGCTCAGCATCTACCAATGTCTTGCCCCAATTGCGTTGAGGTGTTTGCTCAGTTTCAGTGTCTCTAGGATCACAATCTCCAGCATCCTCACGGTCCCAAGAATTGGTTGTTGACGAAGACTCTGTGACGTCTCGCTCTCTTTGAACAGATCTGAAGTTACACGTGAAATCTGATATGTATATCTTGGGATCTACGTCATCTTTTGACATGGCCAGGGGAACGAAGATGGAGAACTCCGTAGCGTCTCGAGGAGGATTTAGAAGATAAAATCCGGGATAACTCGACAGTGCAAGTTCCACTGCAGCATTAGAGAAACTTCTACCCACCTTCGCCTTCTCGGTGTCCTTAGCTGCGATTCGAAGCAGCGATGTCACTGACTCTTGGTCTTCTCCTTGAGACGACGTAGGTCCTATAAGCTGAAACGTCAACTCCGTTGGAGTTTTTTCACCGAGCGCAGTTCTCATATCAGCTTCAACTCTTTGTGCCTTTTTCTTCTGATCAGTACCTGTGAGCGCAAAGATTAACTGATTCCGATAGCCACCTGAAAGGTTAAGAGCAACCTTATAAGTATCAGGCGGGGCTGAACCCTTGACCCCGCTTACAGCGACAACGTCTTTCATAAGCTGAGACAGCACGATCGAGTCGAAGTGAGCCGTGACATCAGGATTTAGGTATTTGGGAGACTCTATCTCGTAGAGAAGCTGTTCCGTTACCGTTCCGATAGATACCTCACCACCGGTGCCAGATACCTTAGTAACGGTAGACGAACCGTCTGAATAGATATCCACAATCGGGAACCCTGGGAGCTTTCCTAAAGACTCGGTCCCCAAAGAGTAGTTTCCTCCGCAACATTGCGGACCACATTCAACTATGTGACCGGCTACAACTGCACCGGCGAGCTGGTCAAAGTCGGTTCGACTCCATCTAAAGTGGTGCACCGCAGGCCCTACAACCAACGAGGCGTCGGTGACTCTGGGGCAGATCACTATGTCGGACCCGTTATCTAGTGCCTGGGCTATCTCAAAGGCTCCTAGGTACGCGTTTGCGGAGGCGACTTCTTCCATCGTGATAGACAAATTGGATTTGTATCGCTGCAACACGGAAAACTCTTGAATAGCCTTCGATGCATTTACGCTATCTATTACGTTGTCGCCATCTATGTAGGCGACTGCTAGATCCAATCCTCGACGGCTGAGCAGTTCACAAACCTCATGAGCCAAAGCCTTCGGATTGAGTCCGCCTGCGTTCGTAACTACCTTCACTCCTTTTTCAGCTACTTCATCTATGCATCCTTTCAACTGATGCAAAAAGGTGGGAACGTACCCCTTAGAAGGATCTTCACGCATCTGTCTTGCAAGTATAAACATTGTAAGCTCTGCTAGATAGTCACCGGTAATAAAGTCGACGTCATCCTTAGAGCTGAAGATCTCTGACATGGCGCCATAGCGGTCTCCATAGAAACCTGATACGTTAGCCACCCGGAGCGCCTTCTGCTTTTTTGGTCCTACGTCCTTCAATCTCTTGATCTCCTCTCCCCGGGCGGACCTGCAAAGCACTGCGCATTTGACATCCACATATGAGCTATTGGTCCATTGACCTCAAGAGCGGTAGCTTCGTAGTGCGCGCGCTGGGTCACAACTAGGGCAAAGTCACGTGCTGGACCTAAGACTCGGTTTGCAGAGTCTCTTAGTCCAAAGGCCAACCTCTCACCCCACGGAAAACCTAGCTCCACATAGACAGTCTCATCAGGCACCTCGAGGTTAGAGGCAACAAAGCTGTACCTGAAAGTTCTCACTCCAAGGTCACAGACGTCTTTCAAAGAGTAGGTCTCGGGGAGAAAAACTCCTAGAGCAACTCCGATATCGTATCCATGAGCCCAGGTCTCCATAGTTCTCGCAGCGATAAGCGACAGCGGGGACAGAGCCGGTCCATACCACTGAATACGACTCGGCAGTCCCCTTAAAGAGGCAGCGGTTATGAAGCCAAGACGCTTCTCGTGGAACCAAGATATCGCATCATCACCACTTAGGTGGCTATAGTTGTTTCGTACATACTCTGTAAGGGCAAGCGGGTCCCGACCGATAGATTCAAGGTGTTTAAAAAACTCAAACTTTGAGGTGAGAGACAACGGGGCTGCTTCGTCAAAGTATGCAAGATGGGTGATCTGATCCTTTATGGTCCACGGATGCGCATCGGTTATAAGGTCGAAGGATCTCCTGTCTCCTACTTCCTTCAGTAAATCATTGAAACGTTCAGACTCCAGTTGCAGCCGTTCGATAAAAGGCACGAGATCGGGCATCGATCAATCTTACATTCGCGCCAGCAAAGATAAAGGACACCTCCTTGAACCATCCGTATCGATAAATCTTTACCATGAAACTATTCGTGTGTCGAAATATTGTATTTTCAAAGTATGTTCTATGACATAGGTAGATCGTTTGAGAAGGCGTGGAGATCTTGTGATTGTCAACGACAGCGTAAGAGCTGAAACTCTAAGGGAAGATATCGATCGAACGAAGCTGCTTGAACGATTGGTTGAAGTCAAGACGGAGTTGGCACTAATTGAAAGTGAACTTAGGGGCAAAACTCAGAGCGAGCTCTTTGCAAAGCTCACCCTTCACCAGCTAGAAGCGCTATGGAAGATCAAGGATGCTCCGATTGCGATGAAAGATCTCGCTCAGAGACTCGGGATAAGCGAGAGTTCAGCGACGGCCCTAGCCAACCGACTGGTAAGGAGCGGACTGGTGCGACGCTTTAGAGAAGCCGACGACAGAAGGGTGGTAAAACTTGAGCTCACCGAGGTGGCCTACAGGTCACTTGATGAGATGAGAGCTGCGCGAACCTTCAGCGCAAAGCGCCTGTACCGAGTGATCGACAACGCTCAGCTTCAAACACTTGTCTCAGTACTTGAAGAAGTAGTGAGACTAAATCAAATCCGTCCCTCTTCCTCTGTGGATCAAAATGCATAACCGTCAAGGAGAAACTCAATGAGCATAGACAATACGAAGACGGAAGCACCAAGAGAAGCTTCCCCGCTTCCGGACACTAAACGGGTTCGGCTAATATTTGCCGGACTAATGGTTGCGATGCTGCTGGCAGCATTAGATCAGACTATCGTAGCTACGGCGTTGCCAACCATAGTCGGCGACCTCAAAGGTCTCGGACGTCTTTCCTGGGTGGTAACCGCCTACCTTCTCACATCCACCGCATCGGCACCCTTATATGGAAAGATCTCAGACCTCTACGGGAGGAAGAAGATCTTCTTAGGAGCGATAGTCGTCTTTTTGACAGGTTCTGCGCTCTCTGGTCTCGCACAGTCGATGAACGAACTGATCGCCTTTCGTGCACTCCAAGGTCTGGGGGCGGGTGGACTGATCGTGCTCGCCACGACGATCATCGGGGATATCGTGCCTCCACGAGATCGAGGGAAGTACCAGGGGCTATTTGGTGCGGTCTTTGGAGTTGCTAGTGTTGCGGGGCCTTTGGTTGGTGGATGGTTGGTACAGGGTCCAGGATGGCGATGGGTATTTTATGTCAATGTTCCAATTGGCATAGTTGCCCTTGGAATCATTACCGTGGCCCTAAGAGAATCAAAGGGCACGCAACGCTATCAGGTCGACTACGTAGGAGCTTTGCTATCGGTAGCTGCAATCTCCACATTGCTGTTGGTAACGGTGTGGGGCGGGAGTACCTATCCCTGGATGTCCTGGCAGATCGCAGGGCTGACAGCGTTAGGTATCGTCTTGATCGTTCTCTTCGTAGCGAGAGAAAACAAGGCATCAGACCCCATTCTTCCTCTCAGGCTATTTAAGAACCGGGTGTTCACAATAGCAAACATGGCTGGCTTCATCGTTGGCGCTGGCATGTTCGGCGCTATCATTTACTTACCTACCTATCTTCAGATCGTGAGAGGCGTCTCACCGTCAACCTCAGGACTCCTACTCCTACCGCTTATGGGCGGTCTATTACTCTCATCTATAGGCTCAGGACTCATCATCTCAAAGATAGGTCGTTACAAGCTCTTTCCGATAATAGGAACGGCAGTTATGACCATTGGCATGTATCTACTATCTACCCTAGGAGCCCATAGCTCATATCTCCATGCAACCATCTTCATGGCTACCGTTGGATTGGGTATCGGAATGGTGATGCAGGTGCTGGTACTTGCTGTACAAAACGCAGTGGGTATGAAGGACATGGGTGTCGCCACTTCATCAGCGACCTTTTTTAGGTCAATGGGCTCTGCCTTTGGAACGGCTATCTTTGGATCTATCCTCACTTCCCGACTTACTCACTACCTAAAGCTTGTAGTACCAAAGGGCGTTCCCTTGGCCAAGCTGTCGACTGCGATAACAGGAAGTCCAGAACAGCTGAAGCTTCTCCCCTCACCCATCCACAGCGCCGCTGTAGATGCCTTTGTAAAGTCTTTACACGTGGTGTACCTATCAGCGGTCCCCGTCGCTATCGTAGGCTTCATCGTTACTCTAGTACTCCCTGAGATTCAGCTTCGAAAGTCCACCCGGTCAGAAGATAATCACTCGACTACCGCTACGGTAGAACAGTCACTTGGAGCACTGTAGTCTCCCATATTCCATAGATCTACCTAATTCATCTTGAGCTAACCTCAGCATCGCTCTCAGGACACTGCATCGAAAACTCATTGCGCAGAGTCTCAAGATGGGTCTCGGCGCCCTTAGTAGTGCTTAGATCGAAGAGACTCTAAAAACCTAGATGGAGCAGGACTTAGAGATCGTAGTCGAGCACCCTAGTAAAGGCGTATTCAAGTACAGACTCTGTGCTAAGGACAAACATATTCTTTGGCTACCCTGTTCTCCTCTAGCCTCGCAACGCCAGGGTCGTCTCTTCCTTCTCGGGTACTTCTTCGAGGTAAGACTTGCGGATCGGCAGGGTAAAGAGTGACTCCATCTGTATGACTCTCTTAAGTGCCAAGAAGATCGGCCAGGTTATTAGCCATGGAAGCAGACGAGCTCGCTTATAGTGCACTGCCAAAATTACAAATACGATAGCAGTGAGAGCAAACTCTACGACGACCGCCAAGATTACTGCGAGGTCAACACTGTGAAGATCAGCCTTAGCCAGTAGGGCCAACAGTGCGATAGGCGCCGCACCTCGCATAATACTGACTCCTCGCATAGACATGTTGCGAATCATGGAAAACCAAACTCTCGGACCCTCGTTTCCAGCGGTGAAGGGCGAGTGCCTGAAGAAGGTCTGTAGCGAAGCTCTGTTCCAACGTACTCTCTGCTCTCGGAACTCAGCTAATGTCACCGGGACGTCTTCCAAGATTCTTATATCGGTGTCGTACACAACCTGATATCCCAAGCGGCCAAATTGCATCGTAAAGTCTGAGTCTTCACCGTTCATTCCCTCGACAAAACCATCCATTGCTAACGCAGGTTCTCTTCTAAAGGCTGTAAAGGTGCCGGGGACGCAACTCACGGAGTCTACGTACTCTAAAGACAAGAAGTTAAACCCAAAGAGCCTCAACTCCTCGAAGTTGCGCATTTTTTGGAACCACCTGTCGCCTCGATCGGTTCTTGGCGCCGAAAGCGCACCGACCATGCCTACCTCAGGGTTCCTAAACCAGCGTGGCAGCGGAGTAAAGCAACCTGGAAGTACGTATGTATCTGCATCGATCCGCACTACGATCTCAGAGACAGCTGTTCGAAGAGCGGCGTTAAGCGCCGCCGCCTTACCTCCATGTTCCAGCCTCAGAACAATCCCATCAAGCGCCTCACACCTCGCAAGAGCCTCTTCTGCAACCTCAACGGTTCGATCTCTGGATCCGTCATCACCGATGATCAGGTAAACCTTGCCCAGATACGTGCTTGCGGCAGCATCGAGATAGGAGATCACTGTAGCTATCGATTCAGCTTCGTTGAATGCTGGCATGATCACATTTATTGGATCATAGGTAACAGAGTCCATCGTGTCGGGTTTCTTACCAAGGAAGAAGAAAAAGACGAAGGCCAAGTTATAGAAGGTAGGCGTCGCAAAGAGTGGGAGAAGAAGGATGAAGTTGGCGATCGATCTGTCAAGGCTCAGAAAGTAGACCGATAGGCTAATCGACACTACCAGAAAAGCGACCGTAACTATGACCGCAGAGCTCTGCAAGGGTCGCTTTGGGCGGAGAAGAGGAAGAACAGTGGGTCTTGGAAGCTGGTAGGTAACGGTGACGATCCGGAGATACACGAAGGTGGCAACAAAGAGATCGACCAATACACCCTCTAAAGACAAAGAGCCGATTGGTAGATGGGTCATAGTTGCAAAAACCGTCAGCAATGCGTCCAGTGAAACCACAAAGACTGCATAAACAGTCGCTGTCCATACAACCTGAAGCTTTTTCGTAAGTGGCGCAGGCATGACGATCGCTAAAGCCAAAAGGTCGGCTGCGATCAAAAAGCGATAGAGCACCGGGAAGGGCCCAGCAGACACAAGCTCCAAGGTGCTCGGAGCTCCAGGTACTACAGCGGTATCTACTGCTCGAACTACGTAGGAGTACCAACTAGCGAAGTGTTGATAGTCGACTATGAGAATCACCGTAGCAAAGGTGATATACGCAAAAAGTAGCGTGGGTCTCGTGAAGTGTCCCTTGGTGTTCTGTCCTAGTCGCACCACCGAAAGGCCGTCTCCCTTGTCGGAGGTTGAAGGGAGAAACAGTGGATAGACAAGAGTCGTGAGGGAACCTAACAAAAGTACAACTATTATAATCAGCCCTAAAAAGTCAACTTTCAAAAGCGCAAACCTTTCATTTCATGACAGATGCAGTCACCGAAGTTATCCAACCGTAGCTGAGCCGGTCATTCCAGGCAAAACGCTTTTCGGCATCGCACCCTTCATGTCGATCCGGACCTCGTAGTAAGTCTGACCGTTTACCTGGGTCGCAATGGGTTCAAAGGTGCCGACCTTGCCGGTGAAGGTGTCTGACACGCCAGGAAGAGAGATAGTAACCCTCGATCCAGGGGCCAAAGTATCGAGCTCACTCTGGGGAACATCGACGGTTACGTACCACCTAGAGGTTACATCAAGTACAACAAGTGCATTCTTTGTCGAATTTGAAGAGTTAGTTACACCCGACTCTACAGAGTTCAGGCCACCGCTCTGCGACGACGCCCCCTGAGGAGTAGTCGCATAGTAATACTGTGAGACCCCCGATGATCCCACAACACCACCAATGTTCCCATTTACATCCTCGACAACACCAGACACTGGGGCTCGAAGCATAAGGCTGCTGAGGATCGACTCGTCGTAGGCCAGCTGTGCTTGATCGTTAGCTAGTTGAGCCTTTGCGCTTTGGATCTGAGCGTTCGAACCTTTAGCGGTGGCTACTGCGATTCCGTTTTGGGCAAGACCAAGCTGCGAATTGGCGTTCTGAAGAGCAGCTGTAGCCTGGTTCTGATCGTTGATTACCTGCGCCTGAGCTGAACTAAGTTCAGCCTGAGCCTGCGATAGCTGTTTTTGATCGTTTGCAACCTGCTCACTCAGACTTAAGCAGGTGGCGTACAGGGTTGACTGTCCCGAGGAGACAGACGCCGTCGAGGGAGGAGGAGTAACTCCGTTTGGACAAGCCGTCTGAAACAGACTCTGGTCGTTGCTCAGCGCTGCTTGAGCGCTAGATACCAGAGTCCTATACTGAGAAACAAGCTGGTTTCCAGCGGAGGTGATATTGTTAAACGCTGACTGCGACGCCTGAACCGCTTGCTGAGCTTGTGAGACCTTTAGGTCAAGAGTGCTCGCCTCAGACGATGGCAACGTCGGAGCAACTAACGAAGCAAGGTTTGCCTCATCAGCGGCGACGGTCGCCTCGTTCGCAGAGACTTTTTGGGATATCGGTCCTACTGATTCGACCGCGAGAATCTGGCCCTCTTTCACTCTTTCGCCGCTTGCCACCGGTAGGCTAGTTATGGTCCCTGAGTAAGTAAAGTTGAGATCAAGCTGTTCGAATGGCTGTACCGTAGCGACCAGGTTTCCACTTCGTACTCTAATCACATCGATAACCGAAATAATCAGCACGACCACAAGCACAATGGCTAGTGCTACGCTCCCAATAACACGCTTATCTTTCATCGGTCACCTCTTGAGGCACGGGCCAAAACCCTGGACGTGTGGGCTCATTCACATTCGACACTATAGTAGACAACCTTTACTTCAACCTGAACATGTAAAACCTTTGATAACCCTGAGAGTGTGGCCTCAAAAGAACCAAAGTAAATCGGGACCTCCAGAGCCTCTTACAGCCAGAGACACCATATAAGATAGCACGCAAATATCGTCCGCTCTTTAAAATTCGCAGTTATTTGAGGACCCAACTGCTGTTTCTCTAAGGTATCGACTAAGGAATTCGGTCCTCGGTAATCCCAACCCGTCCCGCTACCAACACAGAAGTCTCACCCATCAAGCTCTCCCTGCGCTAAGAGGTCCTTAGTGCGCCCTAAGTAACAAAGCAAGCGTCAGCAAAAGCACAACCACTGTTCTGGTTGTTTCATTGGTGTTCACGATGATCCGCGCTTCAAAATCAAAGATAAAGTGCGCCTTGCAAATTGGAGTGCTTTGCGGTGTTGAGTTCTATCACTGAGGGACCAGGATGTTTCGAGATCTCCCTATGCTGTTCAATCTATCATAAAATGGCCGGCTTCATGTGTCGATACCTGCTTGGTGACATCCGAAGTAAGGGATAGACTATCTAAGAGAACCCGACCAAAACTACGGCTAGAGGCTTACTGGGTAACGTTAGTGAAGATAGCTTTGTAGGAGATCTATTGCTGGAATGGGGTTCAACGCAGAACAAGTTGGGCAAGTTGCGCCGGGAGAAGGAATATTGATCCAAAATCCACTAACGCTACTTTGCACAGCTGAGGCATCTTCAACGAGGACCGATCCTGTGGGTACCACCCCATTGCGACCGCTTGTAGTTAGTCCGGCAAGGATAGTAACCGTTGGGTTTGCGTCTCTTATCTGCTGCGCCGCAGAGGTGACAAACTGAGCGTAAAGAGCCGGACTGTTCTCTAGAGACTGCGCCTGAATATCTACTACGTCTGCGATCTTAGCCAGGGAGGTGTATAGACCCGAAGATAGAATCTGTTCATAGAGCGGCCCCTTACCAACCCCCTTAAATAGATCCAAGCCGGGAGTTGCGACGAGCTTTAGACCCCTAGAATGCAGAAGAGTCGAAGCCTCCTCGTAGTACTGTTCGGGATTCTGTTGTTCTTGAAGTGGGGTAAAACTCCAGTGCTCGAGGTCTACTACCACACCGTAAACACCGTTAGGGACACCTAACTGCAACTGACTCTGTAGCGCAGCGACAGATTTGACGTCGATTAAAGCTTTAGCTCCGATTCCGCCTGGATGCTGATTAGGGCCAAAGATAACGAAGTTATTGGGACTACTTAGTATCGTTTGTGAAAGAGTCTCAGGTAAATACTTCGTGGCAGCCGTGTATGTAATCAGCCAGCTGGGAGAGGATTGAGATATTGATGTCACAGGAACAGATCCAAGTGTCGTTGTGGTGCGGGCTGTCTCTTTAGAAGGCTTCCTACTGGTACCTTTTGCGCCTTTGGAACCACTAGTTCCACACGCCGAAAGAGCGATAGCCGCTGAGAGGATAAGAGCTATCGCCTTTAGCAAACGTCTCAGTTCACCGTCTCCCTAACTAGTTATACCGGCTCTATCTGCCAGATCTCATCCTACACCGTCCACATAGCACTTCCCAGCGGTCACATCGGTTGAGTCGGCAAATTGTGTTTACTCCTATAACCATAACCTATAGATAATGGCGGCAGTTGAATTTATGATGTTGGACTCCCGCTTATAGATGTAAGGACTTCCTGAAGATCTAATTCTGCTCCACATAGTGCGTCTCTTCTTCTTGGAGCCCACAGCGGGTAGCGGTATCGCCATCAACAAGGTAACTACCAACTTCTTTCGTTCGCCCAAAGCAGGAGATGGTCCGCTTCGTATGTGATGAATCGACTCTCGCTAAAGATCTAACTAAACCTTGACGAAGCTATAGAGGATCGGTCTAAGCATTGGAGGACAAATTGCGATTGAAGGGGCGTATCCAACCAAAATACATCTCAGCCAGAGTAGTTTTCTCACTATCTTTACTTGGGGTTATGCTCCTCTCGGGGGTCGGAACAACCATTGGGAGTTCGACTAGGCTTGCATCCGTGAATAGATCATGGAACTGGATGATAGCTAACTCCGCGCTCTCGCAGCTAACTCCAGCGGTCCAGAGCAATCTCAATCAAGCAGGTAACTACGTTATAGTGCCGCCTAACAGTCCCCCGACCTTGAGCTTTTCAGCCCAGAAGATAACTACTTATAAGAGTTACGCAGACTTTCAGCTTGCGATACAGGAACACGCCGTTCCAGCAGGCACCACAGGCATACTTCTCGACCTTGAGAGGTGGCAGTTCACTCCCCTAGTCGAACAGCAGGACCCTCTTAAATACTACGCGATGGCGAGCGTTCTGGCGAGAAGATACGGCTATTACTTGATCGCTGCTCCCGGACTATCTCTAATTCCGGGTGACTTTCCTCAAAAGCTCGCCTATATCTCGCGAAGTGACTTCTACGGCAAGCTATCACAGTATGCGCAGATCGTCGAGGTTCAAAGTCAATCGCTTGAGTTTAACCCTGGCAACTTTAACCATCTTTTGAATGTGGCTGTCGAGCAGGCTAAGAGTTCGAATGTCGACGCCGAAGTCTACGCTGGTCTGAGCACCAATCCCCCAGCCGGGATTGCTACTACCTCCCAACTTCTAAACCTTATATCTACAACTCCGATAGAGATACAAGGATTTTGGATGAACATTCCATCACCGGGACCGATGTGCCCCAACTGCAACGTACAGTCGCCCCAGGTGGCGGACGATCTATTTCAGGCTATAGGACTATAGATGTATCATGGAAGATAGGAGCGACGATGACCGCTGACAACTACAACTTCAAGGTTCCCAAGGTAAACTACAAGTGTACGAAATTTAGCGTTGTTGGGCGGGTCATAAATCTAGGTCCGTTAGCGAGTGGATTCGTAGTAGGTGTGCTTGCATACCTTATACTATCGCTAGAGAGAACCTCCAAAGAACTGGCAATACCGCTTTCTCTGGCTGTAGCGATGCTTATTGCATCTGTTAGTCTTTGGGTTGCCTCAATTCTCGAAAAAAGGACTCTTAGGTCCAACTCCTGGCTTCAGGACTCGATCGATCGAGCCATAGTGTGCCTCAACACCCAGATACTTGGCGAACTGAAGGCATACGAACAAAACACCAAGAACTTGCAACTAGAGATTGTCTCCTCGGGTGTCATTGGACTTCGTGACTTGACCACTGTCTACATACATCCTGTTTCTAAGGAGCTAATAGAGATGAAGCTTCAACTAGCAGCACTAAATGGCATCTCTGCCACCGAGAGGCTCAATATCTCAAGGTTCGGCTTTGAACTCGAGGAACTACGTTCATGGAACCCGCAGAGCGGACAACTCCAGCGCGCTCATCTAATCTGTTACCTCGATGTGCCCCAGGTATCCTTGGATGACTTCAACGTCTATACCTCTCGCTCAAGCGATGTGGTTGGCCGTCTGCTAGCTATCGCTTCTGCACCGATTAGTGAGCAAATTACGACAACGTTAGCGAAAGGCAGGTTCAGAGATCTTGTAGATCAGCTTGCCACAGTCGCTGATCTACGCTCAGAGCCACCAAACTCTACGCTCTCAGATCGAATTGAACGCGCGTCTGCGACTCTAGGTACACATTCACAAAGAGAGCAAGGTGAAGACAACGCAACTCATGAAAGATGATGGCCAACCGACATATTCTCCACATCTCTCCATGAAGACTCTATAGCGATACTGGTTGAGCGGCTTGGCGACCGCAACCCCCCATCGGTAAGGGCGGGGTCAAGGTCGCCCGCTACGAGGGGGCCGTCCTTGCCGATTAGGCGACTGCTGGTTTTCGATGTATCGCTTGATGATGTCTAGGGGCGCGCCACCCGCTGAGACCACACAGTACGAGGGGGACCAGAAGTGCTCTCCGTTCCATAAATCTTACGCAAATCTACTCACACAGATTTGCAGTTTATTTACTACTTCGTTGAAGCCAGTTTCACCATCCACCAAACCAAGGCTTAGTGGATGGCCAGAGCTTTCTTCTCCACAGTCGTTACTTTCGGCGGAACTCGCCGTAGGGCAACTTAGGGTTGCCAGTCCAACTCTCTCAATGTTGATCGCAGCATTGGTATCTCGTCTGAACGGTGCCGTAGACCTGCGCATCCCCGTAGACCCGACTGGCTCCGCCGACCTAGCTGTCTCCGAAGACTCGTGCCTTGTCGTAGATCTTCGCGTCCCCGTAGACGCAGGCGCTGTCGAAGACTAGAGCATTCGGCCCCACGTATACGGAATCCTCGACGTAGGCGGTGTCAGCTACCCAGCCCCCACCCCAGCGGTGTTGATGGGCTGGGACGGGGCCGTCGCCGTCTTGGAAGTCGAAGAGTGGCACGTAACTAGGGTACGACGTGCTGACTGCCCATTTCTAGGGGTTGATAGCCCTTATTGACGTCCTTTAGCACGCTAGCGAGGTTGCGCCGCTCTTTAGTGCGTTATTCCACGAAGCAAGCGTCCCTGGCGGTATCACTGTGAAGCCCTTCCCGCGGCCATTGGGCGACCACACTTCAATTGACTGTGCGTGATACTGCAATCCCATCGCGATCGTGCTACATGTGAGGGGTGCCCCACTTGTCTGGAAGTACACGGTGGGGTTCACCCCCTCTGAGTAGAGCGTTTGGATCTCCTGAACCAAGGGTCCTGAAGCTGCTGTAGAGGAGATATCAGGCGACAGATCGTTGTTCCCGATAATGCAGGTTGGCCCGCCGGAGGTTTTTGATTGCGCACAGGCGGTTGCTATGGTGTCCATCGCATTGACATTCGGACCCTGAGATCCTATGGCGCCTGGTAGTACGTTCATGGCGAAGGTGACGGGTGTCGTCTTCCAGTTGGCGTAATCGCCGAGTGCCTGCTGAAGGCAGGCGTATTGCAACGCTGGCGTCCATCCTGCGGCCTGGAGATTTCGCTGCGACACAAGGGCGCCTGACACCACAAACGGCTCGCCAGTGCTCGAAGAGCATGACGAGACGGACACCTGCCGAATGAGCGGGTTGCTATCAAACGCGGCGCCAAGGGCGAGTTGAAAGCTCCTCCACGCTGATTCAAAGCTCGGTGTCCACCAGCGCCCTATCTGTACGGTTACGCCATGAACGTCTTCCGTTACAGTGCCCGACTGTGAGGTGACCCAACTTGGTGCGCTATACCCCGCAAACACTCGGAGCTTCACTCCCACTGGGGTACTCGGGTGCTGCGCGTTCCAGGCGCTCACGGCTGCCAGTGAGTTGTCAAGGTCCGTCCAGTCGTAGACCCCTGGATGCGGTTCGAGTTGTTGCCATGCTTCATTGACCACTACCCCAGCGAACGCGCCTGCGTAGCCGTCAAGTGGCGACATGTCGATCGTCGGAAATGGTTGATCCTCCTGGTAGGAGTTCTGCGCGCCCATGTCGATAATGCCAAGGAGGGGTGGCTTGGATGCACCGGGTCCTGAACCCTGTGACGATGCCGGCGGTGCTTGCGCCTCGGTGGTTGGAGTACTAGCCGGAGCAGACCGCACACTCGCTTGTTGCGGCGTATGTGTCAGCCCATGATGCAGTCCCAGTCGGCAACCAGCGAGGACGAATGCGGAGGAGGTCAGCATCGCCAGGGGACGTAGAAAACGAGTCGTCATATCGTTACTATACAAGCGTGATATTACGGTGGTGTTAGCTCGCTATGAACACTTGACCCATGCCTCAGGAAAGCGCCCACGAAATGGGTGGCTCGCCTACATCTGCGCGCGGTTCGTGGGGGTGGTTGCCTCCGAGTGGGTAATGCCTTTTTCGTAGTAGTCGCAAGACGTTGCGATGACAAGCTCGTTGACTTGGGACTCCAGGAGGTCACGCTCGAAGGTTGCAATATCTCGTTGGAGGTTTCGAAGCTGTGAGAGTTGATACTCCGGGGCGGGGATGTCCTACGCTTGCGGGGCAATCGTGAGCAACCACCCCGCCTGGTCGTAGGCGACTGCCGCAAGCCCAATGCTCTCCGCAAGCTCCCTGCCTGCCGCAACCACCCCGTAGGGGGCGAGGCGCAGTTCGCCGCCACTGACCGCAAGGGAGTACGACGCTCTGCCCTCGCGATTGAGCACCTCTAATAGGTCGATACTGTCGACGTGGTGCAAGGGCTGAAACACCTCAATCACACGGTCAAGCGCTTCCTCGCTGTGCTCAACCGCCTTGATCTCAAGAATGGCGACCTCGGACATAACTGCTCCCCCTTAGAGGCTAGCTGTTGCTGTGGCGCAATATTGATAGTCGGAAGTGAGCACTTCCTCCTCATTGGGAACTGATGGCCTCCCATTGAGAGCATCGGCATTGACGGTGATCCCGTTGAGGATGAATCGCTGCTCACCCTCGACCTCAAGGATCACTGGGTTCTCCCCTGGGCAGGCCATGAGCTTTGCTTTGATCTTCTCAAGAATTGCTTCGGAGACATCTTCGCGCCGAACCGTGATACAGAATGCGTTGGTCATAAGTTCAGTATGGTTGTGTGCCTAAAGTTGTGCAAATAGGCCATAG
>NZ_FQUL01000029.1 GCF_900128965.1 Ferrithrix thermotolerans DSM 19514
AGAGGGTGTCCTCCCATAGATCCATAGAACCCTGCATCTCCAAAGGTAAAGATCCCTCCATCAGCGGCCACGAGCCAGTATCCCTTTCCATCTGGGGTGGCGGCTATACCTACGATAGGCTGGTTCAGGGGATGACCAGCCATAGACCCAAAGTTCTGTGCGTTCCCGTACATGGTAACCGCTCCATCTGGACTGGCGAGCCAAAAGCCTCCGTTGTCGGGAGTGGGGGCTATCGCTACCGATGAGGTGGCGAAAGACGGAAGCTTCGTTGGCTTCAAAACCGCTTCGTTGATGGCACTTGCTAGGGTGGAGTGTGACCTGGCCCCTGTGCGCCATGCAGGCACAGAAAGTGTCGCGACCGTGATGACGGCGGCTGCGGCAGCCACTCCAGCTCGCTTCCGTATCCTTCTTCTAAAGCCTCGATCTTTCCATCGCATCTCTACAACCTCTGCTGTGTCTCAAACTCTTTAGAAGCTATCGACACGGAGAGTGGTGATATTGAATATTAAAACGCTTTAGAGTGAGAATAAGTCCTGGAAGTGCAGAGATGTACTAGTAAATGATTACCGAGAGTCCGCTAATGCACTTATAGTGGTATGGCCTTGACGCTACTGTTCAAGACCTTGATCTCAGGTAAGTCTCTCTAAGACCTGAGATGCACTTGTTTCTTTATCTTTAGATAAAGGGCCACCAGGGTCTAAAGGGGGTACTCCGAATGCAAATCCCAAGAGTTTGTAAAGTGACCTGACAAGATCTCGAAGTTCAGGGGGTGGGGGGAAGTACTCGTCTTCGGTCGTGGAGACGACGACTTCATAGCCGTCTGTAGGGTTGAGCTTGGCGATCACCTCTTCTACAAGCTCATCGGGAGCCGAAGCTCCAGCGGTAACGCCGACGACGCCTTCTATATCCTCAGGAAGTTCATCGGCGGAGTTAATTCGATATACGTTGGCGACGCCACAACTCTTTGCTACCTTGGTTAGGGCGACGGTATTAGACGAGTTTGGCGAGCCTACGACGACTACGGTTGAGCATCTAGAGGCTATATTCTTTAGAGCGCTCTGACGATTAGTGGTAGCAAAACACAGATCTGACTTCGGTGCCATCCATAGATTAGGGTAGGTGTTTGCAGCCTTCTCCCTAATCTCCGACCACTCGTCCATCGCCAATGTTGTCTGTGCGACGAGTGCAACGTCGTGGTCGAACTTCTCTAGATTCTCTAGGTCTTCGACGGTTTCGATTAGGTGAACGACAGACGGAGCAACCGCTGAGGTGCCTATTGCCTCGTCGTGACCTTTGTGACCGACATAAATGATCTCGTAACCTCTTTGGGCCCTTACCTTCACCTCGTGGTGTACCTTTGTAACCAAAGGGCAGACGGCGTTTACTACCAACGGTGATCTTTCCTGAGCGGCCTCTATGACCGAAGGAGCCGTACCATGGGCGGAGAGCATCAGCGGAGCTCCTAAGGGAACCTCGTCGATAGAGTCCACGAATATTACGCCTAGGTCCTCGAATCGCTTTACTACAACCTGGTTGTGAACGATTTCGTGATAACAGTAGATTGGGGGTTCAATCACCCTCACCATCCACGCTAAGGCCTTAATCGCTTTTTCGACGCCGGCACAAAAACCTCTAGGTTCCGCCAGCAGTACTTTAGTCACAGTCACTACTTAAAGACTACCCGGTTCCTCTACACTAGATGTGTGTCAAGTCCAACCGTAGTCGAGGTCGCAAGCGGTTCTCCGGCTGACTTGGCCGGGGTTCTTCCGCACGACGTCATCGTCAGCATATCAGGAGTCGTGCCTCGAGACATCATAGAATACCAGCTGCTAGTCGAGGAACCAAGCTTTGAGCTTGAGATCGAGCGTTCTGGTTTTACCTTTACGCTGACGATTGAAAAAACAGCTGGAGAACCTCTTGGCATAGAGGTTTCTTCTGCCTTGTTTGACAGAGTGAGAACATGTGACAACCACTGCGAGTTCTGTTTCATCTACCAGCTTCCCAAGGGGATGCGTCGAAGTCTCTACATGAAAGACGACGACTATAGGCTTTCTTTTCTCTATGGTAACTTTACAACCCTAACACGGTTCACCGAGGCGGACCTCGAGAGGGTGATCACCGAGAAGCTTTCTCCTCTTTTCGTCTCGATACATTCAACGAACCCCGATCTACGCTCTGAGATGCTCCGTAACAAAAGAGGGGCTTCGTCTTTACGATGGCTGGAGGCTATGTTAGAAGCCGGTATAGAGGTACATGGCCAGATAGTTCTTTGTCCTGGTCTAAACGACGGAGTCGAGCTTGAAAGGACACTGGCGGAGATAGCAGTTCGCTATAACAAGCTGCAGAGCGTAGGAGTTGTTCCTCTTGGCATATCCAAGTACTCAAATGAGCCGCGCATGAGAGCCATGAATACTTTTGAGGCGCAAAGTGCTATCGAGACCATCGAACGGTATCAGGAACTCTTTAATTTGGAGATGGGTCGAAAGATGGTGTACGCATCTGATGAACTCTACCTAATTGCAGATAAGGAGTTTCCTCCGCTGGAGAGCTACGACGGTTTTCCTCAGCATGAAAACGGAATAGGCGTCTTCCGGGCGTTTGAAGCTTCTTTCTTTGGCGACAACAGCTACGCATGGGGGCGTAGAGCTGGATTTTTCGCTTCTGTTGACGGCGTGCCAAAGGGTGAATACCGTCCCTATCGAATGCCGAGGGGAAGGGTTGAACGAACCACGTTACGGGGTCACAAGAAGACGGCGATCGTCACAGGATCCTATGCGAAACCTCTGCTAGAGAGACTGATATCGGACTCTGGTATTGAAGACGTAAGGGTGATAGAGGTCGTAAACGAGTTTTTCGGTGGGAACGCAAAGGTGGCAGGGCTTATGACCGGGACGGACGTTGCTTCTGTTTTGGCAAGAGAACCGGAAGGGGACAGGTATCTGCTCCCAGACGTCTGTCTAAACGAAGGAAGGTTCTTAGACGGAATCCTAGTTAGGGACCTCCCCAGAGAGGTCGAGGTTGTGCCTACCGATGGGGCATCGCTGGCGAAAGCTCTTGCGGTTAGACGACGTCCGGAGCTACGGCTAGGGATTTGAGTATTTTGAAGGGTAAATAAAGTGCAGGATCTACCAAAGGTAGCCGTAGTGGGTCGTCCCAACGTGGGTAAGTCAACACTGTTCAATCGGTTTGTTGGAAGGCGCGTTGCGATCGTAGAGGAGATGCCAAAGGTCACCAGGGACCGCAAGGAGGTCGAGGTGAAGTGGTCTGGACGCTCCTTCACTTTAGTCGATACCGGTGGCTGGCTAAGTAGTGGAACCTCGTTAGATGATAAGGTTTCAAAGCAGTCCGAGGAGGCGATCCGCTCGGCAGATCTTGTCTTATTTGTAGTTGATGCAACGGTAGGTGTTACCGAAGAAGACCTAAGAGTCAGGGACATGCTACACAAAGTTGGCGTCAAAGATGTGATCGTCGTAGTCAACAAGGTGGACTCCGACCGTCAGGACCCTTTGATCTGGGAGTTCGCGTCACTTGGGTTTGGAGATATCTTTGGAGTGAGTGCACTCCATGGTCGACTCTCAGGCGATCTACTCGACGCAGTGATTGATCGTATTGATGCACCTCTAGAAGACGACGAAGAGGTATCGGAGTATGGCTCTTCGCAAGACGATGCAAAGATTGTTCACGTTGCATTGGTGGGTCGGCCAAACGTCGGTAAGTCGACACTGTTTAATAGGCTTGTAGGGGCAGAACGCTCAGTCGTTCACGACATGGCTGGTACCACGACCGATACAGTCGACACCGTGGTTGAGCGGGATGGCATGACCTATCGTTTCGTAGATACCGCTGGGTTGAGGAGAAAGTCCAAAAGCAGTGACGGTACAGAGTACTTCTCGATGGTGCGCACCTTGCAGGCGATCGATACTTCAGATATCGCCTTGTTGGTCGTAGACGCTACAGAAGGGGTGACATCACAGGATCAAAGACTAGCGGAGCGGATAGATCTCTCTGGATCTCCGGCGATCGTCCTTTTAAATAAGTGGGACTCGTTGTCAGAGGAAGAACGACTTAGTCTTGAGTCAGAGGTCAAGTCCAAGTTAAGCTTCCTCTCCTACATGGAGCCGCTCCGCATCTCGGCTCTCAGCGGTCACAACTTGCACCGGGTTTGGAAATTTATCGACGAAGCTAACTCGGTATATACAAAGCGTGTTCCTACCAGAGAGCTAAACAAGTTGCTAGTTTCCCTACAGGTGAATCATCCACCGAAGAAGACCAAGATTTTATATGGCGTTCAAGGTGCTACGGATCCGCCTACCTTTACACTTTTTTCTACCAAAGATATCGACACGGGGTACTTGCGCTACGTTGAGAATCGTATCCGGGAGCACTTTGGTCTGGGGGTTACACCCATAAAGATTCGAGTTCGCCGAAGAAGTAGCTAACTACTGGGTCGGTTGGTACCAAATAGTTTGATGGTGCTGTCGATCTACTTAGTAATCGCATCTATATGAACAAGTTCTACAGCGGAGGATAAGGCGCTAGACCTTCAAGTCTAACTGTGCATAGAGTAAATGGGGGTCGTGCGGCCTTCGTGCGTGCGTTGTTGAAACCGTTTCGGACAACTACAATTAAAGTGTGCCTTGGTGCGAAAACTGTTCGAAGTTCAAAGAGTCGGAAGAGATCGACAAGGAGGGTCACTGCCCAACCTGCGGCTCTGTGATAGCTCCTCCTAAGAAGGCTCCCTGGCACTTCAAACTTCTGGTTGTCGCAACCGTTATCTACCTTACCTATAGATTCGTGCAACTAAGTGTCTGGCTATATCACCATCTCTAGAGTCCTGCCTAACCTTCCATGAAGTAATCGGGTTTACCCAGGTTGCGTGGAGCAATTATTTGTGGTTGGCTTGAGGTATGTATAGACCTATAGAGGACTACGGGGTTATCGGTGATCTTCACACCGTGGCCCTGGTGTCTAAGACTGGCTCGATAGATTGGCTATGTCTGCCACGATTTGACGCTGGAGCCTGTTTCGCTAACCTACTTGGCGGTGAGGGGAGGGGTCACTGGCGGATCTCACCTAAAGATCAAATGATCGCAAAGTCGAGGAGGTACGTAAAGGATACCTTGGTGCTCGAGACGCTCTTCGAGGACGACTCTGGGAGCTTTCGGGTCGTCGACTTTATGCCTCCGAGACTGGACAATCCGTGTCTAATACGAATCGTTGAGGGTGTGTCGGGTGTAAGCAGAGTCGAGTCAGAACTTGAGGTTCGCTTCGACTATGGACAGACTGTTCCGTGGGTGAAGCGTACCCAAGACGGATTAAATATGATTGCCGGTCCGCACGCTCTTTCCCTTGAATCCTCCGTAAACCTAATGGGTCGCAACATGGAGACCTTCGCTGAGTTTGTCCTTGAAAAAGGAGAGCGAGTGAGCTTCACTCTTACATATCACGGCTCACTGGAGCCAGCTCCAAGGGCTTTGGACGCCTCGATTGCACTTGAAAATACCATTGAGTTCTGGCAAAACTGGGTACTTCAGTGCAGGGAAGACTTTGGGGAGTACCGCGATGTGGTTGTACGGTCCCTAATTACACTCAAGGCACTTACCTACGCGCCTACAGGAGGCATCGTTGCCGCCCCTACCACGTCACTGCCCGAACAGATGGGTGGATCCCGAAACTGGGACTACCGCTACTGTTGGCTGAGAGATGCGACCTTTACTCTCTACGCGCTTATGGTAGACGGGTACGCAGATGAGGCAAGGCGATGGAGAGATTGGCTTTTGCGCGCTGCTGCGGGGGATCCTCAACAGTTGAGGATCATGTATGGAGTGGCGGGGGAGAGACTCATACCTGAGTTCGAGATTCCATGGTTAAATGGTTACGAGAACTCTAGACCGGTGCGAGTTGGAAACGCGGCTTCGGATCAGTTCCAGCTTGACGTCTATGGCGAGCTCATGGACGCTTTTTATCAGTTTAGGAGAAGCGGCATTCCGTCGTTAAACGATGCCTGGGATCTCGAGGTCAAGGTCGTCGAGTTCGTGGAGAAGAGATGGAGAGATCCAGACGAGGGAATCTGGGAGATAAGGGGTCCTCGTAGAGACTTCACATACTCAAAGGTTATGGCCTGGGTCGCTCTTGACCGAGCGATCAGAGTAACAGAGAGATTTGGATTTGAGGGTCCATCGGCTAGATGGAAGGCGGTAGCCGATGAGATCAAGAAGGAGGTAATGACTAAGGGATATAACGAAGATATTGGCGCCTTCACACAGTACTTTGGATCGACCTCTTTAGATGCTTCTTGTCTGATGCTACCTTTAGTGGGATTTATAAAGGCAGATGATCCAATGATGTTATCCACCGCTAGGGCTATAGATGAGCGTCTCTCTGAGGACGGTCTCCTTCGTCGTTACTCGGACGATCAAGACCATGTAGACGGGTTAGACGGAGAGGAGGGGGTGTTTCTAGCTTGTTCATTTTGGATGGTTGACAATCTTGCGCTTGCTGGAAGAAAGGACGAGGCTAAAGATCGTCTTGATCACCTCCTTACTCTAGGGAACGACCTTGGACTCTTCTCTGAGGAGTATGACGTCCATTCAAAGAGGATGTTGGGGAACTTCCCCCAAGCGTTCACTCACGTTGGAATAGTAAACACTGTGAGAAACGTCCTCAACAGCCAGTCTCCTGCTAAACACCGAGCCGGGTAAGTTTTCTGCGGTAGTTCGAGTTGAGATAAAAGGAGTGAGCATGCTAATTGGAGTCGATATCGGTGGTACGCACTTTCGGATGGCTCTTGTTGACGACTCGGGCACGATAGTCGTACACGAAAGAGTCGATACAAAATCGGTTAGCGATCCTCTCCTGGCACTTTCATCCCTGAGGAATAAGGTCGATCCGAAGAGCTGTGCTGATGGCGTTGTGGTTGGAGTTCCAGGCGTGGTTGACTATAAGGCTGGCGAGCTTCTCTACGCACCGAACATCAGCCCAGGCTGGGTAGATGCTCTGACTCAGAGAAACATCCAAGATCTGTTTGAAGTCGATGCGAGGTTAGTAAACGACGCTGACCTTGCCGCTATAGGCGAGTACTTCTACGGCGCAGGTCAAGGCCTTGGATCGATCCTTTATGTGACCGTATCTACAGGAGTTGGCGTTGGGGCGATGCTTGAGGGTAAACTCCTAAAGGGTCGACTATCGACTATGGAGCTTGGACACAGCTTCATTCCGGCGAGCCAGGATATGGGGGTGGACAGATCCAAAATTCCGTCCGTCGAGGACCTCGCCTCTGGGACAGGTCTTTCTAAGCGTGCTAGGAGGTTGGGGCTTGTCTCAGATAACAAGGCTCTCCTAAAGCTAGCAGAAGATGAAGACTCAGAGGAGTACAAGCTCTTCAATGTTTTTGCTCAGGATCTATCGATAGCCCTAGCTAATCTTTGCTGGATTACATCTGTTTCAGATCTTGTCCTTGGCGGTGGAATCGCTATAAACTCAAACCTTTTGTTACGGCTTGTAGAAGGACACATTCGATCTATAGCGCCACCTTATCTAAGTGTAACGATCAAAAGGGCCGAACTTGGTGATGACGCTGGCCTTACTGGGGCGGCCGGTGTGAACAAGGCCTTTGGGCTATAGAGGTCAAACCTTGGACGCGTAACCCTTGTTGTTCTTCACCCTAAAACGAGACTTTGCGTCTTCTATGGCGTTTTCTGCCGATGTCGATGAGCTACTCATCGAGTTCAAGGTAGAGGCCATTTCATTGGCGGCATAGGACTGCTCGTTGGCGGCGACTGCGATCTGTGCAATCATGTCCCTTACAACTTCGACGTTTTGTGCTATCGAGTCGATAGCATCATCGGCCTGGCGTGCCTTGTCCTCGCCATCTTCAGCCTTTGACCTTGATGCCTCTATTGCATGTACTGCGCTTTGTGTTCCGCTTCTGATTTCTCCAACCTTAGAGGCTATCTCGGAGGCGGCCTCTCTGGCGCGTCCAGCCAGCTGCCTTACCTCATCAGCGACTACTCCAAAACCACGGCCGGCAGAACCGGCTCTTGCGGCCTCTATTGCAGCGTTTAGTGCGAGTAGGTTTGTCTGGTCCGCAATCCCTTGAATAACGGAGACGATCGTACCGATCTCTTGAGACTTAGTGTCTAAAGTCTCAAGCACCGAGGCTGTTTCACGAATCATGAGTGCAATCTCTTCCATCGTCTTACCAGCTAGCTGGACGATGTCGCGACCAGTGGATGCACTTGCGGACACCTCATCGGAGGTCGATGAAGCCTCAGTTGCACTGCGGGCAACCTCTGCTATCGACGCTGTCATCTCTTCGACCGCGGCGGCGATGGATCCCAGTCGCTCTGCTAGGACTCTCTCCCTCTCTGCATCTGCGTGTTCTTTGGCTTCCTCGAGCATGTACTCAGCGGTTGCGTCGGACCAGCACGCCATGAAGCACCGCAGATTACCCTTTTCGTCCCAGATGGGAAATACCTGAGTCATAAGGTGTACGTCACCAAGGTGTATTGGAGCCGAGTGTGACTCCAGTCTCTTGGCAGCAATAGCGTTGAAAATATCCCTAACTCGATCGGGATCCTTGTGGAACTGGTGGATGGATCGCCCCATGGCGTTAGCGACGTCAGCTTGATGCAAGGCAGAGTTTAGGCGTTCGCGATACTTCGCAAGGGTCGTCTTTGCCGCCCTGTTCATGTAGTAGATCTTGTTGTCTGGTGTGGTGTCACAGAGCATCACGATGTTCTCTATCTTGTCGAGGACCTTGGAGGTAAGGTCGAGGTCGATTGCGGGGTTAATTCTAGCCATGGATGCATTTTCGGTACAGATGTCGACTACTTTAGGGCTACAGAGACCCTCAGAGCTGAAAGGTTTACCTAAGCAGGAAGTTTGAGATTAGCCATATCGTTGTTGTGACTTTTGGCCCTATCTATTTGCCCTTTAGGTATGTCCATGTGGGGCGGTGCAAAAGTATCTGTTTCCGTCATTGAATATGTGCATGTGTCATAGCGGAAAGTGGCTTAGAACTGTCTTTTGTTGATGGCTAAATCAGGCATAGTTCTGGTCATAGCGGCTGTAGTGCGACCATAATGCAGGGCCCTGTCGTTTTATCCTCTCCGGCGATGATCTTTGTATCAAGAATATCTCAGTCAGTAGGACTTAGATTTTGCAGTAGAGATGTCGCTACAGCCTGGTGGGATGAACATCCATCTGGGTATGACAGGATTAGGAGGTCTCTTCCTTGACGATGCTGTATCTAGTAAAGATTTGTCGGTAGAGAATCAAGTCTGACCGGTGCCTCCCGAAGTAGGTTGTCCGCTCAGAAAGTCACCATTTCGTCTGATGAATTTCTGAGCGGGAAGCTGAAACAACACCTGTTGACGAGTTTCAAACTCTAAGAGGTAGATGATCCCGTATGAGTTCTGGTGGTTGACCCCACTTTATCTTCTGAGTGGCTGTAGTGTCAGTGTTTGTTTCGCACGATGACCAGGGTTGTCTTGGTGTGATGAGCCAGTTGGCTTGAGACAGATCCAAGAACTAAAGAGGCGAATCCTCCGTGCCCTCTTGATCCGACAACTAAGAGGTCGGAGTGCTCAGACTCTTGGGAGAGTATGGGTACCGGGTTACCCTCTCTAAGCACGGTTGTCACGCTTACATCCTTATCTATCGAGTTGACGAGATCTGTCGCTTGCGTCAGGATCTCTTTGCCCCCAGCTTCTAGATCTAAGCCTTCGTTGGCGTATGCTCCATAAGCCAGCGCGGGATACTCCCATGCGTGTACGATCTTTATAGAGGCTCCTCTGACCTTAGCCTCTTCTACGGCCCAGCTAAGAGCCTGGTTGGATGCCTCTGATCCATCGATACCCACAACGATCTCTCTGTAACTATCGAAGTTCACGGTTTGTCTTTCGTTCTCCGCCATGGGAACCTTCTCCTTTACCTAACCATTTCAGCCTAGAGCGCTTTATTACATTATGAAGGTTTTGAGGCGCAGCTGCTTAGGGCCATTTGGCACGAGTTTTTCTGGTTGGTCTCTAGAACACGAGCTGGCTTGTAGATATCCAAGGTCTGTGTCGATCGGAATAGGGAGAGAGTAAGATCGTGGCATGGGAATCGGTGTATTTTTGGTCGACGATCACGAGGTCGTAAGGGTGGGCCTAGCGGCACTCATAGATGCCGAAGACGACATGGAGGTAGTGGGAGAAGCTGCTTCGGTGTCCGAGGCGCTGATCCGGATCGTAAGAAGCCGACCCAAGGTCGCCCTACTGGACGTGCGTCTTCCAGATGGAAGCGGAGTGGAGCTTTGCAGAGAGATTCGCTCTGAATATCCTGAGGTAGCTTGCATCATGCTAACCTCTCACTCTGATGACGAAGCGTTGTTCTCTTCTATTATCGCAGGTGCATCGGGTTATCTTCTCAAAGGAGTAAGGGTCGATGAGCTGATCGATGCCATAAGGAAGGTCGCAGACGGAAAAAGTCTCCTCGACTCTTCTATCACCTCTAAGGTGCTTGAGAGGCTGAGAGCGGCTGAAAAAGATGATGAGCCTATCTCGCGACTATCAAAGCAAGAGAAAAGGATTCTGGAACTTATCACCGAAGGCAAAACCAACAAAGAGATAGCCCAGTCCATGTTCTTGGCTGAAAAGACAGTCAAAAACTATGTATCCAATCTTCTCGCCAAGCTAGGGATGAGCCACCGATCTGAAGCTGCTGCCTACGGTGCACGGCTCATGGAGCGAAAGGGCGCCCTATGACACCTTGCTCAACATATCTATCTGGGCCTCGATGCCCGATATGAGAAGATCGAGTCCAGCATCGAATTGATCGTCCCAGTCTCTCCTAAAGTAGTCTGTTGCAGACTTGAGGTTTGTATAGTCTGACTTTCTAAACTCCTCGATCATCACGTTTACGGAGTCCTTCTTCTCCATGATGGGTCGATATCTCGTCTCAAACCCGGTAAAGCCAAAGATGTAGCTACTTATTGCCCTAAAGGCGGCAATAGCTTCACGTGGCGGTAGACCAGCTCCAAGTAAGATGCCAAGTTGCTGCTCGTGCCACATCATCCACGGTGCTGATATCTTACCGTGCTCGAGCATCAGAGATAGAGCGCCCTTGTGGCTACGCATGACGTCTAAGGCGGTTTGCGAGCTGATCTTTATCTGATCCTGCCAACTTTTACCTGAGTCGACGGCGTCGTTAGCGGTTATCTCGGCGGTTATCTCTTCTGCTACGGCCTCGAGTATCTCCTCTCTATTTTTGAAGTGATGGTAAAGAGCCATCGCCTCCACGCCGAGACTCTTACCTAGTTTTCGCATAGAAAACCCGCTTATGTCGTCGGCATCGATCATCTTGATCGCCGCATGCACGATTGCGTCTCGGGTAAGACGTCCTCTAAATGGCTTCCTCTCAGCTCGAACTGCAAGCGGCTCCATAGCTCTCCCTTATGTAAATGAACGTAAAGTGTTATCGCCAATTATATAGTTCTATTACCTAACTTGTCACTTATGAATATATCAAAGCGTAAAATTACCCTTTGGTAAATATCCTAGAACTCACGCGCCAGTCTCTCGTGATGTCTATGGTGCACTATAAACTTTAGAGAAGGCTTCGTCTAACGTCCGGAGTGGATCAGAGTACCCCTGATGATCGTTGGGTAGATCTCTACGCAGTCAAAGCAGTTTCTCGTCACCCTCTCTGAAAGGTCTTTGATCTTGCTCCGTGATATTAGCTTGGCGACTCCGATCGCCTGAACGCTATAGCCTTCTAATGTGTTAGGGTCAATACCGCCAGTCTCAAGGGCTACGACGGAGCCGTCTATAGAGTGTCTGATCCTGTCTTGTTCTGGAACTGGTAACTCTAATTTATCGCCTCTGTAACTATATGGGGTGGGAAGTATGAGGGGAAGAGCGTCGACGTTTAAAGACAGTCGGCCGTTTGCGTTCGAGGCTATGTAGTAGAGACAGGCTTCTAAGGGGAGATGCTCTAAAACATAGGGTTCAGGTAACATGCTTTAATACTTGCAGGATTAACCGGTGCAGGTTAGGGGCAAAAGTCACATAAGTGTTCGATACGTATAGGGAGATCTTAACGAAGATCTGGTAACTGTGCTACCGTTCGGGCGAGATTGACTGCGTGATCCGCAAAGCGTTCATAGAAGCGTCCCACCAACGCCAGCTCAATGGCTGGCACGACGTCCTTGCAGGATGAGGCTAGTTCTGTGTAGTAAGCAAGGTTGAGTTCGTCTATCTCGTCGTCAAGAGCGTCGATTACTCTGTGTGCTTCTTTATTGGAGTTTAAAAAGGCCTCTGCGGAGCGGCGCCACATCTCTGCCGCGGTCTTACTCATCTGGTTGACGATTCCTCTAAGCCTGGGTGACATCTCTGGCCCCAGTCCCAGTAGCGACTTTTGGGCGATATGCTCAGCGAGATCTCCGCTGCGCTCCAACTCCGGGACGATCTTCATAAGCCCGACCAAGTAAGAGATCTCATCGGCGCTTAGGGGAACCTTAGATAGACGTTCGGCTAGCTCCTGATCGAGTTCAGCATAAAGGTTATCGACAAGCTGATCTCTCTCAATGAGTTTCTCTGCGATCATGCGGTCACCATACAGCAGAGCCTCGGTCGATCCCACAAATGCATCGCCTACAAGCGCGTACAGTTCAAACACTGACTTTACAAGTTGAGGAAAAGCCAAGTCAACCTACCTTGTTTTGAAGTAAAGACATCTAGACAAGGTTAGCCGATAAGCCAAGTCTCTAGCGAACTGTGTTGTGCTTGCTCGTCAGTTCGCTAGAGATGATTTAAGAGACGATTAGGATCCAGCGATACCTCTTTGCGGTGTCTACTAGTCAGGAATCTTGCCGCTCATGTCGGCATTCTTTTTTGCGCTTCGCACCAGGTCTACCAGAACTTTGTCGAGTTCCTCTACGCTCCAACGGTCCTCTTTGTCGATGGCTGGTCCAGCGTGCCACCCTTCAGCGACATCGATATGGCCGCCAACCACGTCAAATACTCGCCCCGTGACCTCCTTAGAGCGTTCGGATCCCAACCACACTACCAAGGGAGAGATGTTTTCGGGAGCTACGGGGTTGAACTTCGTGGGATCTTCACTTGCAGAGAATACTCCAAGGTTCTCCGTCATACGGGTGAGGGCTACTGGTGCTATTGCGTTTACGGTCACTCCGTACCGAGCGAGCTCCATAGATGCGATGATCGTGAAAGAAGCAATTCCAGCTTTTGCTGCGCCGTAGTTAGTTTGACCTACGTTTCCATAGATTCCAGAAGATGAAGCTGTATTGATTACACGAGCATCAACGGCTTTACCAGCTTTTGTCTCTTCGCGCCAGTAATTGGCCGCCCACCTAGTCATCACAAAGGTACTTTTTAGGTGGACTCGTATGACTGCGTCCCACTCCTCCTCCGTCATGTTCACCAGCATACGATCTCGTAGAATTCCAGCGTTGTTGACTACTACATCTAGTTTCCCATATGTTTCGATGGCGGTGTTGATGAGACGTTGCGCTCCTTCCCAGGTGGATACGTCGTCGCCGTTTGCAATGGCGTCACCGCCCATAGAGCGGATCTCTTCAACGACCTCACCAGCAGGTCCTGTGGAGGAGCCAACACCGTCTACCTCGGCTCCGAGGTCGTTTACTACCACCTTTGCACCATGGCGGGCAAACTCCAAGGCGTGCGCCTTTCCGATTCCTCGCCCGGCACCTGTAATTACAACTACTCGACCGTCGCAAAACTTGGTCATAGGTGTTACTCCTTCTGTTTTATTACTCTATGGTAAGTTAGCTAATGAACCCCTGCATGTCAAATGGTTGCGGCGTGCTTTCGTCATCTTTTAGAGACTTTAGAGACTTTAGAGACTTGCTGTGGATTGGAAGAGGTAACTCCCTTTGGAAGGACGATATCCTTACGACTAAGCAGGCTCTCGAGCGAGATCGTAAAGGCTCGAACTGCGGAGGACTCTATCTGGTTCTTGCGCTTTGCGATTCCAACTTTTCTCGGAGGAACGTCGAGGATCGGAATGGTTCTTACTCGGTCACCCAGATGTGCTGAAATGGCGGTTGACGGTACTATGGCAGGACCAAAACCGTCTATGGCGAGCGCAGCAATTAGTCGCAATCCGTCGATCTCTACCTTCGTCCGCAGCTTTACCCCGGACTTGGCGGCAACGGCGTCTAGTTCGTCTCTGAACCAGTTTCCCTTCGGGGGTGTTATGATCTCGATGGAAGCTAGATCGGCGAGGTAGATTTTATCTTTGTCCGATACTGCGTAGTGCGGGGGAACCGCTAACACCATCTGTTCTTCGAAGAGTGCTCTAAAGTGTATGTCTGAAGCGTAAATTGGGGTATTTAGGATCGCCAGGTCGATTACGCCCTCGTGAAGCCAGCGGTGTAGGGCTGATGAGGTTCCCTCTGAGAGGTGTAGGTTCATGTTGGGGTGGTCAAGAGAAATCTGCTCTGATAGAAGCGGTATGAGCCATCTTGCGGTGGTGCCGATTAGGCCTACCCTTACTCGTCCCCGGACGTCGAAGGTGAGCGAAGAGAGATCACTATAGATTGCCTCTAGCTCTGCTAGTGCTGCTCTGGCGCGCTTTACTACGATCTGTCCCTGTTCGGTCAATGTGCCGTCTTTGCGATCTATGAGGATAGCGTGCAGTTCGTTCTCAAGCTTAGAGATGTGAGCGGAGACATTGGATTGAACCGTATCTAAGGCATCAGCGGCCGCTGAAAAGCTACCGTGATCGTTCACTGCAACAAGTGACTTCAGCTGCTTTATGTCCATATACCTTCCTAGCAAAAAAAGTGATATGAACTATCGTATCCTAAGTGTCGCAAGCGCCGTGTGAACCGACCATAATAGATAATGCAAGTAACCGGATCCCCCCTCCGTTCTTGCTCTGCTAAGGAGCCGACTCCCCCCGTCGGCTCCTTTCCATTTAAGCAATATGCTTAGCAAACTGTATGACGATATTATTTGAGGATGGCTCCGATGTCAAGTTGGTAAGAAAGCTTAGGACCGCTGTAGCGGTTTTTGTTGCGAGAGCGATAAGCAAGCTAATAACGCACTTCGGCATTGGGCAAGGTGGAACGCTGCCTGGTCGTGTGTTACTTGCGCTGGAGCCCAACGCCCTGTCTGTTCTATCTCAAGGCGTGATCTCCGTCGTTGTAAGCGGAACGAACGGGAAAACCACTACGACAGCGATGATCTCTGATCTTCTTTCACGATACGAGATCTATACCAACGACACTGGAGCAAATATGGATTTTGGTGTAGCCTTTGCGCTTGCCAGAGCCCAACGCGTCCCCGGATCTCATCAGCTAAGGTTTGGTGTCTTTGAGGTGGACGAGGCGTATCTTCCAGCGGTAGCTGCGACGGTTAACCCCAAGGTGGTGGTGCTTTTGAACCTTTCTAGAGATCAACTTGACCGTAACTCAGAGGTAAGGATGATCGCCAAGAGATGGAGAGATCTCTTTGGTAAGCAGTCGAAGCTGAAGGTAGTAGCGAACTGTGACGATCCACTGGTTGTATATGCAGCGATGGGTTCTTCTGACCCCATCTACGTATCCTCTGGTGGTGGTTGGCACCTTGATGCAACCTCTTGCCCGATATGTGAGTCAAAGGTGATCTTTAGCGACTGTGATTGGGGATGTTCGGTGTGTGACTTTCGTCGGCCCAATCCAAGCTACTCCTTGGACCAAGGAGGAGGGGTTGTAAGAGACCACGAGAGTCTGGGTGAACTAAATCTTCTTATTCCGGGGAGATTCAATCTGGGCAACGCCTTGCTTGCGATTGCCGCAACCTCAGAACTTGCTCGACTGTCCGGAGTGCCTTTCAACCCAGAAGAGGCGCTTCGTCGTCTGCAAAGCTTTGAAGGAAGCGGAGGTAGATACTCCATCTACTCTTTGGGTAGACCCGATGGCGTAAAGGTGAGAACGATGTTAGCTAAGAATCCCGCTGGGTGGAATGCCCTTATCGATACCGTTTTAGAAGACCCCATCGCTGATCGGCTGGTTATGGCTCTCAATGCCAACGTAGCAGACGGCAAAGATACCTCTTGGATCTGGGATGTGCACTTTGAGAGGCTTTCCAATCGTTACAAGAGGATCGTTGTGCTAGGCGATCGAAAGTTCGACCTTGCAGTGAGGCTGGGTTATGCTGATATCGATCCGATGCCAGTCTCTGGTTCGCAGTTAGATGCGCTTCAGAATTTGGAGTGTTCGCCCAACACTACGATCTCTTACATAGGAAACTACACAGCTTTTTACGACCTGAGAAAGGATCTTCTTCGGTGACGGTGTCAGACTCCTCGGTTCGGATCGTGCTTCTATATCCAGATCTCCTTGGAACATACGGAGATAGCGGAAATGCGACGATCCTTGCCAAACGGGTGGCGTTGCACGATATCAGCGCTGAGGTGGTCTTGGTGCACTCTGACGAGACGGTAACGGCGGAGGGGGATATTTACCTGCTAGGTGGGGGAGAGGATGGGCCCCAGAACTATGCTAGAGATCTTCTCTCTAAGGAACCTAACTTTGCGAGGGCTATAGACAAAGGAGCACTGGTCTTCGCCGTCTGCGCAGGATTTCAGATACTGGGGGACTCCTACGTCGATGCGCGTGGAGAAATTCAGAGTGGTTTGGGCGTAGTAGATGCAAAGACTCGTCGAATAAAGGGGGATCGGGCGGTGGGGGAGCTCCTTGGTGAGTCCTTGTTGCCGATCTCGCAGAGGCTCCTCTCGGGATTTGAAAACCACGGATCTGGAACTACCTTATTCGGTCGTTCACAGCCAATCTCAAGGACTCTGCGAGGGGTAGGAAACGACTACGATGCCCATGTGGACGGAGCATTACAGGGAAACGTGTTATGTACCTATATGCACGGTCCGGCACTAGCTCGTAACTACGCACTCGCAGACTATTTGTTAGAAAAGGCAGTGGGTCTCAAGCCACTTGAGGGAGACTGGCTGACCGAGCTACAGATGAAGCTGCTTTCTGAGCGCATAGAAAGCCTGAGTTAACCTCTGCTGCTACAGAGCAAAGACTCTTTGGAACATTATCTAGGGTAACTTGGCTATAGAACAAAGCACCTGAACTAAGAGTTCAAGTACGCTCTTTGTCCCCCCTAGCTGTCAAGATAGTTGTCGCCCTCTATGTTCAATACCTTACACCAGTAAGCGACAACTATCTTGACAGCTAGGGTAGAGTCCTACCCGGCCACTACATGGTGCTTATCTGTCAAGGACTCAGACTACCTAGGTGGTCTATTCTAAGAGATAGGACACATTGGCTAGTGTCTCGTTCTTTACCTTGTGATCTTTGCACGAATTACGCCGAAGCAGATGGGTTTCAGATACTCTATCTTTGTGGTAGCTACCTGTGATGCCAACATAGATCGCCAGCCTAAAGCTCTTTAGGAGTCAAGACCACGACACCCAGATGAATCTGTAAAGACAGTTGCCTCTACATTTTCTCCAGTTCTTAGCTAACTACCTTGGCTATCTCCCTTGTTCGTAAGTGATATCGGGGTCAAAAACGGTGGTAAATTTGGGCTAACACTACGACGTCGAGATCGCCTTGACAAGCACCAAATCTAAGGAGAGGCACCACCTGAGGCTCAAAGCAGCTTCGTAAAACTAAGTATTCAAAGCACCGTCAATTCTTCAAAACCCAACATTTGGGGCGTGACGCCTCTTGTCTATCGTCGAGCTCAAAGGTCAAGACAAGCAGCGTAACCCGCCTAGAGGCCGTGGACTAGAAAGAGTCGGTTCTAAATGAATTTTTCAAACACAGATGCAGCAGTTTCATAAACGATTTAGTCGTGTTCTAAAGCGCCTAGAAGTACGTAAGGATCCATTTCCCATAGTGAAGTTGCAAGGCGAGCAAAGTTGTGAGGCAGCAACAGGGCCTTTAGGTTTTGCTTCTGGCGTATATTAGCTATCTTTGAGGCGTGATGACTCTCTCCCAAAACCAGTACTCCCTGGCTACAAGAGATGGGTTTTAAGAGTACCTTTGTTGATTTCCAGATAAAGCGCATGACCTGATGGTGCTATCGTCTTTAGTCCTTAGCATAAAAAGGCCTCGCCAGCCTTCAAGCTCGCCGCTCTTGCTTGATTACATTTAGCGCGCTACCAGCTCGAAACCACTCAATGTGTCGCTCATTCATGGTGTGATTCACACTGAAGCTCTCTGTCGACCCATCTGGCTTGTGGAGGAGGCAGTCGATCGCCTTGTTGGGCGTTAGACGTTCTAGATCCAAGATGTCTATCGTGTCGTATGGACCGATATGTTCGTAAAACGCAGGATCAGCGAAGGTGAGGGGCAGTAAGCCCTGCTTTTTGAGGTTTGTCTCGTGGATCCGGGCAAATGAACGGGCGATGATCGCCTTTGCACCCATGTAACGCGGCTCTAATGCTGCGTGCTCCCTAGATGAACCCTCGCCGTAGTTTTCGTCGCCGATGGCGACCCAATACATTCCAGCTTCTTTGTAATGGCTAGCGATCTCAGGTAACGGCTCCTCTTGGTTGTGAACCTTGCAGATGCCATAACCAGGGCGCTTAGAGAAAGCGTTGTTGACCGACAAAAAGAGGTTTTTTGAGATGTTTTGGAGGTGCCCCCGGTACCTAAGCCAGGGTCCTGCGGCCGAGATATGATCCGTTGTGCACTTTCCCGCTGCCTTCATTAGAACCGCAAGGCCGATGAACGTCTCTTTGTTCCAGGGTTCAAACGGTTCAAGTGCCTGAAGCCTCTCGGAGTCGGGTCGTATGGTGACGGTGACAGAGGCTCTGTCGTTTGGAGGCGTTATAAACCCTGATCCTTCTGGTTCGAAGCCAGAAACCGGTAGCTCTTCTCCCTCGGGAGGTTCAAGCACGGTTCCGTCTAACGCGTCAAGAAGCGGATTGAACTTCAGGGTCCCAGAGAGAGCGTACGCCACAACCGTCTCAGGCGATGCGATAAAGGCGTAGGTAGAGGCGAGACCGTCGTTCCTCTTTGGAAAGTTTCTGTTGTACGAAGTGAGGATGGAGTTTTTGACTCCTTCAGTCACGTCGGTACGCTTCCACTGTCCGATGCAGGGTCCACAGGCGTTTGCCAGAACTATCGCTCCAATCTCCTCCAGGGGAGCTAGGAGTCCGTCGCGCTCTACTGTTCGGCGTACTCGCTCTGAACCTGGTGTGACTAAGAGTGGCACCTTTGCCTTGAGTCCTCTGGCTATAGCCTGCCTGGCTACGTGTGATGCGCGAGCTATGTCTTCGTAGGAAGAGTTGGTGCAGGATCCAACGAGACAGTACGAGAGCTCTGTCGGCCATCCATTTTGTTCCGCTTCGTCTCCTATCTGAGAGACCGTTCTTCCAAGGTCAGGAGTATGGGGCCCAACGATGTTCGGTTCGAGCTTGCTGAGGTCGATCTCAATTACTTGATCGAAGTACTGCTCAGGGTTGTCTTCGACCTCAGGGTCGGCTTGTAGAAGGTGACAATATCTAGTGGCGAGTTCTGCTATCTCGTCCCTCTTGGTGCTTCTTAGGTACGAAGCGCTGTGGTCGTCAAAGGGAAAGATGGAGCAGGTGGCTCCGATCTCGGCTCCCATGTTGCAGATCGTGGCCTTGCCAGTGGCAGATATGCTTCGAGCACCGTCGCCGAAGTACTCAATTACTGCACCGGTCCCCCCCTTTACCGTAAGGATCTCGGCGACTCGTAGGATTATGTCCTTGGGGGAACACCAGCCACTTAACGTTCCGGTGAGCTTTACTCCTATGACCTTTGGAACCTTCAGCTCTAAGGTATCGCCTACCATGACGTCGACAGCGTCAGCGCCACCTACGCCGATGGCTACCATGCCCAATCCACCGGCGTTTGGGGTGTGGGAGTCGGTACCGATGATCATACCCCCGGGGAACGCATACTGTTCAAGAACTACCTGGTGAATAATTCCTGATCCAGGCTGCCAAAATCCGATATTGTACTTTGCTGCCACAGACTTTAAGAAGTCGTAGACCTCCTTATTTGAGACCTCGGCGCTTTGAAGATCCTGATCGGCTCCGAGCTGAGCCGTTATTAGATGATCGCAGTGGATGGAAGACGGGACCTTTACCTCATCGAGTCCTGCGGTCATGAACTGTAAAAGTGCCATCTGTGCGGTTGCGTCCTGCATCGCAACGCGATCCGGTCTGAACTGGGCGTAAGACATCCCTCTTACAAAGGGTTCTGAACTGGGATCGTCAAGGTGGGCGAACAGAACTTTTTCTGCATAGGTGAGCGGTCTACCCAGCCTATCTCTCGCCACCTCGTAGCTACGAGTCAGGGTCTCATAGAGCTGTTGGATAGATGCGATGTCGGTAGACGAGCTAGCTAATGTCATATGTCTCTCCTTCAGATCTATGTTATAATACAAGTATAAGACATGTGAGACTGCCGCGCTATCTGAAGATAGCGCAAGAGATACGATTAGCGATAGAGAGCGAAGCATACGTAAAGGGAGAGCTTCTCCCTTCTGAGTCAAGCTTGTCCAAAGGGTTCGACGCCTCGCGGGTGACCGTTCGAAAAGCGCTTGAGACCTTGAGGGAAGAAGGACTTGTTGAGCCTCGACATGGGAGTGGGTGGTTGGTAAGACCTCAACCGGTTCCTCAGTCTCTCGGTGCGTTCATAACTCTTGAAGAGCAGCTAGAGAACGTTGGTATGGAGCCAACGAGGAAGGTTCTATCTTCACGCCGAGTAGTTGCTTCAGGAAGACAAGAAGAGGTTTTGGGGTCTGGTGAACTCTTAGAGGTAGAAAGGCTTAATCTAGCGGATGGAGTGCCATTTGCTCGGGTCACTGTTTGGCTGAGTATTGAACTGGCCAAGGACTTCTCGCTAAGCGATCTTGAAGATAAGTCTTTCTATGAGCTCCTGAGCAACTCGCCGTCTTTGCTTAGACCGCTAACCTCTGCGGTTCAAACGATAGCTGCCTCCTTGATGAGCGACTCCGACGCAGAGATATTACAGGTCCCTCCCCGTTCCGCTGCCCTTCGCTGCGAGAGAATAACCTTTGACACTATGGGTCATCCAGTACTACTATCAGAGTTTGTGTTTCCCGGGCCAAAGACCGAGTTTGTGTCTGCGCTCGTTCCCGCTGCAGGAGCGAGTACGTCTACAAGTGCTCTAAGACTGATCAAGCGCTGATTGCCAATAGGCTAAGTTTTTTTACTCGAACCGAAGTACCTGGGCCACTTGGGGGATGTATGGCGCTTGGGTGCTTGCGCGCTTCTGTTCCACTCTGCAATCCAGCTACCTCGATCCTTGGGTGTGAGGCTTAGATGTTCGTCCTGATATCTTGCGAGTTGGGCATCCCAGTAGTTATCGTGAACCTCGCGGGACAGTACAGCGACCGCTGCCTCTATCTCTTTGGTAAGGTTGCGTGCATCTTTGTCCGTGGGGTCTATTGGACTGCCGAAGACGATGCGCGTCTTTCCTGGCCGTATTCTCTCGGAGTTCTTACCAAGTATCTCAAAGGTTCCTTCAAGGTAGATCGGAACCACAGGTGTCCCGCTCTTTAGCGCCAGTTGGGCAACACCACCTTTGAAGCTCTGACCTAGGCCGTCTTGTGTGCGACCTCCCTCTGGAAAGATCAAAAGTGACCAACCCTTTCTTATCAGCTCGGTTGATAGCTCAGCTGACCGTCGATTTACACGATTGCGTTCGATGGGGATTGCACCCAGTAAACCTGACCACAGATAAGACTTCCACCTTCTGTCAAAGAAGTAGTCTGCACCGGCTGCGACAACGCAACGATGGCGAAAACGTTCTGGTAGGTTGCAAAGGAGTAGGGGAGTGTCTAAGTGGCTAGCGTGGTTGCTCGCAAATATGAGTGGACCCTTTAGATCGTTGACCCTATCTAGTCCATAGACCTCTGGGGACGCTATTAGCTTGGTCGCTGGGCGTAGCAGGTTGTCCAAGAGCAAGGCTCGCAGTAGACGAATGGGATACTTCCTGGCCCACTCTGTGTCAAAAGATGTACCTAGTGGGTCTTTGTAGCGCTCTACAGGTAGCGTGCCAGGTACCTTTGCTCTTCGAAAAGGGAACTCCGACAGCACTTTGGTGATCTTGGGTAGCTCTTTAGACATGACTATATCACCTTTGCCATCACAAGAGGGGGTGAGTGGAGATGGGTAATAGAGGGATCTGGTCCCACGACAGACTTAGCCATCTCGATGGCGTCCATCATCGTAGAGGCAGGCTGAAAACCAAGCCTTCTTGTAGCTTTGGGGTCGCCTCCTAAAATGATAACCCCACCTAGATGATCAAGAGCGTGTGCTCCCCAGTACCACATGTAAAAGGGGTGGACACCATGGTATGCGTTGCCTTTGCGATAGAGATGAATGTACCAAGGGTCATTCGCAAAGCTCTCTTCAAATCGCTTTTCAATCTCTTTGGGGTCGGTTGTCTCGGTTAACACCTGCTCGTAGAAGTCTATGTAAGAGGGATGGAACGCTGGATCGAACTCTGCCTTGTTGGGATGGGAGATTATCACAACACCACCTGGCCGAACAAGTGGTTTCCCGATGTACATGTTGAAAAAATATCCCAGTGCCAGACAGTAGACGAGAATGGGATTCATAATCGAGTTGACGTTGTATGGTCCAACGAATGGAAGGCCCATAGTCAAGATATCGCTTTGCCCCTCAACATTTACCAGCTGCTGAGAGAAGACTTTGTCCAACGTCTTTGCATGAACCGCCTCTACCTCCCCGGCGTTGATGCCTGTTAGTTTGTACGGAGAGCGTATCTTATGCATTATGTCCCTGCTTATCCAGTCTGGCGATGCTTGCAGAGAGGTGGAGGACGCTATGAAAGCGGTCCTGTCTTTGAGGTTCCACTCCCACTCACGCTTAGAGAGGAACTCAAAGGGCTTGGGAAAGGTGTCGGTGTTTAAGGTGGTCTCTATCTGGAAGATCTTTACTCCTTGAGACGCAATGTGGCGCCCCATGCGCCAGTTTGAGGTGTGTAGCTCTGAGTTGTGCATGTCCATAAAGGACTTTGAGTGAACCATTGTCTTTACGTTATGGTGGTGACGGATTGAACGGTACGAGGCGAGGCCGGTAGCGACCGACTTATGCCCCCCATCCATGGATACCAGGTTGATGTTCACGTACACCAACAGGTCAGCCTCAGCAGCGAGTTTGTTGATCTCTACGACCTCCCCGTGTTCTGTGGTGCCGAGATCCACCAGGTTTGAAGGGTCCTCAGCGTCATGTTGCAATAGGCGCTTTCTTGGATGAAATGCATCGTACACCCGAGCCCCGAGAGCATGACGTAGTTCGCCCTCGGTCATGCGTCGATGAAGAGCAAGAGCGGCGATGAGATATACATCATCGACACCATGTTCAGCGGCCTTTTCCAGTACCGCCTCGATGACCATCTGACGGACATCTGGGGCCTGCATCTGTGGTAGAGGTAGGGAGACGTCGTCAAAGGCGATTACGAGTCGCATACCTTTATGCAGTAGCGCCGACAGGGGCTTGGAGTCACCAGTCGGACTCTCAAGGGCCTGGGCGATCGCTGACTTTGGATCCTTGATTGGCTCCTGAGGCTCGGGAGGATATAGTATCCTTGCGCCTTTGGGAAACCGCTCTAACCGGTAACTATTTCCGTGCCACATCAAAATTGGTGGTGTAGACCGATCGACTTCAAGTACAAATCCTGGCCTAGAGGTCATCTTTTCCTTTCCAAACTGATTTGGATTTACGCAGGTCGAATACTACTTTGATAGCGTCGTGACTCCCAGCTCGAGCTGCTTTCTCTAAAGCGTCGACGTAGTTCTCAAGCGGATATCTGTGGCTAACCATCCAACCAAGTCTTAGCGTCTTCATAGCACAAAGCGCTAGGTCGAAGGTGCGTATGGAGACTTGGCCGTCTCTATCTTCTGTTGCAGACAGACACTCGGTAAGGTCAAGGTGTGTAAAGCGTTCTTTGGGGAGCACCTCGACACCGTATGCGTAGCTGCCCTTTAGGCTAACCTCTCTGTGCCAGAGAGGCGTTAGATCTATGTCTACCTGGGAAGGCATTCCCACCGCCACGACCTGACCTCCAGGCCTAACAGAGCTGATGGAACTCGAAAGCGACTTGCTACTTCCTACGCAGTCAAAGACAACGTCGTATCCCCCTGACAGCCAGCCGCCTTTGCGAAATGAGTGACTTAGGCGTCTGGCGGAGCGTTCTAGTTCATCCTCGGCGACTATCTGAGTTGCCCCCAGTCGGCTTGCGGCAGCTCTTTGGCTTGAGTATTTTGCGACCACGCTGATCGATAGCTTTGGAAATAGGTACGCCAAGGAGGCAAGCGTTAGTAAGCCCACCGTCCCGGCTCCCACAACTGCAACGTTTTCCGTGCCATGAAGCACCGTAGACTGTACAGAGTGAAGTGCGCACGCCAAAGGCTCGACTAGTACTGCGTCCTCATCGGATAGTGAGTCATCCACCGGCCAAAGCTGTGAACGGTGCGCTACCAACTCTTGCGACCATCCACCTCCTGTTGACTTGCAGTACCCGATCTGAATTCCCTCTTTTATATTCCCTGCCGCTACCGACTCGCATAACTCATCTTTTCCGTCTCGGCAGAATCTGCAAAGAGGTAGGTCTCTTGCCTTACACGTCAAGGCTGATTCGACGACGACTCTAGTACCTGTGTCGAGCGATACTCCCACGATCTCGTGACCGGGGGTAAAGGGGAACGAGACTAGTGGTTCGAAGTATCGAGTCGTAGATGCAAAGACGGTTGCAAGGTCAGAACCACAGATACCACTTAGCAGTGGGCGAACTCTTACCCATTGAGAGTTTGGTAGGCCGGGAGGGTCGACGTCCTTTATCGACAGCGGTCCCCACTTAAGTGACGCTGTGGCGGAGGTGCCAGCGAGCAACTTCGCGCTTGCCATTCGTCTTAGATTCTGTTCTATAACAAGTGATCTCATCTCTACTGGTTCACCTTTGCTATAGGCAGATAGATGGAGGATGCACCTTTAGCTCTAGACCAGTTCTCTATCCGCCATCCTCGCCGCCGAGCGATATTGAGGAGCTTTACCTCAGGATTGACACATACCGCGGTACCTGCCCGCTCGAGCATGGGAAGGTCTGATGTGCCGTCTGCGTAAGCGATGGTCTGGTCGTCCGATAGGCCATATTTTCGGGCGAGCTGGGACAGTATCTCTGCGCGAGCTTCGCCGATTGGCGGCGTACCGGGTACCTGACCAGTTAGGGTGCCGTTGTCAAACTCGGTCATCTCGGCACTAACGATCTCATCAAATAACGGTTCCAAGGGTCTCACGACGAAATCTAAAGCACCGGTAATTAGGACGGTCTTATGTCCAAGTCTTCTGTGTTGACGGACTCTCCATATTGCGTCAGGAAAGGCTTTTGTCAACAGATACTCATTCAGCAACGACCACGAGTCCTCTTTAAGCAACTCGCTTTCGGCGTTCTCGTAACGGCGGTAGAAGTACCTTAGAAACTCCCCACGATCTTTCCGGTCTAAAGACAGTAGTGAAGGAGCCTCGGCCAAGAGAGATGCAACAAGTGCTACCTTCTCGGAGCCCTTCAACCTCCGGGTGGCAAGATAAGCAAAGGAATCCACCACGTTAGCGGCTATGACGGTGTTCTCTAAGTCAAAGGCTACCAGTCGGGGCTCGTCGGTAAGGATAGACCTCAACTGCCGTTCGGACCGTCTCTTGGAAGACGTTGAGGTCTTTTCTGGGTGAGTCTTTACCCTTGAGTGTTCTACCACAGAGGGAAGGTGTACCTTGCTTACGAACTCAGACCACACAACCTGTCTGGGGTCGAAGTTAAAGTACTCCAGATCCGTATCGCTAAGGTGAGTCTTGAGCGCATCAAGATGATCTACCAAGTAGTTTGCCTCGCACTCTGCGTAAGAGCCGTAGAGCTCGACGTAGGTGAGGGCTCTTTCAACCTCAAGCCTTTTTGACTCGAGATCTTTGGTGAAGTTTAACCTCGATCCCCTTAGGGGCAGAAGCGACGACACGTCTTCTAGGACACCTAACACTTTCGCTGCACGATTTACCTCGTTTTGCACCTTGCTTCGTCCAGGCGAAGACCACTTTGGAAGCGATATGGGCTGCCCTTTATCGTCATAGAGAGGGTTTTGTTGAAAGTAGTCCCTCACCATATTCACCAGGGACTCGTAACGCAATGGATTTACTGAACCAGAGGCGACGTGGTAGTAGTTGGTTCTTTCATCTGCCCCTTTGGCAGCTACGGCAAGGATTGCGGATACGACGAGATCGACCGGAATGACGTCGATGACACCCTCTGGCACACCTGGAAACTCCTTCAACAACCCCTTTGCGAATGAGATGATAATAGGCTCAGCCATGCGAAAGCCTCTTATCCAGCCGGGAAAAGGCTGTATCAGAGATGACTCGATAATCGACGGCCGAACAACGGAGACTCCGATGTCTAATACGGCTTCACTCAGTGCTATCTCCCCCAGAGCCTTTGAGTAAGCGTATGCGTCGGGCCAGCCGAGGCTGGATGCTCTCGCTCGACCGAGTTCGACCATCTTTGTCCTAACCCACTCTTTGCGCAACTTCTCACATCGCTCAGCAAGTATGGCCACGCCGGCTGAGCCTACCTCTCTACGAGATCGACGCTGAAACTCTTCTAGGTTCTTTGGATCTCTGCTTTTGCGTTCGATCTCGTCACGTAGCTGCCTGGCTGCATCTACCTCTGCTCTCCAGTTGACGTCTGGATACAAAGGATTGTTGGCTAGCGAGATCTCTGGGGCATCACCTCGTCTTGACCCTGCCACATAGGCGGTTGACACCGCTATGAAGTGCCGATTTTCTCGAGAGGATGGAGCATCGTTGAAGGTTTTAGCAACTCTTGATGGACCAAGAAGGTTGACCTCAACCGCAGAGTCCAGCGGAGCGTCAAAACTCACTGTCGCTGCTGAGTGAATTGCGATGTCACATTCTCCAAGGATCGCAAGGTCTTTGTCCGATAGGCCAAGACCATCTTTGGAGACATCACCAGAGACCACTCGAATGCGCTCTTGAACTAAGGCGTCGAACTCTTTCGATCCAATACGGTCGCGCAAAGAGTCGAAGCAGTTGTTCTTTAGTATCTCCCTTTGGAAGCGAGCCTCGGGGGAGGATCTTCTTCCACCTCTTATCAGCAAAACTACGTCTGTATTAGGGAGTGTCCGCAGAATGCGCTCGATAAGGGCGGTGCCTACGAAACCGGTGCCCCCAGTTATAAAGACGGTTTTGCCCTCAAGCCCCTCAAGAATCAAACTTCCTCACCCTCTAAATCAGATAAAGTGCAACTTTGAGCAAGCTTAGGCTAGTTGTTTTTCTTTGTTCTCCTACGCGATGATTGGGGAGGGGTGTACCTTTTGGATGGGGCGGGGACTGGTTTGCCGCCTTTTGAACCCGTTTTTGCGGCTAACTTGGCAGCCTGTCTCTCTTCCCGGCGCCGTTCTGCCTCCTCGCGTCTCGCTGCGATGGTCTTTGGGTCCCTTTTGAATGCAGTGAAGGCTCCAAATGCAAGGGCAGGAAACCCCAGTAGGATACTGTTACCCCAGGGACCAAAGGCCAAGATCATAAACAAAGCTCCGCCGATTAGACGTCTTGAGAAAAGCAGTCCAATTAGTGCCGCCACGACCATCGCAACTCCAACCAGCAGATACTCAAGAGGATGTGCCCCTTTGGCAGCCTTATACGTATTTGGCGAGACGATGAATGGTAACCAGGTAAAGAGAAATCCGGCAAGGGTGAACACGGCGATAGCAGCACCGATCTGCTTTTCACGCTTTGTAAGGTAGGTAGACACATTCTTATTCTAGATGGATCATGATCACAAGGGCGAGTCCTAATATCTGTGCTGGCTGTAGGCAGATCTTTGAAGATGCGCTAACGCCGCTGCGTGTTGGGTCGCCTATACAAGAGGCAAATTCCCCTACATCCAACCAGAAGATGCGGAGAGAATAAGCTCCTTGGTGTATGGGTGATTCGGACTTTCAAAGAGTTCCTCGGTGTCTGCGTACTCTATAAGTTCTCCCCGCAAGATAACAGCGGTGTGTTTTGAGAGCGAGCGAACTGCGCTTAGGTCGTGAGATACTATAACCAAGGTTCCTCCATCTCTAAGAAAACCCTCTTGGATGGTGTCCACTATCTTTAATTTCGATACGACATCCAAGGAGCTCAGTGGTTCATCCGCTACGAGCACATCCGGCCTCGTCGTCAACGCTCGTGCGATCGAAGCTCTCTGCAGCTGACCACCGGATAGCTCGCTTGGCCGTCTTGACGCCAGCACCGGGGAGAGCCCCACCTTTTCAAAGGCTTCTGCAAGTAACTGTGAGCCCTCTGACTCTGAGAACTTTAGGTGAAGTGGTTCAAGAATGGAGCGTCCCACAGTCCAAGTTGGATCAAAACTGTCCTTTGGGTCCTGGAGCAAGAGCTGCACGCGACCTTTGGTGAGTTTGATTATGTCCCCTTTTTGTCCCTGGAACCTTATTTCGCCAGAGGTCGGTCTTGTAAGACCGCAAAGAATTTGAACAAGGGTACTTTTTCCCGACCCAGATTCACCTATTACAGCTAAAGAGTCACCTGCTTCGATGACTAACGAGATGTCTGAAAGTGCAACTACTTCTCTTTGGTCAGAATGGAACGATTTGCTTAGGTGTTCTAGCTCATATAACGGAGGGATAGTCATCTAAAGAGAATCTTACTTGTATTACTTGAGCGTCAATGTCGAGGGACTGTTAGTTCCGGGGAGTCGCATCGGCGCCGAAGAAACTGCAATCTTTCTGTTTGGTGGTGGAAGTTGAAACCGCAGCTTAAGGAGTATGACCTTGGCGCTTGTGGATCCCACGTAAGGTTCCTTTCCCAAGCTAAGGACAAATCTTTTAGTTGCGTTTCACCTCAAGGATCTATTTCCTCGGAGTGCTCTAAGGCCGTCGCCGAAGTTTCGGTGACAACTATAGAGAACGTAGCGGCTCGCTAGGGCTTGCGTTAGGGGTGACGGCAACTTTGGACTTATGTCCGTACTATTTCTACTATGACTTTGAATCAGACTTTGTTTTGTTGTTGGCACCGACAGTCTCCTCGCGCACAACTACGAAGTCTTGGGTATGTGAGTTGACCCTCCACCATGTGACCGTATTGCCAGTGTAGGCTGGGTTAGCACCACAAACGGTAGTCGTAAATAGGTATCCATGCCGAAAGATTGGATCGCCTCCTATCTCCGGACTCTCCTGGTTCGCCGCATTTGGAGCATTCAGTAAGGACCAGTTTCCCTCGATATAGGCGATCACGGCACCTCGGAAACAACCGCCTCCTGTCTCTTGAACCAAAAAGGCGGGACTCGATAGTCCAGATAGCCTCGCTACTGGAATCTTTGTAAAGGCTAGATATATCTCTCCGTCTGGAAAGCCAAAGGGTGCGCTAAGTGCGGCTTCTGTTTCCCACAGGCCTTTTGATGAGTATTGGTAGATCTTTATGGGTAGATGATCAGGTGCCCATGGATAAGCTACCAGGGCGAAGTAGTGTCCGTTGAAGAAGACCGGTGTACTCCTTGCTGCCACGAACTGGCTCTCGTTAGACCCTGTTATGAGTGCGGGAACGTGGTTGAGTCGAGCGTCGGAGTAGTAGGTAGCCTGCGTCGAGGCTAGAAGTCGAGTTAGACTAAACTCTATAGACGTCATCTTCTTTTTATTTTGCTGTTGCTTAGAGATCTGATGAGATTGAACTTGGCCTCCAGGTGCCGAGACAGCGGATGTCCCAGAACCACATGCCGAAACAAGCACGCTACATCCAACCACAAAAAAGGTTCTTTGACGCTTTTTCATGCGATGATTTATCCCCTTTTGCATTTACTTGTTGTTACAAGATAGACCCTCCTAAGACGCCTGCCTCTAAGTCTTGCTTCAGATAATATCGGCTTAACCCAACTTTCGCAATTTCTTCCCGAATTCATGTCCATCCTGTGGATATCTAGGGGTGTGAAGGTGTTATCCACAGGGGTGTTGTAAGGTTTGGGCTGGTGGGATACTAGGCGGGGTATATTTGGTTTGTCGTGTAGTGGCCTAAGGATTTATATAGTCGGTATGATTTGCATGATCTATGTGTATCCACTGGTAGCATCTGTCCTATCTATATCAGGGCCGTCGACACCAAGACCAAGACGGGAAAGACCTACACCAAGTATCAGTTGATCGAGTCCTATCGAAGTGAGAAGGGGCCGAGACAGCGTATCATCTTGACGCTTACCGACTTTGATCTCGATAAGCCTCTCTG
>NZ_FQUL01000025.1:0-9433 GCF_900128965.1 Ferrithrix thermotolerans DSM 19514
CCTCGACTTCGTCGAGGCCGCGGCCGATGAGGCGAGAACCAAAACCTGCTCCCGGCAGGCAGAGGAACCCTGCGAGGGGTGCAGCTGAGTGATGCTCACTAAAGCTCACTTAGATGCAACGGTTGTCGAGGCGACAAGGACTTACTGCATCCCCTAAGATTACTAAATGAAGATGGGAAAGTACCTACCCGAAGAATTAAACGTCCCGACCCTCTGTGTCAAGCTTAGGTGAGACAGTTCACACCGATACATAAATGAGCTAAGGGGGTGGAGAAAGACTATCTCCAATGACCATGACAACAACCACCAATAGCGACACGCACATGCATAGTGGTGCAATGACTAAATTAGCGATAGCGAATCTGTAGATGTTTGAGCGTTCATATGGACGTCGACAGTTCTCGGCGAAGTACAAAGCCAAGACTCTTGCCGGCTACGACGCAAAGAAAGAGGGCGATGCTTCGACGTTATGGTCTCTTACTGCTTTCTCGTTGTGACGTGGCGTCGCCAACGTGATGAAGGTGCCCAAGAGGCTCTGGCTCAAGCAGCGGGTCGTCAAAAGACTGATCCCCAAGACCACAAGATCGCCAGCTTGAAGCGTAAGGTCGGCCGGTTGGAAGGTGAAGTGAACAAGTCGAGAAGGGTTATTGAAATTCAGGGAAACCTCTCCGCTCTGTTAGAGACACTTGCCTTGGACAGAACTGCGGAGAACGGCGAGTTGAAATGACCGATAAAGCAGTGGACCAACTCAGCCAAGTGGTGAGCAAGGGTGCGGCGTTCACGGCGCTCGGAGTGGACCGGGCAACCTGGTGTCGCCGGTACCGCTGCAGTACGCCACCACCAAAGCCACAGCGATTAGATGTTATCCAGTCTCGAGCTCTGAGCGTTGTTGAGCGCAAGCAGATTAGGGCAACGCTTGAGTCTGAGCAGTTCATAGACGAAGCTCCGGCCACGGTATATGCCAAACTCCTTGATCAGGGCGCCTATCTGGGCTCGGTGTCGACCACGTACCCCATATTGCACAGCCACGACGAAGTCCGAGAACGACGTCGCCAAGCCACCCACCCTGCCCACAAAAAGCCCAAGCTCATTGCCACCAAACAAAGTGAAGTCTGGAGCTGGGATATCACAAAGCTCCACGAGCCCGCAAAGTGGACCTAACTACTACTACTACTACCTCTACGTGATCTTGGATATTTACAGCCGCTACGTCACGGGTTGGATGGCGACCCGTGCCTAACTCTCCAAGTGAGTGATGGATGAGTCAACTGCATCTCAAGGTGTACCCAGTGGTCAGCTCACGTTGCACTCCGATGGGGGATCACCAATGATCGCCAAGCCAGTAGCGCACCTACTGGCGGATCTCGGAGTCATCAAATCCCGCAGCCGTCCTCATGTAAGTAATGACAATCCCTATTCAAAGAGCCAGTTCCGAACCCTCAAATACCGGCCCGACTTTCCCGATCGACTTGGCAGCTTCAAAGACGCTCAGGCCCATTGTCGACGCTTTAGGTCTCGGTACAACGGACGTCATCGTCACTTTGGCATTAGATATCACACTCCCGCCGATGTCCACTACGGACGAGCTGAAAAGGTTCGTAAGCGACGTGAGACGGTTCTGTTAGACGCCTATGCAGAACACCCCGAACACTTTGTTCACAAAGTTCCCACCCCACCGGCGCTTCCAACCCTTGCCTGGATCAACCAACCAAAGAAGGAGACTGCCGACTAAGTAGATAATTGAAAGAATTGTCTCAAAAAGCTTGATATGTAATGAGACTTGGTTACCGCCACTCGTTAGTGCTCATTCCGCCTGGAACACAAAGCAATTACCACCTTTCAGAAGGTTCGACTGTCTTTATGAGCGCGACTTATAGCGAGAGATGGCAAGCGGAGCAAAAACCACCACGATGCCGATCATCCAAGCAAAGCTATAAAGGAGATAATGGTTCACAGGTCCGCCCAGAGTAAGTGCTCGTAGGGCGTCGACGGAGTTTGTGATGGGGTTCGCCTTGGCGAACACTTGCAACCATCCTGGCATGGTCGAGACAGGCACGAAGGCAGCGCTTGCAAAGGTGAGAGGAAAGATCCACACAAATCCTGCTACATTGGCGGTCTCGGTGTTCTTGGAAGAAACTCCAGTGAAAGCTGAGATCCAACTTAGAGAGAACCCGAAAAGGACTGCGACCAAAACAACTAAAAGGGCATTACCAAGACCGTTTTGAAACCGAAATCCAATTATGTACCCCGAGACAACCATTATGAGTACCACTATTAGGTTCCGCAGTGTGTCTGCTAGAGTTCTCCCTGCAAGCACCGCCGATCGAGACATGGGGAGAGATCTAAATCGGTCAATTATTCCGCTTTGTAAGTCTTCAGCTAGACCCACGCCTGTTTGGGTAGACCCAAAGGCAACTGTCTGGATCAAGATACCCGGAACCAGAAAGTCTACGTACTTGGTGTGCACCCCCCTAACTGCTCCTCCAAATACATAAGTGAACAGAAGGAGAAAGATAACAGGCTGAATGGTCGAAAATACAAGTAACCCAGGGAGCCTAACATAACGCAGGAGATTTCGCTTTGCTAGCACCAAGGTGTCAAGGACCGCAAATCTGAACTTGACTCCAAACGACCCTTGAGGATCGTTGAACTCTTGAACGTCTTGATTTGGATCAACTATCTGCATCTGCCACTCCATGTCCAGTGAGAGCCAAAAACGCATCGTCGAGAGTGGGACCTTCTAGTGATATCTCAGCTATCTCAAGATTGTGATCGTCCAACGCCCTTACAACCTCTGCTAGCACGCCTTTTTTATCGTTACTTGCTGCGCGCACCCTGTTTCGGTCTGCTTCAACGTGAGTGTCTTTCAGTCCCAGGGAATGTAGCAATCGAATAGCAGATTCCATAGCTTCTCGAGAGGTTAGCGTCACTGCGACCACTGATGACCCGACTAGAGACTTGATCTCCTGAGGAGTGCCACTCGCTATTATCTTACCACGATCGATAACCGCTAGCTGTGAGGCCAACCTATCCGCCTCTTCGAGGTATTGAGTAGTAAGGAGAACCGTAGATCCAGAGTCCGCCAGGCGTTCTACGATATCCCAAAGCTCATTTCGACTACGTGGGTCAAGTCCAGTTGTAGGTTCATCCAAAAACAGTATCTTTGGTTTGGCAACAAGAGCGGCTGCTAGGTCAAGCCTCCTCCTCATACCACCGGAGTACTGCCTTACCTGGCGATCGGCCGCATCTGACAGTGTGAACGTCTCGAGCAGTTGCGAAGCTCTTCTCTTGGACTCTGATCGCCCTAGGTGATAGAGGCGTCCTACCATCACAAGATTCTCATACCCAGTGAGGTTTTCATCAACGGCGGCGTACTGACCAGCGAGACCGATCTCAAACCGAACGCGTTGGGCTTGTCTTGCAACGTCAATCCCATTTACTAGGGCTTTCCCTTTATCGGGCACGATCAAGGTTGTGAGCACTTTGACCAAAGTCGTCTTTCCTGCACCGTTTGGACCTAAAAGCCCAAAGATAGTACCTCTTGGCACCGACAATGAGACTTCGTCAAGGGCAAGTTTATCTTTGTAGCTCTTTGAAATATTATCTACTTCAATGGCTGCCTGTGCGCTCACACCATCTGCAACACCGTAAGGGATATCAAATTCCAACTAACGCCTCCAAGAAGTAACTTCACGGCGTGTTCAACTCAGTCACATAGTTGCAGTTCAGTCCTAAAGCGACGAGATTCAAATACGACTACGGCATCAACCTATCAAAGACAACCTTGTTGGGATTGAACAACCACTTGGGATCAAGAGCTGCCTTAATGCGTCTCATCCACTCAATCTCTTCCGTTCCGTACTGGTCCTTCATGAAGTCTCTCTTTATGAGACCGATCCCATGCTCGCCAGATATGGTTCCTCCCATCGACAGTGCAGCTGCAACGATATCTGCAAAGCAACGATCGGCAATCTCTATGACCTCTTGATCTCTAGAGGGCAAAACCAACGTCGGATGGAGGTTCCCGTCACCGCCGTGACCGAATGTACCGACAGTAATCTGCCACTTCTTGGCGATCTTTGCGATCTCGGAGATCATCTCCCCTATCCGGGACACTGGAACACCAACGTCGTCCAAGATCGCTGGCCCGAGCCTCTCTAAAGCGGTTAGGGCGAGTCTACGGGCCTCTAGCAGCGCATCGGCTTCATCTGGATCCTCCGTACGGTAGATCTCCCCCGAACCAGATTGAGCACAGATAGCCTCTATGAGCTTGAGCTCCTCTGCTCCTTCTCCCCCTTTGACATCGCTTTGTGCAACGATAACGGCTTCTGCCTCTTCGTCGATACCCAGGTTTTTCCAGGCGTTTATAGCTCGAACCGTCTCTTGATCCATAACCTCTAGGAGTGACGGTGACAACTTGGAGGCTATCTCCCGCAGAGCATCCCCCATCTCCTCAAGTATCGAGAAGCTAGCTACTACGGTTCCAGCGACCGGTGCCGGAGCGTGACGGAGTCTCATGGTGGCTTTTGTCAAAACACCCAAGGTACCCTCAGATCCAACGAATAGCTGTGCCAGTCGATAGCCAGCGGAAGATTTCTTAGTCCTTCGCCCAAGAGTCATTATCTCTCCCGTTGGAGAGACGATCTCAAGTTCACTCACATAGTCAGCCGTCACTCCGTACTTCACACAACAGAGTCCACCTGCGTTAGTAGACACGTTTCCACCTATTGAGCAAAATGTGTAGCTTCCTGGATCTGGAGGATAGAAAAACCCCTCCTTTGCAACGGCATCTTTGAGGGTCTTGTTGATGACTCCAGGCTCAACCGTTGCCAGAAGATTGACGGGGTCTATATCTAAGATTCGATCCATCTTGGCTACGTTGATTACAAGTGAACCAGAGATTGGGTCAGCCCCGCCAGCTAACCCACTCAGCGCACCTTGGGGAATCACGGGAACCTCAAACTCATTAGCCAGCTTTACAGCTCGAGCGATCTGAGCAGTAGACGATGGAGTGATGACAACCCGAGGCATCTCGCCCTGAACAGTTGTAGTACGGTCTGCTCTGTATGAGTTCATAATGTCAGGATCGACGATTACCCTCTCCGAGCCAACGGCGTCTCGCAGACGATCAACAAAGATATCCGAGTTCAACACTCTCTCCGTTTCTAAAGCTGAGTTGTCTTGATCATACCCTAGCCACCAGCTAAAGTTCAGCTGAAACCGAAGTGAAGATGAACTTCTTCTTACAAATTCAACTACAGACTCTTCGCCTCATCGAATAGCCGCTGCAAGGTGAGCTCGAGATCGTTGGTCATGGCGACTATCGCTCTCCTTGGAACACTTTTCTTGCCCGAGGTATCTTCCACGTAGCTCGATGGATACATTGCCTTGCCGACAATAGACCTTACTCTACCCCTCCTTGGAAACTTGCTTCCCGGTGGCAGTACATGGTCGCTTCCATAAAACGCTACCGGTACCACGGGAACCTTCGTCTTGAGCGAGAGGTAAGCTACGCCCTCGTGGATCTTCTCTACTTTTTCGCCGCTTCTTCTCTCACCTTCTGGAAACACCACCAACGACTCCCCTGCCCGCAGTATCTCCAAAGCTGTATTCAACGAGTTCCGATCGGCACCGCTTCGATCCACTGGAAAGCCACCAAGGAGCTCGATCAAACGCCCAAGCCAGGGATTTTTCCAAAGCTCAGACTTTGCCATGTAACGAAGCGGTTCCTTCAGAATCGAACCTACCAAAGGAGTATCAATGTAGGAGCGATGGGTCGGCGCCAGGACAAAAGGAGAGCTCGGTAGAGGTGCCTCGAAGTAGACCTTGTTCCCAAAATAAAGTCTATTTACCAAGTAGACAACTCCACGAGCAAAGGCATAGAAACGGGGGCTTTGCTGTAGTGGTCTGTTGATGAGGTCATCTACGAAAGACCTATTTGACAACGCGCTCGCCTCTTTCGTAGGAGAGGTTGTGACAAATGGTTTCCACCTTGGTAGCAAGTGCAGTCTGAACCGTCTCCAACACGTCCTCGGGGCTTAGTGAGGTGGTGTCCCACACAACAGCATCAGACGCAGGTATTGTAGGGGCCACCTCTCTTTTTCGATCCGCTAGATCTCTTTCGACCACAGAGGCTTCCTCTGGCCTTCTAGCTCTTTGTGCATCTGAAGACACTGTGAGAAAAACCTTGAAGTAGGCGTCCGGAAAGACCACTGTGCCTATATCTCTGCCTTCTACAATAGAAGACCCGTATCTGTCGACCCATAACCTCTGAAGCTCGTTGAGGTACGATCGGACTTCAGGTTTGGCCGACACCTTAGGAAGAACTCTCTGAACCTCTTTGGAGCGAAGTTGATCTGTCACGTCATCTCCTCCTAGGATAACACGGCCGCCATCCACCGAGATCACTAGACTGCGCAGCATATCCGCGATATACTCATTTGAGGCAAGATCCTCCAGGTCAAAGTGATTCCGAGCTACCCATAGTGCTACTGCTCGATAATATAGCCCGCTGTTTAGGGTAGGAATATTCAACACTTCTGATAGACGACGCGCTAGTGTGGATTTTCCACTTCCAGCTTGTCCGTCAATTGCGATGACCGGCGCATAAGGAGCACCCCACGGTGCATCTTTATAATTAACCAAAACCAGCCCTCGTTCCCGTCTGTGAAGTACCCAGAGATATGATCTATGATTTCAGTTAAGTCCCAGGGATTTTCCCTCTGTTACTTATATAGATGAAGGATACTATCAACGTGGCGAAAACTAGGTTTAAATCAGACAAGGGATTAGTGGCTCGAATGGGTCTCACTATCTTTTTGCTAGGAGCCCTTTACGTAGCCTTCGTAGCGGTGTTGCTGGCAGTAGGCGTGCAGCTGATCACCGTTGTCTTCATCGGTCTAGGTATCTTGTTCGTGCAATACTTCTTCTCGGACAAGATCGCTCTCTTTGGCATGCACGGCAAAGTTGTGACCGAGCAAGAAGCGCCAGAGCTTTATCAGATAGTAAGACGGCTCTGCGCACTGGCCAATATGCCCATGCCGAGGGTCGCTGTCGCCAACACCGATATGCCAAACGCCTTTGCAACAGGTAGAAACCCCAAGAATGCAGTTGTATGCGTGACGACTGGTCTCCTCCGAAGACTCGACACCGAAGAGGTAGAGGCTGTTCTTGCTCACGAGCTGTCACACGTCGCTCACAGAGATGTGGCTGTGATGACGATCGCATCCTTCCTGGGAATGGTAGCGGGAATACTTACTCGTGTTCTGTACTACAGCGAGCTATTCGGAGGTATGGGTTATGGTGGAGGTGGATACGGAGGACGAGGTGGTGGACGATCGAACAACAACTCAGCAGCCGGTAACATCTTTGCTATAGAGGCTGGAGTTATGCTTGTTTCGATAGTGGTCTATGCCATATCCTTCCTGTTGATTAGAGCCTTATCGAGATACAGGGAGTTGAGCGCAGATAGGTCTGGAGCCATCTTGCTCGGGCGCCCTTCGCTGCTGAAATCGGCTTTGATCAAGATAACGGGCGAGATCGGTAGAATCCCCACGAAGGACATAAGGTCTGCCGCAGCCTTCAATGCGTTTTACTTCACCCCGGCAGTTGCTAAAGGACAGTTCTCGATATCGACGATATTTTCGACTCATCCGTCCTTAGAGAGACGAATCGCTGAGCTTGATAAACTTGAGCGTGAGCTAGGGACTGCTGAATAGCTGAGCTATAGCTATCCCGGCTTTATACCTACAGAATAAGGCAGGTTATCTTGGGTCTATTTGACGTCCTAACAGGTAGAACAAAACCAGTAAAGGCAAATCTAGACAGACTCTTTGCTATTCCTGGCGTTGCGGTAACCTTGGAACTCAGCGCGAATTTAAAGTCAGTAAACAAAGCAGCTGTGTGTTACAAGCCAGCATCGGGAAGCGCCTTTGAAAACACTCGATCTGAGTTTTTGGAAGTGCTGAAGACCATGGTAAAGGATCCAGACTCCCAGATAACGGTATCGAAAGACGAGTACGGCTATGAATGGATAGTAGTTAAAGACGACGACATAGAGTCCTTAACCACAAAGATACATCTTGTGAACAAGACCCTTGAAGACCACGGATTTTCACCTTCGCTTCTTTTGTCTGCATTTAAGTTTCAAGAGACCTCATCAGCACAAGACGTCTATTGGATCTACCTATACAAAAAAGGTACCTTTTATCCCTTTGTACCTCTTATCAATCAAAGGCGCGACAACGAAAGAGAGTTGGCCCTAAAGGCGATCGTAGGATCGGATCTTCCAGTCGAACCCGATCTGGAGTCGTGGATGCCTCCGTGGGGACTTCCACTCTAGGTCTCTTTGACCGGGAGTTACTACCGATAAAGAGGCCCACCTACCTATTCGATGATAGGTCCTAGGGTGTGGAGGTGATTTAGTACTACCGATAATTCAAGTCGTATTGGGTAAGGCGCAACGCCACCAGGCCCTGACCATATTTGTACTCGCTATAGTCGTCACCCTATTGGGCGCTGCGGCTTCCTCGCTAACTCATTCAGTATCGCTGTTTACAGGGATCTATTGGGCCGTCACTACCGCAACAACAGTCGGCTACGGAGATGTGACGCCTAAAAATACCGTTGGTAAGGTCATAGCAGCTGCGGTGATGCTTACCTCGATACCACTTTTTGCTTCTCTATTTGCCGTACTGGCGGCCCACGTTACCGCTCAACAGATTAGGAAAATCATGGGTTTAGACAAAAAAGAGCCAAGAGACGGCTTTACTCTTTTGATCGGTTCGAGCCCCTTGCTTCGACAGACCATAGAAGAGCTTTATAAAGCAGGACGCCGGTGTGTGATCGTGCCCGGAGATCACGGCGGCGCCGAATACGAGGATATGCAAGAGTACATACACGTGATCGATGGCTCATCTGCAGAGGAGGCGACAATAAGAAAAGCGCACCCCGAGCGGGCAGAACAGATCCTGATTGCCTCGGATAAAGACACCGATGTACTTCTGGCGTCAGTGATAACTAAGCATCTGGCTCCAGAGGTACCCGTAGTTGCGGTCGCCAAGTCAAAGCAAGTTGCCGCAGCGATCTCGGATCTAGTGTCCCTCTTCAGAAGTTTGCGGAGAAACAATAGGCTCCAGGTATTTCTGCATTGAAGCGAAGATCTCGTCGGCGCTCTTGGTCCAGATGAAGGGCTTGGGGTTCTCGTTCCAGGCCTTGGCCCACTTGGTAATCCCTCTGTTGAGTTCGGTCACACTGTGGTGAACGCTGCGCTGCAGGTACTTGGTGGTCAGGGCTGAGAACCACCTCTCTACCTGATTCATCCAAGAAGAATACGTTGGTGTGAAATGGAACACAAATCTCAGATGGCGAAGGAGCCAGGTTCTCACCGACTCGGTCTTATGGGATAAGTAGTTGTCTAAAACGACGTGAACTC
>NZ_FQUL01000025.1:9443-33237 GCF_900128965.1 Ferrithrix thermotolerans DSM 19514
CCTCGACTTCGTCGAGGCCGCGGCCGATGAGGCGAGAACCAAAACCTGCTCCCGGCAGGCAGAGGAACCCTGCGAGGGGTGCAGCTGAGTGATGCGCACTGCTGCTCACTTAGATGCAACGGTATTCGATACTTCTTGGACTGATCTTGTGTCTAGCAACTCACACTTGAGCCTGGTTTATAAAAACTTCCACTCAGGTGCAACGCATCCGACCGATTTCCTTGGATAAGTGTAAGGCTCGATTATAGGCACTTGCTAGAGGTGGTGAAGGATCTTTTCTTCACGTTCAAGGTTTCGTTTTAACTGGGCTTTCTTGCGCTTAGTACGTATCCCTCACCCACGACGTTTTCAAAGGCGATAGATGTGAAGCCGACGTCTTCAAGGTACCTCCTCCACGTCTCTACTGACACCGGTTTTTCCTGAACTCTCAGGGTGAAGCGGACGATGTTCTTTAGTATCCGCCACCAACCACCAGGACCGAGCTTCGCCAGTGTTTGGATCTTTGAATATATGATCTTTCGATCTTCGCTGGTAACTCCCCTGCCAAACATCATGTCGCCCACGACGATCCTTCCTCCGGGACGGAGCCAGTTGAACGTTTTCCGAATGACCTCTTGTTTCTGCTGGTCTGAAAGATGATGAAGTACGTAGTTGCTTATGGCTAAATCCAGTGATCCGGCGGGCAAGTTTAGTGCCTCGAGTGAACAGCACTTTGTCTCAATGTTGCTGATGCCAGCCGCAGCGGCTTTTTTCTCTAGGATCTGGAGCATGGTGGGTGCTATGTCAACTGCTAAAACCTTCTCGGCACTCTTGGCGAGAGGAATAGCCAGCTGACCCGAACCGCATCCAAGGTCTATAACCTGTGCAAAACTCTCTAGGTTAGAGATCTGTACCACCTTGTCTACTACCTTATCGAGACCAGGGTTGGGGGTATCTTCCCAACTCTGTGCTCTTTTGGTCCAGACGATCTCCTGAATCTTTGTTCCTAGTGAGTTGAGGTCTTTTTGCATCAGAAGTAGCCTAGACGCTTTGAAGTTATGAAGGTAATCTTCACTTCCCGCTCTTAGTCAACCGAAAAGTTAGGGTTCTGGGGTTAGGATTCCTACGTATGTTTGTTTGTGGCAAGATTATTAAATCCGCTCATCACCATAAGGATCGTCTTTGAAGAAAGCAAATCTCGTAGCGGTGGCTCTGCTTCTAGCGGTGCTCATTGGGGGTTCGTTTTTTTTGTTTAAAGGTTCGAACCAAGGCCACCCGACTGCACCCACAGCCACAGTAAGGACAACGACGGTTGCCTCTACCACTACAACGACTCAGCCGCCACAGGTTGCTATCACTGGCTCGGGCTATATCAACACGTCCGTTACAGAACCAGGTCGTCTGATGTGTCCTCCGGGATATGGCTGTAGCGAGAGGACCTATACTTTGCAAATTTATTACCCCTCTGCTGCTAGTTCGTCAGTTCCTGTCTCTGGGGCTCCTTTCCTAAAACCCTACTCCCAAAGTGGATATCCTCTGGTTGTATTTGGTATCGGTTTTGACACGATGCCGTCTCAGTACTATCCACTTATCAGTGCCTGGGTAAATGCTGGATATATCGTTGCGGCTCCCATCTTCCCGCTTACCTCCTCAGCTGGACTTCAACACTACGGAGTGAATTTGAACGACACTGCATTGGCCGACGAGTATGAGGATGATCTTGCAAATGAGCCAGGTGATATGGGGGCTGCTATCTCATACGTTGGGCAACTAGATAATTCAGCTGGATCCTTTCTTTACCATCACGTAGACATGTCTGAGGTGGCGGCGGCCGGACAAAGCGACGGGGCCGATGCAACATTGGCTCTCGTTTATAACAACTGTTGCGTGGACAACTCCGTGAAGGCAGCCCTTATACTCTCTGGAGCGGAGTACCCTGGGTTCGCCAACTCCTACTTCACGACCCCTGCGGTTCCGATGCTTGTGACCCAGGGAAGCGCCGATACCATAAATTTGCCCCAGGACTCCCAAACTATCTATTCAGCGGCGCCGACGCCTAAGTACTATCTAAATCTGCTAGATGCAACCCACCTTGAGCCATATACGGCCTACAATGCGTACGAGGAGGCTGTTGCGGGAGTAAGCGTGGACTTTTTGAACGCCTATCTAAAAGGTGATACCCAAGCTCTCTCCGCAATGACGTCTGCCGGTGATCAAGGCGGAGTAGCCCAGCTCATCTCAGCAGGGTAGGAGTCTACGAATATGGCGATCTCTAAGTGGTGGGTGACTCGAGATGTTGACAGAGGGAACAGTTACCGAGAGGGCGAAGTCACAGTAGCTGTGAAGGATCTCTATGACATCGAAGGAGAGGTAACCTGTGCGGGATCTAGGGTAGTTCAGAGCCGAGGTTTGCGGGCCACAAAAGACTCGACTGTAGTGTCGAACTTGCGAAGATCTGAAGCTGTTATCGTTGGAAGATCGATTACGACCGAGCTGGCCTTTGCTGCTCAGGGAGTCAATCCCTTCTTTGGGACTCCAACAAACCCAAGGTTCCAAGATATGATACCCGGAGGTTCTTCGTCAGGTTCGGCTGCGGCGGTTGCCTGCGGGGACGTGGTAATTGGTCTTGGTAGTGATACAGGGGGTTCGATACGCATTCCCGCAACCTGTTGCGGTATCTATGGATTGAAGACAACTCTGGGACGTGTAGACATGGAAGGTGTTTGGCCGCTTGCGGGGTCACTAGATACCTTGGGTCCCCTAGCGAGGTCGGTCTCAGATCTACATAAAGGACTCTCTTTGATGGAGGGTGTGGCGGCATCTAGCCTCGAAGGCGTTTCGCCATTCTCTAAGATTTTGAAGGTATCGACCTCTTCGTCGAAGCGAATAGAAGGCGTCGTGGATAAGACTTTAGAGTCCCAGCGTTTTGCAGTTTGCGAAAGCTACAGCTTCGTTCATCACACAATACTGAATGAGTTTGGAGCAGTTTTGATGGGGTATGAGGCGTATCAAAACAACAGGGCTGTCTTAGATGAGGCTCACAGGATGGATCCATGGGTTAGAAAGCGCCTTGAGTCTCAGGCTTCTATCTCAAGGCGCCAGTACGAGGAGGCTCTCGAAGTTCAAAGAGAGCTACAGGAACTCTACTCGTCTTTATTGGAGAGGTTGGATGCTGTGATGGTGCTTGCGACGATTCCTGTTTCGATTCCAAGGCGAAAAGAAGCGTACTCTGCGGCCCTCAACACTAACACCTTGCCGTTCAATGTTCTTGGGCTACCCGTATTATCCATTCCGGTTCCGTTGGAGTTTGCTACGGAGCTTACCGGACCCTACGGTAACTTCTTGAAATCCGGCGATAAGGGTCAAGGTTGCTCGGAGCTGACCGGTGAGATCCCTGTTTCCTTTCAGATAGTCGGCCCCAGGAACTCTGAAGAGCGGCTTTTGGCTACAGCCATGATGTTCGAAGAACTGTTTGCAACAAAGGCTATGTAATCCAAAGACCGATCAGCCCTCAGATGAGGTACATAGGTTACAGTATTTGAAAAAGTAAAGCTAGATATCGGTTGGCTGAGGGATATCGAGATTACAGGTGGTGTAAGGGGAGTTACGTCGAGTCGTTTAGTCTCTCTAAGACAACTGTTTTCACCTAACGAGCAGTCTTGCGATGGCCTCTCGCAGTTCGAGGCTGCGTTGCAAAGGGGGGACCGAAGGTTCTCTTATCTCAAGTAATGGTATCTCAAGTAATGGACAGACCACCGTCGACCGCTACTACCGTACCAGTGATGGAAGCTGCTCCTTCGGATGCGAGAAACATCACTGCATCGGCGATCTCGGCAGGTTCCAGGAGTCGTTCGGTTAGGTGCTGAGGTGAAAACTCCTCAACAGAGCTAAGCCCATAGATCCTGGCGGAGTGTTCAAGGATCTTAGTTCTAGTAGATCCTGGAGCCACAGCGTTCGCAGTAACGGACGTTCCTGTTAGCTCAAGGGCGAGTGACTTCACAAACCCCTCAACCCCATGCTTGGATGCAACGTAAGCGGCGAGCTGGGGCAGTGGTTTATGACCTGCTGCCGATGATATCGCTATAAACCGTTTTGTTGGAGAGGCGGATGTTATAAGTGCGGGGATCGTGGCTCTTGCCAGGTTCATTATGCCAAGGAGGTTGGTTTCGATGATCATTCGTTCTGTGTCGAGATTTAGTTCCCAGGACCTGTCAGATCCGTCGATTACTCCAGCGCACCCTACAACTACGGCAAGCTGGGCACCAGGAGTGTCGATCGATGTGTGGTTACAGAAACTGGTGACCGTATCGATGAGAGTGTGAGCGTCTCTTACGTCGACGGAGGAGATACTTAGACTCGAGGAACCAAAGCTGCCTTGCAGAGCAAGCAGATCCGACGGGGTTGAGCACTCATAAGGGAGGTCTATGTCTGTAAATCCATCGAGTGCTAGGACGCTGTAGGAAGCCTCTAGGAGGCGTCTAACGACGGCGAGTCCGACTCCCCGTGCTGCACCGGTAACAATCGCTGACCTAGGTGGTGTCACTCCAGCGCCCATCTAAAGGTACTTTCTAGCGAAGAAATCGATCAACGCTTCACTCATTATCCCAAGCAGCAGCGCCCCTTCCTCCTTCGAGGCTCCTGATGGATCTCCCATGACGCCGTTCTTTGACACAGCGTGCACACCTTGTTCGTAGAGGGACCGGACTCGGAGTTCATCTATGGGCATTGGACCGGCTTGGGCCCGATCAACTCGGACTCGCGATGCATCAAGCGCTAACATGATAGATGTCTCAGTTCGTCCTGCGTGTAGGTCCGGATCGAGGGCGCCCGCAGCCTGGGATCCGCCAACCATGAGCTTTTGCGTTCTCTCTACGATCGTCGCCCGGGTTGGAAACCAAACTCCAGTTCGTACACCTAGTGTCCTTAGGTCATTTACGACACGTTGAGCGATCGGGGCGTTGCCGCCGTGAGCAGTAACGAGGAGCGTTGACCGAAAGCTGGATGCGGACAGTACTATAGATCGAATTACCTCAGCTAGAGCCTCGTTGGAGAGGGAGAGGGTACCGTCAAAGTGACTGTGTTCTCCAGATGAGCCATAGTTGATTGTTGGTGCCAAAACCACTCTGTCTGGGTAGGCGAGAGACAAGGTGTGCACGAGGGCCTCGGTTATACGCGTATCGGTGTCCAAGGGAAGATGGGGACCGTGCTGTTCCGTGGATCCTAGTGGTATTACAAGTATCTTCGATCCGGCGTCGACCGAGACCTCCGTGGTGGTCATCTCTGTCAGTCGGCGCGTAACTGGGTTCATATCTCTACACCCCAAGCTCTTAGAAGTTCAACTATCTCCCTCGCAGCGTCACTAGGGTCCAAGGTCACGGTCTTAGAGGCTCTATGCGCACTCATACCCGAGCTCTCGATACCTTGCATCTTTGCTATTTTAGAGTAAAGGTCAGGGCTTGGGGGTGGTATTACACCTCTAGCTGGCGGCCTATATGGCTGGCGTGATCTTCGAGGTGGGGTAGTGGCTCTAAGTTTACCGCTAGCCTCGCTTACCCTCATGGGTGTTTGAATATGAACCGACTTCAGACCTTGAGCGACCTCACGTGCACCTTGTAAGGTAACGCGATGAGTTAGGAATTTGTTGGATCTAAATGAGCAGATCAGCTGAGAGGAAGATGACGTAGTGAATTCTTTAGTTCCTATAGTCCCATGTGCTGTGAGCAGCTGTTTTTGATCGAAGGCTACGGCGTCTATGCCAAAGACCGAGTCAAATTTGTCCAGGGTAGATGCGAGAAGTAACGGCACTAGCTGACTTTCTTCGTACCCATACTCACCCAAGAAGATGGCTGATGGCCTCTTTGACGCTGCTAGGGAAGCTATGGACTCTACAACCCCTATTGCGTCTGGTTGCTCCCTTAGAACTACTGTGGCCTCGTCAAAGCCCAGTGCTAAGAGAAACTCCAGATTGTTCCGCTCTGATTCGTCTCCAATGCAAAGCGCCGAGATCCGCACGTACTCCTTATGTTCCTTCTTTAGATCTAAGGCGGCGTCGATGGCGCCAATCTCCCCCGGGGCAAATCCTACGCGAACCTTCGGCGGGGGACCCATGGCGTCGGATTGGTACGACGGCGTGTTGGAGATGCACACCAAGACGTTGTGCTCTAGATCCTTATCCATAACTAAAGTTGACACCTTGTCCGCTTCGCGGATAGTTCCACTTAAGAGCTCCGTCGTGACTGCAAAGGATCAGGCACGTTCCGCACTCAAGACAGTGTTCATAGTTGAACCCTACCGTTCCGTCGTAGAGTTCTACGAAGAGCTGTGCCGGGCAGGCGGTTACGCATACCTTATCGGAGCAGTCTTTGCAGATGGAGCCATCTAGTACTATGTGAGCCTTTGAATCAACGAAGAAGGTGTTGTTTGCGATCCTTTCATCGATGCTCTCATGGATTAGGGATCGGTCTCGCCGGTTCGCTCCTTGGGGCTCATGGCTTCCTACCTGTGGTAGTGCTTTAGATCTCACCTGAAGCTCCATATCGCTTTAACTAGGGTGCGAATCAAAGGATTTGCTTCGAGACCCTTATCTCTAATGGCGTCTCGCATAACCTTTGCAACTCCTGTTTTTTCCTCTGGGTCGGTCACGGTAAAGAGTTCGTGTGCCAGTTCGTTTACCACCTTTGGTAGAACCTCCTGGACCTCCTTAGAAAGTACCACCTCCGGAGCAAACCGGAGACGTCTTAAATTTTTGCCAACGAAGCTCTCCGATACCTTGTTGCTGTAGGGAGAATAGATCTCTTCTTTGCCGCAGGACTTTACGTATCTCGCGCTATGTCCACCAGCGATAGATCCCATCTCAATAGCGTAGTTTATGCCCTCCAGCCAAAGACCCGCTGCCAGAGTAGAGGAGGCCACCTCTCCTGCTAAGAAGACGCCAGATCTAGACAACTCTCCGCGCTCTTTCCATCCTCCCTCTGGGATGAGGTGTGCGAGATACTCTGCTCTTTTGCCATCGGCTACGTATGGAGCGATGCTTGGGTGATGCTTGATTGCCTCAAGTGCCTCCTCTGGGCGGACTTTCATGGCTTTTAGGGACTCTAGAGTTACGATGGCACCGATAGAGACGGTGTCTTTGTTGGTGTAGAGGAATCCGCCGCCAACAAGTGGCTTGGTCCCACCGAGTATCTCGATGTCTACTCCATGGTCGTATCTAACGCCGAAGCGTTCATTGATGGTATCTTCCCCCAGATAGAGCACCTCTTTTACACCAAGGGTCATGTGTTTGTCTGATCTTTTGTGTCCCAAACCTATGGACTCAGACAAGAGCCCAAGAGCTCCTTCGGCAAGAACAAGTGACCTGCATACGATGCGGCTGGAGGAGTCCGCCACTCCCAAGGATATCTTTGCCTCGGGGCCGAACTCCTCTATTTGGATGTCGCTGATAGTGGTTGCGGTTAGAAGTTCTGCTCCTTCTTGCTGTGCCTTTAAGCTAAGCCAAGGATCAAAGCGCGACCGAAGAACGGTTGCTCCGTTGTAAGGAGGCTCCCCCCACGTCTCGTCATGAAAGCTGAAGGTTACCGAGGATCTCTCCTCCAGGATCATCGTATGTCGTTTGGTGACCCAGCGCTCATAAGGAACTTCGTCCCTCCATGACGGCACTAGGCGATCTAAGACCTTGAGATACATGACGCCGCCATAAACGTTCTTGGCGCCTGGGTATATCCCTCGTTCAATAAGGGCTACCGATACCCCTTCCTTGGCTGCGGCGATCGCTGCAGCTGAACCAGCAGGACCTGCTCCAACCACCGCAACGTCGTAATATAAATTCGTGTTACTACGTACCATCTAGATTTGACCGATCCGCACATTGTTGTTTCAAAAGAGCTGTGATTGCCAGAAGCGTCTCCTTGGCGCTAGAGCGTATGGGATAGGTGCAGGTTTGGAAGATCGGTGCGCTTGGGTCTGTATTTACAGCTATCGATCTTTCGGGCATCTGAACACCTCCTAAGTGCTGGATTGCGCCACTTACTCCAAAGGATACGTATATCTCTGGAGCGATCGACACTCCCGTTGTTCCAATCTGCCGCTGGTGATCCACCCAGCCTTTGTCTGTGACTACACGTGTTGCCCCCAAGGTCATCCCCAACTGTTCACAAACCTGCTCTGCCAGCTTTACTCCCTCTAGGTCTGAAACCCCTGCCCCCACCACCATGACCCTCTGGCTGACTTCAAGGCTGGTACTTTGGGCCGTGACTTTGGCATCTAAGTCCTTTGTCGTGAGGAAGATGGCGAATCCGCCTTCTTCTTCCTCGGTGTTTGTAAGGTCTATTAATTTGTAATCTAACGCAGGGATCTCGCTATTGCTTGCGCGATAGGCTCTCTGCCAGATCTGGATCTGTTTATCAGTTACGTCGTATACCTCTGAGACCTTACTGGATGAGCGTACACAGTAGACCTTGTCTCGGACTATCTCGGTAACCTGAGTAAGGACAGTCCAGTCCTTTAGTTTGCGAATGACTCTGCTTGCGAGAGCCATAGAGACCGAATCACCGTCAAGGGCAATGACTTGAATACCTTGACTTAGGACTATCTCGACCACTTGCGAGGTGAGTTCGTCAATCGGCATGTGATCTTCGACAAATATCCAGTAACCTTCTGAGCGATTGGATTTGATAGCTGTATCAGATCCTGACACGCTTGCATTTAAATGTTGGTTGCTCACTATGCAGAGGTAGGCTTCCGAGTCCGTATCGTCTAATAAGCGGAGGATAGAGGCGTTCGGGTCGAACGTTGGATCTAGGTAAAACAGTATTAGTAGTCTACGCAGAGGCATCGATGATATCCTGTAGTACTCGATACCCCTCGATGACGGCTTGGTGAATTCGTCTCGGAGCGACAACGTCTCCGACGAGAGCGATATTTCGCCTCGGAACCCCCTCTGCTGCAAGTTGAAAGCACAGCTCGTTACGGGTTGTCCGATGGTTTGCCAAAACCAACCAATCGAAGCTCTCTACTTTTTCTGCACCTGTAATGTGATCCAACATGTATATGTCGGTGCCCTGAACTTGGGTAATGATATGGTGTGGTAGCTGGGTTAGAGGCAACTCGCTTACTCTTAGATTCCATGTCTCGAGGTCTAAAGTTACCCCTAGATCCTGACCCACATACATATGCGGTGTCGCAACAGTTACCTCACATCCTCTCTGTGCTAGCATCTCAGATACCGAGGTGCCCTGGTGAAAGCCCAACTCATCGAAGACCAAGACTCTACCTGTGGGAGTGGCTGTTCCTTCAAGCACGTGGACGACGTCGGCTGTTCCTAACTCTCCTTTGGGTGGGTTTGCCTGGAACGTCTTTAGGTAGTACGGTAACTTTGGAGAAGACCCGGTTGCTAAGATCACGACGTCTGGCTTCATCTCGGTGATTGCCCTTGCGCTAAGGGATGTATTGGTCTCGCATAGAACATTCGAGGAGGAGAGCTCGTACTCCAGGTTTCGTACAAGCTCGGCCAGCTCGGCTCGAAAGGGTGCTCGTGCCGCCAAACTAACGAGTCCACCAAGAGAGTTTCTCTCTTCATATACCCGTACCGCGTAGTTCTCGTTAGACATGGTTAGAGCAGCACATAGACCAGCAGGACCTCCTCCGACTATAACGGCCTTATTTTTGCTCTTTCGAGTGGGCTTTGGTATCGCCTTTGGTGGCATCGGCGAGTATACCCCAGCCTGCCTCTCATATAAGGGTGCAACTTTAGGTTCGTTTAAGAACTCCTTTCCGGTTTCAGGATTTTCGATACAACCCAGCCAGCGATTTAGACCCATGCGTCCTACGCACTCCTGATTGCACGACAGACATGTTCGGACTCTTCGTTCTTGATCGAACAGAGACTTCGCTGCAAAGTAAGGATCCGCTATCTGTGCTCTTACTGCACCGATAAGGTCGGCCTGTCCCTCTCGCAAGATTTGTTCTGCCTGAGCGGGATCTTTGATCCTGCCTGATGCTATGACGGGCAAGGTGGTTTCCTGTCGGATCTGGGAGGGTATATACAGGTTGTATCCAGGGCGTATCGCCATGGATGCCTCTATTGCGTATAAAGATGCTGTTGCTACCCCGATAGAGGTGTTTATGTAGTTGACTAAAGAGGAGCTATCTAGTAATCTCACAAGGCTGAGAGTGTCTTGGATCTCGATGCCGTTTTCCAGCATCTCGTCACCACAGAGTCGCACGCCTATAACAAAGGGTTCTTCTATGTTATCTCGAATCCTTTGAACGATCTCGAAGAGCAGCTTAGACCGCCCAGTTATGTCCCCGCCAAAGTGGTCATCTCTGTGATTAGTTATGGGGCTAAGAAACTGACGCACTATCGAGGAGTGTGAGCATTGTAGCTCCACGCCGTCAAAACCGCTACGTTGAGCGAGAGTGGCGACCTCTGCGTAGGAGTCGACGATCTCGTCTATCTCTTTCTCTGAGACGGCGATAGGATTTTCGCGAAAAAGGGGATCAGGGATCTCAGAGGGTGCAAGGAGGCTGTACTGGGAGTAAGCTGAAGTGCCTTGGGACCCGTTATGGTTGATCTGTGCAAAAATCTTTGCCCCATAACTGTGGACCGCCCTTGTTATCTCCTTGAAGCCGCGCTCAGCCTCCATGTTGTAGGCGTGTATGAGCTTCTCATACGGCCAGTCTGAGGGGTGCACGGACAGTTCTTCCGTGATGATTAGCCCACATCCGCCCCGTGCACGAGCTTGGTAGTAGGCGAGGTGCTGTCTTGAGGGGAGTCCTGCTTTGGCAAAGTTAGTGAGGTGAGCTGAGAAGACCAGGCGATTTTTCAGACGAAGGTGGCCTAGATCGATCTCTGTGCCAAGCATGGGATACTTGATGCTCATCGATGCCTCTCTGTGAGATAGAGATCCAACTTGCGCGCGTCTGAGATCGCTTCGAAGATGCTGCGTGCAACCCTTGCATCTCCTATCGTTGCGATACAAAGGTGGTCGAAGTCATCGTTGTGTTTTGCTTGGCGTGCACCGATCTTGTGTACGTAGTCGGCCCGAATTCGCTCTTTAACTCTTGAAAAGAGCCGTTTTATGACCAACTCTTCAGGTGACTCTGAGAGGCTAATGGTTGAAAAGGTACGTAGCTCAACCCCTGCGAGCCTCGCTCTTCGGTTGGCATCTATCATGTCACCGGTCGGTGCCGTTCGTGAGGCGTAGAGGGGATCGGGAGTGACCAGGTAGGTCTTTGCTGCATGCAGTGCGATCTTCTCTGTCGAGGTAGTCGACTCCACGTTTCCCCTTGGGTCTATAACTACCACGACCTTTCCCTCGTAGCTAGATACGTCTTCGTAGATTTGCTCACTAGTGAGAAAGCGTTTAGCGGGTATGGGCTCGGTTATAGGTGCGGGGTCTGCGCCGTTTGCAAAGACGACAAGATCGTTGCTCTTTAGCTCATGCAGGTCCTCATTCGCTTTGATCTCTTTATTTAGATGGATAGTGATATTTTGAGTAGCCCTTAGGTTGTGTTCGTAGAACTGTAGAAGAAGACGGTATCTAGGGCCAATGGCGTGATCTCCGTAGAGAGCTATGAGTCCTCCAAGAATAGATCTCTTGTCGTATAGGTGAACCTTGTAACCCCTCCGTCCTAAAAGCATCGCACACTCCATGCCGGCGATACCGGCGCCGACTATGTGTACCACCTTTGATATAGGAACGCCTACTAGATTAGGGTATAGTCTTGGTTCAAGGTACGAGAGTGTATCTACCGAGATGTGTTTTGGATTGATCAGACAGTCAACTCTGATGTTCTGTGAGTCAATGGGGTTGCACCGCTGGTTGCAGCCAAGACAAGGGCGAATGGGTTGGGTGTTTGTTGGCTCTTGGGTCAGTTGAGAGACGAGTTCTTCGTCTGCTATGAGAGCGCGTGTCATCTCAACCAGGTCGCTCTCCCCGGCTGTAACGACCTCCTCTGCATCAGCGATGTCAAAGAAAGATCCCTGTGCCACTACACGAATCCGATCATGGACTCGCTTTTTAACCTCTCTGAGTAGTTCTCTACGGGTTGGATGGCCGTATCGAAAGTTAGCTCTATAAAGATGGCGAGTGAACATCCCACCTCGAGTTACCACCACATAGTCTGTGTAAGGCTCGATCTGTTCTATGTAGGCTAGGCCTAACTCTTCGTCGATGCCTCCCCATGGAGTAAGTTCATCCAAGCTGAGCCTGACACCTACTGTGGCTTTGGGGCTTATCTTTTTGATCCCTTCAAGTACTAATTTGAGAAAGAGCGCACGATCTGTGCCGAAGCGATCGTCCCGCAGGTTGTTTATCGGACTTAGGAACTGTCTGAGGAGTGACCTGTAGGAGGCATTGATCTCCACCGCCTCTACACCTGCGTCGAACGCATAGGTGCTGGCGGTACAGAAATGTGAAACTATAGACTCGATCTGACTCTCTGACAGCGTCTGGGGAAGCTCGTTGCTCTCTACGTCGGGCACCTCCGAGGCTCCGACCATGACCCTCTGGGAATACACCGAGGAGCCTTCGTTTCCTGAGTGACTTAGGCTTGCTACTACAAGACAGCCGCTCTCCTTGGCATACTTTGTGAGTCGACTCCACCCTTTAGCGAAGCTTTCAGCGAGAGGAGCGTACTCATAAGGCCAGTCATGATCTTCTACTGATGCGCTTTCGGTGACTAACACACCTACATTGCGATCGATGTAGCTCTTGTAGTAGTCAAATAGATCGTCGGTCAACCTTCGCCCGTGTGCAAGGTTAGTGCGGTGTGGCCCGAGGACCACTCGGTTTTTTGCGGTCAACTCCCCGAGCGTAACAGCCGAAAGTAGTTTATACGTTCTCTTTGGCATGGTTAGATTTGGGAGCTGACTGCTTTGGTCATTATCCTGGGGCGGATGTAGATGGGTCTTGACCTACTAAGGTCAGGCATCGGGAAAGCCTTGACCTCTGCCATAGAGGTTGCCTTATCAAAGACGCAGTTAGGATCGGGGTCGTCGAATCCTAAACCCCCGAAGAACTTAGCTGCCATGCATCCACCATGACAACTATTTAGAGCAGAGCACGTCGAGCACGTCCTTGGTTCTCTACTTTGCCTAAGGGTCTCAAAGGTCGGCGCAGTCTGCCAGATCTCTTTGAATGAGAGCTCTCGAACGTTTCCAGCGAGGAAGCTTTCGTGTATTACAAATGGACAGGCGTACACGTCACCTACGGGATCAATCAGGCAAACCACCCTCCCTGCGCCGCAGATGTTAAGACCCTCCAAAGCATCTCCGAGCGGATTTAGGTGGAAGAACGAGTCTCCTGTTAGTACCTCTGGATGTTCTCTCAACCATCGGTACAGGTACCTTTGATCCTCTCCATCTAAGTTAAGCTGCGACCAGATCAGAGAGGCTCGTCCTGAGGGGCGAAGTCGCGTGAGCCGCAACTGTGCACCTAAGGCGTTTGAGAGCTCATAGAGCTCATCTAGATGGCCGATTGATACCTTTGTGACGACAGAAGATATCTTGTAAGAGGTTGCGCCATGTCTTTGTAGTGACTCTAGGGCCTTGATGGCCGATTTGAAGCTACCGTCGCCTCGTATCGAGTCGTTTTGCTCCTCTCTCGGACCGTCCAAAGATACCTGCACGTCTAGGTATGCTTCAGAGGCGATCCACCTCGCCATCTCCTGGTCTATGCGTGTTCCGTTCGTTGAGAACTTGACTCCGATACCTTTATCTAGGGCGTAGCTTACGACCTCCTTGAAGTCCGAACGGACAGTAGGTTCTCCTCCGCCTATGTTGATGTAGAAGATATCCATCTCTTTGAACTGGTCGATCAACCCCTTGGCCTCTTCGGTGCTGAGTTCACGGGGATCCTTCCTGCCTGAAGAGCTTAGGCAGTGGGAACAAGCAAGATTGCAAGCGTAAGTCAACTCCCAAGTTAGACAGATTGGCGAGGAAAGACCCCTACTAAAGGCAGTGTGCTCATGTGTCACTTTGGCTGACCTCGATACAGATACCAGTTGCTACCAGTCTCTTTAGAGCAGCCTCTATAGATTCAGCGCTGAGACGATAACCCTTTGCATCCAGCTCCTCGGAGATTTGAGCTACGGTTTTAGCGTCGCTAAGACCTGCGACGATCTCCCCTACTGGCCTGGGTGCAATAGTTAGAAGTCTCCTGCTCTGGTGGTCGTAAGCAAGGGCACCAAAGCTTTCTAGACGGGCGGAGAGAGAGTCGGGCCTCCTGTAACGAATCTCTCCAGCCGCACACTTTGAGACCGTCAACTAGTAGACCCCGCACATACCGTCGATGGAGATGTCTACGATCTCTACCTCCAACAAAGGATCACCAGTACGGTCATCTTTGTGTTGGTCTTTAGTGTTTGGGGCTGCTTCTTGAGCGCTAGTTGTCGGTGAATCCAACCTTCTCTTTCTGTTCATAGTAAAACCATAGATCACTTGCTCAACAAATACATAGCATTGACCATCAAACGGTAGCTTTGCACTCCTGACTGCCTTTGATAAGGCGTTATGCTTTACTTTCCAGCGCACTTAGCGAGTCTGCGAGTGCCGAAGAGATCTCGTCTAGGTGTTCACGCTCGATAGTCAAAGGAGGAGAAAATGCCACAGCCGTTGAAAGTGTCCTAACGAATACGCCACGAGAGCGCATCTCATTTTGTAGAAGTCCTACACCCTGAGGATGCTTCTCGAGGTACTCCGACGACAACTCTACAGCTCCTAATAGCCCGACTCCTCCACGTATCTCAGATACGATCGAAAAAGGTTCAGCGCTTTTTAGAGATGCTAAGAGATCACCTTCGAGCTGTGCGCCTCTTTCAATCAGCCCCTCCCTCTCCAAAATCTTTATGTTTGCAACTCCGGCGGCGCAGCATGTGGGATGCCCTGCGTATGTCGGTCCGTGACGAAATACTGTGCCTGGGTTTTCCCAGAATGGAGCTGCCACCTTTGGTGAGACAACGACGCCACCTAGTGGTAGATAGCCGCTTGTCACACCCTTGGCGAAGGTAATGAGGTCAGGCTTTATTCCAAACCTCTCGGGCGAGAAGAAGGTTCCAATTCTTCCAAAGCCACAGATTACAGCGTCAACTATTAGCAATATGTCGTGACGCTTACATATCTGTGCGACAGCTTCCATGTACCCAGGCATTGGGGGATAGACGCCCCCGGCCCCGATCACTGGTTCCACGATGAACCCTGCGACGTTATCTGCTCCTAGCCGTACGACTGCAGCTTCCAGGGCTTCTGCATCATGGGTTGGAATCTCTTCGGTCTCGCGCACCATGGGTCCGAACCCAGCTGTGTTCGCCGGGATGCCTGCGAGAGAGGTGCCCAGTCCGTTGGTACCGTGGTAGGAGTGATGACGGTGAATTATGTAAGTCTTTTCTGGCTTGCCGATGGCGGAGAAGTATCTCCGAGCCAGCTTTGCTGCTGTTTCTACAGCCTCACCACCACCACCAACGAAAAATATCTTCGAACCAGGTTCGGGTGATCGTTCTGAAAGCATATGTGCCAGCGTCTCTGCGGGCTCATTGGAGAAGTCTCCAAAGGTCGAGTACACGGGAAGTTTCCTAGCCTGATCGTAGATCGCCTCTACGATCTCACTGCGACCATGTCCTACATTCATGTACCAAAGACTGGCCGTTGCATCGAGGTACCTCTTGCCGTCTTTGTCCCAGAGGTAGACGTCGTCACTTTTTTCGATTATGAAGGGGTTGGGTCCCACCTTGGCCATGTCGGAGAAGGGATGCCAAAACGCACTAGTCACTTTGATGACCTTTCAATTTAGAGTCTAAGTCCTTATGAATCCTAACAGAAAAGGTGTCGGGCATGCGACCAATGCAACGTTGCTCAGTCCCTGAGGATGCTTTTGAGGTCGGAACTGTGGAGACCTTTTAAAGCTGAGAATCATCTGTGATTATCTATACGTGTTGAACCATCGAAACCTTCAGTTGGTTTAAGCGGTAGTTGTCATACCTACAACTACGTAAAAAGGAGATAGGTAAATGTCAGAGTCAGTGGGAAAAGTTGTAGCCCGAAAGCGTATACGCCCGAAGGCCAAGAGATGGATGTTAGCGGCTGGTACGCTTGGTGTAACAGCTCTTGCTGGTGCGGCCCTTCCTCTCTCTAGCGCCTCTGCGCAGGTTATGTATCCATCTGGTCAGCTTGGTACTTTGCACGATAAGGTCGTAGCTAACACAAATAACCCTGTAAATGGGGACACCAACCCCTATGGGATGGCGATTGTCCCATTTAGCAGCGGAAACCTCGTCAAGGGAGACCTGCTAGTAGCGGAGTTCAACAACGCCGCCAATACCTCTGGAGCTGGAACTTCCATCGTTGAAATCAATCCGATGACCGGTAGCGTGACTCAGTTCGTCTCGGCGGCGACGCTTGGAAACGCAGACCTCACTGGGCCTGTGGATATAGCAATAAATCCCTCCAACGACATCGTATGGGTGGCGACTTTCGGAAGTGCAGCTGATGGATCAAACAGCAGTTACCTGATCATAAACTCTTCCGGCAAGCTCCTAGATGCCGAGACAAACGCATCTGTTGCGGGTAACCCTTCGCTAATGGGCTTTTCCAATCCATTTGCAGGTGTTTGGGGTGGAGCCGTAGGTATCGACTACCATACCAAGACGACCTCATTTTACTGGACAAATATCGCTGGAACCTACTCTGCGGCAGGAGCCGGTGAGATCTGGAGAACGGATCCCAAGGGACCTAATGTGAACACTAACTCGACCTTTACGCCTCTCGTTGTTGGTCTTCCAGCCAACGCAATGGCACTGACAGGACCAAAGGGACTGGCATACGACGAGCGAACGGGGACGCTGTTTTTCACTGAGTCTCAAACCAACGCAGTCTATGCCATCAAAAATGCTGCGACGGTGATGGGACCGGTAACGCCACAGCTTGTGTACCAGGGTGGACCTCTCAGTACTCCCCAGGACATCGCCATCGATCCCCGCACAGGACACCTCTACGTTGTAAATGGAAATGCAGGGATGGGGACGGCTAACGCGATTGTGGAGCTCACCCAGTCTGGTCAGCTGGTCGGAGTGAGAGATCTTGCTCCAATGGAGGCGCCCGGAGCCCTCTTTGGCGTTGCGATCTCTAACAAGACCTTCGGTGGCCTACCGATCATCTACTACGACAACGCAGACGAGTCGACTCTCCATGTCCTCATGAAATAGCTCCTTGGTGATCAGTACAGCGTCACCTAGTTGACTTGCCCGTCGTCACCCGCAGGGGCTCCCGAGCTAGCGGGTGAGGCGGGCAAGCACCCTTTATCTATTTGTTTGGGTGTTGATCTCTGTCAAGTGGACCTAGGTGAGCCCTTCGGCTAACTCTTTAGATCATGAAGATTTAGTAAGGATACGGTTATGTATGGAAGATTGAGGAAACTATCTCGGCGAAGAGGGAGCGCGTGGTAATGCTCTCGCGTATGGTTGTAGATGTGAACGACGATGTGATCTCTTTCAACGAGTTGGAAAGATGTCATCGAGCCAGTGTGCAGAGCTTTGTGCTCAAGCGTACAGGTAACCTGCACCTCTCTGAAGAGATAGCGCAAGAGACGTTCGTGCGGGCGTGGAACTCACGTTTGGTACTTCTGAAGCACGATAACCCACGCGCTTGGTTATTCACCGTCGCTAGGAATCTGATCACAGATCATTACAGGAAAAGTGCAAGGGTGGTAGCTAAAGAGTCGAAGCTCCGACTTTTAGCATCGGAAACTAGCAGTGAGGAGAGGTCAAGCTATGAGGATTCGGAGATTCTCCAGGAGATGCTTAAAGTGCTGAGCAAAGAACACCGAGATGTACTTGAGTGTTGTGTGATTCAAGGTTTCAGTACAAAAGAGGCTGCGGATATCTTAAAGGTGCCTAGTGGTACAGTAAAGTCAAGACTGTTCTATGCCCTAAAGGAGCTCCGGCAGCACCTTGTCACTAAGGAGTCAATAGATGAGCGTGCATAAGCCGTGTGAATTTAGTTTTGAGCTTGCACCTTACATACTCGGGGAACTCGATGTTGAAGAAGCATCTCTTATGCAGCGACACATTGAAGGTTGCGATATATGTGTGGAAGATCTTCAAGAGCTGTGTGAGGCGGTTGCCTTTATAGAAGATAGCTCGTTATCGGGGACGATTAGTGAGGTTTCACCACGACTAGGATTGACCAGGACAGATGCAGCGATAGAACCTCTTCCCAATCTTTACAAAGCCTCACCCATATATAGGTCTGGACTATCTAGGCTTGTTACAGCTATAGTCGCAGTAGCTGCTGTGGTGGTTGGATTCATAGGTGGATCTCTATATTCACATCCCAACTCAAAAAGCGTGGTTCTCTTGAGGGACACGAAAAACGTCGGGTATTCGACATTGACGCTGCAGCACATGAGCTGGGGAACCGAGATGACGTTCACATTACACAAACTTCCGAAGGTTCCCGAGATTGGGGCTTGGGTGAAACTAGCCAGTGGTTCAAAGACAACACTATGTTGGTGGCCCTTGAATGCCGATCAAAGAAGCGGGGTGTTTGTCACCTCGACACCACTTAGCTACGCCGAAATTAAGGCGGTAGGGATAACGACTAGGAGTAGTCGAGCACTTTGGTGGTACCCCGTAAAAGACCTCTAAGCAATACCTAGGGGCCGATAGATAAGGTCTTGCCAAGTGAGCTAACTCTATCTGTATCATCTTTCAAGGTTCTACCCAGAAAGTCACGTTATGGTGACACTATCGTTGAACTTGAGAATTTAGTGGGCTGGGAGTGTCGTTGAGTATTACTGCGTTCTCCGCCGCTTCGAACAGACGAAGTAGCGGCAGGTCTAAAAGGGCGTCTCTTCGCAGTAAAAAGCCGTCGGTCGTTGGCTTCAACTTGGTCTTGATCCTTATTGGGGTCGGCTTTGGTGTATTTCTCGGACTTCCCTTGGTCGATGGCACTCTTACTGAACTCAAGGGTAGGGGCGGCGCAGCGATATTTGTGGGATCGGTGACTGGCTTGCTCGGGACTTACCTAGCCCTTGTTATGGTTGTTCTAGCTAGTAGAGTTCCACCTCTAGAGAGGATGCTGGGGCAAGTCGGCGTTATTCGCTGGCATAGGTCACTTGCCCCTTGGCCGATACTGTTACTCGTTTCCCATGCAGTGTTTCTTACGGTGGGGTACGCTGAGGCTGCGCGCTCAGGAGTTCTTTCCTACATAGGTAGGATGTTCAACGTCTTTCCGCACCTTGTTACCGCTACTGTAGCACTTGCCATAATGGTGTTAATCGGCCTTATCTCAATCAAACCCATTAGGAACAGTATTCCCAGGGAGTATTGGTGGCTTGTGCACCTGCTTATGTACGTTGCGCTGATACTAGCCTTTGCCCACGAAGTAGTCCTTGGTCCTTCTTTTGTTGGGCATCGTTTCGCCCAGATATCGTGGACGTTGTCGTGGTTGGTAGCTGCCGGCCTAATCGTCGTCTACAGGTTTGCCATCCCCCTCTACAGATCAATGAAACATGGTCTCAAGGTCGCTGAGGTGGTGCCGCTATCGGGTGACGTCGTGTCCATTGTGATGGAGGGGAAGGAGCTCGATAAGTTGAGGTTCTTGGGCGGGCAGTTTATGGAGTGGAGGTTCCTGACTAAAGGCAGATGGTGGCAGGCACACCCATTTACTGTGTCTGCCAGACCAAGCCCACCATATCTGCGTATTACTGTTAAGGCAGTCGGTGACTTCTCTCAGGGACTGCGGGATCTAAAGCCAGGTACTAAGGTCTTTTTTGAAGGGCCCTATGGAGCCTTTACAACATACGCAACTACGGAAGGAAAAAAGATTGCTTTGTTTGCTGGAGGAGTAGGAGTCACTGCTGCTCGGGCTCTTGTTGAGGATCTGCCAGCAAAATCTGCTCCTGTAGTTGTCTACAGAGCTTCGACCTCTGATGATCTCGTCCTTCTCGAAGAACTCGAAGAACTGGTCAAGTACAAAAAGGGTTACTTACATACAGTTGTTGGATCTCGGGGAGAGGTCAAGATGGAAGATCTCGTACGCTTAGTCGATGATCTTGCCGATAGGGAAGTTTTCATCAGTGGATCTGATAGCTTCGTGGATGCACTGCAGCTGGCTTTATTACGCGCCGGCGTTCCTTTCAAGTCGTTGCATGAGGAAGCGTACTCGCTTTAGCTGGAGGTTTCTTTGAAGAGGGTATTTACAGTGATCGTTGCAGCTGTCGGAGGGTTTTTTGGTGTGACGCTGTTGCACGGTCCGAACTCAGCAGCAGTAACAACGTCAAGTAGATCTACCAAGCAAGCCAAAAGTGCTGCTTCGTCTTCTAAAGCTAACCCTGCCAAGAAAAGAACAGGTTCTTCGGTAGCCTCGGTCACTCCTGTGAGCGGCTCGGCGGTTGGGAAGGCGGTCAACTACGGCTACGGACAGATCGCAGTGAGGGTTACCGTCGCCAACAATAAGATAGTAGACGTCGCAGTGAGTTCTGTTAGTACCTTAGATGCATACTCACAACAGCTTGAACAGCAGGTCGTTCCTACGTTGCGATCGGAGGTTCTCAAGGCAAACGGTACTCATATCCTGCTCATCACCGGAGCAACCTACACCTCCGAGGCTTACGCTATGTCACTGCAGGACGCACTGAATCAGTTGCACTTCCCCTAGACAAGCGATACATTCCTAGATGTTTATTCGTAATGTCTTAGCCATGGGTACGGTATTCAATTTTTTTCTCGACTCCAAGGGTAAATCCACATCGCACTTCGAGGATCTAGTGGAGCGGTGTGCTGATCTTTTGGGACGTCTCGAACAGCGCTTTAGTCCGTGGATAGAGGATTCAGAGGTCTCTAGATTCCGGCGCGATGAGGTGGAAGAACCTTCGGAGCTGTTCGACGAGGTGATGCTTCTGTGCTACAGGGCACTTGAGGTAACTGGGGGGTACTTCGACTGTTGGACTTCGGAGTCTGGTTACGATCCGACAGGGCTTGTAAAGGGTTGGGCGATCGAGAAGGCGCTGTCGTTGCTAGCCTCAGCCGGGGTAGAAGCTGGCGGTATAAACGGGGGAGGTGATATAGCGCTTCTCCCCGGGTGGCGACAGATGGTAGGCGTCCAGCATCCTAACAGAAGCGACGCCATCTGCGGGGTGGTGGAAGTGGAGTCCGCCGTGGCTACTTCAGGAGTATATCAACGAGGTAACCATCTCTACAATCCCTTTGGGGGTGATGTAGTTGCGCTGTCTGCCACCGTTGTGGGAGCGGAGCTCTGGCTGTGTGATGCGTTCGCCACAGCGCTTTGTGTTGGGGGAGATGATGTTTTATTTCTTCTAGAAAGGTATCCAGGGTACGAAGGTTTCTTTATAGATCGTGATGAAAAGCTCTATAAAACATCCGGTCTTGACCTAAAGCCTGGCCCGTAGCGCTCGCCTGCCGACCTAAAGGTCCCGGAGGGCGAGGTAGAGATCGACGGTATCGTTTAGATCTTTCAATGAGATGCCAAGGTCGGTCTCGGCTTTTTGAACACGGTATCTTAGGGAGTTGGGGTGTATCCCTAGGTCTTTGGATGCAAGGTTGATGTCTAGGTTGTGTCGAAGCAGGGCCTTTAGTGTGCTGAGTAGAGCCGGTTGGTCTAGTATGGGAGTGATCCATTGGCGCCGTTTACTACGTATCTCGTTGGCTGGCACATAGGACTCTATGAAGTCAGCCAGGGATAGGTCATCGAAGAACCTGACACGATGGCTAAAGTTTGATCGATGGCGAGCCTGGCCAGAGTCGTCAAGCCGCGAGGTACAGTAGATAGCCTCCCTTAGCATTGCGGGAAGGTTTCGTAGCCCTGTCCCGTAGCTAGATACACCTATTCGATAGTTTCCTAACGCGTCAAACGATCTGACCAGCTCTTCAACCTCGGTTCGCTCAACCTGTACATATATTGCGATTCCACTATGAAAGATATCGATCAGATATGGACAAGATAGATAGGAAGACAACTCACCTGTGGCAGCAGTAAGTGTGCTAGGTGTAACTGAATGGGATGTGGAAGGGTTGGAGAACTCTAAGTACAATACGCATCCGCCGTTGCTAGGTTCAAGACCCAAGGAGAAGAGTCCTTCTAGAACTTGCCGTCTCATCGTTGGGTCGCTTGGTTGGTCTTTTGAAAGGTAGGTATGTTGTGAGGCATTGCCCATGACGATCTCACGCATTACGGTTCGTCTCTTGGCGTCGAGAGCGTTAGCGAGATCTGCTTTTTGCTGCAGAGTCGCAGCGACCAGGTGGGCAGTGGAACGAAGTAGAGGTAGCCTGAGGTGCGCAGAGGTAGTCGCTTGGTCCGTGTCAGTGGTCACCAACCATCCCAATATGCCTTGACGAGTTCCAACTGAGATGGCCGTTCCGGTTATAGCCTCAGCGCGAAAGTCTACAACGGCTGACACGTAGTCTGCTGCTGACGGCTCGTATGTTCCTCGTTCGGTTGATGACTCTTTGTCTGAAGAGTTTGACGCCTTTGCTCTATAGGATCTGCCTCTAGCGTTGTTGCGGTCCTGTCGATGGATGGCGTCTGTGTCTTGAAGGTGCGGCATCTCTTGCCCGAGTTGCTCTCTGACAGCGTTACTTATTGTCTTATGTCGCCCCTCCTCTTGGTGTCTAAAGTCAGAGGCCAACACCTGATAGTTGGATCCCAGTATCAGAACCTCGACTCCCAGCAGTTGAGACATACGGTTGCAGATAGCGTCGAGCGGTGACGGTTCGGACAGCGATGAGAGCAGATAGTCCTGCATTGATACGAACCTAAGCAAGGTATTGAGGTGGGGACTAGCCAAAGATTGATTGACGAAGGCGATCACCTCGGCAAAGCCAGTGGTGTAAGGAACGCTGAAGACTGGAAATGACTGTGCAGCAGCTTCTTCCAAAAGAGCCTTTGGTATCGCCGAGAAGTTCACGCCTAGGCCGAAGCCCAATGCAGTTATTCCGATCTCCTTTAGCTCAAGGATTAGGTCCCTTTGAGCCTGCGGACGAGACCTAAGGCGAAGTCCCGTTGTAAGGGCGATCCAATTGCTCGATATCCATCTCGACGGATTGGCGACCTCTATAGCGTGAGCGCCACTTACAGGTCGCTTCAGATCTTCATTAGTGCCTACGACTAGCCTAAGTCCAAGGTACGTTTGACTAAGCACATCACCAAGTGTGATCTTAGATGGAGTGTCATCTTGTTGCATCGTGCTCTATAACCTGTGGCTTTGAATCTCCGGGGTCTGTTGTGCTAACAAACATATTTTCCTTTGTGCTTTGTGCAAGCTCACTCTAGCAGGCGAAGGCTGTGCACAAAAACTATCCCAGAATTTTCGTCAAAAACGGCCGCTTAACCCACACCCCCCAACTAGTTTTATAACTCCCATTTAGTTGGGTGGTACCTCTTAGCAATGTACCAAGTAGCTCCTTGAAAACGGAATAGGGACAGACATGTAAGTGCGGGACCCGTACTTAGACAACTCGGTGTCTTGTCAATACATCTAGGTAACTTAGATCTAGGTAACTTAGATCTAGGTAACTTAGATCTGCATCTAATTTTGCATCTAAGTCCACTATCTAGATGTGTTCCATCTACACCAAAGACGTCTAAGTGCACTTTGGGTTCTATATAAGTCAACTAAAGCACAGAACACGGACAACAAACAATTTCATGTTCGAAGACTGTGCCAGCATCACCTCTTGGTCAGCTAATAGCCATAGACCAATGAGGCACAGACGATGCATCTAAGTCTTTTCAGATAGAGAGATCTATCTGAGTAAGATCTTCGATGGAGAGTTTGATCCTGGCTCAGGACGAACGCTGGCGGCG
>NZ_FQUL01000038.1 GCF_900128965.1 Ferrithrix thermotolerans DSM 19514
TTATCAGTTCTTAGAGCTCATCGACCGACAAGTACCAAAAGGAGCTTAAGAGTTCACGTCGTTTTAGACAACTACTTATCCCATAAGACCGAGTCGGTGAGAACCTGGCTCCTTCGCCATCTGAGATTTGTGTTCCATTTCACACCAACGTATTCTTCTTGGATGAATCAGGTAGAGAGGTGGTTCTCAGCCCTGACCACCAAGTACCTCCAGCGAAGCGTTCACCACAGTGTGACCGAACTCAATGAAGGGATTACCAAGTGGGCCAAGGCCTGGAACGAGAACCCCAAGCCCTTTGTCTGGACCAAGAGTGAGGAGGAGATCTTTGCTTCAATGCAGAAATACCTGGAGCCTATTGTTTCTCCGTAAACTTCTGAAGAGGGACACTAGGCACTCCTTTTGTTTTCGCTCTTGCGCTGCTGAGTCTCCCCGGTCCTCTCCATATGGACCGGACTCTGTGCAGATCGGTGGTAGTACCACCTCCCACGTCCGGATCGCTCCGTCGTGGTATGGAAGTCCTGCCGTGAGCGGTAGCAGCCCCATCGACGGAGGCTCCTTGGGCACCAGACGTACTGGTGGCATCCCTCTGGCCTCTTGATGCAGGGGATGCGTCGCCCCCTTTGGTTCTGCTTTCCCTTCGGCATACGAACCTGGCGTCCAGGATCTTCTTCACCTCGATGTGCGGGGTGAATCGGTGGATCTCTGGATCGTTGATCCTGGTCTTCAGGTTTACGGCAGCCACGTGGTCTGCATCGCCCTGCCTGTTGCACTCCCAGTAGGGATTGCGACAGTGAAACCAGTCCCCGCTGCGGTTGTCTTGAGAGACGTATCCGTAGTGTGGGTCGGGACAGGTTTGGCTGGTGTAGGCCGCGCTGACTACTCTCACATCGGAACGTCCGATGTACGCATGCACCGCCATGCGTTCTTCATTCTCGGAGCGTGCCCAAGATGAGCACAGCCGAGAGATCTTCTTCGACTTGGCCTTGCCGCGCAACTGGGCAAGATCCTCGACGATCACTCGTCGAGGCCGATGGGCAGGTAGCTGGGGAACCTTCCCTCGCGCCCTCGTTCGGTTGCCTTCTCCGTAGATAACTTCCTTGATGGCTGCCCCGGCAACGGTCTGAAGTGCTGCCTGGGTGCGAGCACGTCGGCGTGCCTGCTTCTTCGTGCCGAGGTTGTACTTGGCGATACGCTTGGCACGCTTAGAGCCTGCGTCCTTCTTCGTGATGGCCCAGAGCTTATTCCTGACCTGCCCTGTTCTCTTGCGTTGCTCGGTTGCACGCTTGAGGATTGCGCCATAGCTCGCGCCATGCTTGATGCCGCTATCGTCGGTACAAACCTCGGTAATACCCCAATCGATCGCAACATCGGGTCCAGTTGCTGGCCCAGGCAGTGGCTGTATCTCATAGGCCACGTGGATGAAGGCCCGTGTACTACCTTCATCCAGAACCACACGGATGTTCCCTGACACCCTGCTCACACCAGAGAGGGGGATGGTAATGCGCTCACGTGGTCGCGGTCCGATCACCTGCACGTACTGACGCCGCTTCGGCGTCTTGCCAGGGTGTTCCTTGCCAGGGCGTTCGATGACAAAGCTCGAATACAGGGTCTCATCAAGGGCCATCGAACGGACAAGGCGAACCGTGGGCCAGGTATGAGCAAGTGCCTTGCGAAGCGCCCTGTGGAGATAGCTGGCAATCGCCTTGCGCTCTTTCTTGGTGAGACTGTGCTGCCTCATGGTGATGTCCGGGGTGCCACCGCGCATGATGATCCCAAGCGCACTACTGCGTTCGAGACATGCGTAGGCGTAGTGACGCTCGGCCCCGTTCGGATAGCGCCGCCAGATCTTTGCCTTGAGGCTGGATGTAGCGACAATCGAGGCAAGGTGACGGACACATGTATCCACGGCGTCAAAGGCTGCCTGATCCACGAGGTGTACGTTCACCCCGGCGGGTAGAGGTCCTGCTGCTTCGCCCAATCCCGAAACTTGCGCTTGTCATCCAGGTACTGCCACATCGAAGGTTGGCGAAGCACGGCGACGAAGACACGCTTGGCTGCGGCATAGGAGTCCATGACCTGGCGCAGGTCTGCCTGCTTGCGCTGGTTCAGAGGAAGGCTCGCTAGCCTGACCGTGCGTTTCATACCCATATACCTGTCGTCGTGCAACTATAGCAGCTGCTCGTGCTCATGCGCCAATCTCGGCTGTGATGGAGCGCAGTTGCTGCATCACCTGCTTGTTCTTGTGGCTCCGAGAGCCGTAGAGACGCGCAGAGAAGACGGTCACGATCTCGATCACGTCCTGGGCTAGGTCCTCCTCGAAGCTCGACTCCTCCGAGGCGTTGATGATCACCACCTCGGTACCGAAGTGCTCACAGAGGGAGAACACGAGTTCCGCGCCGAACCTGAGCAAGCGATCCTTGTGGGTGAGTACGAGTCGGCCTACCTCGCCCGAGCAGATCCGAGAGATGAGCTGCTTCAAGCCGCGCTTGTGTTAGTTCAGTCCGGAGCCGACATCCGATATCACCTCATAGGTCCACCCTTGGGCCGCACAGAAGCTCTCCAACAACGCTACTTGACGGACGAGATCGTCTTTTTGGCCGTTGGTGGATACCCGCGCATAGGCAATCGTTGTACGGGTCGACGGTGCCTTGTATCGGCCAAGCTGTCTCAGCTTGGCTAGGTCGTAACGACGCCTGTCTCCAGGAGTGCGTTCCGCTGGTTCGATCCTGCCTTCTTGTTCCCAGCGTCGTAGTGTGTCCGGGTGGACACCCAGTTCCCTTGCCGCAACGCCGATGGACACGAGCGGTGCCATGTATGCAGTATACCATGCTTTGCGGAACACTACCCATATGCTGGGAAGCAGTAGTTAGCCCAACAACCCCAGGAGGACTTGCGGACTCCTCTCCTTGGGCTACGGTGGGCACAAGGAGCTTGGCCATGGTATGGTCATGGGTTCGTTGTGGCAGAAACCGGCGGTTATATGACTACAGAAGCGGTGCTCGACGCTACCTTTGTAGCTATGACTCAAGGCATAACCGATCAGAAGCCCTTTCCGGTACCGCAGGTACCTCCCCCTTGCGATCTAACTCTGGGGCTCTCCCTTATGGAGAAAGACGTTGGACGTTGCGTTTGGAAGATGGAGGGAGACGAAAGGTTTTCCAATCCAGCCGGAGTTGTGCAGGGAGGATTTATTGCGGCTATGATCGACTCGGCGATGGGGGCCGCAGTCATCACATCGGTTGAGAGTAGAAAGATATTTGCTACCAACACCGACTTAAATGTGCGGTTTTTGAAACCAGCACGGATCGGTAAAGAACTTCGCTGTGAGGCAAAAGTGATATCGAGCGGTAAGACTGTGGCCTTTGTGGAGGCAATGGTCTTAGACGAAGATGAACGAATGATCGCTACTGGATCCTCTACCTATCTATTGATCGAAAGATCTGGGTAGTTTTGACCAATGTTGGCCCGCCAAATTGTTTGTGTCGGATGAGCTGATCAACAATGTTTCCAGCCTTTTTAGTATGAGAGCCTTTGGTGTATCTGTGCAAAGACAAGGCATGTTGAGTCGTCTGCGTATCTTTTCAAAACACCCGTTATGACTTCCATATCGCCTGTCTGCGTGTAATCTGGCCTTGACAGGTGCTGCCGGACAATGCCTGGACCCTCAACCCGTCTCGTACTGGCGTTTCTTTGAGATTATCTTCGTTTCTAAAGAGGTTAGATCTGGGCATTGACATTGAACCACAAGGTGGTCTAAGGGTATCATTTGTACAGCTATGAGGTCGCTTCCGATGGTTTTTAGGTCTAACCTGTACCGAGACGGAGTTAAAAGGCTTGGAGGTTGGTGTTGAAGGCAACGCTTTCAGAGGGCAAAGGTCAGGCAAGAGATAGCATCGATCTCGTTATCCGTTACGTCAAACAGGAGACTCTTACCCCGCTAAAGTCGATCTTGAAGTACGTAGGTTTCGGTGTTGGAGGCGCACTTCTTAGTGGTTTTGGTGTAGTTCTGCTCCTTCTGGGAATTCTGCGACTGCTTCAGACAGAGACGGGCACGTCCTTTACAGGTAACTTGTCTTGGCTTCCTTACCTTATAACTCTGGTTGTGGGAGTTGTTGTGATCGTTGCATCTTTGTCGCTAGCTCGTAGGAAGAAAAACTGAGTAAGATTTGACCACATTGGGACGATTCAGAGGGAGGAAGCTTGTCGTCTAAGAGTGAAGGGTCTGAGATAACAAAGGCAGAGTTGACTGAGGCGTTCAGGTCATTGACCGGTGGTGCCTCCCGAGTTGCGCAGGCAGCAGCGCCATCGTCGCCAAGTGTTGTGGCGATAGCGGTATCGATAGGTGTAGGACTAGTCTTTGTTCTTGGCTATATGCGGGGACGGCGTAAGAGTTCTGTTGTAGAGATAAAGCGACTGTAGCGTAGAGATGGCGCTGTCAATAAAGAAACTGTTGGGGAAACGCTCTCTGATGGGAGCGATCTCGAAAAAAGCGATCGGGTCCTCCAATCCCTACATCGTGGTACCCGTCGTTGGGTTCATTGCTCTCAGGAAGGTCAGCAAGTTCTTTCGACAGAGGGATGAAAAAAGATCGAAGCCTGTCAAGCTGAAGCTAGCGGCGGGCGAGAGCTACTTGGTTACCTCCAAAGCCATGAAAGATCAAAGGCCAAGGAAGAAGGGTAGTCATTAATTCGAAGAGCAGATACGAGGAGACCTTCGCTGAAGGTGATCTGATTGTAATTGAAGATAGAAGAGGCAACAGATATCTAGAACGCCTTGAAGCTGGAAAAGTTTTGAACAACCATCTCGGGAAGATTAACCTTGGAGAGCTAATAGGCGCAGAGAGTGGTCATGAGTACGCTTCACAGAGCGGGAAACAGTACTACGTCTATCGCCCTACTCTTTCTGATTACATATACCTAATGCCCCGTGGAGCTCAGATCATCTATCCCAAAGACATTGGGCACATTCTTATGCACCTAGATCTGTACCATGGAGCAACGGTTCTCGAAGCCGGAGTGGGCTCAGGTGCGATGTCGCTTGGCCTTCTATCTCATGGTGCCAAGGTGACGGGGGTTGAGCTTCGGGAGGATCATCTCAATCTTGCGCGTAAAAATGTGCTCAACTTCTTTGGCGAAGATATTTTAGGTGACACTTACCGTCTTGTCCGAGGCGACGTAGGTGAGTTTGAATCAGAGGTGCGCTTCGATCGTGTCGTCTTGGATCTCCCTGAGCCTTGGGACGTGCTTTCGAATGTACGTCGGTTGTTACGGCAGGACGGAGTGCTTTGTATCTATTTGACGAACGTCACGCAGATAGTCCATTTGAACGAAGCGCTGGACCTATATCGCTTCCATTCACGAAGTTATGTCGAACTTCTCGAGAGACCTTGGTACTTCAAAGCTCAGGTTGCCCGACCTGAACACAGAATGGTGGCCCATACGGGGTTTCTAATCTACGCTAGGCCAGGCAAAGAGGTTGAAGTGGGGATGGGGTAGAGACTAGTCGGTCTCTACGAATATGCACTCGCCCGGGCACTCCTCGGACGCTTCTACCACTGCCTCTTCATGTTCGCTAGGGACATTTACCATCTGGGCCGATCCACCTGGGTTATTCATGACCTCGTCACCGTCTTTTACGTAAGCCAGACCGTCGTCAAGTAGTGTAAATACCGCAGGGCAGATCTCTTCGCAAAGCCCATCGCCGGTGCATAGATCCTGATCGATCCAGACCTTCATCTAACTCCTCACTTCATAAGTGGTTAAAGTCGTATCCAACTTGCTTATACTCCCCACTCTAGTCTGAATCCCTGGCAAACTAAGTTTCTGAGAATGAATTACTTTACATTACCTAATCGATCGCGGGAGAGTATAGCTTACATATAGGGAGGTGATTCAGACGACTAAGTTTGATCGTGAGAATCGAGGCGGTGCTGGAAGGTCTGATGAGTCAGAGGCAGTTATCGCAAGATTGCAAGAAGAGGTCGCCGAGTTGCGCCAAAGGGTGCAAGACTCACCTGTTCGGGTAAGGGCGCTGGAGGAAAAACTTCTAGAGGTTACCGGTCAGCTTGCCCAAGCTCAACTCCGTAATGAGAAGCTTACCTTTACCCTCCAACAGGCGAGGGAACACATAGCAACCCTTCGAGAAGAGGTTGAAAAGCTTACTCAACCCCCATCAGCCTACGGCGTTTACCTAGGTGCTAACGACGATGGAACCGTCGACGTACATACCTCTGGCCGAAAGATGCGTGTCGCTGTTCATCCTGAGGTTGATGTTTCTCAACTAAAGAAAGGCCAAGAGGTTGTCCTGAACGAGTCCTTTACTGTTGTGCTTGCACGCTCGCATGAGATCGTGGGTGAGGTGGTCTCTATAAGGGACATCTTGGAGCCTGGCAAGAGAGTGGTAATCGTAGGTAGGGCGGACGAGGAGCGTGTTGCTGAACTAGCGGGAGATCTCGCTGGCGAGAGACTACGAGCGGGTGACTCGGTACTATTTGACGCTCGGACCGGATTCATCATCGAAAAACTTCCAAGACCCGAGGTGGAGGAGCTAGTCCTGGAGGAGGTTCCAGACGTCAGCTACGAAGACATTGGGGGTTTAGACACGCAGATCGAAGAGATAATGGACGCTGTCGAGCTCCCGTTTTTGTATCGAGAGCTGTTTCAGTCTTACAGGCTCCCTGCTCCAAAGGGAATCTTGTTATACGGTCCTCCGGGATGTGGGAAGACCCTTATAGCTAAAGCCGTCGCTAACTCCCTGGCAAAAAAGGTTGCAAAGGTTACGGGCAACGACTCAGTTAGAAGCTACTTTTTGAACGTCAAGGGACCAGAACTTCTCAATAAATACGTAGGAGAGACCGAGAGACAGATTCGGCTCATCTTCCAAAGGGCAAGAGAAAAGGCTGAGGAAGGGGTACCTGTGATCGTCTTCTTCGACGAGATGGACTCCTTGTTCAGAACGAGAGGTACTGGAATATCCTCCGATATGGAGTCCACGATCGTGCCTCAACTCTTGGCGGAGATAGACGGCGTAGAGACACTTCGAAATGTGATTGTTATAGGTGCATCCAACCGTGAGGATCTCATTGATCCTGCTATATTGCGCCCGGGGCGTCTTGATGTGAAGATCAAGATAGAGCGACCTGATGAAGCCTCAGCGGCCCAAATATTTGGAAGGTATCTAACGGCTGATCTGCCTATAGCTGAGTCTGAAGTTGAGACTCTTGGCGGAGGGGATATCAACAAGGCAGTCAAAGCGATGATTGAAAAGACGGTCGAGACGATGTACCGCACGGACGAGTCGAACCGCTTCTTGGAGGTAACCTACCAAAACGGTGATAAAGAAGTGCTTTATTACAAGGACTTCTCATCTGGGGCGATGATTGAAAATATCGTGCGTAGGGCCAAAAAGCAAGCCATCAAAAGAGAGATAGCCGGCGAAAAACCTGGTATCCGCACTGAGGATCTCCTCTACTCAATTGCAAAAGAGTTCAAAGAGCATGAAGATCTACCAAATACCACTAACCCAGATGACTGGGCAAAGATATCAGGTAAGAAGGGTGAAAGGATCGTCTACATTCGCACTTTGGTGACCCAGGGTAAAGAGGCTGAGGGTGGTAGGGCCATAGAGCGTGTTGCGACCGGTCAGTATCTGTAAAAGGTGCGGTCTATAGGAGAGATATGGCAATTGCAAAGGTCTGTGGCATAGAGACAGAGTACGGGATATCGGTAGTAGGGGCACCTGATGCTAACCCGATAACGGTATCTTCGGTACTTATCAACGCATACGTCTCGGAGGCTGCGGGAAGGGTTGGTTGGGACTTTGAGACCGAGTCACCTGGCAATGACGCTAGAGGGTTCTCCTTTGAGACCCCTTCGAATGCAGAGATGGAGACACACCTAGTAAATACCGTTTTGACCAACGGAGCGCGTCTTTACGTCGATCATGCCCATCCAGAGTACTCCTCCCCAGAGTGCATATCGCCACGACAGGCTCTCTTGTACGACAAAGCAGGTGAAGAGGTTTTGAGAAGGGCGATGAAGGCGTCCCGACGTTTCATGCCACCGGGCCAAGAGATAGTGGTGTATAAGAACAACTCTGACCGAAAGGGAAACTCATATGGGTGTCATGAGAACTACATGATGGATCGAGCGGTTCCCTTTGCAAAGATCGTAAAGCAGCTGACGCCTTTTTTTGTGACCCGTCAGATCATCTGTGGAGCAGGTAAGGTTGGGTCTGAGGCTCCTGGTGCTGACGACGTCAACTTCCAGATCAGCCAAAGAGCTGATTTCTTCGAAGAAGAAGTGGGCTTGGAGACCACGCTGAAACGTCCGATAATCAACACTAGAGACGAGCCCCACGCAGACCCGACACGTTTTCGTCGTCTACACGTGATTATCGGTGATGCTAACCTCTCTGAGATCTCGACTTTTTTGAAGCTTGGTTCTACTGCAATCGTTCTATCTATGATCGAAGACGGTCTGTTGGATGAACTCAATGTACAGCTTGCATCTCCTGTGCAGGCCCTGAGGAAGGTATCTTATGACCCGACGCTAAAGGGTGTGTTGGAAACTGTCGATGGTCGTCTTATCACGGCTTTAGAGGTCCAATGGAGTGTCTTCGATCTGGCAAAGAAGTACTTTGAGCACGATGGAATTGGCACAGTTGGATCAGTCGAGGAGGTGCGTCAGTTGCTCGATCTTTGGGAAGACACCCTTTCTAGGTTAGAGCAGGATCCACTTTCTCTACGTCACCGTCTTGATTGGGTGGCAAAGCTGTCCTTGGTACAAGGTTACAAGGATCGTCACTCCTTGAACTGGAACGACCCAAAGCTCGCTGCTATCGATCTGCAGTACCACGACATTCGACCCGAGAAGTCACTCGCAACGCGCGCCGGCTTGGAAACGATGCTAGATTCAAGAGATGTGGGCGTGGCAATGTTCGAACCACCAAAGGAGACGCGTGCTTACTTTAGAGGAAAATGCCTAGAGAAGTTCGGAGACTCGATAGCGGCGGCTAACTGGGACTCCCTGATATTTGATACTGGTAAAGATCCTCTGAGAAGGGTTCCAATGATGGATCCTTTGAAGGGAACGTTTAGACATGTCGATGGTTTAATACGAAGTAGTGGCAGCTTAGTAGAGTTGCTAGAAGGTTTGGGCGCATAGGGGTTTATATGGCTGAAAGAGAACAAAAAAGGAAGTCACAGACTCACAGAGAGTCAGAAGAGGTGCAAGAAGAGGTATCGTCGAAGAACGAGTCAGCGGAGAAGCTGAAGGCTGATCTAGATGATCTCTTGGATGAGATAGATGAGGTTCTCGAGGAAAATGCAGAGGAGTTTGTCCGTAACTACGTGCAAAAAGGAGGCGAGTAGCGCTAAGTCTGCTCCTCTTATTGTGAGGAATCTCTTTTTATAGATCGTTATCAATGAAGGGTGATAGGTGAGTCTTCCAATCTTTGGAGTCAGTGAGGATCCAGGTCCTAGTTTTTTGAAGTTACTAAGTAAACTAGATGATTCAGAGCCATCTTTTATACGGGCCTCTCAGGCCCTTGGGTCGATAGTGGATCCTTCTGGGTCTATTGAGGTGCCCCATGGCACCACAATCGTGGCGGTGAGATTTGATTCTGGTGTACTTATTGCCGGTGATAGAAGGGCTACGGCTGGCAATATTATTGCGGATCGTCGTATAGAGAAGGTATTTCCAGCTGACAAGTACTCTGCGGTAGGATTTGCAGGTTCAGCTGGACCTGCAATGGAGATGGTAAAGCTGTTTCAAGTGCAACTGGAGCACTATGAAAAAGTTGAAGGGGTCCATCTGTCCCTAGAAGGCAAGGCTAATCAGCTCGCACAGATGATCAGAGCTAACTTGGGGATGGCGATGCAGGGTCTGGTTGTTGTTCCCCTGTTCGTTGGCTGGGATCTCGAGACGAAGCGTGGAAGGATCTTCAACTACGACGTGACTGGGGGCCGATACGAAGAGGTCGACTACTATGCGATCGGCTCAGGCGGTCGGGAGGCCCAGGCGTACGTTAAATTCGCCTACCGGGCCGGACTAAATAAAGAGGATGTCATAAAGTTAGCTATCCGTGCTTTGTTCGAGGCTGCCCAAGAGGACTCAGCAACTGGAGGTCCTGACTTTCTAAGAGGTCTATTTCCGGTCGTTGCAACCGTAGATGCCGGTGGATACGAGCGTATCGACGACGGAAGCGTTGGTGCGATCTCTAAGGCCATCGTGGACGAGGTTGCGCAAGGGGGTCCGAGACAATGAGCATGCCATTTTATGTCGCTCCAGAACAGGTGATGAAAGATAGGGCAGACTATGCCCGAAAGGGAATTGCAAGAGGGCGTGCTCTCCTGGGTACTTTGTACAACCAAGGTGTTCTAATCTGTGCGGAGAATCCGTCCCGATCTCTGCATAAGATCTCGGAGATATATGATCGTATAGCCTTTGCAGGAGTAGGGAAGTACAACGAGTTTGATCAACTTAGAGTCGCCGGCGTGCGGCACGCCGACACTAAGGGGTACGCCTACTCTCGTCACGATGTTGAAGCTCGTTCTTTGGCGAACATATATGCCCAATACCTCGGTCAAGTCTTTACTCATGAGATGAAGCCGATGGAGGTAGAGATCTTGGTTGCGGAGCTTGGTGCCAAGGTCGAAGAGAGCCAACTCTATCACATTCTTTACGACGGTACGGTGGTGGACGAGACCAACTACTGCGTTCTTGGAGGAGATGCGGAGTCCGTGATAGCTAGGTTCGCAACCTCCTTCGATTCCTCTTGGAGTCTTGAGGAGGCGGTCACAGCGTCCGTCGCTGCGCTCGCCGGAGCAGATCGCGTACTATCGGCGACTGATCTAGAGGTAGCGGTCTTATCTTTGGGGAACGGTCGGCGCACCTTTACGAGGATCTCGCAGGAACGGCTCAAGGAGATCCTCTCGGCCGAGAAGGAGTAACTTACCATAGCAGAGGATCCTGATTACATAGGTTTAGAACGCCGAATATACGGCTTGGAAAACGAGTACGGAGTAACCTGTACTTTACGTGGGCAAAGACGACTATCACCTGACGAGGTAGCACGTTACCTGTTTAGGAGAGTTGTGAGCTGGGGTAGGTCGTCTAATGTGTTCTTGGAAAACGGTGCTCGCCTGTACCTAGACGTAGGGTCTCATCCCGAATACGCCACACCTGAGTGTGACTCGATATCGGATCTCGTCGCACACGACAAAGCGGGGGAGCGGATACTTGAGTCACTAGTGGGTTCGGCAGAGGCTCGGATGCGTGAAGAGGGCATCAGGGGTTCTGTGTTCTTGTTCAAAAACAACACAGACTCGGCCGGAAACTCTTATGGATGTCACGAAAACTACCTCACTACGAGAGGGGAGGAGTTCTCCCACTTCGCCGAGGTCCTGATCCCTTTTTTGGTTTCTCGCCAAATCTATGCTGGGGCAGGGAAGGTACTGCTTACTGCCCGAGGTCCTGTTTATTGTATCTCCCAAAGGGCCGAGCACATCTGGGAGGGGGTATCTTCAGCGACTACGAGGTCGCGACCGATAATCAATACAAGGGATGAGCCCCATGCAGACGCAGAGCGTTATCGAAGACTGCACGTGATAGTGGGTGACTCAAATATGTCGGAGTACTCAACGTTTCTAAAGATTGGCGCAATGAGTATTATGCTCCGCATGCTTGAGGATCCATCCGTTGTTCTTCGAGACTTCTCCCTGGAGAACCCAATTAGAGCGATCCGAGAGATATCGCACGACATGACCTGCACTAGAAGGGTGCGACTAGCGAACGGTAGAGAACTTACCGCACTGGAGATACAAAGCGAGTATCTAGACAGAGCGAAGAAATATTCCGAGACGCAAGGTTTTCCGCCGGAGGAAAAACGCGCATTAGATATGTGGGAGCACGCTCTGACTGCAATTAGGGAAGATCCACTTACCTTGGATAGAGAGTGTGACTGGGTTATCAAGTACAAACTTATCGAGGCTTTTCGTGAAAAGAACTCTCTGACGCTAGCTCATCCCCAGATCAGCCTGTTGGATCTCCAGTACCATGACGTCTCCACGACACGCGGGGTGTTCTACCGCCTTCAGAGCAAAGGAATGGCGGAGAGAATCGTTGATGATGAGAGAATAGAAAATGCTGTGGTGAACCCTCCTCAAACTACCAGGGCTAAGCTACGGGGTGAGTTCATTCAAAGAGCGAAAGAGAAGCGCCGAGACTTCACAGTCGACTGGGTTCACCTAAAGCTCAACGACCAGGCTCAGCGTACAGTTATGCTAAAGGACCCTTTTCGTTTCGAAGATGAGCGAGTAGCAAAACTTATAGATAGTTTGTAGGGAGGGTCTTGGAACCGCAGTCGAAGAGTAAGGGAAAGAGAAAATCCCTAGTACGCACGTTGTCAGAGTGGTTAACGATAGGCATTATCGCCTTTTTACTAGCGTTGGTGGTTCGAGCATTCGTCTTTCAGTCTTATTACATACCCTCTGGCTCGATGCTTCCTACCCTTCAGATCGGCGACCGAATCCTTGTGGATAAGCTCAGCTATGACCTGCATAGCATCCACGAAGGTGACATTGTTGTCTTTAGAAAGCCAACCTCCGATACCGACAGCGCTGGCATTACCGATCTTGTGAAGAGGGTTATAGGTCTACCTGGGCAGAAGATATCTGAGGTAAACGGTCAGGTCTACATAAACGGGAAGTTGCTCAAGGAGCCCTTCCTTCCAAAGTCCGCACTGACCTTCCATCTTGCCACCCAGACAGTTCCAAAAGGTGATGTATTTGTCATGGGTGATAACCGAATGAACTCCAAAGACTCCCGATATTTTGGCCCAATATCTGAGAAGCTGATAGTGGGTAAGGTTGTAATGATATTTTGGCCCCCTAGCCAGTTCAAGCTCTACTTCTAAATCGCTGGCACCCATCTCGAGGGTCCTTAGTCCAAGAATCTGGGGCAAAGTTGGTCAACTGATCGACCTCTCCTGACGATACCTAGTTATAGGAGTTGGTGCTTGCGAAAGGAGTCGCTATGCCCATAATAAGGGCGATGTGCCAAAACTGCGGTGACGTGGAGTTGGTACCGAGTGATCTAAAAATTCTTGTGTGTTCGAATACCGGCGATTCGTCTTACACCTTTCACTGTCCCGGATGTAATCGTGTCGTTATCAAGGACACCGATAAAAAGGTCGTTGAGATCCTCGTCTCTGCAGGGGTCAAGATGTCGTTTTGGCGGTTGCCTGCAGAACTTGAAGAGTCTCACGCCGGGCCGCCTATTGAGGTGGATGATCTCATTAACTTTCACTTCGAGGTGTCTTCACCGTCATTTCTTGAAAGGTTGCGCAGTTACGCTGCAAAAAAACACGACGAAAAGTAAGTGTTCGTACGAGCTTCTGATCTAAAACTCCGTCTTGCTTCGTAGACTAAAGTGGTAGAGAGACTCTTACCTAGGAGTTGGTGATATTTAGAGATGAGTTTGGACCCAGCAAAGCTCTTGATCGTCGCCGCAGTGGCTTTGATAGTTTTAGGCCCGGAGAAACTTCCGAGTGTTCTAAGGCAAGCTGGAAAGTACTGGAGTACCTTCAAGTCCATCAGAGATAGTGTTCAAGGTGAGATGACACAGGTGTTTACCCAAGTTACATCTGTGGGAACCTCGGTAACTGAGACCATCGTCGATCCGCTCACGCAGGTTCGAAGCACCTACAGCGGAGTACGGGCGCAAGTTACAGAGTCCTTCTTCCAAAGAAATCCGATGGAAACGATGGATTCCAACGCCGTGCCAAAGTCCTCTACTGTGGAGGCAGGGGTACCGGTTAGCTCTTCCCGACAGAGTACTCCAGCTGTCTCTGATCGCCAGGGCAATCCTAGATTCTCAAGTCCCATGGGAAGATCGACCAACGGTAGATCCTCCCATGGTGACTCTATCAGTTGGGTAAACTTCGAAGATGCCGGGCGTGGGGCATTTCAGTCCGGTTCTGTGGAACTTAACTGAGGCCGCTTGAATGAGTAAAATCTTTCGAAAAAAGAGGTCAGACCCTGATGCGATGACCCTTGTGGAACATCTAGCCGAACTCAGGAAGAGGCTGGTGATATCGGCGTTTGCAGTGACTCTTGGTGCAATTGTGGCTTACGTATTTTACGACGCAATACTTAGGTTCTTTATGCACCCACTATGTGTCGTGGATGGCCCAAATCACTGTACTCTGTATGTAAATGGACCCCTTGACGGCTTTACCTGGCGGGTCAAGATCTCAGGTTTTGCCGGTCTCTTTGTGGCCTTGCCTGTGGTCATGTACCAGCTTTGGGCCTTCATTGCCCCAGGGCTAAAAAAGAGCGAGAAACGCTACGCAATTCCCTTCGTCTTTGTCTCTTTCGTCTTGTTTCTTAGTGGGGCTTACATAGCCTATCTCGTGTTTCCAAAGGCATTACTGTTTCTCCAAGGAGCTGCAGGGCCCCAAATCCACCCTCTCTATACGCCACAGAGCTACCTTGGCTTTATTGTCGTGCTGATGGCCGCCTTTGGAGCGGCGTTTGAGTTTCCTGTTATCCTTGTGACTCTTGAACTGCTAGGGGTCGTGACTCCGGCGAGACTAGCCAAGGGACGGAGGTGGGCGATAGTCCTTATATTTGCGGCTGGAGCCATCTTTATACCCAGTTCGGATCCGTACTCGCTCTTCGCACTTACGATACCACTTGTGATCTTTTACGAACTGTCTATAGCAATCGGGCGAGTTTTGACCAGAGGAAGGCAAAACCTTTCGTCGGTCAGCTAGCATAAAACTAAAGTGGCAGACGAGAGCTTACTAAAGCAGTTTCTTGGGTCCGTTGACTTTGAGTTAGACGAGTTTCAAGAGCGCTCAATAGAACTCCTTGACTCTGGTGAGTCGGTGCTCGTAGCTGCGCCGACGGGATCGGGTAAGACTCTCGTGGGTCTTTACGGAATCTTTAAAGCTCTATTTGAGAAAAAGCGTTCATTTTATACGACCCCGCTAAAGGCGTTGTCCAATCAAAAGTACCTCGAGTTCTGCTCATATTTTGGAACGGAACAGGTTGGACTTCTAACAGGAGATAACTCAATTAGGCCAGAGGCTCCTGTGGTGGTCATGACTACAGAGGTTCTTCGAAACATGATCTACGCCGATAATCATGATCTCTCCAAAGTTGGCCTCGTGGTCTTAGATGAGGTTCATTACCTGCAAAATCCATATCGGGGTGCTGTATGGGAAGAGGTCATTATTCACCTTCCTCCAACGGTATCGCTGGTCTGTTTGTCAGCTACGGTCTCAAACGCCGAAGAGTTCGCGCATTGGATGAAGACGGTGAGAGGATCTATGGAGGCCGTCATAGAAGAGACCCGTCCGGTCGAACTCCGCCACCGCTACATATTGGGAAACAAGAAGACCAACTCGCTTTATGCTATCGATACCTTTATAGACGGTAGGGCTAACCCAGAAGGCGCCCACTACGACGCTCCATGGTTATCTGAGGCACCATTTAAGCGTGGAGCGCGCCCCAAGGCGTTTCAACCAAAACGTTCCGCTGTAATATCGCTCCTAAGTGAAGAGGATCGTCTTCCGGTAATATACTTCATTTTCTCACGCGCTGGATGTGACGAGGCGGTACGAGAGGTACTGAACCGTGGTCTGGTTCTTACTACGGCCTTTGAACGTGAGGAGATAAGAAAGGTTGTTGACACACATCTGGCGAGACTAAATTACGAGGATCTGGAAGCTTTGCACTTCGAGGAGTTCGTGGCCTCCCTAGAAGCCGGGGTAGCGGCTCATCATGCAGGTATGGTTCCACCGTTTCGCGAGGTTGTGGAAGCGTGTTTCGAACGAGCTTTGATAAAGGTGGTCTTCGCGACAGAGACGCTTTCACTCGGTATAAATATGCCGGCAAGGTCGGTGGTGATTGAAAAGCTTACGAAGTTCAACGGCGAGCGCCATGTACTTCTTAGCGGAGGCGAGTACACCCAGTTAGCTGGAAGGGCGGGCCGTAGAGGAATCGACGAAGTGGGTTTTGCTCATGTTCTTTGGAACCCCTCTACGACGTTCGCTCAGGCTGCATCCTTGGCGCAGACTCGGTCCTATCCGATTCGTTCCTCTTTTCGTCCTACCTACAACATGGCATCTAATCTGGTAAAGCGTTACCTCCCAGACACTGCACGCCATCTTTTGAATCTTTCTTTTGCTCAGTACTCCACAGACTCTGAGGTCGTTGAACTTGAGGCTGAGCTGTCGAGAACCAAGCGCCGGCTCTCTTCTGTAAAGGACTCTATTACTTGCGATTTTGGTGATGTGCTCGCCTATTTAGAGGCGAAAGAGACGGAGAAAAAGGTTGCAAGGCAAAGAGGCGACGGAAGGACAAAACAGCCGAAGTCAGATCTTGAGCTGCACCGAGTCAAAGTCGGAACTGTCCTTAGTGCTCCGAGCGCCAAAGACGCTTCCAAGAGGGTTCGTCTGGCGGTGGTGGCAGTAGGGCTTCGTTCCAAGAATCGCGTAAAACTTACTCTGGTCTCCACCTCCTCGAAGGCGTACAAAGTTGGAGCTCTTCAATCTTCACACCTAGCCTCTGTTGGTAGAATCGATCTACCCACCCCTTACGATCCGAGTTCTAAGGAGTTTAGGTGGAGGGTCTCAGATCTGTTGAGGAACCTTCCGCTCGAAGGTACAGATAGCGGTGAACCGTCGTTTTCTGAAAGCTCCCTTGACTCTGCTCGGCCGGACGGCGATGACTTCGCTGAGCCCCTAAATCTCTTCAGCGCCTGTAGACACTACGAGGAACATGTCGCAGCGTATAAGAGGATGGTTCGCTTTCAAAACAGGGTTAGGGACACTGAGAACAAGATCAAATCAAAGATAGAGTCCCTAGCCCTTCAGCTCAACAGAGTGATGCAGATCCTTCAGCACTTTGGATACGTTGAGGGTTGGTCTCTCACAGAAAGAGGGGAGCGGCTATCTAGGATATACTCCGAAGCAGATCTACTGTGTTCAATGGCGCTTGAGGAAGGTCTATTCGATGGGATCGGAGCTCCTTCAATGGCCGCCCTGGTCTCCGCCTTTACCTACGAGTCCAAGCCAAATTACAGGGATATACTTGAACTCCCTACGAAGGAGGTCTCTTTCCGCTTCTCCAAGGTACTTCAGCTGTGGCGGGATTTGGTTGATCAGGAGGCTGCACTTAGGTTGCCACTTACTAAAACCCCAGAGGGTGGATTTGCTACAGTGCTATTTCGTTGGGCCAATGGTGCAGATATTGGAGCGGCTTTGAAGGGCACCGGCTTACCACCGGGCGACTTTGTTCGAAACGTAAAGCAGACGGTCGATCTTCTTAGACAGATCGGCGAGGTTGCAACTAATAATGACACAGCTCAGATAGCGTCTGAGGCCGTTGAGCTCTGCATGAGGGGTGTTGTGGCGCTATCTTCTCAGGTCTTTGTCGCAGACTCTTTAGAAGAAGAGGTTGTTTAGGCAATTCGGCTTCTAAGCTTGCGGCGTGCTTTAGTCGCCAGGCGGCTAGTGTTCTATGCACCTTTGCTTTAGCTGAAGGTCTAGGTTGTGCGGAGATGCATATGAGTTACCTCAAAGAAGAGTTTACAGATTTTGAGAGGGCGGTGCTCTCGAGGTTCTTTACAGACGTCGATGGTCCGGTCTTTGCTCTCATAAATCTTCCCGAGACGGTCAAGGCAGCGCTGTTTGCGAGGTACTCGAGAACCTCTAAGTCTCTTAGGCGTCTTTTCATAGATGAGTTCTACGATGAATCGGCCACCTTTGAGGCGTCGGACTCTACCGTGGGAATGAAACGTTCGCAAGAACTATTTGAGCGCGTGATTCTAGACTATGGAGACGACTCGGTCGCCCAGCTTGGCGGTGTCCATTTAGCATGTGAGCAGGTTAGCAACTCTTTGACCAAGGTTCTAGAACGATCGCGTATGATGTCGTATTTGGAGCAGTCGACTAGGTACCTGAACTTTGGTAAGAAGAGGGATGACGGGCGGTATGGCTATAAAGTTCCCCCTGAGATTTTAGATTCTGACTTGGAGTGCCGTTATAGGGATACTGTAGATGCGTTGTTCGAAAGCTACAACGACACATACCAAAGAGTCTTTGAGCACCTCTCATCACGTTTTGGGGATAACAGTGATCCAGCCATCTTACGGTCGTTGCGGGCCGCATCTTTCGATGCTGTTAGGGGGATTCTCCCCGTAGCAACGTTGTCTAACCTCGGTATGTTCGGTTCACCCCAGGCCTTTGAGTATCTCGTTATGAGACTGCGCTCACATCCCTTGGGTGAAGCCCGGCAGCTTGCGGAGATGATAAACGTCGAGCTGCAAAAGGTCATACCTTCTTTTTTGTCTCGCATTGACCGTCCAGACCGTGGCGTAGCCTGGGTTGATTATCGGGCACAAAAACACGCCAACCTAACAGCGATAGTCTCGGCCGTTGTACCCGAAATGGAGACAGAACATCTAGAAGAAGCCACGGTGAGACTGATCGATTTTCAAAGTGATGCAGAGACAAGAATTTTGGAGGCGATCTTATTTGAGTACACCGGGATGGCTCATGAAGCTTGCAGCTCCGTAGTTGCGAGAACCTCGATGAGGGAACGAGAAGAACTTTTTCGGGCATACGTCGGAGATCGCAAAAACAGAAGACATAGGCCGGGACGTGCCTTTGAAGCGGCCAGTTACGTCTTTGAGATAGTCAGTGACTACGGCGCGTTTCGTGATCTACAGAGGCATCGACTGATGACAATTGAGTGGCGGGGCATAGATCCAGTGTTGGGTTATGTTGTACCACCTTTGGTGGCAAGTGCAGGCCTATCAAAGGAGTATGCTCGCTCCCTTGAGTCGATTTTGGATCTTTACGATGAGATCTCAGATAGGCACTCTAGCGATGTGGCTGCGTACTTGGTGCCAATGGCTTATCGAATTCGCTATCGAGTTCAAGTAAATGCGCGAGAGTTGATGCACATAACTGAGCTTAGGACTCAGCCTGCTGGTCATGAAAGTTACCGTAAAGTGGCTCAGGCTATGCATCGACTCATAGGAAATATAGCGGGACATAATCTTGTTAGTGAAGCGATGTCGTATGTAGATTATGGAGATTACGATCTCGGACGGCTTTCCGACGAACGTGAAAGCGAGCTTAAGCAGAGGCAGACTTTACGCTAACTGCGTTGAATATGACCTTTAGTGTGCATGTAACTTGGCAACATCGGGTAATATTTGCGCGAAACTTGGTCTAGAAGGTGGATATGGCACGGAAGAAGAAAAGTAACGAAGTTGAAGAGTCGAGCGTCGAAGATGAAGTTTCGGAAGAGGTCGATCCTGATATCGTAGACTTCGAAGAGGAAGATCTTGGGGACATTGATGTAGAGCTCTCCGATGACGAGCTGGAGGAGTTTCCAGAGGACTTTGAGGACGACGTCTTTGAAGATGATCTTGAAGATCCCTTAGACGAAGATCCCTTGGACGATATAGATATCGTGGACCCGGTCGATGACGCTGTCGATGCGGTCGAGGTGGAGACAGGAGAAGACGATGAGGAAGACGACTTCGAAGACGATGAGGAAGAGATTGAAGCTTCACTCGACGAGATAATACGAGAACGATTTGTCGTAGTCGAAGATGACGAAGAAGATTTAGAAGATGACCGTGCTGAGGTAGCGGTCAAGGTTCTGCCGAGGCAACCTGACGAGTTCGTGTGTCAATCTTGCTTTTTGGTGAAAAACAAGATTCAGATGGCGGACAAGGTTCGTGAGCTTTGCAGAGATTGCGTGTAGCCTCTTACATAGGAGGTCGTTATGACAGCAAGTGAAAACGGTTCTAGCTTCGAAGTTGAAGAGGTCTTGGAGAAGTTAGTTTACTTTCCCATCGGACTCGCAGCAGCTGTCGCCAAGGCAGCCCCAGAGGCGGCTAAGACAGGGAAAAACCTTGTTGAAGGACAGATCAAGACAGCTGAGTTCCTCGGTCGTATGACCGTGGACTACGCAAAGAAGCGCTATCAAAGTCCTGACACGGTTGTGAAGGATCTTGGTCAGATGGTAGCGAAGTCAGTGGGCGGTCCCTTGGGGGGTCTGATCGAGCACCTGATAGAGTCGGCGGTCGGAACCAAAGACTCTGTTGCAGACCGAGACGCCCAGGAGGCTGAGGTTGTAGATGAGTCTGCGGGTGAGAAGATAAAAGACACAGAAGCAACTACACCCCTCGACAGTGTTGGAGGGATAGAAAACTATGAATCCCTAACGGCCACCCAGGTAATTGAGCGACTCTCTAGTTGTACTCCAACGCAACTAGCTGAGATAGAGAGCTTCGAACTCGAACATCGTCGACGTCGGACTGTGTTGGCTAAGCTCTCTCAGTACAGAGACGCCTCTACGGAGCATGAAGGTCTGTCCTAGTTGTGTCGGCTGCGAAAACGAGTCTCAAGCGGATTTGATCGAAGAATTTAATCCTGAGTTTCCACCGGAGTTTCTCCCGGATCTCCGCCGTGAGATGCGGCTCGAACTTCTCAGGAGTCGAGGAGGCCCTGAGCTGTTGGAAGAGATAGAGCATCGAAACTCTACTGGTACTCTCAGCGACGGCCTCTTTGGGTTTTACTGGGCCTATCACATGGTACCGGTCGGATTCGTCGTCGGTGAATTCGTTAAAGCTGGCGCCTCGTGTGTGGTAAGCGAACTCTTCGTGAGTGAGAAGTACCGGCGTCTTGGCGGTGGCGGAGATCTCCTTCAAGCGGTGATCGATCTAGCTACCGCTAAGGGTTGTAAAGCTCTTGAGGTATCGGTACTTCCTGGTGATCGAGCTTCTAAGTCAATTATGGAGAGCTACGGTCTCAAGGCTCGAGCAATTGTTATGCAACTCCTACTTTCATAGATCCCATAGTGAAAACGACGGTCGCTGTGTCGGGAGTATTAGTACAGGGTCGAAGTGTGCTTTTGGCCGGCAAGAGGGGTCCTTCGGGTATCCTTTGGGCGCCGCCCGGCGGAAGAGTAGAGCCGGGAGAGTCTTTGGCGGAGGCGCTAAAGAGGGAGTTCATAGAAGAGACAACCTTAGCTGTTGCGGTTGGGCGGCCATTGGGTGTTGTTGAAGTTGGCACCGGAGACGAACAGTTCCTAATTTATGACTTCTGTGTGACACCAGAGGCAAGTAGTGGCGAGCTTAGGTATGTTCCGGGAGACGACGTTGACCAGCTTAGGATGTGTGACGCTCGAGAGGTCGAAAACCTCGCACTTGCTCCTGGTGTGACTAGCTTTTTTCGGGTAATCCTGCGGTCCGCAATTACCGCAGCGGAAGGTATTTAGCTTCCACTCCATCTCGGTTGTCGCTTCTCAATGAAGGCTAAAGGTCCCTCTTTATAGTCGTTGGTCTCAGCTAATCGATTCATGGCGTCACGGCTGGCTCTAAAGAGATCAGATTCGGGGACTGAGCCAAAAAACGACTGCCTAGCGATCTTGTAGGTCTCAGAGACCGCGAGCGGCGCGTTTTTGCAAATGGTCTCCGCCAGTTCCATGGCACCTACGGTAGCCTGCCCTGGTTCGACTAGGTGATTTATCATTCCATGTTGGTACGCAGTCTCAGCGGAGATCGGTTCGCCGGTGAGGAGGGCTTCCATAGCAATTGCACGAGGGAGAATCCTGGGAAGACGGAACGCGCCCCCAGCAGCGGCCACCAGAGACCTCTTCACTTCAGGTAGCCCAAAGCTTGCCGCTCTGGAAGCGACGATTAGGTCGCAACTTAACACGATCTCCGTTCCACCAGCGAGCGCAGGTCCGTCCACGGCGGCTATGAGCGGCTTGGCACGTTCCCTCCATACAATGCCAGCGAATCCTCCTCTTGGAGTTGATAGCGAGGCCCCGTTGCCTGAAGCAATCTCTTTTAGATCTGCACCGGCACAAAAAGCGGGACCTGCGCCACTTAAGATAGCGCACCAGATACTTTGTTCGGTCTCTAGCTCATCTATGGCCTCCTCCATACCGGCAGCTACAGCACCATTTACTGCGTTTCTAGCCTCTGGCCTATTTATTGTTATTAGAAGAATGTGTTCTCTACGCTCAGTCGTAACGGCTGTCATCGGGAGTTGCCTTTCTTGACCATGCTTATTTCTATCACCTGATTATACGATTGAGTGCGCAGCTTCCTGAATTTTGCTCCCAAAACAGTGCGACCAGAGTGTCGAGTTGCTCCTCAGTTCTATAGAGATATGCGCCGATGACGGCAACGTTCCATATGGTGCTACTAACAACTTTATATGGGAGAGTTCCGTTTGGGGTTATTTGATGCCGTTACAAGAGATATGTCACGACCCTAAACATTACTGATCAGGAGCCTCACCAACAGGAGCCTCACCAACAGGAGCCTCACCAACAGGAGCCTCACCAACAGGAGCCTCACCAACAGGAGCCTCACCAACAGGA
>NZ_FQUL01000027.1 GCF_900128965.1 Ferrithrix thermotolerans DSM 19514
GGCCTCGAAGTCGTCGAGTGCGACCTTGCTCGTTGGCTTGCCCTGGTGGTTGTGAAGCAGCGTTCCCCCGGTGATCTCAGCGACGTGGGCAGCCTGGGTCTTGGTCGGCATCTGGACGATCATGCAACCGCCTCTCCGCAGGCCACCTCGACCGCACGTCTGGCTCGGTTGGCTGCCAAGTGGTGTCCGTAGAGACGGGCGCACAGCGAAGTGAGCAGCTCCGTGGCATCTTACACAAGGTCGTCGTCCACCTCGGAGGGGTCCACCACGACCAAGCGACGGCCCTCGGCCTTAAGTGCAGCCTCGACGTACTTCGCTCCAAAGCGACAGAACCGGTCTCGGTGCTCGACGATGATAGTCGTCACGGACCTGTCCCTGAGCAAGGCGAGGAACTTGCGTCGATGCCCACTAAGGGCAGAGCCGACCTCGGTCACCACCTGATCTACCAAGTAGCCGTGCTCCGTCGCCCAGGCCACGATCCTTGCCACCTGGCGGTCGAGATCAGTGCGCTGGTCGGCAGAGGAGACTCGGGCATAGACGACCGTGCGACGGGGGCTAGGTGCCGTTGATGTTTCCAGGTCACCAAAGAGAATAAGCTTGCCCATCTTGCGAGCAGGAACCGGGAGCTTGCCTTCGCGATACCAACGGTAGGCGGTTTGGGGATGGATGCCTTGGGCAAGAGCCCACTCACGAAGGTTCACCATTGGATGGTATAGCATGCTGGATTGCCAACAGTTGATACCCTTCTATTTTCACTGACAACCTTATCGCCTTCTGTAAGCTTCGAATTGACTTGCTCTCTAGGTATGCAACTTAGCTTTCATGGGATTCTCCTCCCATCTACATTCTGGTCGGATATCACATTAAAGGTGAATTACATCTAGGGTACCCAATCACAGCTATCCCTCGTCTTTGACGGGCATGCAATATCTAGCCACCACTTCGATATTTGACTTGCTCTTTGACCATAGGCCTCTGTAGCAACAGCCGCATATTCTTGCCACACGTCGAGATCTGTCTCTGTGTTGTTCCTAAATAGTTCTGCAACTAACTCGGCACTCCTCTCCCACCTTTTTTGGTCTTGAGGCAATGGCAGATCAAGAATCTGCTTTGCACTTAGCTTTATTGCCGACGTGGCGAGAGCAGTTCCGTAGTACTGCTGCTTAGCAAAGAGACTTACTGGCGGGGAGCCCAACGCAGCAGCCAACAGATAAAAGGTGTCACTTCGTGCCAATACGGTCACCACGGGGACCGATGGTAGCAGTTCCCCAATTTCATCTGGCAACACTTCAATAACCTTCCCTTGCGTTGCCACCAAGAGCTTAGGCACCAGCCGGGTCTTGATCCATCCGTCTATAGATAGATCTCTCCGTGAGCGGGTAATATTCACAGCGGGCTCCAGATATCGTACATGGTTAAATCGAGTCGTCTTTAGTCCCCAAAGAGACCTAAACGGATCGATAAGCCCAGAGGTTATTAGCTTCACATAAGCCTCATCTTTTAAATCTTGATACTCGCATACATAATCCCTGAGACCGTAGTACTGGTCTCTAAAGTCTGCAGAGGCTGTAGCCAAAGAACCTACCGTGAGAGATCTTCGCAAATACACAGTCGGAGCACCGTCAATTCCAGACGCAAGCTGACCCCATGTGCGCGAGATGTCAATATCGGAGCCAGATCCAACCTCCAGGGGAGCTAAGCGCGTCAGAGTAGAGTTGAGATTTCTCGAAACTGTATACGAATCACTTCTGAAGTTTTGCGCAATAACTGCGCAGGTGGCTACACTTGCGTCAAATACCTTCTCTGTGCCTATCCAGATCGCTCTCAAAGTGGTGCTTTCAAGCATCTTCGATCGAACAAAGCCTGCTTGTTGAGTTGCAAGCAAAGAGATAGGTTGTACCTGAGCAATCCACCCTCCGCTTCTGGTAAGGGAAAGTGCCCTCAGGAGAAACAGGGTTGAACGATCGAAAGGCAACTTCGTAGCTTCAGGGTAAAGATGCCTCAGGGCGGACAACTCTAAACCTTTTGCCGCTGTGTAAGAGTTAAGTTGAGATTGAAATGGGGGATTGCCTATTACAACGTCGAACCCTTCCGGGCATCTCTGAAAGACCTTTGGAAACAGCGAGGGAAAGTGCACAGGTTGTTGTGAATCGATCTCCTTGATCAGCATCAACAACTTCCCTTGGTCCTCTGCATCTACAATCCTTTGGAGCTCTCTGATATCTATCAGTCCAACCAAGCCTGCTAATAAGACGTTGTAAAGGCTGTTCAGATCACCTCCCAACAGGTGTGATAGGTTGTTGTAGAGATCATCTGGCAGTTCAGACCGATAGGCCATAATATCTTGGTCCTTTGAAAGTCCAATAAGAGAGTTTCCCGTCACCATATGATCTTTAAGATCCCAGATAGGTAGCGCCGGTGCGAGAGTATGCACCGCAACGATCGCTCTTGCAAGGTCAACTGTGAATCTATTGATATCCACGCCGTAGATGCATCGATGAGACACTAGGTACCGAAGCGCTCCCGTGATAGATATGTGATTCAGGCTCGCTGCTCCACCATCTCTAGAGGCGTTAGTGGCGAGAAGGTTCTCCAGTTCGACTTCCACCTCTTCAATTCTGTACTCTTCCAAAAACTCAGCTATCGTTGCTGATATAGCATCGATCGTGGAGACGAGGAAGTGACCGGTACCCATCGCTAAATCGGCTACCTTGAAGTCGTAGAATCTCCGAGCAGCTTCTGATATATGATCTTCTTTGATAAGACTTTTAATTTCTTTTAGATGTTCTTTCAGTGCTGGGATCACCGAGCTCTCTACCAAGTAATCGACGAGAAAGAGGGGAGTGAAGTAGGCACCTGTAGTCTTTTGGCGAGTCTTTGAAGCTCTAGCCTTAGCGGAGCTTTTAGTCTCGTCAATTGAGATCTGGTCGTTACGCATCAGAGTTGTCTCGGCTGAGCTTTTAGACTCTGAAACCTTAAGCAGGTCCTCATAGAGATCTCCAAAGTCTCTAGCATCTAAAACCTTGTAGTCAACTGAGACACATTCTCTTGAATCAAGATGTATTAGCGACCTCAGAGCCTGGGTCATGTACCGATCATCTATCTGCATGGCTTTCAGACAACTAATCTCGCTAGCACTAAATGCGAGGTATCGACGAATCGCTTCCTGCGATGGAGTAACCACAGCTCTACTAGAGACATAAGTCAGTATGTTCTCCCAAAGAAGTGCGCTGTGTTCTGTATTTCTATCTAAGACTTCGAGATTATGAGCTAAGACGTCGAAGAGTGTTGCGGGAAATTCCTGTGTTTTCGGTTTCTGAATCTCTTCTAGATAGATCTCCAAGAGAAGTCTAAAGATCAGCTTCATTGTTAGGGCTGCACTAAACTCGGGGCTTAGATTGGCCGACAAAGAACTATTGATTTTTGATCTTGATATAGCTCGATAGATCATTGGGTAGAGTTGTTCTCTTAAAGACGTATCCAACTGAAACAAGAGTTGCTTTTTATACCGAATCGTCTCTCCTAGAAGGTCATCTAAAACTCCGTCTTTCTTGAAGATCTCTGGCACAACCGATAGTTGCCCCAAGGAGATGTAAGGCTCCTCCAGATCTTTAGGAAACACCGCAAGATACTTATCTACCGAGTTCCAGTATTGTCCCTGACGGCTATAGGGTGTCGACCTAAGGAGCTGAAAGCCGTCGCAACTCTCTAAAAGTACCCAAGCAATCTCGTTGGACTTAGCATAACGAACCGCTTTCGTTACTACGTAATAGGAGCGATCCTTGTGAGCTAGGGTGTCTACGGTGAACCTATTACCTTTGACCAGTAGGGCTACTGGTTGGCCCCTATGAACTAAGCCTTGATAGTGGCCTTCTTCAAGGGTATTACGTCGCACTTCATGTTGTAATATTTCCCGATCAAGGTCATCGGTTCTTAGCGGCAACGAATCAGCGATATTGCGCGCCAGTGTGTGTAGGAGATGATCAGCGAGGAGGCCGCGGTTTACAACTCCAGGCGTTATAGCTCCAGACATCGTCAAAATTTCGCGCCGCATAGATACTGTGACTCAGAGACAGTTGATAACATCTGGTACAACTTTATCGAGCGTTGCCGGTTCTAAGCGCCTAGATCCATGTGAACATGAGGCTTATTTGGCAGGAGAAGACATTGTCTGAGGTCAGCCGATAGTGAGAGACGGGTCCAATTCCAGCCTTAGTAAGCTTTGTCCCTCGTAACTTGACATAATATACATTATCGGACATCTCGATTACTGACTCTGCATTCTGGAGTCTAAGGAAGATAGACCATTTGACTCATTCAATTGGCGTAAATATCGACAGGACAAACTTGGTTCAAGATGTAAGCGGAACAAAACCTCGACCGTAATCGGATCATCGAAATGGCAACTCAGGCAATTACCGTCGATGCAGATGCTAACGGCACAGGCACAGTGAGTGATATGGCATACTCTAGATCAAAGATGGACGCCTACGATAGCCAGTCAATATACGATTCAACAAAGACCTTAAGAAAGGACTAGAGATGAGAGCTAAAAGAGCAGCAGAACTTGCAGTGTTGGTCGGGACTGCAACGACTTTAGGTGCTTGTGGAACAACGTCACAGAGTTCCCAGCAGTCTCTATCTCCAGCAGCGGTACAAAAAGCAACAGATCCTTATCTGCCTATATACGACTCATTCTCGACCGCAACACCGTATTATCGAAACGTAGTAACGGTTCCAGATCCGCTAAGGATCATCACATACAAGTCCAATCTATTGGCTTCCGAGGTGAAAGACATCAAGAACCCATACATTGGCTCGGTATATGTAGGAACCGGAAACTCACCGGAGACACGGCTTGAGATCTATACGGCTGTCATGTTTGCAGCAAACGTCAATTGGTACAATGCGACTCAGTTCCTCAACAGCCAAAAAGCACTAAATGAGATCGCACAGCTTTTATCACCCTTCGACGCTTACGCAAACGAAAGCCAGAGCTGGCTTGGGACAAATCCGCATGCGATCTCAGTCTTTGGCGGTGAAAATGCACAGCAGATCAGCTACAACGGTTGGCCTTCGACTAAAGAGATTTTAGATACAAAGACGCACATAGTTGGTTCGCCTACTACCAATCATTCTTTTGCTGCTATCGGATCGGTTCCAGTTACTTACTGTCTCGTAGCAACTGGCGTTACCTTCCGTAACACCGCATCAAGTCCGATTCAAACATTCCCCCCAACTGAAGTTAAACAAACCATCTACGTGCAACCTCAGCCGAACCAATACGATCACGTGCTGCCTATAACCGGATACTACAATACACCAGGTGCTAAGTGCTGAACCGAATAGGTGTTGTTGCAGCGGTTGCCTCTGGTGCAACGATGTTGTCATTGATTGCGCTACCGTCTCTAGCCTCAGCTAACCCTTCAACAGGCTGTAACGGAATTGTCTGCGGTATAGGCGGTGGTGGCGGAGGCAATGGCGGACCTGTATCTGGAGTCGGTTCTGGTGGTGGCAATAACGGGGGTGGCGGGGGTGTTTTTGTGCCTCCGCCGGTTGAACCTCTCTGCGTCGATTGCGTGCTTAACCATTCACTAGTGACCTGTGAGTGCACGAAAGGCCAAGGGAGTGCCGGAGATCGCTAAGATTAGTGTCGCCAGGTCTTCTGGTTGATAGGAGAAAGGGGTTGGGACTTTGAACAAGAAGCCAAGACTTGTCATTCTTGGGGGAGGCTTTGCGGGACTTAGGCTGCTGTATCGTCTTCACAGAAAGTTCGATATAACGTTAGTCGATCCCCGCTCTGAGAGCCTAGCCAAGCCCATGCTCCCAGAGGTAGCGTTCTCTGGCAAGCCGATCTCACATACTCGCTTTCCCCTAGCCCCTATAGCACGTCGTAGTGGTTCTCACTTTGTTCATGCCTCTGCGGTGGCGGTCGATCCCAGCTCAAAGAGTGTACGACTCAGCAGCGGGGACTCTATGAACTACGACTTCCTGGTTATCGCCACAGGTGCTGTAAAGGACTATGGAGCAATCGAAGGACTCGAGGAGTTCGGATACTCGGTCTGTGACGACCTCCACGCCCCTCGTCTGTTCGAGACGATCTCATCGTTCCGAGGAGGTCCTATCGTAACTGGTGCAGCTCTGAGTACCTGGGGATCCAAGGTTGCCGCCCCACAGCTAAAGGCACCGTGTGAGGGTCCCATAGGTGAGGTTATATTCATGATCCATCATGAGATGGCTTCTCGAAATACCCCTCACACCATTACAGCGTTCACTCCCGGAGAGGTGTTCTTTGAGGACGTGGGGGATTCGGTACACCAAGCCCTAAATCCAATGCTGCAGACGGTCGGTGTAGAGGTTCTGACTCAGAAAGTAGTTACTCAGGTTCACAAGGACGCTGTAAAATTTGCGGATGGAACCGAGATTGAAGCTGCCTTGGCGATTGTAATCCCCCCCTACGTGGGGCCCAAGGTGGTCTCTGACTCTGGATTGGGTGACGAGATGGGATTTCTGCCTGTAAATGAACAAATGCAGTCTTTGGAGCATGAAAATATCTTTGGTGCGGGCGATGCAACGGCCCTCTCCATGCCCAAACTCGGTCACATAGCGGTTCATCAAGCGGATATCGTTGCTGCCGGTCTACGGCGAGCGGTCGGCGAGGACGTGGCTGTCCCCCACTACCGTCCGGAGATTTTTTGCATTATGAATCAAGGTGGTACCGATGCGACGTTAATCCTTTCGGATGTTTTATTCGGTGGTAGCCGGGACATAGCAAAAAGAGGCTCAATCGCACACCTTATGAAGTGGAGTTTCGATTCCTGGAGCTATCACACCCGAGGTCATCTACCGCCAGATCTCCTTCAGGAAGCACTTGAATTTGCACTTAAGTAACCAGAACATCCCCACAAACATCGACTCCTCTCGTAATAAATTGTCGGGTCAAAGATGTGGTAGGAGATCGCGAGGTGATTTCCAAAGAGGTTTTTATGCTTGAAAGGGATAGATGATCCCTGACAAAGGCTATTGGATATTTGTAAGCCCCATGGGGTACCCTTGAGATGGTATGAGGGGAAGAGTTTTTGATCTATCGGCGTTGCCTGGATTCATCGCCTACGCTTTGACCTAATCGTGGGGATAATAACTTATGAGACCTCCAATGATGCTATTCACGTAGTATCGCTCGATGCCTTCGTCCCCAGAGAAGGCATCGTTACAGCCTTATTTCATTAGGCCGTCAAAACCGCGCTTTGACCAGTTCGGCGACCCCAAGCCCCTTCCGTAAGGGCGGGGTCAAGGTCGGCTGCTACGAGGAGGCCGTCCTTGTCGGTTAGGGGACTGCTGGTTTTCGATGTATCGCTTGATGATGTCTAAGGGGGCGCCATCCGCTGAGACCACACAGCACCAGGGGAACCAGAAGTGCTCTCATCATAACGCCCCGTCACCAAAGGCCATCGGCGCTCTCGTACTCGTAGTTATGAGATGGTATTCAACGACATGACAAGTTTGGACAGGGAGACCTTGGGCGGGTACGTCACAAGGAGGTGTGCATGGTCCTGATCGGTCTCGTAGGCTCGAGCGTCGCCCCATAGCGTCTGCGCACTTACGCGAAGGCTTCGCCGAGCAATGCAGTCACCCGAGGTGTCATCACCTTTCTGCGGTACTTGGGGATTAGGACAATGTGCGCACAGAGATTGTAGACCACATGTCTGCTGGTGCGGAAATCATCAGCTTCCATCTCATAAAGAACACATCAAGACCAGTAGTTCTGTACTAAAGTAGCACCATTAGACACCATGGGAACGGCGATAATCTCCGTAACCTTGTCAGGCAGTATTTACCGCAGGGCACATGACTCTGCCCAATCCACAGCCATTCTCTGGAATCAGGCCATAGATTGGGTCCACAGCGGCAGATCGCCTGGCAAGTCCGACCTACAGAAATTTCTGACCTCACTCCCACGGGATGAACGTCCTCTCCACGCCCATAGCACCATCAGCATCGCCAAGGACTTGCACGAGGCGATCACAACCTCTCGGACCAATCGCAAGAACGGCATAAAGGCACGTGCCCCCTGGCGGAAGAAGAACTCTACCGGCCGCTGTCCTTCTCTAGGAACTTCGGCTGGCAGGTGTCGAAGGACAAGTTGCATCTCTCTCTCGGACGAGGCAGGTCCCGCATTGCCCTTTCAATACCTGAAATCTTGGATTCCGAAACTAAAGAGCAGGTCCCGCCTGAATGCCGGGGTGAGATCCAGCTTTGTTGGAATATAGACGCCAGGAAATGGAGCCTGCGGATTCCTTATAGGACCAAGCGAGTCGGATCTGTAGGTGACAGAACAACCGCCATCGATGAAGGTGTTAGTAATTCAAATGGCCCTTGCCACTTAGGTGGACGAGCACACTATCGAGGTCACCATCATCAACAAGAAGAAAGGCAGGGCCATCAAGCGCCAGCGCAACAAGTCCGTTTCTGCGATCCAAAAGCGCCTGTCAAAGCGAAGAAGCAGATAAAGGCAAGGGCCAGCTTATAACTCAAGGACTTCGACCACCAAGTATCTCCCAAGGCTGCTAACCACGTCATCGTTCACAATACTGGACGTCTAGTTGCAGGCGATGTAAGAGGCACAGAGCAACGGACTAGACAGCGCAGATCAGCAGGTCGACACCAACGCCAACAGCTATCTCAGTGCTCGAGAGGACGACAGGAGCGGTACTTGGGAGAAAAGACCAAGCTAGAGATCGAACACCTCGATGAGTCTGGGTCGACCAAGACCTGTCTAGCCTGTGGAGCACGCAACCAACCCAAAGGTCGAAACTACCGGTGCAAGAACTGTAAGTTCGTTTGTCATCGAGACGCTGTAGGAGCAATCAACACTCTCCAAAGAGCGTTGTGTGGCAAATACACGCCTATTAGACCGGACGTGGAAGTCGGTGTCACGTATCTCCGGGCTGTCGAACGATAATCAAGAGACCAGCGCAAGGCACACCCCAAGGTGAAGCGCCACAAGGCCAGAACCCAAAGTATCCCCCAGAGCCGGGCCTCTGTCGTGCCAACGCGACAGAGAAAGCCGAAGCTAGCGAACTCATTCACCGGCTCACCCGAGCTAGACCCGTTGGTCGTGGTGGCGTGAGGCAAGCGATGCCAGGTACCCACAATCAAGCGGATAGGGGCAGAAGCCCCGTTTGTGAGGGCGGGGGGTTCACAAGGACTTGTCCGTTTATCTCTTCCTACCACAAACGACAACACCGATGCGCTTCGGTTCTATCAGCGCAGAGGATTTCGGATCGTAGCTGTCTGTCCAGGGACGGCTGATCAGGCGAGAGTTGTAAAGCCGCAGATACCATTGGTCGGTCAACACGGTATTGAGATTTACGATGAACTCGAGCTCGAACTTTCGTCTATGCGGTAAAAGAGTTATCTGATACCGTAAGTAACGACGCCTCTCCTGTGATAAGGTCTAGCGGAGTGTCGGCGAATAGCTCGAGCCGATCGAAATCGTGTATCTAAAATTAGGGAGAGGGTTATGGTGTTTGGGAGAAAAGACCAGTCAGGTTCCGCCTCGGAGGTCTCTCGAGGATCAACTAGTTCGAGCGAGTTCAATTCATTACCTGAAGCAGCGGAGCAAAGAATCCTGAGGTTGAAGAGTCAGGAGTCTCAAGGAGCCTATACCTCCGATCTAAGCGTGGATGAGCACATACTGGTTACACAGATGGGATTCGACCCAGTGGGATATGTAATGGGAACATCTATCTATCACGTTGGAATTCAGGTAGCGTCCTGGAACAACTCGCGTGAACTCAACGTACTTTCGCAAGCGATGTACAACGCCAGAGAACTTGCGATCGAGAGGATGCGTGCTGAAGCAGATGCCTTGGGTGCCGACGGTGTCATAGGGGTACATCTGGGTATAAATATGTACGCTTGGGGTCAAGACGTTCTTGAGTTTGTAGCCCAAGGAACCGCTGTAAAGGGTCGCGACAACTCGATACCCTACCGACTTGAGAACGGCAAACCCTTTACCTCCGACCTATCGGGCCAGCAGTTCTACACTTTACTTCGTGGTGGCCACTTTCCGGTTGAACTGGTGATGGGAACCTGTGTATACCACGTGGCTCATCAGGGTGCTTTTCAAGCAATGAAACAAAGCCTTTTTAACCAGGAGATTCAGATCTTTACGGAGGCGGTGTATACAGCCAGGGAGCTTGCTATGGCTAGGATGCAAGCTGAAGCTGACTCCGTATCTGCACACTCCATCGTAGGAGTAAGAGCAGTAGTGTCCAACCACGTCTGGGGCGAGCATGCGACAGAGTTTCTTGCGATCGGAACCGCCGTTAGAAAGTTGGGCGACAGCGTCCCCGAGTTGTCGATGACTCTCACTTTACCTCTGGACGACAACTAAGAAGGTATATGAAACACTCTTGCAGCTTTAGCAGTATCCAGGGTTTCAAGTTGTAGAGAATCCGACTTTGAGAACTAAAGATGGAGTGGAAAGGATGTATTGTGACACGACCAAGCGCTGCCGTTGTTGGGATGGGACAACTCGGTAGAGTTGTCGGTGAAGCTCTTTTATGTGACGGATGGACCGTAACGGGCTTCAAGAGAAGTAATCAAGATTACAGTTCATTTGATCCTTCCTTAGCAGTCATTGCCACTGGAGAAGATGATCTCTCGCCCGTTTTGTCTGCACTACCCAACAGCTGGCTTGGTCGGCTCGTGCTTCTTCAAAATGAACTTCTTCCCAGTTCGTGGTTGATGCATGGCGTTGAAAACCCAACTGTCTTTGTTGTCTGGTTTTCGAAGAAGGCCGGTCAGGTCGTTAGAGAATACCGTCCATCGTTAATCTTTGGTCCCGTTGCTCATGAGATACAAAGTGCTATGAATCAGGTAGGCGTATCTACAGAGATCCTTTCTGGCAACGAGGATCTAGTCGAAGCTCTTCTGCTCAAGAATACTTACATTTGGAGTCAAAACATCGTCTCCTTGGCCGTAGACGACCCAAGAGCGGAAAGAGTCTTGACTAACGACAGAAATATACTTTCTGAGATCATTAGGGAGACTTTAGAGGTACAGAAAAGTATCGTTGGATCGTCTGTAGATGTTCGCTCAATCGAGGAACAGGTTCTTGAGGTTATCTCTAGAGATGGCGACAAGAAACTCGGAGGACGTAGTGCCGCTGCACGTCTTAGGAGACTCCTTACTCTTGCAGATACTGAACAGGTCCTAGTACCTACGATACAGTCCATAGCTCAACGTGTTGGCGTTGATAGTTAGCTGTCGTGAGCACCCAAACCAGTCAGATGGTCACAGACACAGCATCGCTAAATGCACGTTCGATATAGTATTATCTACAAATTAGAAAGGTATAGATATGAGCGAAGAACCAGCAAAGGTAGCGTTTTTAATCCTGTCCGACGATCCGGCTAGAGCTATGCCAGGGCTCGTGATGGCCTCAAGACTCAAAGAAAATCGGGGGGATGACGTCCGAGTTATGTTCTTTGGACCAGGTGTCAGGCTTGCTGCAAGCGGAAAGATCGATGAGCAGATCAAGAAGCTTCAAGAGGTCGGTGTGCTACCAAAGGCCTGTCGTGCGAACGTAGAGCAGTACGAGGTTCAACAGGAGATGGCAGAGAGACCTATAGAGCTGCTAGCCGCTGGCGCAGAAGTTGAAGAGTATGCAAAGCTAGGTTATACAGTACTTAGTTTCTAAAAGAGCCTTTAGTGGTCGGCTTGTAGGGTTTGACAAGGAGCATAGGAATATCATTCTGCTAGTTGCTCCTTGTCGACATCTAAGTCGAGGCGCTAGGGGTGCGCTTGATTTATCTATGGATGAGCAGTAGATCTCCTAGTGCTCCCAGAGCGACTAAGAGCAATAACCCTCCAACGAAAGCCTCAACCAGGCAACCGAGAGTTCTTAGTGGGTGGAAGATAACGTGTCCTATCAGAAGAACCACCGCCACAATTACCAGGATCTCCATAAAAAACGCTCCTTTAGTAACCTGATCCTAGCACTAACCAAGAAGGTCATGTTACAGCTCGAGGTCTACTTCAATATCAGAGATTCTTTTGAAGATAACGATCTAGCTTTCGGTACAGATTGGATCAGTAAAATATATCCCAAAGATGATAGGCTTGCGGATCCATCCATAGTTGAGCCGAATAACAAGACATCGACGCCACATCCAGCCTTAGTTCAGTGACTCTTGAAGAGTCTTGCGATCAATCTTTCCTAAGTGGTTCCTGGGAAGTGCTTCGACAAAGTAGATGGATTTTGGGACTTTGTAGTAACTGAGTCGTTCCTTTAGATATGTCCTAAGCGTCTCGGTCTTCATAGGAGTAACAGGAACTACAAAGGCAACTACCTCCTCTCCCCACTCTGTTGAGTGCCTTCCGACGACCGCTGCCTCTAGAACACCATCGATCTCTTGGATTGCCTCCTCCACCTCTAGAGGGTGTACGTTGTGTCCGCCTGTGATTATCAGGTCTCGCTTTCGTCCATTTATGTAAAGGTAACCGTCTTGGAGGTAGCCTAGATCGCCGGTAGCGAACGGTACAGTGCACGTGTTACCCGCAGATCCAATGTAACCGTTGAAGACGGACGGTCCTTGCACCAAAATCTCTTGATCGTCGGCTATGGTTACCTGCGTACTTCGAAGTGGTACGCCGACGGAGCCTGGCCGGACACCCGTCCGTGGAACGTTGGAAGAGATGATGAGAGTCTCAGTCATTCCGTAACGCTCGACGACCGATACGTCGCTTGCACTTTTTATCTCGGTGAAAAGGGCTTTAGTTAGCGGTGCTGAGCCGCTAACGCAAAGACGGGCGTTACGGAGAGAGGATGCATGTCCGCTGCGTAGAAGCCTTTGGTACATAGTAGGAACACCGAAGAATACATCCGCCTCTCCTGTCTCCAGCTGAGCTGCGAGTACCGCTGGATCGTACTTCTCATGAAGATGTATCGTTCCACCGACGCTGAGAATTCCATAAAGCCCAACCACAAGCCCATGTATGTGGTAAAGAGGAAGGGCAAGGTACAGCGAGTCGCTCGAGCTCAGTCCCCACATGTCGGCAAGACTGATGAGATTGTGCGCAACTGCAGAAGTTGTAGCAGGGACCGCTTTGGGTCGTCCTGTCGTACCGGAAGAAAACACAACTAGGGTCTCAGATGACGCAGGAGGAGATTTGGATAGTTCTCCTTCAGAGCTAACCGATGCAAGTTGTAAGAGTCTGTCGCCTTCTACTGTATCAACCACTCCAGCAGATATTTTGTGATGGTCCTCATTGAAGGCGATTACCGATCTCGCTCCTGAGGTTCTAAGGATGTAAAGTAGCTCTTCTCTTGAATAGGCTGTGCTGAGAGGAACTACGCTTACTCCCATGCGGACAAGAGCTAGATGGACGGCTGTCGCTCCAACCGTAGCGCTCGCAGAGACCGCTACCCTATCCCCTACGGTAAGGTCGTATCGAGTCTCTAGCACACGAGCTAACTTGCGCGTCAGCGACTCCAACTCGTTATATGAAAGCGATCGATCGGAAGTTTTTAGAGCACATTTACCTGCGTTTTGAGCGAAACTTCTATCGAACAAATCCTGAATCGTAACGTCCAGTTAAAGCACCTCCCGCCTTTGCTATTTTTCCATGTCTATATACTTTATGCAACCTATCGTTACAAAGCCCTCCCCTACTCTCCACGATGGAGTACTTGGGTTCAATGATTGGCGGGGTTACGTAGCAATCTCGTGATGACTCTTTGGACTTGCTCACCAAATGAGACACTGAACCCCGCTTACCTATGCGGCCTGTATCGTAGCGGCTTGTTCGAACTGAATCGGCGATACATATTCGATGCTCAAATGAAGCCTCTTGCAGCTGTACCACTTAGATCCCCTCAAAGATTGCGGTTCTTGCCTCCTATATTGTGTTAAACTCGGTTCGGTAGACGAGCTCTTTTTTGAGTGACGCCCACAAAGACTTATGCCATAGCGTTGTCAAAACTATCCCCAACCGCTTTCATCGATTGGGTAATGTAAGCAAGTCTCAACACTTCTTGCGAAGTCGTCACTAATGTAGTAGGAGCCATGGACGCTGAGTGGAAGATGGTATCGGGCAAAAGTGCTCTGCCTCTGACGGCTTATCTCTGGTTAGGGGCACCAACGTATTCTTCTTGGATGAACCAGGTAGAGAGGCGGTTCTCAGCCCTGACCACCAAGTACCTCAAGCGAAGCGTTCACCACAGTGTGACCGAACTCAACAGAGGGATTACCAAGTGGGCCAAGGCCTGGAACGAGAACCCTAAGCCCTTTATCTGGACCAAGAGCGCCGACGAGATCTTCGCTTCAATGCAGAAATACCTGGAGCCTATTGTTTCTCCGCAAACTTCTGAGGAGGGACACTAGATGAGTGATCAGTTATGTGTACGATAAGATGGCGCCATGCCTTTTGATGAGACAACAATTAGAGCAAGGCTTCACTGGATCGATAAAGCCTTATCTGTGGCAGAACTCTACCTGGTAGTCGTAGTCTCTCGCCGCCTATACCAAAAGGGCATGAAAATGTCGTTAGTTTCGTTCCTCACCTCCTTTACTACAACTCAAGCCATGAGCACCCTATTAACCGGAGACCTCTACTCCAATCCCGGTCTTGGAGTAATCACCGCACTGGGGAGGATAAACCCATCCATCCGTAATCTGCTGTGGGGTGCATATGGATTAGGTGCTCAGATGACTCAAAGTGCAGTCGATAGGCCTTTGGATGGACGATCGATTATGAACAAAGCGCTACTTGCTGGTGCAGCCACCCTTTCTGCATCGTACACAGAAAGGGTATACGCATCGTTAGTACCCAAGGGGCGTATTAAAACCAAAAAGGCTTTCCTTGTGGTAAATCAGGACTCAGGGTCACACGTTCTAGCCAGGCGAGCGGCTCGTATCTTGAGGTTGATTCACCCAGATATCCAAGTAAGTTGGGTAGGTAGGGACGAGATCGAATCAGAACTAGATCGCGCAATATCAGCTGTCGGAGTGGAAGGAATCCTCATAGTAGCTGGTGGAGACGGCACCGTATCTTTAGCCTGTTCAAAGGCGAGCAAAGCGGGCATCTGTCTTGCTATCTTGCCCGCAGGAACGGGCAATGATACGGCCCGATCGCTCCTTATATCTTTGCATCCCGAACAAGCCGCGATGCAGATCGCTAACGGCAAAGAACGCCAGATCGATCTTGGAGAAAGTCCGCTTGGAAGATTTGCGCATGCTGTCACCGTAGGCATGACCGCTGAGTTTTCGGCATCTGTGCAAAAAGTTAGGGGGAAACTACGTCCACTGGTATATCCCTATAACGCCTTGGCTGTGTTTTTGCGCCGGAAAGACCTCCACGCAGACCTATCTATCGATGGAGCTCCAATTCACATCGCTGATCCTATGATTCAACTCGCGGTAATCAACGCCCCGCGTCTTGGAGGCCGTCTTGGGGTCACTCTTCCCGGTGCGAGCTTAGATGATGGCTTCCTCCACGTTATTGCTCTTTACAAAGGAGCTGCAAGAGAGAGTCTTCGCTCGATCGTGCACCTGCTGAGGAGTGGACAACAGATCACCAAAAGAGGAGTTGTCTTAGGTCGAGGGCGAGAAGTAGAAGTGAGAACGAAGACCAAAACGGTATTTTCGGTAGATGGCGAACCGGTTGAAACGACGTCGATGTCGTTAGCAGTTCGCCCCAAAGCGCTCCGGATTATAGTGGGCTAAAGAATTGATGACCCCTAGACAGATCTAGGTGCTTGGCCCTGATCTTCTAAGCTCCGCTAGCTTGTCGTACATAGACTCTGAGCCAAAGATACCTCCAGCTATCTCCCCTTGAATGAGATTGACGGCGCCAGACACTATATCGAAGTCTTCCTGAGAGTTTACTGCTGTTGCTACAAGCTGTGCTCCTAACGATGTAGCTAACGAATTAAAGGTCGGAAGTAATGGATGAATTCGCCTCCAGTTGTGCATTCCGGGAGAAAGCTTGAGAAGACGAGGCGATGCATCCAGTAGCGAAATCACCGAACCAACGTCGTCGTGTATCTCAAAGCAGAGATGGTACGAGCGCCTCTTTAAGGAGCTAAAGATCTCTGTAAGCTCCGAGGTCCCAAGACTCTCAAGCGCCGAGTGGTCGAGTTCCAAGATGACCGATCTAACCGTCACCTTTGTGCTGTCTTTTAAGGCTCGAATGAGACGTAGGCGATTCTCTAGAGTCTTTCGTGGGATCTTGATCCCCATGGTGAGCGAGGAAAGAGACAGCAAATCTCTGTATCTATCTCCAATGCCCTCCAGCTCTTCATTCAACTGAAGTAGATAACCTTCGAGCAGTTGAAAGTGGAGGCCTGCAACCTCAGCTGCGCGCGCCAGCGCTGGGTATGACACCTTACCAACTCTAGGATCCTCTAGTTCGATTGTGCTCGTTATACCCGATATCGTCTCTTTGGATAGATCGTACAAAGCTGAGTAGCGGATACTCAGACGATGTCCCTCGCTGAGAGCGTCAGCTAATGCTTCCCCGACTAAGCGTTCGCTAGGTTCTATATAGGCGATTGAACCCTCGGCCCTACGCCTTGATCTAGATAGTCTTCCTCCTCGTTTTACTACATACATTGAATGGTCGGCCCGGCGTATTAGCTCTTCAGGTGTGTCAGAAGGATCGTTGGTAATTGCGTAACCTACGCTCGCAGATAAACCTATCCTAACCCCTTCCACATACGCAGGTTCCTCAGAGAGGCTTCTTGTAATGCGTCGGACTATCCGCGCCGCATGAGTGGTGGAGGCCACCACGGGAAGGATCGCTAGGAACTCATCACCTGAGATCCGTCCTGCAATATCCCCCTTTCTTAGACTGCTCTCTATGCGCTTGCCGACGATCTTCAAGAGGGCGTCGCCGACGTGGTGTCCGTACGTGTCGTTTACAGATTTAAAGTCATCAAGGTCTACAAAGACTACGCCGAGAAAAAATGGTTCTTCCAAGGCAGAGACAGCGGCACGAAGTGCACCCATTAGCGCTCGCATATTATACATCCCGGTGAGGTAGTCCCTGTTAGCCTGATCTTCGAGGTTACGTAGTGTATTTGCGCGAGCGGACTGATCTGTTACTGTCCAGATGATCCGCTCCTCTCCTTCAAACTCCGACGTTGTCCGTATTGCTATCCAAGTTGAGGGGAAGCCGGTACCTGAGCTAGTTTGCGCAAGCAACTCAATTTTTTTGGATACGTTAGGCTCAAGCGAACCCATCATCTCTCTTAGTTTGTTAGAGTCTGAACTGTTTACCAGCCTAAGCACATGCGGCTCGTCTCTTTCTCCGAAGCCGAACAGAGACTGTGATGCTAAATTCCAGTACGTCACCTTACCCTCTAGGCCTGTGATCATTACTCCTGTAGGTACGCTATCAAGGGCCTTTGCAAGTCGCGATGTTCTGAGTCTTGTCTCTAAAGCTCTGTCGCTCTCTTCGACATATGAAAATACAGACCTGACGAGATCGTTTATTACCTCTACGAAGATCGATGTCTCTGCAGATAGGAGCCTTTTAGAAAACACTTTTATCTCTAGAGAAAGACCTTCTTGCGCTAGTTCCACGTAGAACTCTTTGCAATAATAGCCCTCCCTGATACCTACAGCCTTTGGGTAAGGGAAGGATATCTCTCCTAAGCCCCTTAGGTGTGATCTTGGGATGTATATCTCTATCCAGGGAGTTCTGGTCACACGCCTGAGGAGATCATAAAGTCGCTTCAAGACCGTTGCAACAACATCAGATTCGCTACTATGTAACACAGTGTCTGCTATCGCATGATGGCTCTTTATAATTTCCTGTGCGATGCGCCTTTCGGTAAGCTGATCACGCACTCTAAGTGTCAAGCCAAAGGCGTCAGCCACCTTTGACAAAAAGGTACGCTCACTTTCAAGTGTTTTACCCTCGACGTAAGGAAACAGCGCAACGAGTAAAGCACCCCTTTTGTAGTTGCCAAGAGGCGTGGTAACAGCGAGGGACGATTGGCCGTGTTCGGGTATCTCCCGAGGAAGGGGGCGACCTTCTAAAGCACCACCTCCAGCTGCGATCTCAACAATCATTTCTCGCAGTTCCTGCGCGCTAAAGTTGCCTCGCCCACTATTTGGGTTAGGGTATGTGGCGAGCAAGACCATCGTGTCTGACGAGAAGGTGGGACCGAGCAAAGCTATGTCGGCTCCGACTGCGTCGCCTACGACTCGAAGCAGCGTACGCAAGGTATGGCCAGGAGATGTTGGCGCGGCCAAGGTATGGGATATCTTAGAAAATGCCAACCTGGAACGAGCCTCCTGCTCGATTGCAGATTCGTTGTCACTCATATCGCATCCATGCCGTTTCCCTCAATGACCGTCCACCTACGGTCCTCATAGTACTTCGTCCTAGTAACGACTTAGTTTATCACTCGATGAATGATCTGTGAGGGAGATTTAGCTTACCCTGATATGAGGTTGACCTCCATAGACAATAAAGGCATAGTTACTCAACACGAAACCGTCCGATACGAATCTAGGGACTAATACCAAGTTGATCGAGCGCCTGGACCCTACCCCAAAGCACGCACTAAAGTCTGACTAGGACCTAGCGCTTAGACCAGCTTTAGCGCCACGGCCTCTCATCGCTGAAAGTAGCGCCGCTACGATCATTATTCCAGCGGAGACGTAAAAGGCTGAGTGTATACCATGAGTGAAGGAGTCAGCTGTAGCGTTGGTAAGAGTAGTGGAGCCAACAAAGATGGCGAACGCCTGTGCTTTAGATATCGTCTGTGAGGCGATTACGATCGCAAGTGCAAAGGAGAAGACCATTCCCGTATTTGCAAAGGTTCTAAGGACACCTGATGCAATTCCAAAGCTTTCGGGAGGAGCCGCTTTCATCACCGCCGAGTTGTTAGCTGGGAAGAATGCTCCGGCTCCGATAGCTCCCACTATGTACGCTAGTGAGACCGCCCAAAGAGGGGACGTAGGTGTAAGCTGAGCATAGATAATCAAGGCGAGCACCTGGATAGACAGACCGATGGTAGCAGGAATTACTGCTCCAACCTTATCGGCCATTCGACCACCAATTGGGCCTACTATACCACCAACGATGTAGCCAGGCACCAGCAACAAAGAGGCATCCACCGGCGACAGATGGCGAACTCCTTGTAGGTACATAAGTAGCAGAAATAACACGGCAAAGTTAGCTAGAGACTGTAGCAATGCAGCAAGCATGGAGGGAGCTAAGGTGGGTATTTTGAAGATGCTTAGAGAAAGCATCGGATCTTTCTGCATCTTTTCTACGAATGCGAATACTACAAGTAAAGCAACCCCAAGCAGTAGCAGGGATACTATCGTGAGATCTAGCGACTGCGAGGTAAGTTTCGTCATTCCCCAAAGTAGCGAAAACAGCCCAGCCCCGAGAATCACCATTCCAGCTACGTCAAGTCGCCTGGAACGCCGCTCGGTAGACTCCTTTAAAACCCTTAGGGCCAGGGCAAAAGCTGCTAGACCGATGGGGACGTTGATCCAAAAGATCCAGCGCCAAGATAAATAGGTGACTATTACACCTCCCAAGACTACTCCCAGCACAGCACCTACGTTCCAACCGATGGCGTTGAAGCCGTATGCCCGACCTCTTCTCTCAGGTGGAAACGTGTCGGCTATGACTGCACCGGAGTTTGACGCAACAAGAGCCCCACCAACGCCTTGGAGAAGACGAAATCCAATTATTGACGCCTCGTTCCAAGATAGAGCACAGAGCAGAGATCCAAGTACAAAGATCAAAAACCCAGTCTCATACATTCGAACACGACCGAACATATCTCCGATCTTGCCTACTTGCGTCGAGAGAAGGGTTATGACCAGGAGGTATCCTATCACCACCCAGATCACCGATGATAGACCTACATGTAAAGCCCTTTGCATCTCGGGGAGCGCTAGTACTACTATGGTAGTGTCAACAGCGGTAATTAGCACGCCAGTGACGATAACTAGTAGCGCTAGTGACTGCATTTTTGTCGATAAGCTCTGAGTGCTCACAAGCCTAACATCTCCCTATCTGAGCGTTGATATGGACACATCTCACCACGGTCCTATGGTACACCAACACCTGACTAAACACTAAGTCGATGGTTGTAAATTCCAACTATTGGCGTATTCCCAAGACCAACTACGTTATTTGATACTTGCGACCGTCGCACTATCTAGGTATCTAATGGGTCGTCAATGCAGCGCTTCTGGCATCTCTAGTGTGAAAACCCCCCTTTTCGATGGCTATTGGCAGTTGGTGCCATTGGGTTGGCATCAAGGTATTTAAGTGCCTGCTGTAGGTCTGACACAAACTGGCGAGCAAGCTCAAGGGTGAACCCTTGTCTTACTACTACTCGCTGAACAACGGTTGACTCAAGGTTGGAAGGAAGTGTATAGGTTGGAACCTGCCAGCCAAAGCTGCGTAGTTGATTAGAGAGCCGGTATAGATCAACCTCGCCCTTCCTTGAGGTCCACGTAACAAGAGGCAGCCCCGATCGGCCGTCTGAAACGATCTCGAAACGATCGATGGAACGAATCTCGTCTCCGATGAAGGCTGCGCAGTTTCTGAGGTTGCTCATGACCCTTTGGTAACCTTCAAACCCGAGCCTAATGAAGTTGTAGTACTGAGCCGCTACCTGTCCGCCTGGACGCGAGAAGTTGAGCGCAAAGGTTGGCATTTCTCCACCTAGATAGTTCACTCTAAAGACAAGATCCTCAGGTAGATGTGACTCATCTCTCCAGATGACCCATCCAACACCCAATGGAGCGAGACCGTATTTATGCCCCGATGAGTTTATTGAGACGACTCTTCGCAGTCGGAAGTCCCACCGAACGCCTGGATCAAGAAACGGTGCGACAAAACCGCCACTCGCAGCGTCCACGTGTATCGGTACGTCGATACCTGTCTTTTCCTGCAAGTCATCAAGTGCCCTATGCAACTCCTCAATATTTTCATAGTGTCCCGTAAAGGTCGTTCCAAGAGTATTTACCACGCCTATGGTACTTTGGTCACATTGACTTACTATCTCCTCGGGATCAGAGACGTAGCGTCCGCTACGTAAAGGAACCTCTCTTATCTCGACGTCAAAGTAACGTGCAAACTTATGCCAGCAGACTTGGACCGGACCGGTTACCAAGTTAGGAACTTTCGCGACTTTGGACTCATTGGCAGACCTCCACCTCCACTTCATTGCAAGACCACCCAACATTGCAGCCTCACTCGAACCGGTCGTAGATGTTCCCATCGTGCTGTCTGCTTGAGCTGAGTTCCATAGATTCGCAATCATGTGTACGCAACGCTCTTCTAGCTCTGCGGTATGGCGATACTCATCCTTGTCGATCATGTTCTTCCCGACGGCGTCGCTCATGATCTTTATTACCTCAGGTTCGTACCAGGTTCCACAGAACGTAGCGAGATTCTGGCGCTCATTACCGTCTAACATGAGCTCGTCCTCTGTCAATTGATACGCCACGGAGGCCGAGCTTTGACCCTGGGGCAACCTGAACTTTGGTAGTTCTTCCTCTGGCGAGTTTGTGGCTTGAACAGTGACGTTTTCTGAGTCTTTGATGGTCCTATGAAGCACTGTACCTCCCTCGATAGTCTCCCTGGGAGTCTAGATGCTTGAAATCGAAGAGGTCAGATTGAGTTCGGGGTTGCTGCGTGACCCTTTAGCGCCATAACCGAGAGATGGAAAGACCTCTATTGCATATAAAAGGGTCTCAGCCAGTTGCCTTCAGATATCCTGCGATATACGCTGCCATCTTCTCCGATTCTATATAGGTGGATCCATTGATTGTCTATAAGCTCCCTGACGAGTTGATGTTTCGCTATAACTTTGTCGATCTCCATTGACGGTGCTTCGATAACCACATTTAGACGCACCGGTTCGTGCACCCAGTCTTTGCCGTCGTGAAGGGACTGTATGGCCAAACCAACACGTAGGTCTCCCCCGTTACCCTCTAACACTCCGATCGATCCGCCAACTACGTTATGGAGCACCTTGTTACCACTGCCGAAGTGTAGGTTATCGACCATGGATCCGTAGTACTGCATGTTAATCCAGTTCGCAACCACCATAGGAGCTGTCATTATCAACTCTAGGGTTGAAAACTCTATGTCACTACGCCAGTCGTAGTCGTGCAAGAACGAACGACCTTCAAGACTAAGGTGACGTGTACGCTCCCTGGGGGCAGCGATGAAAGAGGCGTTCTTGGCAAGCGCCCACTCTGGCCTTACCTCCGCCCAGTTTCTTGTCCGACGCTTGATATCACCTCGTATCTTATGGACAGGAAGAGACGCCGTACCAAGAAGGCTAGACCTCTCCAATCGAGTGAGGTCCCCAGCCGCCTCCAGCCAACTGCGTAACCTCTTTAGGTCATCTGCGTGTGTAGAAGGTAGATCATCGGTGTCAAATAGCGTGAATTCGTCCGTAGTTGTATCGTGAAGAGCCGGGACAAAGAAGCTATCCTTGGGGATCGATATACCCTTTTCTTCAAGCCCTTTTCTTGTTGTTGGATCGTTTAGAAGCGCTGCTGCTATCCGTGCGCTAGCCTCTCCTGTCTGTCCGGCACAGGCGCCACAGTCCAGACCGGTCGCCTGTGGATTGTTCACCGTGGTGCTTCCGTGGCCCGCCAAGACGATGATCCTGGAGAAGTTCGACGTGAGCCCCATGTTCTTCAAGATAAACTCTCCCACGCTCGCCAGGTCATGACGAGGGATACCACTTTTTTGGATAAAGGAGTCTGAAGAACTAGCGGCCGTGAGCAGAGGACGAAGCTTATGTTTTGCCTCGAAGGACAGCCCCTTTTTGTCGGGATGAGCAACCGTTCGGGTCCAACCCATGGAGTCCCCAAAAAGCTTCGGAATGTAGGCAAGCCCTATGGTCTCCACAAAGGTAAACGTTGAAACCGCTGAGGTCTTGAAGTTTTTCCAAGCTCTAAAAAGGCTGAGCCTCAGCCGCCGTTTGACAATCTCTCGCTCTATCTCTCGCTCGTTGCTATGACTAAGTCCTTCCCAAACTCGATATGGAGGGTCGAAGATCACCGGTAGATGGCGCTTGGGTACGTCAGATCCCAGGGGCACATACTCCATCTGCACACCAAAGAAACCCGCAAAGCCCAAGGTCTGGACTTTAGGAGCGACCGTCTCCAGCGACCGTCGAATAATCTCGGACCTGACGTCTATGCAAAAAGCTACCTGGGCATCCGGCCGACTCTCCATTGCCACCTCTGCTCCTTGAGACTCAAGAAGGTCCACGAGACTGCGTTCATAACCGATCTCGAAGGCTCGCTGAAGCACTACGTCTATGTCGTTTTCCACAGAGATACTTTCGGAGACCACTCTAGAGGCCAATGCAGACTGCCACCTTGTGGGGAGGTCACTGTCTTTATACGCCGCCAACAAAATAGCTTCCCAGCTAAGGCGCACAGCTAGAAGCTCTGCGAGTGAGGTATCGCTGTCTCCTTTCAGCTCTGCTTGCCACCGTGTATAACGCGCCCAACTTGCCCACCCTCCTACACTCATTATTGCACCAAAGAGGTAGTCATCTAAGAGGTGCTCCGGGACTTGTAAAGCCGACAGCGCCCAATCAACGGCCTTCGAGGCGTCACTAGGAAGAGCAGAAATTAAGTCATCGATCTGTTTGAGACCCATAATCTTTGAGGTTTTATCCAGCTTCATAAACTCAAGCCATCCGCTGTAAAGCGACTGGTTATACCGCCAGGGTGCCGTCCAGTTTGCTTGACCCTCATCAAAGTATGAGGCACAGTAGTGACTTACCCTTTCTCTAATAACCATCGACCAGTCGCGATCGGTGTTTTGTGCAACATAGTCGCTAAACAAAGGCAGTGGTTCTCTAGCACCGGATCCAGCTACGGCCGATGAGGAAAGTACATCCTTTACAGTAAGAGCACTTCTTAGCTCTGAGATCGCAAGTTCGATGTCTAGCTGCGATATTCTCCCACTGGCGATGCGATCACGGTAGAACCTTCGGTCCATCGTCAGGGGGGAACCTAAAGTCCCAGCGAGCTTAGAACCCGCTTGCCAAAATGGCATGTCGCGCAGTCCAAAGTAAGGGCTCACAGCCACAAAGTGCTTCAAGGGCCAAAGGGGAGCTACCCTCAGACACGCTCTTTCGATCAAAACATCGTATTCAGTGTTATCGGTCAGTTCAATCTCCATGGGCTTCACACTCAACTCCTTTTTACCTTGACAGGGAATGCTTCGAGCTCGACGACAGCTTCGACTTGGAGATCTTTGTAGCGTCGAGATTCATAACTTGACTGAGAAATAGGTCAACATAAAGGCCGTTATAGATCCCTGCATAAAGCGCCTTACCAAAGCGGGTGGCTGAGAGTCGTGGAAGAAGCTGTTGCACAAGGAGCAACGTAGTAAAAGACACTCCTACGACAGTCAATAACCAGATTGGAACTCTGTCAGCCTGAACGTGATCACTAGGCACGCTACTGGCGAGAACCAGTGTCGAGAGATCATGCAGAGCAAAGTACGCACCACACACGAAGATACTAATTACCGCAACCCTTACAAGAAGTGCTGCAGAAGCTCTAGCGCTTTGGTTCAATCCCTGAAGGAGAAGTTGGCTCATCGCCATGGTCAAGATCACACCTACAGCCAAGAGTGTTGGCTGACTTTGAAATCTGACTCCAAAGACCATGCCGACAAAGAAGGTCACGACGCCTGAGACGACTATCGCCAATAGAGCTCTTGTAATGGTCTGATCCGCCTTTGTCTTTTGGAGCGTGGCTCCCCTGAAGTTGTCAACGACGCTTCCAGAGGACAAGAAAGCGTGAGCTTTGTACACAGAGTGTGCCACTATGTGCAATACAGCCACGCTGTAAAGACCCAGGCCGCACTCCATCATCATAAATCCAAGCTGCGCAGACGTGGAATACGCTAGAGACTCCTTTATATTCGTCTCCGCCATCATCGCCAGCGACGAGACAAGGATAGATCCAAGTCCCACGATCACCAATACGGTCCAGCTCCACTGCACATGTGCGATAAGGCTGCTCACCCGAAGGAGCAAGAATGCTCCTGTGTAGATCAGACCAGCATGAAGAAGTGCCGATACCTGAGTCGGCGCCTCCATGACCTGAATGAGCCAACCATGCAAGGGAAACACTCCGCTTTTCAAGATTGCGGTCAGAACTACCAACCCAGCCGCGATCTGAAGATCAGTCTGCAGCGGGTAGTGGAGTCGATCCACTCGAAGCACAGCCGCTGAGATCGATGACACTTTGAGGTTTGTTGCGATAAGCACAAAGGCTGTGAAGAGGGAAACGTCTGCAACTCTTGAAAGAATGAACTTCTTTCTTGCTGCCACGACGGCGAGAGGACGCTCCTTGTAAAAGACCAGTAGTTTGTGGAGAGAGACGCTTGCTGCGACAAAAAAAATCCAAAACTCCCACATGTTGTCCGCCGTGATCAGCAACAAGAATGCACCAAGGGTAAGGCTTAGCCATCTGTGAAAGCGACCCTCGTGAATGTCTCCCGCCATGTAGGAACTGGAGAATCTCGATACAATCGATCCCATATAAGAGACCAACAAGAACATGATGAGTGTAAGTGGATTTATAAGAGTAGCTATCTTGAAGGCGACAAAGGGCGCTGGCAGTGAGACCGAGACGATCGTTGCGTCGTGTTGGGGAGTTAAGACAAACCCAACACCAGCGCCGATAGCACACAACAGCGCGAACCAAGCCGCTTTGGTGCTCACAGATCTTTCGAGGGACTTATGTCTATCTGCGCCAACTCCGATCAGTAGTCCGGCTATCAGATAGGGCAAGGGTCCGACAAGGATAAACGTGGAGGTTATCTCTCTTACCATTCAGTGTTCCTATTCATATATCAGCTCAACTCCGTAACTTCAGTTTCCCTGGGTTGCCTACCAACCATGTCTCAACCGCACCTCTATGGCTTCGATGCTGTCGCTCAAACAAGACCCGAGCCCTCCAAGGCAAGAGCCCGTCATTAGACCTCTTACAACAGAGATAACTTTCCTCACAACATATGCAATCCTCTTCGTGAATTGCTGTACATATCTTATCGCGCCCAGACTTGGGCTGTCTGCCTATTTGGAAATTAGGTAGTCAAATTTACGAAATCGACTACGCTAATCGACGTGAGGGACGAAAAATTAGCCAAACACGAAGTGGAGAAGCCATCTTGGACCTTCCTTACAAACCACGGACACGTTCTTTTGTGCATATGTAGTGACCCCGCAATTAGAGGACGCGACATAGCGGCTCAGGTTGGCATTACAGAGCGCGCCGCTCAGGCTATTATCGCAGATCTGGTTAACTCTGGATACGTACTGCGGAGGAAGGTCGGTAGAAGAAATCATTATCTAATCAACCCCGACCAGCCATTTCGTCATCCGGTCGAACAGGCACACCGAATCGGTGAACTACTACAGCTACTGACAGACAACCAAGCGGCTCTGCTTGAGAGTGGTAAATCAGAGGAAAAGAAAGAGGTAAGTCAAGCGGGCTAAAGTAGCAGCAAAATTACAGGTATCGGATCCCTGGTTAGTGAAGAACACTACAGCCAATACCTGGAGCGTGGCAAGGTGTATTCACATTTGAAACACTGACTGGATAGCACTTTATCGCGTAAGACCTCCATATAAGAAGGGTAGCTTTTCGGGCAAACGCTCCACATGGTCAATCACTACGTAGTTGCCTACTCCAAATATATTTGATACATACTGATCAGCACGTGCATCAAGGCTAAGACAAAATGTGTTCACGCCCTCACGATGAAGCCCCTCCACGGCCTTCTTAGCGTCAAAGCGCAGATACTGAGGATCGCGTACATCGTTATCTGCGGGTTCGCCGTCGGTGATAACCATAAGCAGTTTTTTTCTTGTCGGCTGTCGTTTCAAAAAACTCCCAGCATGACGCATAGCAGCGCCCATGCGGGTGGAGAGCTGACCTGTCATTCCAGCTAGATGGGCCTTTGCAAGGTCATTATAGGAAGAAGAGAAGTCCTTGAATCTGTAGTACTCGATGTCGTGGCGCCCATTTGAATCGAAGCCGTGGATAGCAAAGGGATCTCCGATCCTGTCAAGCGCATCAGCGAGCAGAACGGTTGCCTCTTGCGCCAATTGCAATACAGAGCTTTCCGTACCGACAACTATGTCGTTCGTTGACTCAGAGAGATCGATTAGTAACAAGACAGAGAGATCGCGCACCTTCCTTATGTTTCTCATCATTATGCGTGGATCTGGCTGTTCTCCTCTGCTTATCTCGACCATAGCTGCGATCGCAGCGTTCAGGTCCATCTCATCCCCATCCTCTTGTTTGCGCAGTCTCTGTACCCCTTGGGGCTGGAGCGCCTCAATGAGAAACTTCAATCGAGCGATAATCGGTTTATTCTTGGCGGTTATCTCTTCTATAACCTCGAGCGAACCCAGTTTCGCTCGCTTTTCCAATACAGTACACCACCCAGGTCTCTCCAGTTGCATCTGGTAGTCCCACTCCGGATAATGAAAAGGCTCGGGCGGAGGTTCTCGACCTTCCTGTTCGTTGACACTCGTAGTCTCTTCATCTCGAAAGAACTCAGTTGAAAGAACCCATACCTCATCGGCATCGTCTCCAGCACCTGGCACATCGACCGTGTTTATCATCTCCATAAGGCTTACGTACTTTCTAACCTGATGAAGATTCGCTGCGAGATAGGCGTCGACGGTGTCTTGGAGATCTTCAAACTCCCAGATATAGCGGTTATCGTCGCGATAAATGGGTAAGAAGGAGAGCTTGTCGCTAAGAGAATAGGTTAGTCCCACGGACTGAAGCTCCTTGGAGAGGAGTAACCCTACCTCTAGAGAGAGATCCTCGCTATCGAGTCGGTCGTATGATTCACTGAAAACTTGACGTCCGAGAGCTACGAAGGGGTGTTCATCCTGGTAGGTTGTGTCCAACAACGCCCGAGCTAACCTACCCATTAGAGCGACTGCGCTCTCACCCGAACTTGGGTTTGCGTGATGAAGGGAGAGCCAGGTCTGATCTAATCCAGGGAACTCATTTAGAGCAAGAGCCTCAACTCGTGCATCCTCTACGAGCCCGATGACCATCACATCTGTTTCACTGAGACCCTCTCGATTGAACTGTCTTTTTGTATAGACCTGGTGACATGCCCCGTGTGCCGTAGCGGCTCTGTAGATCTCTATACCTGATACCCTTCTTTCCCTATCAGTACCGGCTCCAAAGACAACGTCGTCGTAAGCGTCCGGAACGTGAATTATGTACCCGTCGACCGATGGTCGATATCCCTCTCGATCGCTAAAGTCCCCACTTGTAGGACGAAGGAAGAAGTCACGCCCCCAAAGTGCTCGCAAATACATTCCGATGCGACGCTGGACATCTATAAACAGTGTTCCTTTGCGCTCTTTTTGAAGGACTCCAAGCGACTCTGGACTAGAAAGCGAAAAGTACCCTACCTGCGCGTCGAAGTCGGTTCTATGCGCTTGAGCCCCCCAGAGCGCCCAGCGCCTAAGTCCACCGAGAGTAAGCTGGCCTAAGAGAACCTCCAGATGCTCCAGCATCGGTCGAAGTCCCCTCGGTGCCTGTGCCAAAAGTACGTCGAGAAGGTTTAGGTAAGACCTAAACAGCTCGAGATCACCTAACCGCTGTGCTGCAATTGGACAGGTCGAAAACATGGTTGAAATGACTGATGCGCTCGTCTTTGAGTACATCTTGATACCAGCCGCTAACATCTCACCTACAGCCTCTTCCCCAAGCTCCTTCGCTACCAAAGGCGCGCCTTGAAGGTAAGAGACGACTAAATCAGTCCCTCTCCCCAGCGACTTGAGGCTAAGTGCACCTCTTAGGTACTGGTTCTCGAGACCTCTTGGCGAAAACACACGCGCAGCCTCGTCCCAAGAGGCGCGTAGCACCTCGTGTGCATGCTCTCCGAGCTCATCTAGGACGTCTTGATACCGGTCAAGTTCGACTGCCATCTAAAGCCCTAAATCTTAGAAAAAGGTGTTTACTGCGGCGTCCAAAGCGTCACGCATATCTGGATCATCTGTTATTGGTTGCACAAGAGTCATGCGACAGGCCACAACAGGCGTCACTCCACGAGCCATTAGGCTCCCTGCATATATGAGCATCCGTGTCGATATTCCCTCGTCAAGTCCGTGTCCTTTTAGGTTCCGAGCGCGTTCAGCTATCGATACAAGCCTGTCTGAGGTATCTGCGCTCACTCCAGATTCGTGAGCGACGATCTCCGCCTCGATGTCGTGTGAAGGGTAGTTGAAGTCCAAGGCTCCGAATCGTTGTTTGGTCGACTGCTTCAGATCCTTCATGAGACTTTGATATCCGGGGTTATAGGAGATAACCATCTGAAAGTCTGGATGAGCCTCTATCAGCTCTCCTCTCTTCTCAAGTGGAAGAACCCGTCGAGCGTCGGTAAGAGGGTGGATCACCACTGTGGTGTCCTGGCGCGCCTCGACAACCTCATCCAAGTAACAGATCGCTCCGTATCTTGCTGCGACCGCCAATGGCCCATCCTGCCAACGGGTGCCGGAGGCGTCAAGCAAAAATCTCCCGACTAGGTCCGAGGCCGTCATGTCTTCGTTGCAGGCAACCGTGATGAGGGGTTTTCCTAGCTTCCACGCCATGTACTCTACAAATCGAGTCTTTCCACAACCGGTAGGACCCTTTAGCATCATAGGCATCCGAACCGAGTATGCGGCTTCGTATAGTTCGATCTCATCGGATACGGCACGATAGTAGGGTTTCTCTTTGATCATGTACTGTTCAATATCGTTATTCATCTATGTACTCCTAAGGCCAAGTGTCTCGATGGGTAAGGGTCTCAGTCTGGCCAAACTCGCTTAGGGTGCAGTTCCTGCTTTGATGAAGACCCTTTATCTTTGGGTTGAATAGCTGACTTGTTCTCCGGAGAACCCTTTTCTGATGATCTTTTGGATCGTGTAGTGCCTACGGTCTTGGTTCTATTTACACTTCGGTCTTTGGGTGCTGTTTCCATCTGATTGGAACCCTGTTCACCACTATCACCCATAGATTGCACCTTTTGCACCTCTTGGGCTAACTTCGACCCGAGCCTATTTACCGGCATAGTAACTCCTCAACGATCCCTTCTATATCATTTACTGCGGCGTCGCCCCGTTTACCGAGACGATAAACACTGACCCCCTCTACGGCTGCATTCTTGAATGCAGCACGTCGGGAGACCTTTGCAGCTAGCACAGGCGTATCAAGAGCCGCTAGAGCATCAGTCATCGCCCTCGATAGGGCACTTTTAGGCTCTACCTGGTTCAAAACCATAAAGGCACTAAGTTTTTTATTCACGCTCTGTATCTTCTTTGTCAGCTTAATCATCTCTACAGACGCCCAAAGGTCTATCGGTGAGGGTAGAACCGGTATCAGTGCGATATCAACAACTCCAAGCAGATCAACGACCTCTTTACTGTAGATCGCAGGAGGACAGTCGATAACTACAAAGTCATAAGTACCCGCTGATTGATGTATAGATATAGCTGGAGGGCCATCGACCTTTTGCACCTCTGGAAGTTGATATCTCGAGTCCGACATGGCAACCCATTGACTCAAAGAGTTCTGAGGGTCTGCATCAACAATTAGTACCCTGCCCCGGCGGCTGAGTCCGTCAGCAAGATTGAGGGCTAATGTGGTCTTCCCCGTACCACCTTTTTGACTGATTACAGCAACCTTTATGGCTTTCAAGGTCTACCCTCACCGATTCTCCGGTTGATCGGCACCTTTAGCCATGGAACTAACCGCAACCTCCTGCATCTCGCTGACGAAGATCTTTAGTTGGGGTCCTAGCTCAATTTGGCTCTGAGCGTCTATCGTGACGTTCACGTAAGTTTTCCCAAAGCTGACGTTGGGATAAAACTCCATACGCCTTGAGATATCCGCCATATCATCTAGGAAACGACGTGTGTAGCTGTACTCTGGGAATTCAAAGCGCCAACTAAGTGACTCTGTTGTGTTACTCGGTGATGGGGAGAACTCTATGCCATCTCGTTCCATAGTACTTATGCCCTGCCTGCACTACGCATATCCGCCAGAAGTCGGTCGATCTCAGCTAAATGGTGTAGCTCATCCCGAAGCAGACGATCGTATAGTAAATTCATCTCTATAAGGCGGAGTCGTCCACAGTACTCTTTCGCCTCGTCATAAAGCCCAATTACCTCAACCTCGAACTCGCGATCTATGGCAAGCATCTCCTGCAGAGACCGTCCAGGACGAACAGGTGGAAGTTGAAGACCATTTGGAGCTATACCGATCTTTAGCATGTGATCGATAACAAGCTGAACATGACTCATCTCTTCCTCTGCTTCGTTTCGAAACATGGCGCTGTAGTCCTCCAAGTGCCACAATGCAGCCAAAGACGACTGCGTCAAATACTGTTGGACTGCCGCCATCTCATAGCGGAGAGAGCGCATCAAATAGCCTGTTAACCTTGGATCGTTCACTCTTATCCGTCGAGGGCTAACTTACCAAGCCGTCCCGGCCGCCATCTATGTCGGCTGGGGATGTGGGCAGAATGTTCTCAACCTCGCTGTGTACACGAGCGATGATGTGAGCAGCAACAAGACCATCACCAACACGCTCGCATGCATCTGCTCCAGCCCTAACCGCTGCATTTACAGCACCCGTCTCACCACGAACTAAGACCGTGACGTACCCGCCACCAACAAACTGACGGCCAACTAGCCGTACCTCTGCTGCCTTAGTCATAGCATCAGCCGCTTCGATCGCAGGGACTAATCCTCTGGTCTCGATCATTCCCAGTGCTATTCCGCTGACTGCATTTGCCATATCTATTGGTTCTCCCTTATTGTCGTTG
>NZ_FQUL01000007.1 GCF_900128965.1 Ferrithrix thermotolerans DSM 19514
CCTCGACGAAGCTCCACCACGGTTGTGGTGGTACGCTCGCTGGGAAGAAGCTCGCAAAGGCCCTCACCTGCGAGATATGCGGTAAGGAAGTGGACCGGGATCACAACGCCGCAGAGAACCTCCGTGACTTAGCCAAAGTACAACGCCAGTCCTGGTGTAGTTGGCGCCAGTGCCCTGTACGTACCCGGGCCACCTGAAGGTGGCACAGACGGCAGGTCCGATGGCCGGGTCACCGACCACCGGGCGAGGCTGCATAAGACCTCGACTTCGTCGAGGCCGCGGCCGATGAGGCGAGAACCAAAGCCTGCTCCCGGCAGGCAGAGGAACCCTGCGAGGGGTGCAGCTGAGTGATGCGCACTACTGCTCACTTAGATGCAACGGTTAGATGTCTGTCTCGTCGTGTTGTCCTAAAGCGATCGTGAGGTTTGAACGCGATGACCGAATGTTCTCGGTTTTCGGGGGTCGACTCCGGTGATCTAGGAGGCTTAGCTGTGTGTGTTCGTCTTGGGATCTCGCACACTGAAGGCTGAAGATGTCTACGACGGCTATAGTGTCGAGAGCCAAGGTGCTTCTACCATAGCTCGATTTAGGAGCGGCAGAGTCAGCCATGTCGGGTTATTGCTGGATCTGCATAGTTATGTAGATCGTAATCGGTACCAATCAAACCGTAACAGCTGCGTGAGATAACAAAGCGGTTACTTTGATGTACAGAGTAACTTCTTGGGACCTAAGTGCGTTTCGTTCATAGAGCCTAGGAAGGGAATCCCAAAGAAGTGGTTCTACGGATGATATGGTGGAACTTCTTGGAAGTGCGTCATTAGTTACTTTCATACAGGGCGGTTCTGAGCCTCAAGAGCATTTCGGCTCGAGTTTTCTTCTATGAGATGCTGAATCCATTATCGATGCATCTACCGCATAGGCTTCTGCAGCGATTACCTAAGAGAGCGGGTGACGGGAATCGAACCCGCGTTCTCAGCTTGGGAAGCTGATGTTCTGCCTCTGAACTACACCCGCATGAACTTGTTTGTTCTTCTAAATACTATCGTATCAATCTATATGATCTTGTCTGATAAGTCGATTTGGGAAGAGATTGAGGCGGGTAGGGTTGTTATCGAGCCGCTAGGTGAGGGGTGTGTGCAGCCCTCGTCCGTGGATCTGCATCTCGATTCCTTGTTCCGGGTATTTAGGAACCATTCGATAAAGGTAATAGATGTGAAACTGGCCCAGGAAGAGCTTACGGAGTTGGTAGAGGTAGAACGGGATTCGGCTTTGATACTTCACCCAGGTGAGTTTGTGCTTGGATCTACCGCTGAGCTGATCGGGATACCAAATGACCTAGTTGGACGGTTGGAGGGAAAGTCTTCTCTGGGGAGGCTTGGACTTCTGATACATTCAACGGCTGGCTTTGTCGATCCCGGGTTCCGTGGACACGTTACCCTAGAACTCTCTAACGTTGCAAACCTGCCGATTACTCTGTATCCGGGTATGAAGATCGGTCAGATAAGCTTCCTAAGGATGACCTCGGAGGCCGTCAATCCATACGGATCGAGCGATCTTGGAAGTAAGTACCAGGGACAAAGGGGCCCCACGCCGTCTAAGTACTACTTGAACTTCCCTCCGGCTAAGTGACCTCCTTGTTACCGCTTAGTATTTTTCTACGGTTTCATTTATTATCAAAGAGTGATCTAGGCTAAGAGGATCTAGAAAATGTTTTATTGGAGAACCCTTGAGACTGTTGGTTGGAGTCATAATTGTTTTAGCTGCCTTGGGAATAGCAGGGCGTCGCTTTTTCTTTATCTTCAAACTGGTTAGCAGTGGGAAGCCAGCCCCTGGTAGGGCCGAAGGTGTGTATCAACGTATCGTGGCAGAGATTACCGAGGTCTTTGCCCAAAAGAAGTTGTTGAAAAAGACCGTTCCGGGACTGGCGCACTTCTTTACGTTCTGGGGGTTTATAGTCCTTATTGCCACGATTGTCGAGGCATTTGGGGCTCTGTTCAACCGGCACTTTGCGATTCCCTTGATCGGCCATGACTCCTGGCTTGGGTTTTTGGAGGACTTCTTCTCAGTAGCGGTACTGGTATCGTTGCTAGCATTTAGTGTGATTCGCCTGAAGAACGCTCCTAGTCGCAAGGACCGATCTTCTAGGTTTTATGGCTCTCACACTGGTGCTGCATGGCTGGTCCTTGTGGGAATTGCGCTTGTGGTTGTGACGCTTCTTCTCTATAGAGCCTTCCAGGTGCTTGCGGGGGACTTTCCCTACTCGAACTGGGCCTTTGCGTCTCATGGACTTGCATCGCTCTTTAGTGGTCTGTCGCCGAGCACAGCTTACGCACTTGAGACCGTTTTCTTGGAAGCCAACATCTTGGTCATAATGGCGTTCCTGATATTTGTCTCTTACTCTAAGCATCTGCACATATTTGTGGCGCCAGTCAACATAGCGTTTTCCCGCCGGCCAAAGGCATTGGGTGCTCTGGCGGTTACGCCAAGTATGGATCCTGAGACCTTGTCCGAAGACGACGTCTTCGGAGTGGGTTACCCGTCCCAACTGAACTGGAAGCAGCGGCTCGATCTGGTTACCTGTACCGAGTGTGGACGTTGCCAGGAGCAGTGCCCAGCCTGGAATACGGGGAAGCCTCTGTCTCCCAAGCTCCTGATCATGGACCTCCGAGAAAGTATCTTTCACGCCGCCACTTTGGCGAAGAGTGGTTCGGTCGAAAAGATCCCCGAAGAGCTTCCCCTTGTTCCCGATGCCATCTCAGAGGATGTCCTCTGGTCGTGTACAACCTGCGGAGCATGCGTTGAAGCATGTCCCGTCGATATAGAGCACGTGGACACAATTGTAGATATGAGGCGTTTCCAAGTGCTAATGGAGTCGAACTTTCCCAGCGAAGCAAACCTCATGCTTAGAAACATCGAGAATCAAGGCGACCCCTGGGGCCTTGGCGGATCTAAGCGGGAGGACTGGCTAAAGGAACTGGACTTTGAGATCCCAGTTGTTACCGGCGAGATTCCGGAGGAGATCGAATATCTGTTTTGGGTGGGTTGTGCTGGTGCCTTAGACGAGCGAGCAAGGAAGGTTACGGTTACAATTGCCCGGCTTCTGTACCGCTCTGGAGTGTCTTTTGCAGTGCTTGGTGCAAAAGAAAGCTGTACTGGAGATCCAGCCCGGCGTCTTGGGAACGAATATCTCTTTCAGATGCAAGCTATGCAAAACATTGAAGTTCTAAAACAGGCCAAGGTAAAAAAGGTGGTTGCCTCCTGCCCACACTGCTTTAACTCCATCGCTAGAGAGTATCCGTCTCTGGGTGGTAACTTTGAGGTCATGCACCACACACAGCTCCTAGAACAGCTTATTGCTTCGCAGAAGGTAGCTCCGGGAGTATTTGAGTCAAAGGTTACTTATCATGATCCGTGCTATCTGGGTCGACACAACGAGGTATATGACGAGCCTCGAGGGGTACTTAGCGCTATACGAGGCGTTGAGTCGGTGGAGATGCATCGACACAGATCGAAGTCTTTTTGTTGTGGAGCCGGCGGTTCGCGTATGTGGCTTGAGGAGAAGATTGGCAAGCGGATCAATCTTGAGAGAACCGATCAAGCTCTAAGTACAGGAGCTAACGTCATATCAACTGCGTGTCCGTTTTGTATGATCATGCTCGACGATGCTGTAAAGGCTCGAACCGCTGAAGGGGCGACAGCTGAGGGCAAGGAGGTTCTTGATGTTGCTCAGATTCTCGAGCGGTCTATGGATGCAGACATCAGTAACAAGTAACCGATGCATGGGGTAAAAAAGCTTGATGCGGTCGTAGTCGGCGGCGGGATGAGTGGTGTCTCGGCGGCGAGGAGGCTCAAGGAAGCGGGCCTTTTGGTAAGAGTTGTCGATAAGGGGGTCTCCCTAGGGGGGCGTATGGCAACGCGCCGAGTGGCGGGAGGTCTGGCTGACCATGGTGCTCAGTTTATAACCGTTCGTTCGGATGAGTTTCAAAGTCTCGTCGATCGTCTTTACTCAGTTGGTCAGATAAAGATATGGCACTTTGGCTGGGAACGAGAACGAGATGGATTTCCTCGCTACGTGGGAACGAAGGGTATGAACTCTCTCCTGCGAAGCGTTGGCGACGGTTTGGACTTTACAACAGGCTTTAGAGCCAGCTCAGTCAAAGTAATGAAAGACGGCTCTTACAAAGTATTCTCAGACGACGGTCGGTCATTCTCAGCCGATACAGTGCTGGTGACTACGCCCTTGCCTCAGGCGTTGCAGATCGTCTCTGACTTAGACACGGCGTCCTTAGATGAGCTATCGGTCGCCTATCACTCTACCGTTGCGGTAATAGCTCCGAACTTTACCGGTAAGTTACCCAATGGTCTTGGCGCTGTGAAGTTTACTGACTTCGACAAGGTGGCGATAGTGGTAGATAACGCCCAAAAAGGCATATCTGAGGTACCTGTACTAACGGTGCACTTTGGACATGAGATGTCGGCACGACTCTTTGATTTGGAAGACTATGAGGTTCTAGAGGCCTGTGACGCTGCGCTAGCCACCTATGAGATATCGATAGACACGGAGGTTGCCCAAGTGAAGAGATGGCGATACGCAACCCCACAGCGACTCCTTCCGTCACGATTCCTTGAGTTAAACGTGGATAAGGCGAGGTACCCAGTGTTCTTCTCAGGTGATGCTTTCCTTGAGAGTCGCGTTGAAGGAGCCTATCTATCGGGATATTGGGCGTCCGCCAAGATGATTGACGTACTTAGAGGTAGGTAGCATCCAGGCGGCACGTAACGGACATTTTGGTGGTTCTAAAGGGCTAACTGAAGTGCGAATAGTTAGCCTTGTAGTAGCTTTTGTATCCTCTCTAAGCCTTCGACTAGTGCACTGTCCGCTAGGGCATAAGACAGCCTGAGATGTCCAGGGGCTCCAAACGCCTCGCCCGGAACTACCGCCACTTCGGCCTGTTCCAGTATCACCTCAGTCAGGTCCATAGACGAGGTAACTTTTGTATCCCCGATGCTCCGACCAAAGACTCCGCTGACGTCTGGAAACACGTAAAATGCTCCCTCAGGCTCAAGTGTGTTGAATCCGTCTATCTCTGAGAGCATGGCGACCATGGTCTTTCTTCTTCGGTCAAAGGCGGTGCGCATCTCATCTAGGCAGGAGAGGTCTGCCAGCAAAGCAGCTACTGCGGCTCTTTGAGAGATGTTTGATATGTTCGATGTGACCTGTGACTGAAGGTTGCTAGCGGCCTTGTGCACCTGTGGTGGACTTATCATCCATCCGATTCGCCATCCGGTCATAGCGTAGGTCTTGGCGACTCCGTTGACTATGACTGTCCGTTCGGTCAGCTCCGGAACGGAGGATAGGATCGGGGTCGACTTCACTTCGTCGTAGGTGAGGTGCTCGTATATCTCGTCCGTCATCACCCACAGTCCTTTGTCGAGCAAGAATCTGCCCAAATCGAAGGTTTCTTCTGGGGAGTAAACAGCACCTGTAGGGTTAGAGGGTGAGACGTGGATAAATAGCTTGGTCCTCTCCGTTATGTAGGGTTCTAAGGCTTGTGGTGTGACCTTGTATCCTTCCCTAATCGATGTTGGAACAGCGACAGGTACACCGCCGGCCAGTTTGACAAGTTCAGGATAGGTAGTCCAGTATGGGCTAGGTATGAGAACCTCATCACCCTCGTCAACTAAGGTCATGATGGTGTTGAAGATGGCGTGCTTGCCTCCGTTGGTAACGATGATTTGATTGGGAGAGAATTCGAGTCCTGAGTCTCGCCTGGTCTTGAGAGAAATCGCCTCTCTCAGCTCCAAAAGACCAATGGCAGGCGTGTACTTGTGGTTCTTTGGATCTTGTGCCGCCTTAATGGCCGCTTCAACTATAAACTCTGGTGTAGGAAAATCTGGTTCACCGGCACCGAACCCGATCACGTCGACACCGGAGGCTTTGAGAGACTTTGCCTTTGCGTCGATCGCTAAGGTAGCGGACTCTTCTACTTGAGCTATTCGGCTAGATATCGGTGATTTCTGGGACATAACTGATTGCTCCGTCAGGTACTAAACTATGGAAAGGAAGTCTAAGTTGACCGATAGCCCAACTGTGCAGATTCCTAGTGATCTTCTCCCGAAAGATGGAAGGTTTGGATCTGGACCCTCGAAGATACGTCCTGAAGCAATCTCTTCTTTGGTAGATGTAAGCACTACCTATCTCGGCACGAGCCATCGTCAAAGCACGGTTAGAGACGTTGTAGGGCGTCTTCGTAACGGCCTTGCGGAGTTGTTCTCGCTCCCATCAGACTACGAGGTAGTCTTGGGTAACGGAGGCGCAACCCAGTTTTGGGATATCGCAACCTTCTCTCTTATAAGGCGACGGTCGCAGCACCTTAGCTTTGGTGAGTTCTCATCTAAGTTTGCATCTGCAGCTGCGTTGGCACCACACCTTGAAGACCCTGACATCGTGAGCTCTGAACCTGGAACCCGCCCCAAGGTAAAGGTCGATGACACTATAGATCTCTATGCTCTCACTCACAACGAGACCTCCACAGGGGTCATGATGGAGATAGAAAGGCCCCTTGGGGCGGAGAGTGCCATAGTTGCTGTGGATGCGACCTCTGGCGCGGCAGGGTTAAAGGTTGATGCAGCGGAGTTTGACTGCTACTACTTTTCTCCCCAAAAGTGCTTCGCCTCTGAAGGTGGCCTTTGGATCGCTCTCATGTCACCTAAAGCGCTCAGGCGTGTTGAGGAGATCAAGGAGACCGGCAGGTTCGTTCCGGCGACTTTGGATCTCTCCATCGCAGTGGAGAACTCGCGCCTAAATCAAACCTACAATACTCCAGCACTCGCAACTATCTATCTAACTGTCAATCAGATCGAGTGGTTCTTGGAAAACGGCGGTTTGAAGTTCTCGACGGGACGTTGCTCGGAGTCAGCTGATATTCTCTACGGATGGGCGGAGGGGTCGACCTATGCTACTCCCTTTGTGCAAAATGTGGTGGATCGGTCTCTCGTTGTCGGAACTATCGACTTCGACCCTGAGATAGATGCCCTGAGCGTAGCCAAAACTTTAAGAGCCAATGGGATAGTGGACGTAGAGCCATATAGAAAGCTCGGCAGAAATCAAATAAGGGTCGCTATGTTTCCATCCATAGATCCATCGGATGTGTACTTGCTCACGAGAGCGATAGATTACGTAGTACATGCCATCAAGTAGCTCCCGAGACCTTCGAGTCTTGGTACTTTTAAGGAGAGAGATGATAATAGATCGGGCACACTTCAGCTTTGTCTAGGAAAGCTCTGTTTATCTTTGTCTCCCTAGGGATGATATGGGGTTCGTCTTTCCCGATAATAAAGCTTGCACTTCGGGGGCTATCTCCCTTTGATCTTGTGTTGGTAAGAGTTGCCACTGCAGCCCTTGTGATGGCTGCAGTGGCTGCTTCAAGGGGCGAGTTGTTTCGTGGGCTTGGCAGGTTGACAAAGATAGAGATTCTTTCCCTGGTGGGAGGAGGTCTATGTTCTTATGCTTTACCGTACCTACTCCTTACTTATGGAGAAAGCCATGTGTCGGCATCGATGGCAGGGATGCTCAACTCCACGACGCCTATCTTCACCGTTTTGTTGACCCCTCTTTTCTTCCGAGCTGGTTCGCAGAGCCTAAGAACCTATGTCGGTGTTGCGGTGGGACTCTTAGGTGTATCGATAGTCCTTGAGCCTTGGAGAACACACGGAGGAACGAGCGACTTTAGGTACGAACTAGCTGTACTTTCAGCAGCGGCCCTTTACGGCGTCGGTATCTTGGTGCAAAAGAGGTTTTTGCTACCTACTGCTTTATCTTCAATACAGATTGCTGCTTACCAGTTGATCGTATCGTTAGTGGTCTATGTATCTGTTGGAGTTGCAGATCAGAGAGCCCTTGTTGCTTTAGATGTTGGACGTCCTCTAGTATTTGCAGTGGTACTGGGTGTCGTAAACACAGCTATAGCTGGTCTGTTGGCCCTCTCTCTCACCCGATTAGTTACCGCTACCGTCTCGTCAACGGTGACGTACCTTATCGCAGTGGTAGCTGTACTCGCTGGCACGGTTTTCTTGGGGGAACCGATTACGTTTACCTTTGTTGTGGGAGCCTTGATAACCTTTCTGGGACTTTACAGTGCTAGTGAAGCCGCTGCAGTCCCCTCCTTCCTGAAGCTACCTTCGCGTCAGTGAAGGCATAAAACCAGGACGCCCAGCCTCAAAGTCGTCGATCGCTTGACCATGCAACATGGTAAGTCCTATGTCATCAAGACCGTTTAGGAATCGGTACTGCGTGAACTCGTCTAGCTCAAAGGGTTCGTCAACCCCGGCGTCTTTAGAGGTAATGCGTAGGTTTGTGACGTCCACGACTATCTCGGTTTTTGGATTGCGTGCGATTGCGCTGAAGAGACGTTCAGCGACCTCGGATTTGACCACGACGGGAACGATTCCGACCTTAGTGCAGTTGTTGCGAAAGATGTCGCCGAAGCGAGGTGATACTATCGCTTTGAATCCGTAGTCTTGCAGTGCCCAGACGGCGTGTTCTCGAGAAGAACCCACGCCAAAGTTTGATCCAGCTACTAAAATCTGTGCGCCACTGTATCGTGGATCGTTCAATACGAAGTCGGGATCCTCCCGCCACTCAGCGAAGAGTCCTGCGCCAAATCCGGTCCTCTCTACTCTTTTTAGCCAATCGCTTGGGATGATTTGATCGGTGTCGACATCAGCCCTTGGAAGTGGCATTGCACTTGCTCTTATAACGCTTATGGGTTCCATGTTGGCGAAGTCCTTTCTAAAGATCCGAGGGGGTAGCGAAAGTGCCCTTTATTGCGGTGGCGGCAGCCACCGCAGGCGACACCAGATGAGTGCGTCCTCCCTTACCTTGGCGACCTTCAAAGTTTCGGTTAGAGGTCGATGCAGAGCGCTCGCCCGGTCGGAGCTGATCGGGATTCATTCCAAGGCACATCGAACATCCAGGCTCTCGCCACTCGAATCCTGCCGCACTGAAAATTCTGTCTAAACCCTCTCGCTCTGCCTGTTCTTTTACTTGGCGAGAGCCTGGTACGATGAGCGCCCGAATCGTAGGCGCAACCTTCTTGCCATCGACAACCTGAGCCACTGTTCTTAGATCTTCAATCCTTGAGTTTGTGCAAGATCCAATAAATACAGTGTCGACGGCGATGTCCCTTATCTTTGTGTGCGGAGAAAGATCCATGTAAGACAGGGCTCTTAGAGCGTTGTTTCTCTCGCTTTCATCGTCAAAGGAATCCGGATCGGGAATCTCACCGTCGATGGGAATTACCTGGGAGGGGTTGGTACCCCACGAGACGTATGGAGTCAGTGTTGAGGCGTCGACAGTCACCTCTTTGTCAAACACAGCGTCAGCGTCACTTGCGAGCGTGGACCACCACTGCAGCGCAGCCTCCCAATCACTTCCTTTGGGAGCGTATGGTCTGTTCTCTATGTAAGAGAATGTGGTCTCGTCGGGAGCGATCAAACCAGCACGGGCTCCAGCCTCGATGGTCATGTTGCATACAGTCATACGTCCCTCCATGGATAACGACCGTATTGCGTCCCCTCGATACTCCACCACATAGCCGATTCCACCACCGGTGCCTATCTTGCCTATGATTGCAAGAATAAGATCCTTAGCCGTTACTCCTATGGGAAGTTGATTGATTACATTGATCGCCATTTGCTTTGGCTTTTTCTGTGGAAGAGTCTGCGTCGCTAGTACGTGTTCGACCTCTGAGGTGCCGATACCGAAAGCCAGTGCGCCAAAAGCTCCATGAGTAGCGGTGTGGGAGTCGCCGCAGACGATCGTCATACCTGGAAGCGTGAGGCCCTGTTCTGGACCGATTACGTGAACTATTCCCTGGTTGGGAGAGCCCATCGGAAAGAGCGTAATTCCGAACTCTGCACAGTTTTTGTTAAGTACCTCAAGCTGCTTTGCAGAGATGGGGTCAGAGATGGGTGCAAAGATGTTCTTTGTGGGGACGTTATGGTCTGCGGTAGCTACGGTTAGGTCTGGTCTGCGGACACTGCGCCCCGCAAGGCGTAGACCGTCAAAGGCTTGAGGAGATGTGACCTCGTGGAGAAGGTGAAGATCGATGTACAGTAGGTCCGGCTCCCCGGCGATCGACCTGACTACATGACTGTCCCACACCTTTTGTGCTAATGTTCTCCCCACCTATCTGACCTGCTCTTTCCCTGTAGGACCGATCGGACCTCGTCGCTTTGGAACCAAAGTATAGTCGGTAAGCCCTTGTGGGCGTGGCAAGTGGGTTTCTTCGATGTTGCTGTGGGCGGCAGTACCAAGATTGTTGACCCCTAGCTCGGCACAGCTCCCCAGCTAAGTTCTTGCTAGGCGATATAGAGCCCGGGGATTCGACTCACTCGCCTATCTTTACGACCTCTACCCGAAGAACGCCGCCAGGAGCCTCGTACTCGACCCAGTCTCCAGGTGCTGCGCCGTTTAGGGCTTGTCCTAGGGGAGAGGTAGGCGATATTACGTCGATCCCCTCCATCTTCTCCTCGATAGATCCAAAGAAGAAGCGGTATGTCTCGTCTTCGTCCTCGTAGCGGATACTTACGACCACTCCAGGGGTGACCTTTGTTGTTTCACTTGGGTCACTATCGACGATGGTTGCATTGGCCAGGAGGGCTTGGATCTGTCTTATGCGCGCCTCCATCTTGCCCTGCGTGTCTTTGGCTGCGTGGTAGTCTCCGTTTTCTTTCAGATCTCCAAGCGCTCGTGCCGCCTCGATGACGTTTGCGATCTCAATACGTCCACGGGTGGTTAGATCCTCTAGCTCTCTTTGGAGCCGTTCGTAGGCTTGTCGCGTAAGTACCGTCTCGCTCATGGTTCTTCTCAAACTCCCGTGCTAATCGTTGTATGGGTATTTTTAGGGCTGATGCCCTCAGAGCACAACCATTAACTTTACAGGCTTGATCGAGATACTAGGAAGATAATTTCATTACCCACTGTCTCACCTCCAAAATTCGGAGATAAGAGCAGACTTTAGGGGTGCATGCACTAAGGTGTGTAATCTATGAACCAGGTAAGAGTTCTAGCTGTTTTCGTAGTAGAGATTATCTGAACGCTCATACATATGTGTGAGCGAGACCGGCCACATTGTGGGCGGTCTTTTTAGTTTTACTACTAATAGTTGTTCGTAGTAGGATGAGCGATCGGGGAGGGAACTTGGCGCATTCGATAGCGGTTATTGGTGGAGATGGGATCGGGCCTGAAGTGGTTGCAGAGGCACTCAAGGTTGTCTCAGCGACTGGTGTTGACATTACCACAAAAGAGTTTGACCTCGGAGCCCGGCACTATTTGGAGACCGGCGAGGTCTTGAACGACTCGACTCTAGAGGAGTTGCGCTCTTTCGATGCGATACTTCTTGGTGCTATTGGCCCAGCGATCGGGTCAACGGACGTGCCTCCCGGACTACTAGAGCGAGGTCTACTTCTAAAGCTTCGCTTTGCGCTTGATCTCTATATAAATCAACGCCCTTTCATATCACCGGATCCGGACTCTGGATTCCAGGGTCTACCTATTGACATGGTGGTGGTGAGAGAAAATACTGAGGGAACCTATGCCGGTGAGGGTGGGTTCCTACGACGAGGTACCCCTTATGAGGTGGCGACTCAAGGCTCGGTGAACACACGTTTTGGGGTGGAGCGAACCGTAATATATGCCTTTCGCCTTGCGAGCCAGCGACCTCGAAAACACCTCACGTTAGTCCATAAGACGAACGTCCTTACCTACTCAGGAGACCTGTGGCAACGAACCTTCGACGAGGTTGCAAAAGAGTTTCCTGATGTGAATGTATCCTACAGTCACGTCGATGCAGCCTGCATCTACTTGGTAGAGGCTCCACAGCGTTATGACGTAGTTGTAACAGATAACCTCTTTGGAGATATCTTGACAGATCTTGCAGGAGCGGTCTCGGGAGGTATCGGTCTTGCAGCCTCTGGGAATCTAAATCCCGAGAGAACCTCTCCGTCTTTGTTTGAGCCAGTACACGGAGCGGCACACGATATTGTAGGTTCTGGCAAGGCGAATCCTACGGCTGCAATTCGCTCAGCAGCGATGATGCTTGATTTTCTTGGGGAGAAAGAGGCAGCTTCGAGAGTCTTTAAAGCTCTTGAGAGCAGCCCCAAGACGAATCTTAGGACCGAAGAGATCGGTTCCTTTTATGCGGAAAGGATATGAGATATGCCCATAACTGAAAGCTCCAAGATCTGGATGGACGGTTCCTTAGTCGATTGGAAGGATGCGAACGTCCACGTGCTCTCTCATGGACTTCATTACGGTTCAGGTGTGTTTGAGGGTATACGTGCATACTCGACCGATCAGGGACCGGCGGTGTTTCGACTCCAAGATCACGTCGATAGATTTTTCAACTCTGCAAAGATGCTGTTGATGGAGATTCCATTTACCAATAAAACAATCTTCGATGCAATCAAAGAGACGGTGCATGTAAATGGTCTTGACTCTTGTTACATTCGCCCTATTGCCTTTTTAGGGTATGGGGAGATGGGACTCAACCCCCTTATGTGCAAAACCTCAGTCTCGATAGCGGTATGGCCCTGGGGAACCTATCTAGGAGAAGATGGGTTGCAAAATGGAATCAGGACCAAGGTGTCCTCGTGGCAACGTCACGATCCCAACTCCGTGCCACCTGCGGTGAAGTGCACCGGTATGTACGTTAACTCATCACTTGCAAAGGTTGAGGCCATAAAGAGTGGGTATGACGAGTGTATTCTCCTGAATCCCCAAGGCGAGGTTGCAGAGTGCACCGGTGAAAATATATTCGTTATCAAAAACAACGCACTTATCACGCCTCCTATATCGTCAGGTGCTTTAGATGGAATAACGCGGGACTCCATCATGAGGGTTGCCTCGGACATGGGATACCAAGTCAAAGAACAGACTCTGCTTAGATCGGATCTCTACATAGCAGATGAGGCCTTTTTAACCGGGACTGCGGCCGAGGTTGTGCCGATAGCCTCCGTCGACGACAGAGAGATAGGGAGTGGAAAGCCGGGAGAGATGACGAAGAGGCTTCAAAACGCCTTCTTTTCTATCGTCCGAGGCGAAAACGGAAAATATAAAGACTGGTTAGAGTATGTCGTCTGAACACGTAGCGGGACTCCCTTCCTCCGTAGATGTTTACGACACCACGCTTCGGGATGGTGCGCAGCAGGAGGGCATCTCACTTACAGTTGAAGACAAGCTGAGAGTAGCCCGTCAGCTGGACGCCTTGGGAGTCCGTTATATCGAAGGTGGTTGGCCAGGTGCTAACCCCAAAGACGCTGAGTTCTTTAGGCGTGCTCCGGAGGAGCTGAATCTGGAGCACGCAACCTTGGTAGCCTTTGGCTCCACGAGAAGGGCAGGGGTTAAGGCTGAGTCAGACGCCACTTTGAGATCCCTGCTCGAAGCCTCTACCAAAGCAGTCTGTCTGGTAGCCAAGGCCTGGGACTACCACGTAACTGACGCCCTAAGAACCTCATTAGGTGAGGGTATTAAGATGGCCTTTGACTCCGTCGACTTTCTTGTCAAACAAGGACTTGAGGTGTTCTTCGACGCAGAACACTTCTTCGACGGATACAAGCGGAACCCAAGCTACTCCTTGTCGATACTCGATGCGGCTGAGCAGGCAGGTGCAAGAACTCTGGTGCTATGTGACACCAACGGAGGAGCCCTTCCCTTTGAGGTGGAGGAGATAGTTGCAAGAGTCAGCGAAGTGAGTGCCGCACAGATCGGAGTGCACTTCCATAACGACTCGGGGTGCGCTGTAGCCAACTCTTTATCTGCGGTTAGAGCAGGCGCCACCCACGTGCAAGGATGTATAAATGGATACGGTGAGAGAACCGGAAATGCAAATCTGTCGACCGTGGTTCCAGATCTCACCCTAAAGATGGGTATTGAGACGGTACCCAGGGAACGGATTCAGCTGATAACCTCCCTATCTCGACACGTCGCGGAGATAGTCAACCTCCCGCTCTCCCCACAGTCACCCTACGTCGGAGCTTCGGCCTTTACTCATAAGGCGGGTTTGCATGTCAGTGCAATCGCCAGGCGGCCAGACGCCTACGAGCACATTGATCCTGAAACGGTGGGAAACGGTACTCGATTTGTCGTATCGGAGATGGCTGGACGTCAAAGCCTCTTACTCAAAGCTAACGAACTCGGTGTTGAGATCAGAGACGAAGCTCTCTCGCAGGTACTGGAAAGACTAAAGGAACTCGAGCACAAGGGTTATCACTTTGAGGTCGCAGACGGATCTTTGGAGTTGCTCCTTCGACTTAGTGAAGGATGGACCCAGGACTTCTTTTCACTTGAGTCTTTCAAAGTGCTTACGGAATATAAAGAAAAGGGTGAGTCGGTTACAGAAGCTACCGTCAAAGTTGTGGTGAACGGTGAGAGAGTCATTGAGACTGCCGAGGGTAACGGACCGGTGTCAGCCTTGGACGCTGCCCTCCGAAAGGCTCTTCGACCCTACTTTGAAGCCCTTAGCCAGATGCATCTAACAGACTTTAAAGTCAGAGTCCTCGACTCTGACAAGGCTACGGATGCGACCGTTAGGGTATTGATCGACTCTTCCAACGGAGATGACACCTGGTCTACGATTGGAGTGTCCTCAAATGTTATTGAGGCCTCTTGGCACGCCTTGGTGGACTCGATCGTAGTGGGTCTTATTAGAGCCGCTGCCTCAAGTGTTTATCTGTAGTATCGTTGTGAAGAGACAGTGGCTGTGAACATGAAGTGGTTCAGTTAGATCGGAGATGTAATGACTCAGCCGGACTTCGTTCCAATCTCGATATCTGTTGCAAAGTTCTACAGAGAGGCGGTACCGCTACCGGAGATTGCTCGACCAGCTGAGCCGAAAGGTCGGCGCAGAGCTGTCGGTAGGTTGAAGGGTTCTCCCGGACCTGACCAGGGGTATGTTCTTCGGTTGATCGAGGATGTAATCGACAAGGTCGTTATCGGTCAACGAGAGTCGCTTTCAAATGTGAAGACAGCCCTCCAACTCGTGGCATCTAAGCGAGCTTCTCTGTTTGGGCGTGCACCTATGAAGAGCGATGTCGATTTTGCTGTGGAGCTTTTACGACTCTCGGAAGTCGCCGACGACACTTTTGTGGAAGTACGTAGAGTTCTTCTATCCGGTGTGGCTCACGACTACATTGCCCAGAGAACTCTGTCGGACCTGTTCCCAGATGAACTTTTGAAGCTTTCCTTAGCCGAGCTGAAGGAACATGCCGAGATCTGGGACGAGTGGATGGACGATCAAGCTCCTCTATCCGCCTAGTATCACCCTTGGTCCCTTACCCCAGGAGACGTAGTGCCATAACCAGTTGATAAGAACAGAGAGCTTGTTTCTTACGCCAAGTAGGGTGATGAGGTGAAGTACTAGCCAGGCCATCCAGGCGAGCCAGCCTGTTAGATCTATCCCTCCTTTTAGCTGAGCAACTGCAGCTCGTCGACCTATCGTCGCCATAATGCCCCGGTCTTTGTAAGAAAACGCGCTTGTTGGTAAGTCTTGAGCCAGGTTAATAATCTGTAAGCCAGCGTGCCTGCCTTCTTGAAGTGCCGGCTGAGCTAGCTGCGGAACCAGCTCGTCTCCAGATGTGGCAGCCGCTATGTCGCCTACAGCAAAGATGTTTTCGTGGTCGGCGACCCTGAGGTCTGGGTTGACCACGATGCGCCCTCCTCGTCCTTGGGGCAGTCCCAGGGTGGATGCAAGCGGTGGAGCTCCCACTCCTGCTGCCCAGATCAAGATCCCATAGGGAATCTCCACTCCGCCCTTTAGATGGACCGTATCTGGGGTGATCTCGTCGACTGTGCTCCCCAGCATCACCTCCACCTTCCTACGCCTGAGCTCTTCCAAGGCATACTCCGAGAGCGCCTCGTCGAACACCTCTAAGACCTTGGAGCGTTGTTCCACAAGGATTACCCTAACCAAGGATCGGGGAATTGAGGTGTAGTCGGTTCGAAGAGCTCGATCGCACAGCTCAGCGGAGGCTCCCGCCATCTCAACACCTGTAGCACCGCCTCCTACGACTACGAAGGTGAGACAACCATCAGAGATGCCGTGAGCAGCAGCCTTTTCGAACTGATGGAAAATGCGGTTCCTTACTTCTATAGCGTCGTCAAGGGTGTATATAGCGTGCGAGTACTCAGCGGCTCCCTTTATGCCGAAGTAGTTCGATGTAGCACCAAATGCTAAGATGAGATAGTCGTACCCAATTCGTGAGCCGTCTTCGAGCTCGATTAGGTTTGACTCTGGAGTGATCTTTACCAGTTCGCCCTGGCGGAACCTTACCTTTGGATACTTTCTTAGCAGTGTCCTGATCGGGAATGAAACGTCGCCCGGGTTCAGACCTGCAGTGGCTACCTGGTAGAGCAGGGGTTGGAAGGTTGCGAAGTTGTGCCGGTCTATAAGAAGGACATCAAAGTTCTTATCGTGAAGAGTCTCGATCGCTGACAATCCAGCGAACCCGGCACCTACTATGACTACCTTTTTTCTGTCTGTATTGAGTTCTTCCAAGCCCCTAGTGTCATCTTTGGTCCTGAACAAAGGCCAGTTCATCGTCTATTCCTCTTCTTGCTCTAAAGAGCGGACGTTGCTAGCGTCATAATATAACCAAAAGGTGGTAGCAGACGGTTATAGCTGTGACGAAATTGTAAATTACCTAAAGCCATCACCGATCGCAGATAGATGCAGAAAAGGCGGTTCTAGTTCTAGAACCGCCTTTTCTTGGTATTTGTGGTCGAGTACTTAAAGGAGGCTTTATGTCTTAGGACTTCTGGTCTTTGTAGTAGTCTCGCCAGATCAGCCTATAGAGCCCAACCTTTTCCGGGATGGAGCGAACGCCTGGGATGAATGGGATCGATGCGAACCCGATGGTCAATAACACCATAATCGACATCACCAATACATCGGCGTTTCCTGAGGTGGACATAGGCGGTATCTGGTACCACATCGTATATAGCCAGAGCCACGGTTGTCCAGGCCATTTATCCGTCTCGTTCATCATTCCCCATTGATTACCCGTGAGGTGATCCTGGGTTGCAAGCGACGCCATGTAGTTTCCGTCTGCCATGAATAACAGAGGCTTGGTGTAGTCCGTTCCGTAGAACTGATGGGAGTTCTCTAAAGCCGCATCTAACGCTCCAGTGTTAGCCAGCTTCAACATGTTGTCCATCAGCATCGGTATGGGTCCGTAGTTCCCCTTGGGGACGGCGATCTCGTTACCTTTTACCATAAGCTTTGAGTCGGCCTTGGCGAAGTTGTTGTTCCACAGAGTCTGCGTGGCAGGCGATGCAGACTCGTAGGTCTTTAGAGCTGCCTTCAAGGTAGGGTTGTTCGGTACTATCGATAGAGGCTGAAGAACAAAGTCATAGGCAGAGTTAATAGGAATTCTTACCCCGGCAATCTTCTGCAATGAGATAGGTCCTAAGTATTGTACGGCTCCTGTTCCGTTGTTGTAAGGAGGACCGTAACTTCCAGAGAATGAGGTTCCTGCGAGCTCGGATGCGGCTGTGGTGACAAAGTCTGTCGGATCGGCCTTAGCCCATCTCTGAATGGTGAGAGGGGGCTTATCCGGCGAGGAAAAGACCACAGAAAGCGCTACGGTTAGCAGGGAGACGATAATAACGGCGATCGTTCCTTCTTTGATGATGTCGTACGGTCGTACCTTGCCCTGCCATGGCTTTGCATAGTCTTCCTTGTTCGGCAAAGATCCTATCGGAGGTACCACTCCTTTAGCTCGTACGCCGACGATGTGTATGCCTACGATGACCACGACCAATAGCGGCAGGAGGAGGATGTGCCACATAAACATCTGGCCGAAGTTCATCAGGTTGAAGAAGGCTCCGATGCCGATGGAGTTCATGGCGTCTTTCCCTTGAGTAGATATCCACTGCGAGTCGAAGTTTTGCTGTGATAGATAACCGGTAAAGGCTGCGCCGATCGATACCAAGAAGGCTACAGCACCACTTATCCATGTGAGCGCTCTCTTGCCTCTCCAGGCTGCCATGAAGAACTTGCCCCAGAGGTGAACGACCATGAAGAAGAAGAACAACTCCACACTCCAAAGATGCAGAGAGTTTACAAAGTGTCCTTCTGGACTCTGCTGCCACCAAGAAGGACCAAAGAGCGCAAGAATTCCTCCAGAGACAGCTACGACACCAAGAGCTGAAAGAGTGAGGACTCCAAATACATAGATCCAGCTAGAGACGTAAGCTGGCTGCGTATCTGGAAGCAGTTTGTTCGGTGGAAGTTCGCCCTCGACCTTTTTCCTTAGTTTTGTCGTCCACTGATGTTCAATGGCTTTATCGTCTTGTTCCGACCTATCGATCTGGATCTCTTTCTCGTCAATCATCTCTTCCCTCCTGAGCGATGTGGAAACGGAATAACTATGGCCAAGAACAGAACCACGATCATCAGTATTATGAGGATCAAGTTTGCGAGAGACATCTGGATGAAACCCCACTTTATGTAGTGGCCCGGTCCAGTTAGATTTATAAGAGCCCCGATAACTGTCGTAAGCAGATTAGCTGCGTACATAGAGCCTTCCTTTCAACCCACAATTACATAACTTTTTATCGATATAAGGTAATTATGTTCTGAAACGGCCTGCCTTACTAGGGCCATTTGTACTAATCGTTGTAAGTAATAGAGCTTTATGAAGCCAAAAGACGGAAACCCTCATCCAAGGACCTTCTTGGATGAGGGTTTCAAAATGCTTTGGGGATTTGAGTCGACCCTAGTAGTGCGAGCTAAGCTAACCGTTGGTCGTAGTGGATGTGGATGTGGATACCGTGCCCAAGGGAGCCTTTACCACTATCCCTTGGACGTTGATAACGTACCAAATCCCACCCTTTCCTTCTGCGTTGTACTGACCTGGACCGGTGTCACCTGAGTAGGTGTATAAGGGATGCTGTCCGTAGGCGACCTGTTCCCTCTGTCCGGAGAGGTCAGCCTCTAACACGCCCACATATGCCGCTAGTACCCCACCTGAGGCCTGTGGGGCACCGTTGGTGAGAAACGGGGGAAACGCTCTTGCGCAGATGCTATAGCAAAAGGACTGTCTGTACTGATCACCCAGCCTTACGTATAGCGTCTTACCGCTAGAGGTGGTCAGTATCTTTCCGTAAGGGGAGTTGCGGTATGAGAGGACCGTAGGACCTGGCGGATGTCCCTGGATCCAACCGGGTAAGGTCGTCGACGGATAGTTGGGAACCACAAAGCCAGCGCCGTCATCTAGAGAAGGATTTGCTCCTTGAGGTGCTCCCTGTAAGAGGTGAGTGTTTGTTCCGGAGTACCCACCTTTGTAAGTGGCTTTTCCGTTAGAGGATCCTGGAACCACAACAGGGGCAGCACCGGCTGGACCGTACTCTCCGTTTGAATAGTGACAAGCACTCAAAGTGGCTGCAGCGGCTGCCATGCCTATAAATGCCTTCACAGTATTATTTTTCACATAGTGAAGTCTAATGAGGTACATCGAAGTTGTGCTTCAGCTGGGTTAAGGCACGTCTCAACTTGCTCAAACATAGCTTTAGTTCGCAAGTGAGTCAGTCCCACTTTCGTTACTAAATGTTTTCCTTGCGCTTCAACAACCTGCTAAAGGGTTGCTTTGGAAGTGACGTTTAAGCCATCGTCGAGTTCGTAAACTATGGGTTCGCCGTTTGGAACTTCGTACTCCACGATGTCTTGATCAGAGATGTTTTCGAGGTGCTTTATAAGCGCCCTTATCGAGTTGCCGTGAGCTGAAACCAGAACCGTCTCGGATCCAAGTAGTTGAGGTGCGAGATCGTCGTACCAAAGAGGCATCATCCGAGTCATCACGTCTTTCAGGCACTCGGTCTTGGGCAACAGCTCCTTTGGTACATAGCGATACCTCGGGTCCTTCCTTAGAGCTTCTATCTCGCGATCCTTGAGAGCTGGAGGAGGTACGTCATAGGATCTCCGCCATAGCTTGACCTGGGCATCGCCGTATTTCTTTGCTGTTTCCGCCTTGTTCAACCCTTGCAGTGCGCCGTAGTGACGTTCGTTTAGACGCCAAGACTTCTTCACAGGTATCCAGCTAAGGCCCATCTCATAAAGCGCTAGGTCGAGCGTCTTTACTGCCCGTCTTAGAACCGAGGTGTATGCCACAGAAGGAAGTATCTCCGCACCCAGTAGCGCTTGACCTGCTCTGATGGCCTCTTTGATTCCCTGCTCAGTTAGGTCGACGTCTACCCAGCCTGTGAACCGGTTCTCCAGGTTCCAAGTGCTTTGACCGTGTCGTAAAAGTATCAAAGTGCTCACGAGATAACACTAGTGGAAAAGTCTCCCTCCAAACAATTTCTTTAGACCGATAAATCTTGAGCGCAGTCGCCTCAACTTTTCAGATAAATCTAAGTATTGAGGAATAAAGTTCATTCTTGCATGTTGACGTATGGGTAAAGTTGATATAAACTAACTCAAGTTATATTTCAATATAAGAATAAAGTAATATTTAGGAGGCGCAGATGCCTAAAGCGGTAGGTATTGATCTCGGGACGACTAACTCAGTTGTATCGGTGTTAGAGGCTGGCGATCCAGTTGTGATTCCAAACGCAGAGGGAGGAAGGACTACTCCTTCAGTCGTTGCGTTCGCCAAGAACGGCGAGATACTGGTCGGAGAAGTTGCAAAAAGACAGTCCATCACGAACCCCGATAGAACCATACGTTCTGTGAAAAGACACATGGGAACCTCCTGGACCATCGATATTGACGGAAAGAAGTACACCCCACAAGAGATCAGTGCGAGGATACTGGCAAAGCTAAAGAGAGATGCAGAGGCGTATCTTGGGGACACCGTTACCCAGGCTGTGATAACCGTGCCAGCCTACTTCGACGATGCACAAAGGACTGCTACAAAAGAAGCCGGTCAGATCGCCGGTCTCGAAGTTCTTAGGATCATCAACGAGCCTACTGCTGCGGCTCTGTCATATGGACTCGACAAAGAGGGTGCGGATCAGACGGTTCTCGTCTTCGACCTTGGTGGAGGAACCTTTGACGTGTCGGTTCTTGAGATAGGTGATGGTGTGTTTGAGGTCAAGTCAACCTCGGGGAACACCCACCTTGGGGGTGACGACTGGGATCAAAGAATTATAGATTGGCTGGTAAAGAGCTTCAAAGATACCGAAGGTGTAGATCTTTCCGGTGACAAGATGGCGATGCAGCGACTAAAGGAAGCCGCCGAGAAAGCTAAGATCGAGCTTTCTGCGATGATGGAGACCACTATCAATCTTCCCTTTATAACTGCGACCGCTGAGGGTCCGAAGCACCTTGACATAAAGCTGACCCGGGCCAAGTTCCAGGAGCTTACACAGGATCTCGTGGATGCTTGCAAGGGACCGTTTGAGCAAGCCATTAAAGACGCTGGCCTAACCACTGACAAGATCGACCACGTTGTGATGGTAGGTGGCTCAACTAGGATGCCTGCTATCCATGATCTGGTGGTGTCGTTGACCGGTAAGGAGCCTCACAAGGGTGTAAATCCGGACGAGGTGGTCGCCGTTGGAGCTGCGATTCAGGCTGGAGTACTAAAGGGTGAGGTCAAAGACGTTTTACTTCTTGACGTTACGCCTCTTTCTCTAGGCATCGAGACCAAAGGTGGTGTCATGACCAAGTTAATTGAGCGTAACACCACGATCCCAACCAAGCGGACTGAGGTGTTTACCACAGCAGACGATAATCAACCTTCGGTCGAGATCCATGTTCTGCAAGGTGAGCGCGAGATGGCTATGTACAACAAGACCCTTGGTAGGTTCCAGCTAGTAGGTCTTCCGCCCGCACCAAGAGGTATACCTCAGATCGAGGTAACCTTCGATATAGATGCCAACGGTATCGTTCATGTGTCGGCGAAGGACAGGGCGACCGGCAAGGAGCAGTCCATAACCATAACAGGCTCGACGAGCCTCTCCAAGGACGATATAGAACGTATGGTCAAAGACGCTGAAGCTCATGAGGCAGAAGATAGGGCCCGAAGGGAAGAGGCGGAGGTCCGGAACAACGCTGACACCTTAGTTTATAGAACAGAGCAGCTTATCAAAGAGCAAGGAGAGAATCTAAGCGGCCCAGAGAAAGAGGCTGTTGAAAACTCCCTTGCAGAGCTGAAGACGGCTATCGCCGGGGACGACGTATCGAAGATCAAGGCAGCCACTGAGGCTCTGATGTCAGCCAGTCAGAGCTTTACAACCAAGCTTTACGAGGAGGCGGCTAAGTCTGCAACCAGTGCTGACATGGGTTCTTCTTCTGGTAGCACAGCTTCCTCAGACGATGAGATTGTGGACGCTGAGATCGTCGACGAGCCCAACAAGGAGAGCTAGTGAGCGAAGAAGCAAAGGCGACTAGCCAAAGTCAGGAAGAAGAGACCCTTGAGGAACCCTTGATCCATGAGGACGAAAGTGTCTCTGCTGTAGGGGAAGAGCCCTTCTCCTCCTCAACGGAGGCAAGCGCCGACGAGGCTTTGGATATCGATATCGAGTTTGAGCTACTCAAAAAGGAGAGAGACGAGTTTCTTGAAGCCTTGCAGAGGCTCAAAGCTGACTTCGATAACTTCAAGAAGAGGGTCGACAAGCAGAGGATCGATACTGTTGAGCGAGCCAATGAAGACCTGATCAAGAAGCTTTTACCGGCGTTAGATACTCTGGAGCTTGCTAGAAGTCATGTCCGAGAAGGAGATGTAGAGTCTCCCTCTTACGTAGAGCAGGTTGGAACGGCTCTGATGGAGATACTAGCCAAGGAGGGTCTCGAGCAGATCTCACCATTGGGCTCAAAGTTTGATCCATCTGAAGCTGAAGCTGTAGCCCACGAAGAGGGTGAAGGTGATCAGCTTGTAACCGAGGTGCTCCGGGTCGGATACCGCTGGAGAGGCCGGGTTATTAGGCCCGCTATGGTCAAAGTATCTGGTTAGGAGGCAGCGATGACAGTCCAGAGGGAGTGGTTCGAAAAGGACTACTACAAGATTCTGGGGGTGTCAAAGGACGCAAGCGACAAGGAGATTACGAAGGCTTACCGAAAGCTCGCCAAGCAGTACCATCCGGACGCTAATCCGGGGTCTGAAGAAAAGTTTAAGGAGATATCCGCTGCTTACGACGTCCTTGGAGATCAAACCAAGCGAAAAGAGTACGACGAGGCGAGATCCCAAGGGCCCATGGGCGGAGGATTTGGAGGAGGAGCAGGAGCCAACTTCGACTTCAAGGTGGAAGATCTTGGCGACCTTATCGGCGGTCTTTTCAACAGGGGCCGGGGAACCAGTAGAGGAACCGGTCCCCAGCGAGGTAAGGATCTCGAAGCTGAGGTGCACCTTTCCTTTGAAGAGGCCGCCAAAGGCGCAACCACCACCGTCAATGTCGTAGGCGACTCCAGCTGCTCGACCTGTGGGGGTACCGGCGCCGCACCAGGCACTGTTCCGCAGGTGTGTGCAAGGTGTCAAGGATCAGGATCTATCTCAGACAACCAGGGATTTTTCTCGTTCTCGCAGCCTTGCCCCGCCTGTGGAGGACGTGGAATTGTTGTCACAAAGGCATGTCCAACCTGTAGGGGAACAGGGGTTGAACGACGCTCCCGTCAAGTCAAGATAAGGATTCCTGCTGGGGTAGAGCCTGGACAGAGAATCCGAATACGGGGAAAGGGAGGTCCTGGGAAAAACGGAGGACCGGCAGGCGACTTAATCGTTTTAGTGCATGTCGGACGCCATGAACGCTTCGGCCGAAGTGGCAACGACCTGACGATCACCATTCCTATTAGCTACCCAGAGGCAGCTCTAGGAACTGTGATATCGGTGCCGACTCTGGAAGGTACGAAGATCTCCTTAAAGGTCCCGCCAGGAACACGGTCGGGAAAGACTTTTAGGGTAAGGGGTCGAGGCATACCTTCTTCCAAGAAAGGAGGTACTCCGGGTGATCTTTTGGTTACTGTCGAGGTGTGGGTACCAGAGTCCTTGGATCAGAAACAGAGAAAACTGCTGGAAGAATTAGCCAAATATACCCCCGAGCCTCCAAGGGACTGAGGTTTAAGAGGTGAGAGACGATGGTGGATAGAAAAGGTAAGGGAGAGAGTAACTCTTATCTTGAGCGACAGAGCGATAGAGCTGTATACGTCATATCTGTCGCTGCAGAACTCTCTGGAATGCACCCTCAAACCCTTCGGATCTATGAGCGCAAGGGTCTGTTAGACCCGGCTCGAACCGATGGAGGGTCGAGAAGATATAGTCAAGACGATATCGAGCGCCTAAGAAGGATTCAGGAGCTGACAAACTCGGGCATTGGGCTCGAGGGTGTGAAAAGGATTATGGCGCTTGAAACAGAGATAAAAGAGCTGAAAGAGAAGCTGAGAGTCTTGGAGGAACGTTCCAAGGCAGAGCAGGAGAAGATTCACAAACACTACCGTAGGGATCTAGTCCCTCTATCACAGGCGGTTGTGCTTTTTAGAGGTGCAAAGAGACCCTAGATCTACTGGCGCACTTGGGGTATTAGGGGTAGGAAGGTTGTGAAGTTAAAGGTGTAAGAGAAGTTTATTTGAAATGGTGGTGAGTAGATAATGGACACTTCAAAGTGGACACTAAAGACGCAGGAAGCCTTTTCGCAAGCAGTAGCGTTTGCAGAAAGAGATGCTAACCCAGAGGTTACGAAAGAACATCTCGTATTGGCACTGCTGTCACAGAGCGAAGGAATTACCCTTCCCGTACTGCAGAGGCTGGGCGTATCCCCCATGCAGTTGAAAAACACAATCCAGGAGAAGATCTCTAAGCTTCCCAAAAGCTACGGAGGAACTCCTCAGGTTTCGAGAGCTCTACTGGCTTTGCTAAACGACGCAGACCGTGAAAGGTCTGCACTAGGTGACGACTACCTATCGGTAGAGCATCTATTGTTGGAGCTAACGGACCTTATTGGGGTTACCAAGGATCAGCTTCTCAACGTCTTGAAAGAGGTGAGAGGTTCCCATCGAGTCACGAGCAACAACCCAGAGGAGAGTTATCAGGCCCTCGAACGCTACGGGCGGGATCTCACCGAGGAGGCTCGGAAAGGTAAAATCGATCCTGTTATTGGAAGAGACGAAGAGATCAGACGCGTGATTCAGGTGCTTTCCCGCCGATCCAAGAACAACCCCGTACTGATCGGTGAGCCTGGAGTTGGCAAGACCGCCATAGTGGAAGGACTCGCCAAGAGGATAGTGGAAGGTGACGTTCCTGAGGGTCTAAAGGGAAAGCGGCTTATAGCGTTAGATCTCGCGTCTATGGTAGCCGGTGCGAAGTACCGCGGAGAGTTCGAGGAGCGACTCAAGTCTGTCCTCAAAGAGATCGTTGATGCCGAAGGTGAGATTATAACCTTCATCGACGAGATGCACACGGTCGTAGGAGCAGGCGCATCAGAGGGCTCTATGGACGCCTCCAATATGTTAAAGCCGATGTTGGCTCGTGGTGAGTTACGCATGATCGGAGCCACGACGCTAGATGAATACAGGAAGTATATAGAACGGGACCCCGCTCTTGAAAGAAGATTTCAGCGTGTGACTGTTAACCCGCCCTCAGTGGAAGACACCGTGGCTATCTTGCGTGGACTCAAGGAACGGTACGAGGTGCACCATGGTGTTCGTATTCAGGACCAGGCGCTTGTGGCAGCTGCAACTCTCTCAGACCGTTATATAACCGACAGATTTCTTCCTGACAAGGCTATAGATCTTGTTGACGAAGCAGCCTCGAGGCTTAGGATCGAGATAGACTCACGTCCAACTGAGATCGACGTTGTCGAACGAAAAATTAGACAGTACGAGATTGAGAGGATCTCTCTTTCCAAGGAAACGGACCCTGTGTCTAAAGAGCGTATGGACAAGCTAGACCAGGAGCTCGCCAATCTGAAAGAGCAGCTTGCTTCGATGACGCTGCACTGGCAGGCCGAGAAAGAAGCCATCGCAAAGATACGAGAGAAAAAAGAGGCCCTCGAGGCAGCTCGATCTCTTGCTGATCGCTACGAGCGTGAGGGTGCCTTGGACAAGGCGTCTGAGATCCGCTATGGAAAGGTACCTGAACTTGCGCACGAGGTCGAGACTGCCACAAAAGAACTTGCGGAACTCCAGCGTAATCAGAGAATGTTGAAGGAAGAGGTAGATGAAGAGGACATCGCAGAGGTAGTGTCAAAAGCTACCGGTGTTCCCGTTTCGCGTCTTTTAGAGGGCGAGATGACCAAGCTCTTGCGCATGGAAGAGAGTCTTCATCAAAGGGTAGTCGGTCAAGATCAGGCCGTCGTTGCGGTGTCTAACGCCATTCGAAGGTCGCGAGCGGGTCTGTCAGACCCGGACCGTCCGATAGGATCCTTCCTTTTCATCGGACCCACGGGCGTTGGAAAAACAGAGATGGCGAGAGCGTTAGCGGAGTTTCTCTTTGATGATCCTCGCGCAATGATCCGTATCGATATGTCGGAGTACCAAGAGGCTCACAACGTTGCTCGTCTGGTAGGGGCTCCTCCGGGATACGTCGGCTACGACGAAGGAGGCCAGCTGACAGAGGCGGTCCGACGCAGACCTTACTCAGTTGTTCTGCTGGATGAGATCGAAAAGGCACACCAAGATGTCTTCAACGTTCTTCTTCAGGTTCTCGACGACGGGCGTCTCACCGACGGACAGGGAAGAACGGTCAACTTTAGAAACACGATACTGATCATGACCTCAAACTTGGCGGTGGAGCCGCAGGTGTTTTTCAAGCCAGAGTTCGTCAACCGCATCGACGAGATAATCAAGTTTCACGCTCTTGATGAAAAGGCCTTGGAGAAGATAGTAGATATCCAACTGGGGTATCTTGCAAAGAGGCTGGAGTCACGTCGTATAACGCTCGAAGTTTCCGAGGAAGCCAAGAGGTGGCTTGCCGACAAAGGCTTTGATCCAGTTTTTGGTGCAAGACCTCTAAAGCGGGTAATTCAGAGGGAACTAGGAGACAAAATAGCCTCTGAACTTCTGGCGGGTCACTACTCTGAAGGGGGTCGGATTTTCGTTGATCTTGACCCCGATGGTGAGGAGCATCTAAAGCTTTCATAAGAGGCGCTCCCCGTCGGTGGACTACTAAGTAAGAGTTGGAGGAGTCTTGCCAGCGACGGTTGTGCTCGGAACTCAATGGGGTGACGAAGGTAAGGGGAAGTTTACGGATCTCCTTGCCTCGGAGGTCGACTACGTTGTGCGTTACCAAGGCGGTCATAACGCCGGTCACACCATCGTGATCGGCGAAGATCGCTTCGCCTTACAGCTGGTGCCAACTGGTATATTGAACGCCCACGTAACTCCTGTCATCGGCAATGGAGTAGTTATAGACCCAAAGGTGCTCCTTGAAGAGGTCGATGTGCTAGGTCGTAGAGGAATCGATACCTCCCGTCTAATGATCTCTGGGGCAGCACACTTAATAATGCCTTACCATCAGGAGTTAGACCGACTAACAGAGCGCTATCTAGGTAAGAACAAGCTCGGAACCACAAAGAGGGGGATCGGACCATCTTATGCTGATAAGGCGTCTCGTATAGGGATCAGGGTTCAAGATCTCCTTGACGAAAAGATCTTCTCCCAAAAGCTTGAGGTAGTTCTGAAGGAGAAGAATCAGATACTGGCGAAGGTGTATAACCGTCTGCCTCTGGATGAAAAAAAGATACTCTCGGACTACCTTGAGGTCTATGCTCCCAAGATGGCGCCCATGATATCTGACACGGTTGGAGTGCTGCACAGAGCGTATAAAAACGGTCAGCAGATTCTCCTAGAGGGCGCCCAGGCTACCTTTTTGGATCTGGATCATGGTACGTATCCCTTTGTCACGTCCTCCAATCCGACCGCAGGAGGAGCCTGTACGGGATCTGGACTTGGACCGCGCCAGATAGACCGGGTCGTTGGAGTGGCAAAAGCCTACCTAACGCGTGTTGGGGCAGGTCCATTCCCTACGGAGCTCGAGGGTGAAACCGCTGACTTACTGGTCGAGCGGGGCTTTGAGTTCGGTACCAATACGGGAAGGAAACGGAGAACCGGCTGGTTTGATCTGGTGCTCTTGCGACACGCAGTAGCTTTGAACTCAGTCTCTGAGATCGCACTGACAAAGCTAGATATCCTAGATGTCTTTCCCAAGGTTCTTGTGGCAAATGAGTATGAGATAGAAGGGGAACGAACGAGCGACCTTCCCTATCATCAGTCAGACTTCCATAAGGCGGTCCCGATTTACAAGGAGTTTGAGGGATGGATGACTGACTTGACCGAGGTAACCAAGGTCGAGGATCTCCCGTACAACGCAAGGTCATATCTCAGCTACATCGAGGAACAGCTTCAAGTCCCCATTACCTTGGTGGGTACCGGGCCTGAGCGCGATCAATACGTGAGCTTTCCGTGAGAGTGGTAGTTGTTGGGTCAGGTGCCAGAGAGCACGCCCTGGCTTGGACCTTGTCAAAAGAACACGATGTAATAGTGGCCCCAGGCACTAGCGCGTTGTCGAGATATATGGAGACCTCCGACGCTGACCCTATCGATCTGGACGCCGACCTATATGTGATAGGACCTGAACAGCCTCTGGTAGATGGACTGGCGGACAGACTGCGAGAGAACGCCAAAGCGGTCTTTGGACCCTCTAAAGAGGGAGCAAAACTGGAGGGTTCAAAGGCGTTCCTCAAGGATCTTCTAAGAGCGGCCAAAGTCCCCACGGCTAGGTACAGAACCTTCGACAACATAGCGTCTGCGGTCTCCTATCTTGAAAGTTCACAGCCCCCTTATGTAATCAAGACCGATGGCCTAGCTCAGGGTAAGGGGGTTTTGGTAACCTCAGACTTGGCGGAGGCCAAGAGAGACGTAATCGATAAGATAAGCGGTCGTACGTTCAATGGAGCGGGACGAATTGTAGTTATTGAAGAGGGCCTGCAAGGTCGTGAACTATCGATATTTGCCCTTTGCGATGGTAAAAAGGCTGTTGCACTGCCTGCGGCTACTGATTACAAGCGTCTCATGGATGGTGGAAAGGGACCCAATACAGGGGGTATGGGGGCCTACTCTCCACTTGAATGGGCGGATGAATCTGTACAACAAGAGGTGCTTGCTCAACTGGTAGAGCCTACCTTGGCGGAACTTACAAAGAGAGGCATCGACTACAGAGGAGTGCTGTACGCAGGTGTTATGGTATGTGAGGACGGACCAAAGATCATCGAGTTCAATGTTCGATTTGGAGATCCGGAGACTCAAGTGGTGATTCCAAGAGTAGCGGAGGGTCTCGGAGAACTTCTCTATGAGTGTGCGATGGGTTCGCTAAGTAGTTCTCCAACTGTGTCAGATACCTCAATGGTTACTGTAGTGCTAGCGGCAAAGGGCTATCCACAGACCGTAGAGACCGGTGCGATAGTTGAAGGCCTAGATGTTGCGATGAGCAGAGAGGGTGTCCAGGTGTTTCTGGCAGGAACGTCCTACGACGAAGAACAAGACCACTTCTTTGTATCGGGTGGACGGGTAGTGTCAGTGACCGCGGAAGGGGTCACGCTGTCGGAAGCACGGGATAGAGCCTACCAAGGGACGAGGGACATCAGATTTGAAGGCATGCAGTACAGATCTGATATCGGTGTGTGGTGAGATTTGTGAGGTTAGAACAGCTTGATTGAGCGTTACCAGACCAACGAGATGAGACAGATCTTCTCTGACGTGCGCCGAATGCAGATCTGGACGGATGTAGAGCTAGCGGTGGTTGAAGGCTTTGTTCATAATGGCGATGCTCCGGCAGCTGACCTCGACGTTATAAGAGCCAATCTTCCCCTTATAGACCAAGGCTTTGTCGACGATGTGCTGGCAAGGGAGCGCGTAACGAATCACGATCTAGCGGCGTTTGTAGATACACTTCAAAGCCGTATTGCGGTGAAGGAGTCATCGTGGATACACTTTGGCTTGACCTCTTCAGATGTCGTGGACACCGCCTTTTCCATTCAGATTAGGGAGGCTCTAGAGGTTATAGTTAGAGAGCTTCGAAAGACTATCCTCGCTACTATCGCGTTAGCCGAGCGCCATAAAAACACTCCAGAGATTGGCCGCACTCACGGGATGCACGCTGAGCCAACAACCTTTGGCGGTAAAGTTGTCCTATGGGCATATCAGCTTGATCGCGATCTGGGTCGAGCGGAGAAGGCTTTGGCTCAGGCCTCGGTCGGTAAGTTGTCGGGAGCGGTTGGAACCTACTCGAATGTCGATCCAGCAGTCGAACACTTCGCTCTCTCCCGCCTGGGTCTGCGACCCGTTCCGGCCACACAGGTAGTAGCCCGAGATATCCATGCAGAGGTAATGTACTCCTTAGCCTCGATCTCTACCTCGTTGGAGTCTTTCGCCACCGAGATTAGACACCTTCAACGAAGTGAAGTTGGAGAGGTTTTCGAACCCTTTGCCCAAGGGCAAAAGGGTTCTTCGGCTATGCCTCATAAACGAAATCCTATCGTAGCGGAGCGTATCGTAGGACTTGCGCGCATTCTTAGAGGTTTCCTAAGCGCTGCTTTGGAGGACGTGGCTTTATGGCATGAGCGCGACATATCTCACTCATCTGTTGAACGTGTCATATTCCCTGATGCATTTCACCTCTGTCACTACGGACTTTTGAAGTTTCGCTGGCTTGTTGAGAACCTTGAGGTAAAGGTGGAGAAGATGCGCGAGAACTTGGATGCATCTCTTGGCCTGTACTTTTCGCAGTCAGTCCTGCTTGCGTTGGTAGAGGCAGGACTTTCAAGGGACGAAGCCTATCGGATAGTACAACGTGACGCTAGAGCTGCATACGAGTCGAAGCGAAGCTTTATCGAGATCTTAAAAGAAGATCCATCGGTGAGGGTGGATCTGGAAGAAGTGCTCGATGAGTCTAGGCTTCTTCGCAATGTGCCCAAGATATTTGAGGGTCTCGGGGAGCTAAAAGCGAGGCTAAGGGATGCTTGAACTGAAAAATACAGGAAAAGTGCGGGACTCCTACGTAGTTAGTTCCGATCCATCGAGACTCGTGGTTGTTGCAACCGACAGAATATCGGCTTACGACGTTGTGATGACAGAAGGTGTTCCACGCAAAGGGAGAGTACTTACTGCTGTATCTCTGTTCTGGTTTGATGCCCTAAAGGGAAAGCTCGCCACGCAAACACCCGTTCTGTTCGATAAGGTAGATCTAGATGCAATAGGTCTCCACGATGAGTTCCTGGGTAGAACGACCTCGGTTAGACGGGCAGAGATGGTGCCGATCGAGTGTGTTGTGCGAGGGTATCTCGCTGGTTCTGCGTGGAAAGAGTATCTGAGATATCAAAGTGTAGGCGATATAGCGATGCGATCGGGTTTGATGCTTGGATCCAAGCTCGATCGTCCAGTGTTTACTCCTACGACCAAAGAGGCAGAGGGACATGATCTTCCTCTCTCGTTGTCTCAACTCCGAGCTCGGGTGGGAACCTCACTTGCGTGTGAACTAGAAGAGATCTCTCTCTTTGTCTATGGTGAAGCTATGCGAGTTGCGGCCGATAAGGGTTTGGTGATCGCTGATACCAAGTTTGAGTTCGGTTACATAGACGGGAAGCTTGCGCTTTGTGACGAGGTGTTGACCCCAGACTCATCTAGGTACTGGAGGGTCGAATCTATGGGTCTTGGTCGCGAACCTGTCCAGTTGGATAAGCAGATACTAAGGGACTGGCTTTCGGAGACAGGATGGAACGGTGCAGGTAGACCTCCGACTCTAGACGCCAAAGTCATAGAGAAACTCAGTTTAAGCTACGTAGCTATCTATGAGACGCTCTCTGGTCTGTCGTTCACAGATTGGCCTGGTAATTACGATCTCAGATGTTATCTAGGAGAGAGGACTAATAAGTATGAGAGCTAAGGTATTGGTCGTTGTAACAACCATATGTGAGGTCATCGTTTGATTTATCGGGTCAAAGTGGACGTATTTCTGAAAGACGGAGTATCTGATCCAGAAGGGTTTACCATAGCAGAGGCAGCACAGTCTCTTGAGATTGCGCCAATAATAAGAGTCAGATCAGGCAAAAGCTTTCTGATAGAGCTAGACATCTCCTCGCAGGAAGAGGCTTTAGCAGCAGCTGAAAGACTAGGACGAGAACTGTTGTCTAACCCCGTGATCGAAGACTTCGTCGTCGCTGAATCGGTGGAGGTAGACCATGGATAAGGCAGTTGGGGTAGTTGTTTTCCCGGGCACTAACTGTGAACACGATGTGGTAGAGGCGCTCGTGGATCTCGGCGTACCACACAGGCTCATATGGCATCGCGAAACAGATCTTATGGACCTTGAATGTGTCATTATACCTGGCGGATTTGCTCATGGTGACTATCTGCGACCCGGGGCCATAGCCAAGTTTTCTCCCGTGATGAAGGCAGTGTCTAGCTTCGCTACCTCAGGAAGATCGGTTCTTGGTATTTGCAACGGTTTCCAAGTGCTTACTGAGGCGAAACTTCTTGAGGGTGCCCTGCAAAAAAACGCTGGTTTGTCGTTCATCTGCGATGTTGTTGAGTGCGAGGTAGCTTCGCGTAATTCACCAGTTACTTCGTCTTTGGAGTTGGGGGAGAAGCTGAGGCTTCCGATAAACCACTTCGAAGGGAACTATACCTGTGCGGAAGATGATCTGAAGAGACTGCTCGATGAAGATCGGATCATACTAAGGTACGTCGATAATCCGAACGGATCGATCGGCGATATAGCTGCGATATGTAATAAAGACCGAAACATTGTGGGCATGATGCCTCATCCAGAGAGGGCGATGAGTGATCTACTTGGATCAAGTTCAGGTCGCAAAATACTCGCTTCACTACTCGAGCGCTCTGCAGTACTTAGCTAGTTCGTACTGTCCAGTATCCCAGCTTTGCGCAAAACCTCTGGCCTGACTCCTATAGCCCTCCAAGCGTTGTACGATATTTTATTTCTCTCGCTATAAGACTTAGCTACCTCTATAAATCTAGGTTCCAGGTCATCGGATTCTTGAGGCTTGTTCATTTCTTTCAAGGTGTTCTCAAGATCAAGTTTTTCCTGAATTAAGTGAAGTTTAGTGAGCGAAGGAGCAGATGGTAACTTCATTTCAATCTGAGCGAGCCGCCTTTTGATCGTGTCGGGGGAACGCTTTCGACCTCTTTTGACCCTTCGTCTTTCTAGCCCATCGAGATAATCTTTTACAACTTTGCTTTCTAGCTTTTCTATATCTGTCGCCACTGCACTCCTATTGCTTGTCATAAAATATATTATATTTGATTAGAAGGTCTTAGCAACTGGCGTGTGGTGTAGTTAACGCATTCAGTGATGGTGCTCTGGTCGTAACCTTTCTAACCGCTTTTAGAGTACCAGATCCCAACCATTACTCATTTCTTCCTAACGAAGGCTTAAGGCTTTAGTTCCTAAGTATCTATCGTAAGAGATCTGACAGGAAGACCAAAGCGTTGGGTTGGATCTAGATCCACCAGAAGGCATACTTTCGGAAAATGTGAACGTTATGGTCCGATGGTCGCTAGAATAACTTCGCTCTTAAAGTGAGACTAGGACCTGTGGTGCAGCTCGGAGTGCACGCCGGCCTGTCAAGCCGGAGGACGCGGGTTCAAATCCCGTCAGGTCCGCTGTGGTCTAGTAGCTCAGTTGGTAGAGCACACGCCTGAAAAGCGTGGGGTCACCGGATCGACGCCGGTCTAGACCACCAAAGAGGGACGAGGCTTTTGTCTCGTCCCTTACTAGCCTCTGAGTTGTGTGCGCCCAGGCTTTGTATCTACAACTCTGGATCGTGGCGAACCGCACCGTCTTTTACCGCTGCTTCGGCGACAGATATAGCGACCGCACCAACAACAAAGCGGTTAAAGACCGAGGGTACTATGTAACTAGGTGACAGCTCCTCTTCGGGAACTGCTGATGCTATTGCGTTTGCAGCTGCAAGTTTCATCGACTCGGTGATCGAAAGTGCGTTGGCATCCAGCGCCCCTCGGAATATACCGGGGAAGCAAAGGACGTTGTTTATCTGGTTGGGGTAGTCGGATCTACCTGTTGCGATAACGGCTGCAATCCCTTCGATCTCTTCGGGCATGATCTCGGGAGTGGGGTTAGCGAGTCCAAAGACGATAGATCTCGGAGCCATCTGCTCGATATCGTTGCGATGAACTATTCCCGGTCCGCTGACTCCGACGAATACGTCGGCACCGCGTAGAGCATCTGAGACAGACCCCATCTTCTTCTCGGGATTTGTATTTTCGGCTAGCCAAAGCTTTGGACCGGAGAAGTCTTCGCGTCCGTCGAATATTATCCCTCGGCGGTCGGTCACGATGACGTTTGGCACCCCGGCGTTGTTTAGGATTTTGGCTATTGCAACGCCTGCAGCGCCGGCTCCAGCGATTACTACCGACAGCTCTGACATCTTCTTGTCTACGACCTTCACGGCGTTTCGCAATGCCGCAAGTACGACTACAGATGTTCCATGCTGGTCATCGTGGAAGACTGGTATGTCCAAAGAGCCCTTTAGTCGGTCCTCTATCTCAAAACAGTCAGGAGCAGCTATGTCCTCGAGATTGATTCCGCCAAAAACTGGTTCGAGTCTCTCTACTGTTTCTACAACCTCATCGATGGAGTTTGTGTTTAAGCAGATGGGAAAGGCGTCGATCCCTGCAAACTCCTTGAAGAGTTGTGCCTTGCCTTCCATCACTGGAAGAGCTGCGTACGGGCCGATGTTGCCGAGACCAAGCACCGCAGTTCCGTTCGTCACCACCGCTACTGTGTTAGATTTGATGGTGTATTTATGAACCTGAACCGGCTTTGCGGCTATCTCCATTGAGACCCTTGCAACACCAGGCGTATATGCCATGGAGAGATCGTCACGATTTGTGATAGGTACTTTGCCTTTAACCTCTATCTTCCCACCTAGATGAAGTCTGAATGTACGATCCATTACGCTTCGAACGTGAACGCCTTCTACGCTTTCAGCTGCTTCACGGATTACGTTTGCGTGTTCGACGTCGACAGCTAACACGGTTATGTCTCGAACGATTACATCGTCTGAGACTTCGACGATGTCGACGCCCAAGATGTTACCGCCGGCTTCTCCGATCGCGGTAGTTAATCTTCCGAGGGTTCCGGGTCTATGGCTTAATTCAACACGAAGAACTACTGAATAAGAAACATTGGGAGTGACCATGGAGCCTAAGACTAGCCGAAGTTGTGATATTTGTGAAATATCAGGGTGACAAAATATAGTTTCTGGTTGTCCGAACCATGACTAATAGGTGTAGTGGGGTGACCCCATGTTTGAGTTAGCGACATGTGATCTCATTTAAAGCTACGCTGTCTCTGTGTCTTTAGCTAGTTGTGCTAGATAGTTAGGGGGTGTCTTGCAACTTTTTCGATGGAGCAAGGGTAAGAGGTCAAAGTCGGTTACGTCCTCTAGTCAGTCGGTTACTTCACTAGCCGATCTCTCGAAAACTTCCTCGAAGGAGAGGATGACCCGAGACGATCTTTTGAAGGTGTTTCGGGCGGCTGCGACCCTTAGGGCTATATCGTCACTTACGGGCGATCTGCTCTCTAAGGGTATCGCTGAAACGCTATCGGTTTCAGAGAGCTCGGAGGTAGTCATCACGACCTTGGCGATGGTGGCTATAGGTGAAGAGGCGATAGTATTCCCTGGAAACTGTTACTTTGCCTATAGGGCAGCGGCCCTGTCTTTATGCGATACGACCCGCTCGGAACTGTCAGAGATTCAAAACAGAACTCTGGGCGGATCGTCTCGAAGAAGTCAGCACTTAGCACAGGCTGTCGGTTATCTTCATGCCATTAGTATCACGGCGAAACCAAAGACTATATACGCTTTGTTGACCTCTGACAGAATCTCTGAGATTGAGTTTCTTGAGGCGATGTCCCATGGCAAAAAGCACAGCCTCCCCCTTGTAGTTGTCTTGCTAGACCGCTCTTTAGCGGGTGAAAACTCATCCACGGTATCTCTTGTAAAGAGGGAAACCGACCGATACAGCGATGCGGTAACTGTGCTCTCAGCCTGTTCGTGCATGCCAGAGGATATTGTAGACAAGCTTGAGGAGGCCAAATCCCTTACTGAAGGAGGTGAGGGTCCGGTCATTGTTGTAACCAGAGGTTGCTCCAGGGTCGATCACAACCTAAAGGAGATGTTAAACGACCGTGATCAGATCGTTATGGCTCCAGACACCCTTTGGTGTCTAAAGACTCATCTGGGCGAGATGGGAGGAGATCTAGATCAACTGTCGCAGTTTGAAACTCAGATCAAAGAAGAGCTAAGGAGAGATAGAGGTGGACGTTTTCTAAAGAGTGGAGAGAGTGAAGGCGTTGAGGATGGTCTCCTAAGAGATGCTGAGGAGGTACCTTACCAAGGAGGATTTGAAAACTATCAAGGCCCGCGAACTCTTGCCACCTTAGGCGAAGCCTTGGACAAAAGCTTCGACGATATGATCAACTCTTCACCGGAGAGCATTTTGGTAGCAGATATCGATCTTCGGCGGCAACATTACGGCATCGATAAAGCTGAAAGATCTGAGCTGTATTCTGACAGGGTAATCGAGGGTCGTCTAAGCGGAAGCACGAGGCTACATCTTGCCTGTGGAGTTGCTCTTGCAGGGCGGAGGCCTGTCGTAGAGATATATGAGCAGGAAGCGCCTGCCGCTTTGTTGAGTAATATCTCAGACGAGTTGGCAAGTCTCTCTCTACGTCAGAGTCCCGATGCTTCTTTGCCTATAACTATCAGGGTTCGCTACGGCGACTCGAAGTTTCTTGGATCGGCGGCTATCGCAATAGCTGACGTCTACAGCCCAAGTCGTTCGGTCCCATGTGTGGTTCCCTCAACGCCGTCGGATGCGGTGGGTCTAGTCACCAACGCCTTTCGTAGCCACGATGCGGTGGTGGTGCTAGAGAACTCCTACGCTCGTGATTACGTAAAGGGGGAGATGCCTCAAGCAACTTACCTGGTGCCATTTGGACGTGCGGATGTTATTGGACGCGGGCATGATCTGTCCATTGTTACATGTGGGATCTTGCGCCATCACGCCCACGCAGTGGCCGAGACTCTCTTCGGGGAGGCGTCTGTCGAGGTGGTGGATCTACGATCGGTTTTGCCTTTGGATACAGAAACAATTTTGGATTCAGTGAAGCGATGTTCCAAGGTGCTGATACTGGGCGAGAGGGAAGGAGACTTCTCTGCTCGTGTGGCAAGCTTAATCTCGGAGAACGGCTTTTGGGATTTAGACGCCCCGATCAAGGTGGTCTGTGGGCTTCCTAGAGGATCTATCGGGAAGTTACATCATCACCACTCTCGAGAGGTGATCGATCTTCCAACGATTGAAAGAGCGGCTAGGGATCTCCTAGCAATCTAGTGGTAAAGGTTGCCTTTATGCAAGACGTTAGGTTAGGCCGCCTTCGAAAGGCAAACCTAGGTCCGGAGCGCTCAGCAGAGCACGAAACTCGATACCATTTTGTTCTAGGAGTTGCTTTGCTGTTCCTCCTCGATCTACAACTGCTATCGCCAAGGCTACTTTAGCCCCGGCTGCCCTTACCGCACTCGCAGCCGACAGTGTTGATGTCCCCCGTGAGGAGGCGTCTTCGACCAATATGGCGTTGTCTGTCTCTGATAGAACACCAGCGATCATGCCTCCGGGACCGTGGTCTTTGGCCTCTTTGCGGATAGAGAAGCTTCGAATCGCTCTTCCAAGTGAGGTTGCTACCCCGGCGGTACCGAAGGCTATAGGATCAGCTCCCATGGTTTGTCCTCCGATCGCAGTTACCTCGTGGGGAAGGTGCCGCAGTATCAAGAGAGATACGATTGCAAGACCCTCTGGCCGGCACACTGTGTTTTTGACGTCTATGAACCAAGTCGATCTCTGACCCGACTTAAGAACAAACTCCCCTCGTAGTATCGAGTGCTTGAGTAGGAGTTCCCTGAGTCGTGCCTTAAGCGACTCATCATCTTCTGATCGAAGCTGTTCAAAACTACTCAACCCAGACCGCTCCTTCTTCGTCCTTGGTTCTTTTGGAGATCTGTCCCAGTGTATAGGTTTCCACGCCGACGCTGTAAAAGTAGGAGCTTATCGAGGAGATGCTGTCGGGAGAAACTACGAGAACCATTCCGACTCCCATATTGAAGATACGATACATCTCCTCAGATGGTACGTCTCCTCGCCGTTTAACCTCTAGGAATATCTCCGGTACCGGCCAGCTATCCCTTACTACCTCAGCTACCAGACCATCTGGTATCGACCTCGATAGATTGTGTAAGAGTCCACCACCGGTGATGTGCGCCGCTACCCTTACCTCTTGTCTCATCGGCATGTCTTGCAGGTAGGGACTGTACAAAATGGACGGCTCCAGAACTACCTTTAGTTCTTCGCGAGTGTGATCAGAGAGAGATTGAGGATGTTGAAGAAGGCGATCGATCTCGTATATCCTTCTGATTAAAGAAAAGCCGTTGGATCTCAAGTTTGGGGATTTAAGTCCTAGGAGTAGGTCTCCCTCTCTTACTAGATTCGGTCCCCACATCTGATCCTTGGCGACTAAGCCGACTACAAATCCTCCAAGATCAAAGTCGTCTGGGTCCATGACCCCTGGATGTTCAGCGGTCTCTCCGCCAATCAGAGAGCATCTAGCCTTAGTGCAAGCGGTTGCGACGCCGGTCACGATCTCTGAGACTATCTCTGGACTCTGCTTACCGACCGATAGGTAATCTAAAAAGAAAAGTGGCTGGGCGCCGTAACATGCTATGTCGTCTACGCACATCGCCACCAAGTCCTGCCCTATCGTGTCGTATCGGCCAAGAAGACGGGCTAGTTGAGTCTTTGTACCAACACCGTCTGTTGACGACACCAATATCGGCTCTTTGACTCCGAGGTTGTCTATCGAATAAAGCGATCCAAACCCTCCCACTGAGCTTAGGACGCGGGAGGAAAACGAGCGGTTGAGGGTCTCGGCAAACATAGATACTGCCCGTTCGCCGGCGGTTACATCAACCCCCGCATCTCTATATGTGCTCAAGTTCCGTTGCCTTTCTGTGAAAGTGTCAGTTAGTCTACGGGTACATCTCGCCTTTACTCTATGGCTGTTGTGAGGTCTTAGTAGGGTAGTTTCCGGTTAGGCATGCATCGCAGAACCCTCCGTCGACAGAGATGGCTTTGCGCAGATCATCTAAGGAGAGAAATGCAAGCGAGTCTGCTTCAAGGAACTCTCTCATCTCTTCCATGTCGTACCTTGCAGCAAGCAGATCCTTTCGAGACGGTGTATTGATTCCATAAAAACACGGCCACTTATAAGGAGGTGACGATATACGCAGGTGGACCTCGGCTGCGCCCGCTGACCTCAGCATCTTCACCATCGATCGTGTTGTGGTGCCTCGCACAATGGAGTCGTCGACGACGACCAGACGCTTTCCAGAGATGTTCTCACTTAGAGGGTTAAGCTTTCTTCGTACAGCGCTAACTCTGGAGGCTGGATCTGGAGAGATAAACGTGCGGCCTATGTAACGATTCTTTACCAGACCCTGACCATAAGGGATTTTGGATGCAAGTGCGTAACCCTCGGCTGCTGGAACCCCTGAGTCGGGTACCCCCATTACCATGTCTGCCTCTACAGGCATTGTTTGTGCGAGGTACATACCCATGCGTCTTCTCGTACCGTGGACCTCCTGGTCTAGCAGGCGAGAGTCTGGACGGGCGAAGTAGACAAACTCGAAGATACAGAGTTTTGGCTCTAAGGTCTTTGGATCAAAGGGGTGGTAACTTCTTACACCGTGGTCGTCTGCCACTACCATCTCGCCGGGCTCAATCTCGCGAATGAACTGCGCCCCTACTACGTCCAAAGCAGGCGTCTCAGAGGCGAAGACGTGTCCGCCTCCATCTAGTTCACCTATGCACAGTGGGCGAAATCCATGAGGATCCCTAACCGCCACAACCACCTCTGCATCCATAAGTACGAGAGAGTACGCTCCTTGGAGTTCGGGTAAGACCGAAAGTGTTGCACTTACAAGTGCTTCGCCCGGGCGAAGCTCCCTTGTGTCACCTTTTTCCTTTGGGAACCGCATGGCTATGAGTTCTGCCATGAGATCTGAGTCCGACGACACCATGCCAGGAAGCATGCCGATCTGCTCGGCCAACTCCGACGTGTTGGTTAGATTTCCATTGTGAGCAATAGCAAACCCATAAGGTCCTACGGATCGATATACAGGTTGAGCGTTCCTCCAGTTGGACGCACCTGTAGTGGAGTACCTAGTGTGTCCGATTGCTAGATCCCCTGGCAGGGAAGCCAAGGTTCGCTCATCGAACACGTTGCTTACCAAGCCCATATTCTTATAAACGGTCACCGAGTTGTGATCAGAGACCGCCATACCTGCTGACTCTTGTCCTCGATGCTGAAGAGCGTACAGTCCGTCGAAGGTTAGGTTTGCAACCTTTCGCCCCGGAGCGTACACTGCGAAGACGCCGCATGCCTCTTCAGGTTTGTCAGATAAAAACAATGGCCTTCTCCGTGGTGCGTGAGGTACGTTGCCGCTTGTCGAGCCGGCGCTGTCGTGGCAGTGTCACTACTACAGGTTAGCATCTCGCTCTATTGGATCATATTGCCTCTGTGTTGCCTGTGTCGTGTCTAATGCGGTGAACTACGCCGAGTCAAGCGCTATGACAAGAGCTTGGAATTTAGCTGCTAGGTTGATCAAAGTGGTCTACGATCTTCATCTGCATAGCACGTACTCAGACGGTTCGGATACTCCATATGAGCTAGTCGATAAGGCGCACGCGTTTAATTGCGAGGTGATAGCCCTAACCGACCATGACAGCACAGACGGCTACGAAGAGGCTCGAAAGAGGGCGAGTGAGCTTGGCATGACTCTTATAAAGGGCGTCGAGATGTCGATACCTGCGCGCCAGCTCGGTACTTTTCACGTTCTTGTCTATCTCCCTTCAGAGGATACGACGATACTAGAGCAGCGACTTGATCTGCTTCGTGAAAAGCGCAAGGAACGGAACGAGCGGCTAGTCGCATCTCTCAGAGATGCAGGTATCGACATCACAATGGAGATGGTTGCAGCCAAGGCGACGCAGGGTAACGTGGCTCGACCGCATTTTGCGGCTGTGTTGATCGATCTGGGGGTCGTCGACTCGATCGACGAGGCTTTCGATAGATATTTGGGCGATTCCACCCCCTTTGACATCGAGAAAGAAGGTCTCTCGATCGAGGAATTGCTACAGTTGACCCAAGAGTCAAAAGGTCTAGCCTCTATTGCCCATCCCCTGACCTTGCGAGTCTCCAAGGAAGAGTTGACCGATATGCTAGAGCGTCTCAGAGGTCTTGGACTTTTTGGTTTGGAGTCTTATTACTCGCGTTACTCTCCCTCTGTTAGAGCAGAGCTTGTAGAGATGGCGAATCGGATAGGACTTGTGCCAACGGGCGGTTCGGACTATCACGGTACCTTTAAAGTAGGGCTCAATCCTGGCGTGGGAGAGGGTGACCTTAGGGTGCCCGAAGAGTCTGTCGCAGCCATCTTGGCCAGACTTTGACTTAGTCGACCTCACGCAATGTGGGAGGGATTTAGTGGGGTTTAGTCAGGCTTCGAGGTCTTTTTGCAAACCAGCCCAAGTCCAGACCCAAAGGTGGTGGATCTATCTTTCAGAGTTAGTCTTAGTTCTTAGAGAGCTCGGAACAAAGATTACGCAGAAGATGCCCTCGTAGCCGGTCAAAGACGATCGGTACCGTCCGCCTGACGATTCCCGATATCGGGCGACCCTTGAGAGAGTGCGACGTTGCTATCTTGGATACCATATGGCTGAACCGTTACACATAGCTTTAGGTCTTACCGACGAAGAGTTTGCGATGATAAGGAGCGTCTTACAGCGCGATCCCAACGATTTAGAGTTAGCTATGTACTCGGTCATGTGGTCAGAACACTGCTCCTACAAGTCTTCTAGGGTGCATCTTCGCCGCCTTCCGACGGAGGGTCCTTCGGTGATTATGGGACCTGGTGAGAACGCTGGCGTGATAGATGTAGGCGACGGTTTTGCCCTAGCTATTCGCATGGAGAGCCACAATCACCCATCCGCGATAGAACCATACCAGGGCGCAGCAACAGGGGTTGGTGGCATACTGCGTGATATATTCACAGTGGGCGCTCGTCCAGTTGCCCTCCTCGATAGCTTATGGATGGGACCCCAAAACGATCCGAAGTCTCGTTGGATCTTCAAAGGAGTGGTATCGGGTATATCAGGATACGGCAACGCTGTGGGTGTTCCAACGGTGGGCGGGGAGACACACTTTGAAGAGAAGTTCGGATACAACCCATTGGTAAATGTGGCAGCGATTGGTATTGCCCCAAAGGAACACCTTATTAAAGCTGCAGCTACGGGAGCTGGCAACTTAGTGGTCCTCCTTGGTGCTCCGACCGGCAGAGATGGGATCGGTGGAGTCTCTATATTGGCTTCCACGGGTTTCGGCGGAGAGTCAGACTCATCCAAGAGACCTTCGGTGCAGGTAGGCGATCCTTTCGAAGAGAAAAAGCTGATCGAGTTATGCCTTGATCTTCTTCGCTCTGATCTATTGGTAGGGATTCAGGATCTAGGTGGCGCCGGTCTGTCCTGTGCTACCTCTGAGACCGCTGCGAAGGGTGGATCATCTATGGATATATATCTCGATAAGGTGCCAAGGAGAGAGAGCTGTATGGAGCCCTTTGAGGTGATGATCTCAGAGTCTCAGGAGCGCATGCTCGCGATCGTCCACCCAAGTAACTTAGACAAGGTGCTTGCCTTGGCAGAGCACTGGGAGGTACAGGCCTCGGTAGTCGGAGAGGTTAAGGATCCTGAGCGGTGGCTCGATGGGAAGGTGCGAGGAATCCTCAGAGTCTACGATCATAGGGACGGTGAGCTGCTCGCCGAAGTTCCTGCAGGCTCTTTAGCTGATGAGGCTCCTCTTTACGATAGAGAACGGCGGGAGCCTGAGGGTTGGAAAAGAAAGTTACAAGATGCTCCATCGGTAGATTCAGTAACAGAAGATGTTCTAAATGATCTGCTAAAGACCACCTTCGATCCCTCGACGGTCTATCGGCAATACGATCACCAGCTGTTCCTAAACACCATCGTTGGTCCAGGCGAGGACGCTGCACTGTTGCGGATCGGAGCACCTGGAGTTGGACGTGTAGAGCGCAGTTTCGGCGTTTCGGTTGATGGCAATCCTCGCTGGTGCGTAGTGCATCCCCGTAGGGGCGCTGCAGCCACTGTAGTTGAGTCTGTGATGAATATAGCTTGTGTCGGCGCCAAGGCGGTGGCGTTGGTCGACTGTCTAAACTTTGGTAATCCAACTCATCCGGAGGTGATGTGGCAGCTGTCGGAGTCGATCGATGGAGTGGCCGAGGCGTGCGAGGCCCTAGGTGTTGCCGTGGTTGGGGGTAATGTATCACTGTACAACGAGGCAAACGGGGTCGATATCGACCCGACGCCGACCGTTACTACTGTGGGGTTATCAAACATACCGTCTCTCCCAGTTCCCTCGCTTGCCCGGTCTAGTGTCGGTTCTTCTCTGTATCTGATTGGGGAGAGCTGTGAAACGCTTTCGGGATCTGCCTTTGCCTTTGACTTTCTGAACTCTGACGGAGGCAATCTATTTACCTTTGACTACGACAAGGTTACGAGGCTTAGGGATACGGCGATAGAACTCTTTGAACACGCTGACGCATATGGAGTGGAGACTTTACACAACGTGAGTTCAGGTGGAGTGCTTGATGCAGTGAGAGAGATATCAGCTAGCTCCAGAGTAGGATGTGTGCTTTACAGGGACAAACTAACAGTTATGGATCTTCTTGGAGAAAAGCCAGATCGGTTGCTCGTAACCACGACCTCTGATACTGAGCTTGAAGCACTTCTCTTAGGCAAGGGTCTTTCCTTTGTAAGAATCGGCTACTTCGATGGCGGTGATGTACTTTTTGCATGAACTACCAAAACGAAGCTGCACTCCACTGTTTCACCTATGTAGCCTCTGTGGTAGTAGGTAAAGCGATGAGTGATTCGTGGTCTAAATCCTGGTAGCTCTTTCCAGTGGTTTCGTTGTGCTGAGTTGACTCGATCCTGAGGATAACAGACAGTCTGGTATCTTGGTCTTTTTATTCTTGCAGCTCATTACCTAGCTGTCGATATCATGGCCGTGCCTAGGGAGCACTATCAGGATCTGGCGTGCCGCACAACTGTGGGAAGAAAGAAGGATTGAGTGGTTCTGAATCTGCAACGGAATTTACCGGGAGGTTAGTGATCACTCGCAAATCAGCCGGTGGTGTATAGTCACAGCCTTTGGGTGCCTAAATGGGTGAAACATCTGTCCGCACCACTCATGTGAAGTTTAAGGCACGAGTCTGTCCTACATCGCCTGAGATCTCGAAACCCTTCATCGTTCAAACGAGGATCTCTGAGGCTACTTGGGGGTACGGCTAAGCCGGAGTGTTGACGCAAGAAGCAAGAAGGGGTCACTGATTATCGACTTTGTGCCGTGCCGTTAGGGTCGAGTTCTTCCTAAGCACAAAGACACAGATTGGTGATCCTTGTACTGGCTGTTGGTAACGAGAGTACAAAAGCAAGAAGTCTGGATGGTAACACCTGTGTTGTACCGTTTTGGTCTCGTGCACTGAACTGAAAGGAGTAGCTATGAAGTTTGTGTGGTTCAAAGAACACAAGAAGCTTTCTATTGCGGGAGCTGTATTTTTGTTTATAGTCTTCGCTCAATCGCTTGGAAGTCATCAGGCTAACGTCAAGGCAAATGTCACATCTAAGTCGACATCAACTATAGGGACTGCGACCACCTCGACTTCGAACACGAGTGTCTCAACGGACCGGTCCTCGACAAGTTCGCCGGTTGCTTCTCCCGTAGCCCAAGATTCTTCTAATAGTCGAAAAACCAGTTCGGGGTCGTCTACTACGATAGCTCCCGCTAAATCTGTTGTTGCGTCGACGACGACTACGGATTCAGGTCCTCGTACCAGCTTTGGTGATGGGAACTGGGTGGTCGGTCAGCAGATTGCGCCAGGCACTTACCAGACTCAAGGGGGATCGGACTGCTACTGGCAACGTGAAAGCTCTCTTTCAGGTAGCTTCAGTAGCGTTATAAGCAACGATACCGTTAGCGGTCCAGATATTGTAACGATTCTCCCAAGTGATGTTGGTTTTGAGAGCCAGGGATGTGGCACGTGGCACCCCTTGCCTGCTAGCGGGACGAAACTTTCCAGCTTTGGCGATGGGGTCTACGCGGTTGGAGTTAACATCTCTCCTGGAACTTACTCTACCTCAGGTGGTTCAAACTGCTACTGGGAGATGGACTCTGACTTCCTCGGTAGCACCTCTTCGATCATATCCAACAATACGGTGAGTGGTCCTGTCACCCTGACGATAGGGTCGAACGTCGTCGGCTTTAAGACACAAGGATGTGGCACGTGGAGCTTGTCGTGATTGTTTCTAGAACCTAGAACGACAGTCTTGTTTGACCATAATCGACATCGAGTGTCCTTTGAGCCTGATTCGATGCCGTCGTCGCATACCCATTTATCGAGTATGCCGGATAGGGAACCCATCGCTCTGGAGCTTTAGTTGAAGCACGCTGCCAACAATACATTAGGGATGCCGGTGAAGATAGATGTGACGAGGTTGTTCAGCAGAAATAGATAACCTATTATGCGTTGACTGGTTGCGATGACACGAAGAGACTGGGGTACTTTGACTCTGAGCCCGCAGTCTCTTGAGTTGGGTTGGTGGTTCTCAGAACCTCCTTTTGAGAACCAGAGGTATCGGAATCAGGCTGAGCCACGTATCTATTGACTAATGACGTGAAGGACGGTTAGTGGGTAGAAGTCTGTATATCTTAGATTCACTTCCCTAATCCGGTGACTCGGTGCATTCCGAGATCGATTCGAAGCTGTGGTTGCACCCCCAACGGGATTCGAACCCGTGTTACCGCCGTGAAAGGGCGACGTCCTAGTCCACTAGACGATGGGGGCTAGCTAGTTAACTGTAGAAGATACTATAGCGTCTTTTAGCGACCATGAAGTTCCCTGCGGTGAGTCTTGTACCTCTATCCCCAAACTAGTCAACAGATCGCGAATTTGGTCAGACCGTTCGAAGTTCTTTGACGCCCGAGCCTTCTCTCGTTCCTCGAGGATGAACTTTACGTAAGGTGCTATGGTCTCGGAAGGGTCGAAGACGCGCTCGGTGCTTGTTTGTCCAAGCCTGAGTATCATGCTTCTCACCTGCGCCCGACCTCTCTTGTTGATATCTGACATCAATGAGTCGGTCTCCCATTCCTTCAAAGTTCCTTCAAGCTCCAGGATCTTCTTTGCAGCATCGAGGAAGTTGCCAGCGTCGATAGCCTCCTCGAACTCGCCTTGCAGCCTTAGCAACTCCTCTTCAAGGGGTTCTCCTCGTTGGATTAGATCGACTACCTCTTTGTCCTCATCGTTTGCAACGTTGACGGGGGAAAGGTTCCCCTTAGCCTCTTCTTCTCGATGTAAGTTTAGGAACTCGCTGATAGGCATGGTTGTGCCAGGGGTGATCTGTAAGGAGCTGCCTGCACGGCGGATGGTTATTAGACCAATCCCAACTGTCTCGATACTTTGAGATTTTAGATCAAAGATCACTCCTGAGTGTTCGTCTATACCTAGTATGAAGGCATCCTCGGGAAGTTCTCTCTCCAGTACACTGATTCGTCGTTCGCCCATGTAGCAGTATCTCGTGTCGTGTGTTCCACCCTCTTGATTGTTGTAGTGGGGCACGACGGCGATTTTTCTCCCAAATAGTTTGTCCAAAAGACCTAAGCCGGACTCCCACCGGAGGTCTTCGCCTGCTTTGTAGATCTCATAGACCGGCAGAGTGTAACTGCCTAGAGTGAGTGCGGCGGCAGAGGAGAACGTAACAACCCGTCTCGAACTCAAGACCTTTGACAACAAGCTTGATAGCTCGAGGTCTTTCCATACCCTTAGCGCATAGGTAGGACTGCCCGGACCAGCGAAGACGTAACTAGACCTTGTAAGCTTGTCGTAGAAGCTATCTTGATCCACGGTACCTATTTGTGATACTGTCCGGAGTGAAGCTACCTCAAACCGGCGATTTAGTGAGGTTTGAAAGTACTCTTGGGCACGCTGGGAGAGCTCGTCAGCGTTTTCTTGGAAACCGTAAGGGGTGTCCAAGATGTTATATAGAGTTTGACTGCCCCTTGCCTCCTCTACAGCGCTGATCAGAGACCTGTGGACCTTGACCATAGTAGGCGCTGTCTCACCTGATCCCATTATGCATAACAGTCCTTGAGCTGAAGCGGATGTCATTGAACTCATGGTGTTGAAAATACTCCTTCTTCTATCTCTCTGTGGATAATCTGCGCAACGTAATCTGGGTGCTGGGCGTGGAGATCATGGTGACCAGCTATCCAGTAAGCAGATGAAGCTGCGTCCGAAATCTCTCGTAAGCGTCGAATTTCCTCTCTCTTAGTTGCCGAATCCACTATTTCGTCGTTGAGTGCCGTGATGAAGATGAACGGCGTGGAGATCTTCTCGAATATCTCCACGGGATCCTGCTCCCACAGTTCCCGCAGGATCTTGATGTGGTTTGATCGTTCGAGCCTCGCCGAAACATTACCCTCGGGACTTTCTTTGAAGTTGGCCAGGATTCCCTCGAATGCGCTGTCTGGAAAGTCAGATAGATTTTCTTGGAGACGCTGCCGAAGCGAACTGATAGTGTAGTTGTCGAATCGCGGAGGACTTAGCTTGGCTTCGCACTCTTGCCAGGTAGGGTAATCCTTCTTTAGCGCTCTAAACCCACCGTCAATGAGTACGAGCCCTCTAACGTCGCTTGGATATCTTAGTGCGTAGTTTTCAACGACTGAGCATCCGAAACTTTGTCCAACAAAGACAGCTGGAACTGTCAAAAGGCCTTCGTTTACAGCGAGATCCAGGAACTCTTTCAGATCCTGGACAAATGTATCGTAGTCGTAGCTACCATCGGGCTTATCGGTTTCACCATGTCCTCTTTGATCGACGCTACAGAGACTGTATCCGTGGGCGCTGAGACGTTGACCGACACCTCGGTACATCTTTGCATTTGAGGCGAGTCCGTGGATCATCACGATGGAGGGTCCCACCCCCTGTTGGTAGAGGAAGTGGACACGTAGTCCGTTTGCGAGGTTTCGATACTGTGACTGCACACATCTTTAACCTGTTTTAGCTTGGAAATGTTCCACACGTGACGATCTACTGACTTGCTGGAATGTCTAATCTAAAGGGCACGGACCTCAACGTGTCCGACTTGATCTCTAGACTTCCCGATCTCAGATACTAGTCGTTCGACTATGCGAAGTGTCGTTGCAGTGTCGTCAACACTCCAGATGAGAGGCGTGCCTTCCAGGATGTGTTTTGAGAAAGCCATGATCATGGCCAGATATGCGCTAATAGGCTCACTTTCAAACAGAGTTACCTTACCAAATCTGTCAGTTTGTACTATCTGTGTGTCAGCTGAACTAGGGGTGCAGGCCTTTTTGACCTCTAAGGATAGGTTCTCGCCGATTATCTTGAGATCTTGGCTCTCGGCAGAGACGAAAGAGGTGAAGACAAAAGCATTACGATCTCCCTCGAACTCTATAGTTGTGGCTGTCCGAAGATCGATAAGACTTCGAGACTTGGTAAAGCTGGTGATTAGTCGCTTGGGTTGGGATCCCAGGATCTTTAGGACCGGGGAGAACGCGTAGATTCCGATATCCCAGAGAGAACCCCCACCTTGCATAGGATCTAGACGGTAGCCCGACAGGGGTTCGAGCCTGCCGGAAAAGGACGAGTAGATGCTTTGCACCTCTCCAAAGGATTCGTCTCTGCAAAGACCCAAAGCCTTGATATGGCGAGGATGGTATGCGGTCATGTAAGCCTCTGCAAGAGCGACACGGTTTTTTTGTGCCGCTCCGTGCATCTCTTGGAGGTCTTTTCCTGAGATCGCCATAGGTTTTTCACAGAGAACGTGTTTCTTTGACGTTATAGCCTCGATTACGACCTCGTGGTGCAGGTGGTTTGGAAGTGCAACGTAGACTGCGTCTACCTCGGCATCCTCTAGCAGGTCACGGTAGTCTCTGTACAGCCTTACTCCGGAGGTGCTTAGGTCGTTTTCCCTGAAGGTTCTCGAAGACATAGCGACGATACGGGAGTTATTGGCACCTTCGATAGCTGGGATAACTCCTACTTGGGCGACGTGGCTGGTAGCTCCGATCACACCGAAACCGACCGTGTTGTTGCCTTTCATAGACCTAACTACCCATCTTTACTCTGAAGGTGTGCCTGTTCCAGGACGGCTATGACCTCACGAACCTGATCTGGTTGAACCTCAAGAGCCGATCCTAGATGGATATGATCTGCAAAGTTGCGCCAGAATCCGTATCGCTTTGGCGGCGGAAGAGTTATAGTTTGCCGTGAGACTCTATTTGGCCCCTCATAGCGTGCAAGTTCCAGTTCAGCTGGTGCTTCAGCGAAGTGGTAGTAGTCTTTTACGTATCCGTGTTCTTGCGTCACCGTCTCTTTTGTAATTGGCTGGTAATGACCGACTAGGGTTCCCTCCGTTCCTTGCAGGTAGAACTTTGGCTTTCGAATAGCCGCTAGGTCACTTTGGATGAAAGTCGCCTCCCTGCCTTCCGGAAAGCTCATGTGAATGGTTATCTGGTCTAGGTTGGAAACCTCGTACCAACGACGCTTGTGTCCAAAAGAGGTAACCACCGTGGGTGCTTGACCTAGTAGCTGAAGTGTCCAGTCGACGTAGTGGGCACCCCAGTCGTAGGCTGCTCCGCCGGAAACGCCTTCGTCTGAGTGCCAGGCCCGGCACGGATGGTCGAAGGTTCCGACAAAGGTTTCGATATTGAAGAGGTCTCCTATGCCTCCGGCGAAGACCACTTCTCGAATCGCTCTGTAGTCTTGATCCCAACGCCGGTTCTGATTTACTGTTAGGACGAGTCCCTGGGCTTGAGCAAGCTCGATTAGGTCATCCGCCTCCTGAACCGTTAGGCACATGGGTTTCTCCAGTACTACGTGTCTACCTGCTCTTAGAGCGTCAAGAGCGATCTGATAGTGCGTGGACGGTGGAGTTGCGACCACTACAACCTCTACTTCGTCAACCTCGAGGAGGTCCTTGTGAGTGGATACAGTCGTAATCCCAGGAAACTCCCTTGATGCCGCAGCGCGCCTATCGGGACTTGGATCGACTGCACCCACAAATGACAACCCTTCTATCGATGAAGCTGCACTTCCATGAAAATAGCCCATGCCACCGTAGGGCCCATACCCAACCACGGAGACACCAAAGGGTTTGGGACGGTTGTTTGATAAAGTCAGATACACCTCAAGGAGGTACCGAACCTCTTCGTTAGCGCAGGTTAGACTGTCGAAGTCGAATCCGAAGAAATGCAGGGTTCCAGCACCCACAGCACGTCTCCACGAAACCAAACGGTCTTGCATGTGTATGTTTACATACGTAAGTGGCTCGGCTCCTTCGGGTGTGCGACATGTATAAAGAGAAGAGAGGATCGGTACCTCTGAAGGGAACCGCACGAAGGCAGGAATATCCTTATTCAGCTTAAGGTACCATTCAGACGTTGGAAGCGTATCTAAATTCAGTTCAATATCGCCGATACGAGTCGACTCTGACTCTAAAGAGCCGAATAAAAAGAGATTACCTCCATCTCTTAGAGTCGAAAGAAGTTCGGGCGTCAACATGGAGTAGCTCGGAACGATAAGCTTGCCGTCTCTACGAAGAATCTTTGTGGCATCTAGGTGATCTACCTTTTTGAACGACGCTGATAGATGATCTCTGCGGGGTGACCAATATGGAGAGAGAACGCTCGCGCTAGATTGGTTCGAACTAATCAAAGATGACATGGTGTGCTCTTTCTTCTTTATCGCTTCTTTATCGGTAGTCTTAGGGAATGGCGCTTCCACTTAGGAGTTAGCTAGCGAGTGTCTCGATTAGTTCTGACACGATCCACCCTAAATAGTTGTAAACGTCAAAGATAAACCTTAGCTCGTCTGAGCCTAGGCTCGACTGGTTAAATGACTCGTCCTTTATGCCTAAAATCTCAGCCAGCACAAGCCTTGCTTTGTTGAGGTCTTGGAGTAAAGTGGTGGCCTCTACTGAGTTCAACAAGTCTTTTCGCCTTATCATCTCGGCACTTACGCTGAAGGAGCTAGCAACCTCGAACTGCTTGGCATCTTCGCGGCTTTGAGAGTCCAGTTCACATTCGGCTTGTCTGACGGGATCGTCAAATATGGGCGGGAAAAGTCTCCAAGACAGATTTATATCGCTTAGGACTATGTTCGATATCTGCTCTAGATAGTTGGAGAGAACGTCTCGCTCTCGATCGTTTATACGAACCTTGATCGTGTCTTCCCCTTGTCGTTTGAATGGAGACTTCATCTACCGGCCACTTACTTATCTTGCTGCATTGTGGCCCAGAGGCCGTAGGCGTGGAGTCGGTTTACGTCTCTCTCAGCCTCCGACTTTGATCCCGATGAAACAGCGGCTTTACCTTCATTGTGAATTTGAAGCATCAGCTCTGTAGCCTTCTCTTTCGAGTAACCAAATAGCTTTTGTAGAACAAAGGTTACGTAGTTCATGAGATTTACTGGGTCGTTCCAGACGATTACAACCCACGGAGAATCAATCTCCTGACCCAATCTCTCTTCAGTCTCGACCATTCCCCCTAGAGCCGTCAAAGCTGTATCCCTTTCGGAGCAACGTATCTGAGCAAAATCATCCTATCTCTGCCTTGCGGACGAAGGACTAGTTGTTATCTAGTGAGACCGCTTGAAGTAGTTATTGTGAGAGTTTTCAACCGTCACCTTGGGCTTTTCCAGGCCATCGGGTTAGGTGGGGGACAGGTTGGGGATCTCGGTCGACTCAAGGTTTCGCTCTGCCTCGTCCTTTAGGGTTCCCCTTTCGAAGAACAAAAGGTTCAGCCATAAAGCGGCCATCCAAACGACAGTAGCCCCAGCGATGTGGAAACCCACCAGTAGCGCTGGAAGGTGCGTGAAGTACTGTGTGTACCCGATGGCCCCTTGAAGTGCTTCCATCACCAAGAGGAACCGTCCAGCTTTTTGTACGTCTTCGGGAGCTCCGCTTTGCTTTAGAAGCAACAGCCCGACTAGGGTTAGTCCGACTAGCAGCCAAACTATATCTGCGTGCAACTGGGCGACGTCTCTTAGTTTGAAGGGTAGGCGAGCCGCTATTGGACTCCCGCTGTGAGGACCCGATCCCGTCACTGCGGTACCTACGAAGATAACAGCTCCGAGAACCAAGAGCACTAATCGACCCCAAAGGACGGTTTCTTTAGATACCCGTCGAGTAGGTGCCACGTCATCTGAAGCAGAGTGGGCATATAGAACGATGGCGTTCCATACAATCAGGATCGCCAAGATGAAGTGAGCCATGACATATGGAGGTGCAAGCTTCGCTAGTACGGTCAGTCCACCTAGTACGATCTCAGCTATGAGACCTCCAACCAATCCCATCGCCAACCACGCCAGGTCCTTGCGAAAGGGCTTGCGCAAGAAGGCGGCGAGTGCTGAGAGGATTACAATGATAGACGCACCGATTGTGATCATTCGGTTTACAAACTCCACCATGGGATGGAATGAGTCTGCAGCGACAAGGTGGTTCGCCGTGCAGTCTGGCCAGGTGGGACAACCTAGACCAGATTGCGTGAGCCTAACGGCTCCGCCTGTGACTATGATTACCGCAAGAAACACCAAGGTGGCGTAGGATAGTCGCCGAAAGCCTACGGGCGTTATCCTCCACTCTTTGAACCACTTCGTCCACTCTTCGATCACAATTTACAATCTAGTGTGTCTAATGGCTTAGCTTGAACTGATTCTCAGCTAACTATCAGGGGTACCTCGACGGTCTCGTATTACTTACTTTCTTTATCGTACTTCGTCGATACACCTTGGACCATTTGTCGACGAGTTTTTGCCTTTTCCCTTGGGCGGTGCTTGGTGTTTGCGTCCTAGCGATCAAGATAAGACAAGATCAAGAGCAAACTCGGCCTAAGGCCTATTGAGGTTGAGCCTTAGGACTCCCAACGAAAGAACTTTGCAGCTAAAAGAGGTGCAACGACGGCCCAGACTATGAGGGTTGTCCAGTCTGAAGATGGAATCGATCCACCGGCACCCAAGGCATGGAAGAAGATATCGGACGTTGCCTGGGCGGGTAGTACTTTGGCGACAGTCGCTAAAAGTCCAGGGAGCGATGAGGTTGGAAATATCATCCCTCCAAGAAACAGTAGGATCAGGTAGATAGCATTTGAGATCCCTATCATTGCCTCGGACTTCAAAGTACCGGCGAGGAGCAGTCCGATGCCCGAAAACGCTACGGTAGCCAGTAACGCACCTACTATGAAAATCGCAAAGTTTCCTTGCGGATGCCAGCCAAGTAATGTCCCGACTATGTACAGGACTGCCACTTGGATGACCTCCACGACGAGTATCGCTGTAATCTTGGCGTACAGAAAGCCGCTTTTCCCAAGTGGGGTCACACCTAGCCTCTTTAAGACCCCGTAGGTTCGGTCCACCGCAGTTGCAATGCCCTGTGAAACCATCCCTGTGGCCATTACCGCCAAAGCCATCGTCCCAGGAACCAAAAAGTCAACCCTTGAGTGAATGCCCTTTGGGACTGGGAGAACCTTTATCGCCGAGAAACCTAGAAGAAAGATCACAGGAATAAGGATCGTAACTAGGAGCGACTCTCCTTGGGTGAGAGAGAGGCGAATCTCCGATTTTGCTTGTGCCAAATATGCCTTCACTTTCTACTCCATTTCAAGGTATTGGACATCAGGCATCCGCCTTGGATGTTATCGAGAGATAGATGTCCTCCAAAGACGTGCTGGAGGTTGAGAGGTCTGAGAAACCTATCCCTTGATCGGCAAGATAGCGGGCGAGATTGGCGATTAACTCAGGGGAGCCATCTGCTTCTACCACGTAAAGCTCATTACCGAAGGGACGCTTGAGCGCAACGTTTAGGTGTTCTTCGAATGACTTCGGATCGATCTCGTCTGCTGAACGGAAGGTTATCTGTGATGCGGAGTGCTGTGCTTTTATCTCGCCTAGGTCTCCATAAGCAACCTTCTTGCCCTGCGAGATGATGAGCAACTTGTCAGCTAGCTTTTCGGCCTCACCTAGTTCATGGGTGGTCAAAATTATGGCGACTCCCTCTGCGCGTAGTCGAGCGATTAGTTCCCTGATGGCTATTCTGCCCGCAGGATCAACGCCAGATGTGGGCTCGTCTAAAAACACGACCTTTGGCCGACCGATCACGGCTAGAGCCAGTAGAAGTCGTTGTTTCTCCCCACCAGAAAGCCTTCGGAAGGGGGTCTTTCTCACGTGCTCAAGTTCCAAAGTTCTCTCAAGTTCGGCAGGGTCGATAGGGTTGTCGTAGTAGCCCGCAAACAGCGTAAGGGCCTGGCTGGGAGTCATCCTAGGGTTAACTCCTCCTCCTTGAAGCATGACTCCGATTAGCTTTCCAAGCTCCCGCTGTTGCTTCTTGGGGTCTAGGCCAAGTATTGTGACCTTTCCTTGACTTGGAGATCGAAACCCCTCTAAGGTCTCGATAGTTGTGGACTTTCCGGCCCCGTTTGGACCAAGCACAATGAAGATTTGACCGTAGTCGGTCTCAAAACTCAGTCCAGATACAGCCTCCTTAGAACCGTAGGAGACGCGGAGATCTGAAACCTCAATTACTGCCATAGATTTGACACTAGTCTGTGTTGGTAATGATCGACATAAAATTGCTGCGAGAACAGACTCAAGAGATAACGAAGCGTCTGGGTAGTCGAGGGGTGGACCCAGACATGATTTCAAAGGTCTTGGAGATAGATTCCAAGCTTCTTGGGTCAATGACGGCTCGTGACGCGATGCGAGAGAGAATCAACAAGATCTCCGCAGAGGTGGCTCAAGCAATGAGAGATGGAGATGCTCCGAAGGCAGAGGAACTCCGTCGGACCTCTCGGGAGTTGGGAGAACAGCTCGGTCTGATCGAAAGACAGTGTCAAGAGTTAGAAAACGAGCGACGCAGTATCTGGGCGATTATTCCAAACATACCCGACGACAGGGTGCCTATTGGGCTATCAGAGGAAGACAACGTTGTAGAGCGGGCTTGGTCGCCTTCTAGCGGAGAGAGAAAGTATTCAGAGTTCACACTTCCTGAGTACCCAGACCATAAGCGCGTACCCCACTGGGAGATTGGAGAGCAACTAGGGTTGTTAGACCTTGGTCGGGCTGCCAAGATATCGGGTTCAATGTTTCCCATGTTCAAAGGTCCTGGGGCCCGGTTGTTGCGTGCCATGACCTCACTGGCTCTGGATGAACACGAAGACTCCTACCTCGAGGTTAGGCCTCCGACCTTCGTGCGTCGTCAAACGATGGTGTCGACCGGGCATCTGCCGAAGTTTGAAGACGACGCATATCACATGGAGGTAGATGATCTATTCGCGATTCCCACCGCCGAGGTTCCGCTGACCTCCATGTTCAAAGACGAGATCTTAGAGGAAAAGGACCTGCCTTTGAGGCTGTGTGCCGTGTCGCCGTGTTTTAGGCGCGAAGCAGGTTCAGCAGGTAAAGATACTAGGGGGCTGCTTAGGCTGCACGAGTTCGATAAGGTCGAGCTCTTTGCGTGTTGCACCTACGAGCAACGCGATGAAGCGATGAACGACATCTTGGTTCGTGCCGAAGGGCTCCTTCAGCGACTCGGCCTCATCTATAGAGTGGTGCAGCTTTGCACTGGAGATCTAGGTATCTCCTCGGCTAGGACTATCGACCTTGAGGTGTACGCACCTGGCGTCGATCGATGGCTTGAGGTTTCGTCGGTATCTTGGTTCTCGGACTATCAGGCTCGAAGAGCGAATCTTAGGTACCGAAGTCAGTCTGATGGACGGGTAAGGTTGCTCAACACAGTCAACGGCTCTGCTTTGGCTTGGCCTCGCATCTGGGCTGCTATTGTCGAAGCCAATCGTGAGGCTGACGGAGGAGTGAGCGTGCCTGAGGCGTTGCACCCCTACCTAGGTGGACGAAGCAGAATTTCTCCTGAAGGCAGGCTCACTTAGAATTGGGTTTAGACGCAATGGATAATTTCCGCTAGGTTTACAGTTGTGAATACATCTCAACTGTTATTTTCGATAGCGCTAGGAGCGGTAACGCTTGTAGTGGTTGGCTTTGCAATTTATGTAGTCTCGACAACGCTTTGGGGCGACAAGTGGGTTCGGAGGTCAAAGTGAGTCCTTCTTCGACGATGTATAAAGGTAAGACCGGTCAGTGGGCTTTCGTGCTTCACCGGATAACTGGTTTTTTGGTGTTCATGTTCATCCTGCTTCACATCGTCGATGTGTCGACCTTGAACAGTCCACATATCTACAACTCGATCCACAAGCTATATGGAAACATCTTCTTAAGGCTCTTTGAAGTCGGGCTACTTTTCGCTTTACTGTATCACGCCTTAAATGGGCTTCGAGTAGTCATGATCGACTTCTTTCCCAAGGCGATCAAAAATGAAAAAGGAGTGTTTTTGTTTATGCTGTCTCTAGCAGGGGTAATGACGCTCGTCGGGGCGGTCTACATTCTGAAGCCGTTTTTTACAGGAAAGGTGTGAGATGGCATCTGTAATTAAGAGTCCACAGTCCAGGGATGTGTCGCCTCAGAGGCGTGCGTCTAGACAAAACTTTGAGACGTGGTCCTGGCTCTTTATGAGAGTCTCGGGGATAATCTTGTTCTTCCTCGCTCTGGTTCATTTCTTTATCATGCACATTTTGCATGACGTCACAACTACGACGGTTGCCTTCGTGGCAGCGCGATACCAAAATCCTCTCTGGAAGATATTCGACTGGCTCCTGCTATCACTTGGGCTGCTTCATGGAACCAACGGTCTTAGATACATTATGGATGATTACGTGAGATCTCCTCTAAAGCGGGTTCTTGTCAAGTCAACGGTATATGGAGTGTCAGGTATCCTATTTTTCGTTGGGACTCTGACGATCATAACCTTTAAGTAAGATAGAGCGGTCTTTGGGTACTGCTATCGAGGCTGAGCTGTAGAACCATCTGTGGCCTCGCAGGCCTGGCACCGACCCAAGACCGCAAAGTGGCTTCTTCTCAGGTGGAAACCGTAGTCGTTGGCGAGTGTCTTGCTAAGCGATGCAAATATCTCGTTGGGAACCTCTATCACCGATCCACAGCGATCGCACACTAAGTGTTGATGAGGATCGTCTCCGAGATGGTATACAGCCCGTCCATGGCCAAGATGTACATGGTCGATCGATCCGATGTTCTCAAGGGTATCCAAGGTTCGATATATCGTCGAAAGGTGTATCTCAGGGTACCTTTGAGATATCTTCGTGGCTATGTCGTCAGCGCTTTGGTGACTAGGTCCCTCGATGAGAACCTCCAACACGGCACGTCTGGCAACCGTGGCTTTTAGACCTTGATGTTTGAGCTCACGAATTTTATCCTCAAGGGGTGTATTCACACCAAGAGTTTACCTAGATGTCTCCAGACGGTAGCCTAGCCCTCTTACTGTGGTTATGACCTTTGGGTCTGAAGGGTCTATCTCAACCTTGGATCGAAGTCGCTTTATGTGAACGTCAAGGGTCTTTGTGTCTCCGGAGTAGTAGGGTCCCCATACGCGATCGATTATCTGCTCGCGAGTTAGAACCCGTCCAGGATTTGAGATCAGAAACTCAAGTAACTCAAACTCCTTTAGCGGGACCTTTACCACCTCCCCCCTAACTTTGACCTCGTGTTTGGATGTATCGAGGATTATGTCTCCCACCTCGATCGTCTCGAACTGCTTCGTGCTGGAGTCTGGCTCCATTGGAGTTCGCCGCATAACAGCCCTCACGCGGGCGACTAACTCTTTTAGTCTGTATGGCTTTGCTACATAGTCGTCGGCGCCAACCTCAAGACCAACGACAGTATCTATCTCGGTAGACTTTGCGGTGACCATGATGATCGGAACCTTGGAGTGGAGTCGAATCTCTCGACAGACGTCAAGCCCCGACTTTCTCGGTAGCATTACATCTAGCAGAATCACATCGGGTCGAAACTCCTCGAACTTTCTCAGGGCTTCTTCTCCATCTCTTGCGGCCTCAACGAGAAATCCTTCCCGCTTGAGCCCAAGTGTCAGTACCTCGATAAACGACTCTTCGTCTTCGGCGATTAGTACTATGGGCTGAGTTCTTGTCATCTCTCCTCGTATTTGATTGGAAGCCAGATAGTAAAGGTTGACCCCGTACCCTCTTCTGACTCGACAGTTATTCGCCCCTTGTGGTTTTCCACCACGTGTCTTACTATAGAGAGTCCAAGTCCAGTTCCCCCCGTTATTCTCGAACGGTTTTGGTCAACCCGATAAAAACGCTCAAAGATGCGTTCAATATCCCGTGGAGGAATTCCTATGCCGCTGTCCTTCACCGAGATCAAGACCCATGTATCGTCGCAATTTATAGACAGAGTGACATGGCCTCCTTGATCAGAGTACTTTATGGCGTTATCGAGGAGGTTGTAGAGGGCTGAGATCATCTGTCTAGTGTCGATCGCCACGTCAGGGGCGTCTTTGTCCATGTCTACCTCTACGGTGACCTCTTTCAGCGACGCAGTCGTTGCGACTCGGGAAACCGCTTCGGAGATCACCTGCTCAAGACCCTGAGACCGCAGGTCGGCAGAGCCGGAGGACTCGATCCTCGATAGATCAAGGAGATCCTCAACTATCCTCCCCAACCTAAGTGCCTCTTTTTCAACTCTTGCCGAGAGTCTAGCTAAAACCTCTGGATCGTTTTCGATCGACATAGTCTCAGCTAAGAGCTGCATGGCACCGATGGGTGTCTTTAGCTCATGGGATACGTTGGCGACGAAGTCTCTTCTTACGTCATCGAGTTGTTTTTTGAGTGAGACGTCCTCTATCGTTGCAGTGAATCCAACTACCTGATGGTTGTCGATGAGTGGCGTGGCTTTCGCTAAAAAACTCCTTTTGGGGGGACCATAGAGCTCGAAGTCTTGAGTGATGTAGTTCCCATTGGCCGCCTCATCTATCAGGCTTTGGAACTCGCGCGCAGCCAGTGCATTGCCATAAGAGGTGGAGAACATCCGTTCAGCCTGCGAGTTCTTGAAGATCGCCCTCCCATCGATATCGCATACCACTACTGCTACATCTAATGCGTTCAGCGCTAACTCAAGGAAGCGTTTATCTTGAGTCATGGTCTAGCCCCGGTATCTCTGTCCTCAGCCCTCTTTGGTGGCTGCTTTGTGTCTTCGATCATCAATATTCAATCTATGAACAAGGCATAAAAAGGCGATGCACGGAGAGCAAAATATCTCCGAAGTGATGATTTGAATATAATGAAATGGTATATAATGTACTGAGCGATACATTTCAAGGAGGATGTAGATGAGCTGGATGCTCTTAGATGTAAGTCTTTCTCCCAATCCGTCTCTGTTGCCTGGGGGATCGGTTCTTCAAAGTCTGGCTAACGGTATTGGAGGATGGGCGCTGGTAATCGCTCTTGTGGGGCTGGTGGTTGGAGCCGCTACATGGGCAATCGGTGCTCACTCTCAGAACTACCAACAAAGTTACTTGGGAAGGCGTGCTGTAATGGTCTCCGGAGCTGCCGCTCTTTTGATTGGTGGGGCTCCAGCAATTATCAATTTCTTCTTCCATCTCGGACTGGGGATCAACTGATGTGGCCCTTTGCTGTTGCGTCTTTGTTTACCGGGGTAGCCAACTACTTTTTGAGGCTGCTGCTTCGGACGCTGTCCTACTCCTTTGACAAAGGCTTGGAGACAGTCTTTTTGTGGTTACTCGGACAGATGTCGAGCGTCTTTGAAACCTCTACAGTATTTGACCCTACTGCGCACTTCTTTGAAGTCGAGTACTCTTACGTGCTTGGGGTCGCAAAAGGTCTGGTTCTTCCAGGATTTCTTGGAGGTGTGATCTATGCTCTGTGGAGTGCTTCTATTGCCGAGGTCTTAAAGCTCGTACTCGTCCGCTTGCCCGCTGCAGTTTTGGCCGGGGGAGCGGGTGTTGCCTTTGTGTCCCTGTTGAACTCCCTAGTTGAGTACATTTGCGTTCCTTTAGAGGGCAACTCTGCCGTGTTTGCACATATCGAGGTGTTTGCCAGGAGCGTTGGATCTGCAAAATCGATTCCGATATTTGTCATTGCGATCATGTTCTTACTTGGTATCTTTGCTGAGTTTGCACTGTGGCTGGAGTTGATCCTGCGTAACGGAGCACTTTATCTGCTCACTGCTACTTTACCTTTGACAAGCGTTGGGCTTTTGTTCCCGTGGGGTAGGAACTGGCTACGCAAGACCGCTGAAGTACTGTTGGGTCTTGAGCTGGTGAAGTTTGTCGCCTTGCTCGGCGTGTGGCTTTCTCTTGGTGCAGTGGTTCAAAGTACCTTGAAAAGCAGTGCAAGTGAGGCGATGAGCACCTTCTTATCTGGTGTCGCCATGCTCATCGTTGCCGTGATCTCCCCATACTTCCTTGTAAAGCTTGTACCGTTGGCCGACGTCCATCTAGCTGCTGCGCTTGAAAGCGGTTTTGCCTCATCGCTGAGGACTGTAGGAGCAAAGGCTGCCGATCTTGCGGCTCAAGGCTCTTCGCTTGAAAGTATCGATCCCTGGCCAGATATACCTTACTCAACGGATGAGGTCAATCTTCCCCCCTTCGAAGGCTATCCGCCTGTGTACGAGATGATCAGCGGCGTAAGACACTCTCCATTTTCCAGGCAGATGTTTGGTCTCGATCCCGACGTTGAACCAACAGAAGAAGAAGTCGAACGTCTTATGAGAAAATACGGAGTAGACCCAAACAGAGAGCGCCCCACGATCGACGGTTCTTTCGATGAAGGTGGTCGGGAGGAGTGAAAGAGGGATACTCGCTCACAGGAAGGAAAGCCCGTCCGATTCTGATAGGACTAAACGCAACCCAGCTGGCCTCTTTAGCTGCCTGTTCTATGGTGATCTTCGTCGCAGTCGTCTCAAAGAGCTCCGGATCTCTCTATTTAGTGACGCTGCTCTTAGTCATCATTATTCTGTCTATGACCTTTATAAATAGACAGGGCTATCCTCTTGGGGTCCACCTCCTGATAGTGTTGGGTTTCAGACTCTCTAAAGACGCGAGCCCCCTGGAGAGACGTCACCGCAGAGGTGGTGTTAGGCGAAGGATTCGGGCATCGACAGAACCAAAAAATGCAAAGGATTTGCTGCACCTAAACCTGCGGGAGATTGACTCTGTCGGGACACTCCTTTTCGAATCTGGAGCAGCTCTTGGTTCTGTGGGTTTTGGCCTGCCCGCACGCTCCTACTTGTTCGGTGGCGATGCCGAGCAACAAGCGGTCGCTACTCGGTGGGGAAGTTTCCTGAATAAGTGCGCCGACCTTATCGAATCCAAACATGGGATATGTGTCAAGGTGGAGGTGCTCCCGCCTTGGCGATCTTTAGAGGTAGCTGATGAGGGTCTATCAGAGATGGACATATGGCTACACAATGAGCTTAGATCTCGCAGCTGGACTACGCAGTCATCGTTTTGGATCGAGTGTGCGGTTGGAGGAGGAAAGCAGTTTCAGGTACCCGTCAAGGTTCGTTCGCTCGCTGCGGAGGTGAGTTCCCGATTTAGTTCGTTGTTTGATCTAGAGCTACGTCAGCCTGAAGTCGTGTCGAGCTATAGTCCGACGGTAAAGAGTTCTCGAGGCGAAAGGTCTTTGCGGATATGCTCTAAAGAAGTTAGGCAGTCCTATACCGAGACACGCCTAGATGATATCTGGTGTCGATGCTTTGAAGTGACGGGCTGGCCCTCCGGAGTTTTTCTACCGAGTCGGTTGTATCCTCTATTTCAAGCTATCGCTCCAGCTAGGACTATGTTCCTGGAAGCGAAACCCTTCGGTCGCAACCGCTCTGTAAGGACTGCGGAGCGCAGGCGTTCAGAGGCGTTGGCCAACAAGAGACTCAGGCTTAGGTCGGGGTACGTAGAGAAACTGTCCTACGCCTCTGACGAAGCGGAACTAGGTCGGCTCGAGTCCGAGGTAGTCGCTGGTCACATTCTTTTTTCTTATCGCGTCGTCTTCGTAGTATATGGACGTACTCTCCTAGAACTTGCAACAGCCGAAAGAGAGTTGTTTTCCTTAGGCTCAAAAGTAGGAGTTGAACTGGTTCGCCTTGACGGTCGACACCTTGGAACCCTTATACAGCTTGTCAGGAAAACGGGGGGTGTGTGATGTTTTCAAAGACCTTCACTGAGAGCTCACGTTCTTTGGGGGTTTTTGCACCCTTCCTAAATACAGAGTTGCCCCCCTGTAGCCAAGTTGCAGTCGGTCTTTCAATGGGTGGAGGTGTATTTTGCTTCGATCCATTTCTCTTATATCGAAGCGGATATCTTTCTAACCCCAACATCTCGGTTATGGGAAAGGTGGGCAGGGGTAAGAGTGCCTTCGTGAAGAGCCTGTTGCTTAGGAGCGCCCAGTATCAAAGATCATTTTTGGTTCTAGATCCCAAAGGTGAGTACGGAGACTTTGCAGCAGCAACCGCTGCGGAGGTGCTTCGCATCTATCCAGGTGGATCTGAGCGGCTCGATCCGTTTTTTGGACTCCAAGCCGCTTCCAACTGCAGGGTAGAGATGATAACGGCCTTGTCAGAGATCGTGCAGGCTGTTCTGAGACGGCCTCTTGTCGCAACTGAGTCGTTGGCTTTAGAAGATGTCGTTGACGAGGAGCTCTCTCAACGTTCACGTCCAACTCTAGAGCACACCTTGGAGGTCGCTACAAAGTTGGAGGGTTCCCTGCGTTACAAGGACGAGAGAGAGGCGGTTATCTCCTTAGTCTCAGCGCTCCGTCGAATTTTATATGGGGATCTCTCGGGACTTCTAGGGACCTCTGAAAAAGGCAGAGATATCGGACCAAGAGCAGTTGTAGATCTATCCCAGCTCGCAGGAGGCGACCTCTTTGCTGTTGTGATCAATCTGCTCATGGCACAGCGCCTGCGATCGATGCGAGCTGGGAGGATTCCGAAGGGATTCTTGGTGTTAGATGAAGCCTGGGCGGTACTTGAAAACCCTGAGTCCGCCGCAAGGTTTCGCTCCCTTTTTAAGTTGGCACGTTCATATGGGTCGTCAAATATATTTGTAACTCACAGGCTCTCTGACTTGGCTTCAAAGAACTCTAACTCAGAGGTCGCCCAAAGAGCCCTGTCGTTGGCGGTTGACTCTGAAACCTTTGTCATCTATGGCCAGCCACCTTCCGAGATCGATCATGTCTCGGAGTTCCTTGGGCTTCCAACCCATCTCGCAAGGAAACTTCCTAACATGTCAAAAGGAGTAGCCATTTGGTCGCTGGCAGGCAGAATCTTTATAGTTAGACACGTGCTTCACCCCCTTGAGGTAAGTGTTGTCGATACCGACCAAGCGATGACCGAAGGGCTTTTTAGGGATCCGACTGGACTTAGGCTATGAAAGAAGGGTCGCTAATGGTCTTTCTTGGCCTATTGGCATTTGTCGTCGATCGCTACCTGGTCAAGAGACGGAGCGGCGTCGGCGCCGAGGCCAACCAAAGATCGAAATACCGTACTCCTCGCTCCATGGCGACCACCAAAAAGCCAGAAGTACTTAGTGCTGCTCGCGCACTTGCGAGGTTGCGTAAAAGCCTAGAGAGTTGCGCCTCTATCGTCGTCTTTGGTCCAACCCGTTCCGGTAAGACCTCTTCGCTTTTGCTTCCAATTCTTAGCAGATTTGATGGGTCTGCCGTCGTTACCTCAGTAAAGAAGGACTTACAGACTCAAAGCTTGGAGGCGAGAAGACGATGTTCAAAGGTGTTTGTGATCTCTGATTGCCCAGTCGATGAGGGATGTTTTTGGGACCCCTTTACCCAGGCGACCGATGTAGACAGAGCCCGGGAGATAGCCCATCACATGACTATAAGTTCAGGAGAGTACCGTAGTGCCAGTGCTGACTCTAGGTTTTGGTACCGCTTAGCCGAGATCTTGGTTTCTGGAGTATTGCTCGCGACAAGCTCAATGACATCCGAGAAAGAAAGACGTGCTATCTGCAGTCTTGAGGACCTAGATGCCTTGTTGTCGGCGGTTGAGACCACAGGGTCATACGATCTGGCACAAGAGATCCTGTCGATTTTGAGGACGGATGAGCGACACGCCTCATCTGTTTTGATAACCGTTCAAAGCGTTCTGGCACCTCACCTGCAAGCGCTCAGCGCGCTAGGGTCCAGAGTGCAAAAACTCGACTTGGTGGAGCTTATGGTCAACAGAGAGAGGCAGAAGTTCACTCTATATCTCTCCGCTTCGATATCCAACCAGAGTCGTCTTGCACCGTATTTTGGAACATTGATCTCTTACATGTCTTCCCTGATAATGACCGAGGAGAAGACCACCTCAAGGGTACTTTTTGCTCTCGATGAACTTGCTAACGTAGCGCCCGTATCTGATCTCGCAAAACTTGCCTCGGCGGGCCTTTCTTTCGGAGTGCGTTTGGTGTCGGTATTTCAGGACTACGCCCAGGTGAAGATGCTCTATGGGGATCTGGCTGGGACTGTGGTCAATAACCATGCTGTAAAGATCTTCTTTGGAGGCCTAACAGACCCCTTTACGCTTGATCTCTTTGAACGCTTTAGAAAGGATCTGGAAGATCAAGGTTCAGCGTCTCTGATTGGGCTGCGGCGAGGAGCAGCCTATATATGTGAGATGAACAAGGGAATAGACAAGGTTAACTTCAAAGCACGAACCTATGGAGATTTTCAAAAAATATTTACTTTCGCTAAAAAGGTGACGAACAACTGACATGAGTTTGCAACAAGTCTTCAACCACATGGAGCTGATCAGGGGAGCTTTGGAAGAGATTGAGTTCCGGCTATCTACCTTGATGCTCTTTGCTCAAAGCGGTGAGTACAGATATCTAGAGCGCGCATCTAGAGATGTGGCGAAGGCGTCTGCGGTGCTGGTACAGCTGGAGATCGAACGGATGGAACTGTTCAACTCCGTTGCTCCTTCGACCGGTAGGACGATAACGTTGACGGATCTATCGAGGGGAGCCGATGAGGCTTGGCAAGCTAGCCTTGCCGAAATGACCGAGGTGTTGCGCAGCCACCTCGCAAAGATCACTGAGCTCCAGCAAAAGGTGAAGGCTGTGTGTCAAGAGAAGATCGAGATAATCGACTCAACCTTGACGCTTTTAGGATCAAACCATTCGGTCTACGATGCAACTGGGCATAAAAGTGCGATACGTCAGTCCATCTTGAGCGAGTCGGCATGAGCGGATCTTACTACATAGCTCTGTCTGGACTGAACGCTGCTCAAAGCGGGCTAGACGTTGTCAGCCAGAACATCTCCAACGCCTCGACGCCTGGATACGTGCGAGAACGGCTCAATCTAAGTAATCTCGTTGCACCAACGACTGGAGCTGGAGAGGGGGTGATGACGCAGTCTATATCTCTCGTCTCCTCCGCGTTCCTAACCAACTCCCTAAACAGCACATCGGCCCAGCAGGGGTACGCAACATCCCTCTCTCAGGTGCTCAGTACGGCTCAGAGCTTCTTGAACGAGCCCTCAAGCAGTGGTATCTCCACTCAGTTGGCCAACTTTTGGTCAGCCTTTGATGGCGTTGCAAACAGCCCCACTCAACTGGCCCCTCGTCAACAGTTGGTCTCACAGGCCCAGAATCTCGCCCAAACCTTCAATCAACTTGCTCAGAACTACGTTGATCTGTTCAACTCCACGGTCGCATCTGTGGGAACAAAACTACAGAGCGTCAACTCTATGCTTTCACAGGTTGCCACCTTGAACACTCAGATTGTAGCAGCAGGTCCAGCCAGTTCAAACACCCTCGTCGACCAGAGAAACCAGCTAGTGGGTGATCTGGCGACCTCTATCGGTGCGACTGTTCAAAATCAGCCCAATGGATCAGTGAATCTGCTCGTGGGCGGAGTGATGTTAGTGCAAGATGGAGTAAGCTCTACCCTTTCCGTCTCGTCCCCGACAGCCCCTCCGGTACCCACGACCTCATCTGTAACGGTCATATCTTCCCAAGGCGGTGTTAGTGTTCCTTTGACGCAAGGGACGGTTGGGGGTCTGCTTCAAACCCTTAACTTCTCTCTGCCCGAGTACTCCACGTCGTTGGACAAGGTTGCTGCGTCCTTAGCTTCGACTGTCAACAACCAACTTAGCGCAGGTAGCTCCTACCCTAACAACGGCTCCACCCCACAGAGCGGAGTACCTATGTTTGTATTTGGAGGAAGCGGAAGCACCGGTGCATTGAATCTGCAGATAAACCCCACGATAGTTAGTGACCCTTACTCAATCGCTGCGGCCGGGAATCCTCCCCAGGGGAACGCCGACGGTTCCAATGCTCAAGCTATGGCAGAACTCGGAACGCTGAGCAGCGGTCCAGACGCACTCTATAGGGCTATGGTGGGTGGTATCGGGCTGGACGTCTCAAACTCTAACTCTCTTTTGAGCTCTGCGCAGGTCGCTTACCAAAACTCTTACCAGCAGTTCCAGAGCGTCTCTGGTGTAAATACCAATCAGCAGCTTGTAGATATGTTGAACTACCAGCAAGGTTACCAAGCTGCCGCCAAGGTTATCTCAACGGTGTCAAGCTCCATCCAGTCACTAATGCAGGCGGTTTAGATATGTATGTTCTTCCTCTTACTCAGTCCGCAATCTCACTTATGTCGAGCACCAACATAAACCTCGATCAGAGTCAGCTCCAGGTGCTTCAAAGCCAGCTGACCTCTGGTCAAAACATCAGCCAACCTTCCGACAACCCCTCTGGAGTGGTTGCAGTGATGGGCGTAAGTGCTCAAGAGATTAGGTTCACTCAGTATCAAACCAACGCACAGAACGGGTTGGTGGTAGCGCAGATGGCAAACGGAACTTTAAACGATGCTGTGTCGGTTCTACAAAGTGCAAGAACAACTCTTTTGCAGGCCGGAAATTCGTCGATAACCCCATCTTCAGCTACAGGGCTCATAGCGTCTCTTCAGTCTGACTACAACACTCTGCTCGGAATGGCGAACACTGCATATATGGGAAACGCTATATTTGCAGGAACCTCAGGATCTAAGACTGCTTATGACTCATCAGGCAACTACGTAGGCTCAGGGCCGTCTCCATCAACTACAGTAGCCCCGGGTTTCTCAGCTCCAACGGTTGTGACCGCTCCTTTTGGACAAAGCGGAACTCCGACAAACATCTTCAGTGTGCTAAGTCAGGCCATATCAGATCTTAAGTCAGGAAACTATTCAAAGGTTTACCAAGGGGACCTGCAGAGTTTTGATAACGCCTTCAATCAGGTAACGGCGGCGGCTGCGACCCAGGGTGAATACGTCCAAGAGTTACAGTTCATGCAGAACCAAGCGATACAGTCGCTTCAGAATGTGCAGGCACAGTATGGAAACCTGCAGAACATCAACTACCCAAAGCTCACCACGGAGTACAGCCAGCAGCTCTCAAACTACCAGATTGCACTGCAGGTGGTCTCTCAGTCGGTTCAACCGACTCTAGCAAAGTACATATAAATTTCGATAAATATAGAAACGGTATCAGGAGGAACTGTGGCTGAAATAACAGCACGAAGTGTCGCTACGATGCGGAAGGACGATAAGGTGTCCCAAGAGATACGCCCAAGTCAGCTTGTGTTCTCATTTCCAATTGGAATACCTGGGTATCCGGAGGTAAGGGGATTCCAGCTTGTGCCTCTTGGTGTGGAGTTTGGACCTTACCTTGCGCTAAAGGCGGTTGGAGATGACTATCCCGTCTTTGTGGTCGTGCAGCCGTCGGCAGTGCTCGATAACTACGTAGTTGATATCGACGATCTCCACGAAGGTCTTCTGGGTCTTGAAGGAGGTTCAGCGAACCTCTTGGTCCTGCTAATTGTAACACTTAGTCAGTCAGATCCTTGTCCTCGAGCGAACTTGGCGGCTCCTTTGGTGATCAACTTGGACAAGATGACAGGGTTTCAAGTGCCTCAGGGCAACCCCGAGTTCGCTATGGACCACCAACTTTCGGTAGCATTTAGAGATCAGGCTCGCTCTGAGATTCTGCCAAACAAAAACTAGCGCCCGTTATCTTCTCTGTTAGGGGCGTCAGTTTCGAGTTCGCTCATCTCTATGGCGGCCTCCTGGTTAGCCTTTTCAAGCGCTTTGAAGACCTCTTGACGGTGAACGTCGACCTCTCTCGGAGCCTCGATTCCGATTCGGACCTGGTCTCGATGAACATCCAATATGGTCCGACAATATCCTTGCCGATGACGATCGACTGATTAGCCCTTCGGGTTAGAACTAACATCGCGCCTCCTTGCGCCCGTTACGGCACTCTTAGCTACATTCGTAATTGTATGTAGCTATAACTTTGATCCACACAGTGGTCACCCAACCATCATGCGCTGTCGAAAGACAGGTCTGTAAGACTCATTGTACTAGGTATTGCTTTAGATAATTTCGAATTTGCCGACACAAATTGTGTCTTTCAGTTATTCCAAGTGAGAGGGCTGTTACATGTCAGAACGTGAAGCCGAAAGAGTAGAGATTCCCGAGGAGGTCGTAGAGTTCCTAGTGGAGTCAAACGAGAACCTCGATCGCCTCGATCAGGATCTGGTTGCACTTGAAACAAATCCAGACGACAAAGACCGTATCTCCTCAATTTTTAGGACTGTCCACACCATCAAAGGAACCTGTGGGTTTTTGGGTTTTTCTCGTCTTGAGTCCGTAGCTCACGTGGGAGAAAATCTTTTGTCTAAGATCCGTGATGGGGTTTTCACCTTGGATTCGCAACGTACCGACGCCCTATTGGAGATGGTTGATGTGGTACGTGGATACTTAGCGGAGGTGGCGGCCACGGGCGGAGAAGGTGTCAGGGAGTACCCCGAACTAATAGCCAAGCTTCAGTCCTTAGTGGAGGAAGAGGCGGATGATGGAGGCGAGACTGCAGAGCCCCAAGCGCAGGCGGTCTCCGAAAATGCCTTTATATTTCCAGCAGTCAAGAAAGATACACCACAAAAGACTACCTCTAAGCTGCGAACAGGGGACGATAAGGAAGTGGACTCGGGGAATCCAAGCTTGAATAAGACTCAGGTCTCTTCGACACCTTCTTCAGAGGTGCCTGCGCCAAGTGACATCAAGCCTGTACTTTCAGAGACCTCAGTACGTGTTGATGTATCTCTGTTGGACAACTTGATGGATCTAGTGGGTGAGCTAGTTCTCGCTCGGAATCAGATCCTTCAATACACCTCAAAAGATGCTTCTACAGCTCTATCCGCCACTACTCAGCGGCTTAATCTCATAACCTCAGAGCTGCAGGAAAATGTCATGAAGACTCGGATGCAACCCATTGGAACTGTGCTTTCAAAGTTTCCTAGGGTTGTTAGGGATCTAGCGAACGCATGTGGAAAACAGGTAGCTCTAGAACTTGACGGCAAAGACACGGAGCTCGATAGGACTATCATCGAAGCGATTAAGGATCCGCTTACTCACCTGATCAGAAACGCTGTTGACCACGGTATCGAGATACCACAGATAAGACAACAGTGCGGAAAAGAAGCATCTGGTACCCTTCGGATCTCTGCGTATCATGAAAGTGGTTACGTCAATATCGAGATCTCTGACGACGGAGGAGGGATCGATCCTCTGCGGATAAGGGATAAAGCGGTAGAAAAAGGCATCCTTCAGGCGGAGCTAGCGCCCAAGTTGTCGGATCGCGAGGCGATGTCTTTGATATTCGCTCCCGGCTTCTCTACTGCAGAAAAGATCACGAACGTATCTGGACGTGGCGTGGGTATGGACGTAGTTAAGACAAATATCGAAAAGATCGGCGGAAGCATAGATGTAGTTTCTCAGGTTTCAAAAGGAACTACGTTTAAGATCAAGATACCTCTTACCCTCGCAATTGTGCCGGCTCTGATAGTAAGTGCTGCTGATGAAAGATATGCTATCGCTCAGACCTCTCTTATCGAGCTGTTGCGCCTAGATAGAGAACAGATAGACCTGTCGGTATCGGTGATTGAGGGAAGAGCGATTCTTCGCCTTAGAGGGAAGCTGTTACCTCTCGTTGACCTTGCTTCTTTACTTGAGTTACGTAGCGCTAGTGAGACGAAAGAGCTTGAATCCATAAACGTCGTTGTAGTACAGGGTGAACACGGACCATTTGGTGTGCTGGTTGACGGTGTGGTCGACACTCAAGAGATAGTGGTCAAGCCTTTGGGCAATCAGGTAAAGGACGTGGCTGTGTTTTCAGGAGCAACCATCATGGGCGACGGGCGCGTAGCGCTGATTCTTGATGTTGGAGGACTGGCCTCTACCGCTGCATTAAATAGCGGAGAGGCCCACTCCGGAGAGGCTAAGGAAACCGATCTCCTTGAGGGTGAATCGGTAGAGACGAAGACGATGTTGGTGGTGAAGGCTGGTGAGACGTCTCGTTTGGCGATACCACTTGATAGCATCGATCGCCTTGAAGAGTTCGATGTAGGTGAAGTTGAATGGGCAGGAGCTGCACCGGTTGTTCAGTATCGAGGAGCGATCATGCCTCTACTATGGCTATCGTCCTTCTTGGGTGCAAACAGCTCCTTCGATGAAGCACCTACAACCTATCAGGTCGTGGTGCACAGCAGTTCTGGTCGAAGCGTAGGGGTTGTCGTCGATGACATTCTCGACATCACTGAGGTATCTTTGGAGATCGATTCTTACTCGGCCAGGCTCGGTGTGCTTGGTTCGGCGGTGATCGCAAAGAAAATAACCGAAGTTGTGGATCTCTCTGTTGTCGTCGAGAGTTTCTTATCAGCATATGAAGGGATTGGTGTATGAAGACCCTTACTCCTTTGGCAGCCTCGCAGTACTGCAGTTTCCGTCTAGGAGATCTGTTTCTTGGCATCTCAGTTGAGGCGGTTCAAGAGGTAATCCGAACTCAGGTTATGACGAAGGTACCTCTTTCAGACCCGTGTGTGAGTGGCCTTGTAAATCTAAGGGGTCAGATCGTAACTGCCCTAAGCCTCAGGCGGCGCTTTGGAATGGAACCCAAATACCCCAAACCTCCGATGAATATCGTGATCTCTAACCCTGACGGTGCTATCTCCTTGTTAGTGGATGAGATCGGGGATGTAATGACGATCGAACAGGACTACTTCGAATCGGTGCCCGAGACGTTTGACCCGAGGTACAAGAGCCTTCTTGAAGGTGTGTTCAAGCTGGATGGATCGCTGCTTCTTCTTCTGAATCTTGAGGAAGCGATCAGAACGTCAGAGTAGTCGGTCTCTATTGAGACTTGGGGACTTCTTGAAGCTGCAAGTTATAGATGGTGAAGCTTCAGCGTCTTTGTTGGAGGAGTGTTGAATAAAGACTCGATTTACAGAGTCCTTATAGTGGATGACTCAAAGGTTGCTCGATCAACGCTAGTGCGTTGGCTTGCTAATGAACCGAACATCAGGGTGGTTGGTGAAGCGAAAGATGGATACGAGGCTTTTACGGCCTTAAAGGTACTTGATCCCGATGTCGTGATCTTAGATGTCGAGATGCCGGGAATCTCTGGGATCGAAGTGCTTCGACGAATTCACCGATATGACGCAAAGAAGACCGTAATAATGTTTTCTGCCACCACAAAGAGAGGTGCGGCAGCTACGATCGAGGCTTTGGCGCTCGGAGCTGCCGATTATGTGACAAAGCCAAGCTCAAGCGGGGAACAAGGTAGTTCAGTCGACGCAATAAGAGACGATCTCATTACAAAGATTAAAGTCCTAGGCAGCCAAAGACTGAGACACGAGGCGAAAGCACCTCTGGAACGCTTTCGACCTCCCAATCCTATACAGTCGGATGAACGGCAGTGCGACGATAAAGGGAAGGTTGGAAATAGTCACAGCTTTGGGCATGACGCCGCAGGGCAGTCTCGGCAACTAGGTGGGAACTTGAATAATACAGCAAGGGTGCCAAAACAATCAACTAAGGGCGCTAACGGTCTTGACTCTGGGTTAGGTAAGACTATGAGCGCTGCAAAGAGGGTCGAAGCCGTGGTGATTGCCTCCTCGACCGGTGGTCCTGCAGCTTTGACTGAGATAGTGCCTAAACTACCCTCGGACCTCGCCGTTCCTGTTTTGATCGTGCAACATATGCCGGCTCTGTTTGCGGAGATGCTGGCAGAACGTCTAAATGGAAGATCGGCGCTCAATGTGGCGATAGCCGAAGAAGGAGTCGCTGTAACTGCGGGTACCATTTACATCGCTCCAGGAGGAAGACACCTAGAGGTTGTACAAAGAGGAGTGCGAGAGATCGTCTGTCACCTCGGAGACGGCCCACCTGAGCAGTCCTGTAAACCCTCGGCCAACGTTCTATTTCGATCCGCTGCGCAGGTGTGGCATAGTCATCTCTTGGGTGTAGTCCTTACTGGAATGGGCGCAGATGGATGTGACGGATCTGAAGCTATCGTGCGGCAAGGTGGGTCCGTGATCGTTCAAGATGAAGCTACCTCCGTCATATGGGGAATGCCAGGAGCGGTAGCAAAGGCGGGACTTGCTTCAGCTTCGTTGCCTCTGCAGGCTATTGCTGGAGAGATCTACCAAAGGACCAAGTTCAAAACACACGTATTAGATACAAGCTTGGACCGAAAGTGAAGTTAGGGCGGAGTGCGTCGTGAGCATTGCTCAGAAGGACTTCGATTTTTTGAGGAAGTTCGTCCTTGAAAAGACAGCCATATCACTTGGGTCCGACAAGATCTATCTTCTTGAGAGTCGACTCGCTCCTTTATGTCGTGAATATGGGCTTGCAGACGTCTCAGAGATCGTGGACTTATTACGAAAGAGCCCCCTTGGTAGGTTGTCAAGCTCAGTGCTCGATGCGGTGACCACGAATGAGACTTACTTCTTTAGAGACTCGAAACCCTTCTTGGAGTTAGAGAAAGAGCTTATTCCTGAGCTCATAGCTCGTAAAGGATCTTGTTCTACTTTGAAGATCTGGAGTGCAGCATGCTCGTCGGGTCAGGAGATCTATTCGGTGGCGATGATCCTTGAGGATAAGTTCCCTGAGCTCAAGAGTTGGAACGTGCAACTCTACGCCTCAGACGTCTCTTCAGCGATGGTCGATCGAACTAAAGCCGGAGTGTTTAATCAGCTAGAGGTGAGCCGAGGACTTCCCTCATCAATGTTGATAAAGCACTTTAGCCGCAAGGGGGAGTCGTTTTACGTAAAAGAACACCTGAAGCGGTGTCTGGAGGTGTTTGCCCTAAATCTTGCGTCTCCTTGGCCGGCTTTACCAAAGTTCGACGTTGTGTTCCTAAGGAATGTTTTGATCTACTTCGATCCCCCTACCAAAGAAGCAATACTAAGGAAGGTCGAAAAGGTGTTGGAACCGGGTGGGTCACTGTTCCTCGGAGGAAGCGAGTCCACTTTAGGTCTGCGCACCTCCTTGGTGCGCAAGATGAGAACTTTCTGTCCACTGTACGTACTTCCCTCTTAGTGACAACCGCCAATCAAAGGTTAAGGTACAGAAGTGTTGTGCCGAATTTATAGTAGGCACTTTCAACAACTAAGGAGTCCCATGGAGATTCTTATCACGGATGATTCTAAGGCTATGCGTATGATAGTTATGCGCCATCTTCGTCAGGCAGGATTTGATGATGCCGTGTTCTACGAGGCTGGTAACGGTCTTGAAGGACTTGAAATGGTAGAGAGTCATGATCTGGACCTAATTCTCTCAGACTGGAACATGCCCGAGATGGACGGCTATGAGTTTCTCATACAGCTTAGGTCACGAGGCCACGAGGTTCCTTTCGGATTTGTTACCTCTGAAAATACCCCGGACATGCTGCAAAAAGCACGAACTGCCGGAGCGATGTTTCTAATCGGAAAGCCCTTTACTGTGGATATATTTAGAGAGACTTTACGGGCGGCTGGTGTCTCCTGATGAAAAGTGTCGATGAGCTATCTCTTTGGTGTGATGTCTTCGTGGATGCCTTCCATGAAGTGGCCGAGGCATCACTATTTGTGAATAACGTCAAATACTACGCAGTAGAACCGAGCGGACCAAAGAACACTCCCGGATCTTACATCCCCCTAATAGGAGACAGCGGTTCTTTAACCTTTGGTATACAAGGCACGTGGCAAGACTTTTCCCGCCTAGCACGAAGATTTCTCTTTATTGGGGATGAGGAAGACGTAACAGACGAAGAGGTGGTTGACGCGGTAAATGAACTGTGCAACATGACAGCTGGTGGAGTGAAGAAGAGGATGGTCGGTCGCGACCCCTCATTGAAGCTTGGATTGCCCACCTTCTTTACCGGCTCGGTACAGGCCACCTCCGAACAGGAAAGCTGGATTGCGGTTGCTGATCTTGCGACCGAAAGGTTCCATCTAGTTGCGTTGCGACAGAGAAAGTAGCACTAATAGGAGGTAAGTGGAACGATGCTTGAGACACAGAGACTGATACTTCCGCGTCCAGATGACGTCGAGGACCTGCTCACGGCGCTGCTTGGGCGCAGAGTCGATGTAAAGAGGGTGAAACCAGGTAATAAGGTTCCCTGCACAGGAGCGATTGGGGGATATAGGGATGCAGAGGGTGCGCTGAGGGCGGTTATCTACGCTGAGTTGGAGAGCGTAAATGCGTGTGGAGGTGCCTTGTCTATGATCCCTGTCGGGGGTGTTGAAGATGCGAACGAAGAGTTCGAGATTACCGCCACGATTGCGGACAACTTCAAAGAGATTCTCAACATCATGGCAGGTTTGTTCAACGACAAGAGACAGCGTGCGGAACATGTCCGCTTTAGAGATTTTTCCCTTGCAAGTGAGGAACCGGAAGATCTGTTGTCGTTTGTGTCTCAGGAAAAAGACAGAATGGATGTGACCGTCACGGTTTCAGGCGGTTACGGGGGTAAGGGGATTGGAGTCGTTCTTGTCTAGAGGTCAAAGATGAAGACCGAGCGTCTAATTGCTGTAATCCTAACTGACTTCCAATACGCTGCCTCCTGTCTTGAGTCGATGAAAAGTTCGGTTTCATTGACTGACAGAGTAGTTATCCTTTGGCCGGACATCCAGACAGAGGCGGAACCTATATGGTCTGAACATCGCTTTGGTGCCCAGAAGGTGTCTGTTGTCAAGGGTGATTTTCGTAGTTTGCTCTATGACGCCTTGAAACATTTCAATCCGTCGGAAGTTGCCGTAGTAGAGGATACAGTTATAGTTACGCGCCGTTGGCTTGATGGTTTATCCCAAGGGCTCAAAGCGGTGCCATTCAACTCTCTCGTCGTTCCGAGATCGCCTTCGATACATGGAGTGCAAAGAGTTTTGATGAGTGAAGGTGCTCAACTGAGAAGTAGGGGAGACCTGAGTAGGTTTGCTAAGAGCTTTTCTGAGTCACGAAAAGGTCTAATTTCCTCAGAACGTTATGTTTGCTCTGCCGTGTTACACATGCGTGCGGACTTTCTTTTGTCTCTTCTACCAAACGTGTCACAGTTCTCGAGTACGTTAGAGCTCTATCTAGCTATTGAAAATAAGTGTAATAAGTTCGTAGTTCACGAGTCGATTGTGTACTCGCTTTTTGCCCGTCAGGTTGAGGTAGAAAGAGAGCAATCTCAAGGAACGCTGCGACATTTACCTCTTTTGAGTGCTTGCATGATAGTGAAGGATGAAGAGAAGTTCATTGAGAAGGCCATAGAGTCACTTCTATCCGTTACGGAGGAAATAGTTGTTTATGACACCGGTAGTAGCGATAGGACAGTTGAATTAGCTAGATCACTCGGAGCTACTGTGATCGAAGGAACCTGGCGAGCAGACTTTGCCTGGGCTCGAAATCAAGCCTTATCTCGTTGCAGCGGAAAGTGGATCGTATGGATTGACGCAGATGAGATATTGGAATGCGATCCAGTGGAGTTGCGGCGTGAACTTGCGTTTGGAGACGATGAACTAGAGGGGTATACAACTAGGATCAAAAATGAGGTCGGCTCGGGAATGGATACGCCGATCTACCACTGGGCAACACGCTTGTTTAGACGGTCAGAATGCACATTTAGTGGTGCAATTCATGAAACTGTATGGTCGAGGATTTTAGATCGATCGGCATATTCAAAGCAGTGTAATTTTGCGACAATTCACCATTTCGGGTATCTAGAGTCGGTTATGACCGAGAAAAATAAGGCGGAAAGGAACCTTTCAGTTGCATCCTCCTCGAAGAACTTCCGGTTCGTAGAAGAGAAGAAGGTGCACGAAGCCAGGAGCTATTTTCTGAGCGGCGATCTGGAAAGAGCAAGACTAGTAGCGGACGAGGTTGTTTACTCAAATGCTCTAGAGTCCTTCAGAAATTTAGCAATAAGGGTGTCATTTGAGGCGCGCTTGGGTCTTGGCGAACCTAAACAGGCACAGGAGATGTTGGCTATGGCTATGGACTCTTCGATCGGTCTAGAGTTTCAAAGTTATATGCAAGCTATGCTCAGCATGGCAGAGGCACGTTGGGAAGATGCGCTTGATGCACTGCGGCAGGTTGGTGGTGGATATTTAGACGATGATGGTTGGGAAATAGTACCGGAACAGCTGTTGTCAAAACAGATTGAGTGTTATGTGGGTCTCGAAGACTATGACCGGGCGGTGGAGGTAGCATTCAATCTGTTAGCGTCAGGATCCTTTGACTTTCACTTGGGACGCTTGGTTGAATGGGTTGAGAGAAGCAGCACAGGAACTTTGTCTAAGTTAGCGGATGTAGTTCCAGAAACTAAATTGGATCTAGTGTTTGCGCAGGTGCTTCAGCTCAAGAGATCGGTTGCAGATAGGGTTCTTGAGGAATTTTTTGTCAAGCCAACCTTGAGGGTTTACGTACTTGCGACGGCAGGTCTTATTTTAAAAGGACTAGATCAAGAAAGGGCGCGTGTTTGGACAGACAGGATTCGAGCAGCTGGTTTTGAGATACCAGGTGAAGCCAGGTCTCCTGTAGGTTCATTCACCTCCTGATCAACCTAGGATCGGTGCGTTGTTATACAGACTGGGATGCTCGGTTATCAGATAAAGATTATTGATCGGCCCTCTCAAGAATGAAGTGGAACACCGAAGGTCAAAGTGGACCGGAGGTGATAGATGGGAAAGCAGTACAGCCATTTGAGTACATCGGAGAAGAACCAGTTGCAGAGGAGTCTGAACCAGGGCATGAGCCTGAGGGCAATAGCCAGAGCCACTGGTCGGAGCGTCTCTACGCTCAGTCGCAAATGTCGCCGGGGTGGTTCCAGACTCGACTACGACGCAGTGGAAGGCCGCGCCTGGGCGCGTTCACACCGTCGCCGTGGGTCGCGTAAGTTGCTCGTAGGCAGCCCCATGGCAGAGCTTGTAGAACAGCAGATTATCCATCACGCCTGGTCACCAGAGCAGATTGCCGGGAGGTTGCGGATGGAACACCCAGAAGACTCCAGCCAGCGAGTTTCCCACGAGACCATCTACCAGTACATCTATGCGCACCCGACAGGGGAGCTCAAGAAGCTACTGGTGGGATCCTTGCGTCAGAGGCACTCGAAGCGCCGTCCTCGCAGCCGGGGAAAGGATCGGCGTGGCGGCCTTCGGAACATGCGGTCCATCTACGAGCGGCCAGCAGAGGCACAGGCTCGAGAGATTCCTGGGCACTGGGAGGGAGACCTCATCAAAGGCGCTTACAATGGCAGCGCCATTGGCACCTTGGTCGACCGTAGTACCCGTTTTGTCATCTTGGC
>NZ_FQUL01000024.1 GCF_900128965.1 Ferrithrix thermotolerans DSM 19514
AGGCTTATGTCCACACTTGATGAACCGGTTGCCTACTTGGATCTCGATAACTGATAGACACTCTACTTCCACTGTCAAGGACTAAATAAAGATCAAAAGTCAATGACAGTTCTATAACCACTTACTAAGATAGACACAGTTCCAAAGACTCTATGGCCTATTTGCACAACTTTAGGCACACAACCCTCGTCGCTTGCGTTCCCGCTCCAGGCCAGCGGTGGAGCGCCTCAGGGCACCGAGGAGCTTCTCTCGGACCTCCTCGCTGAGGGCGGTGCCGAGCTCGATGTCGCCGTAGGCGTCGGAGACGGCCTCCTCGACCGCGGTCGTGGTGAGGAACGGCAGGTCGCAGCGGTTCTTGGCCTGCCTGCCGTAGCAGAAGAAGTAGTCGTACTTGCCGCCGTTGCGGCCGGTGGCGACGAGGAACCCGAGCCGGCGCTTGCAGCGGGCACAGAAGACGGTGCCCTTGAGGTAGTGCTGGTGGAGGCGCTGCCGTTCACCGGACTGATCACGGGAGGAGAGGATCTCTTGGACCTTGCCCCAGACCTCCGAGGTGACGAGCGGCTCGTGACGGCCGGGGTACTGCTCGCCTTTCCACTCGACGACGCCGACGTAGAAGACGTTGCGGAGCATGTACGCGATCTTCGAGGGGCTCATCGGCTTGGGCGGTTCGCGATGGCTTCGGCTGGTGCGTAGTCCGCGCTCCTTAAGTGCGGTGGTCAGGGTCCGCACGGTGTAGTCGCCGGTGGCGTAGGCCTCGAACGCCCAGCGCACGTGGTCGGCGTGCTCCGGGTGGAGGACGATGGTCCTGATCTCGTTGCCGTCGACCATCTCCCGGGTGTTGAGATACCCGACCGGGGCCTTGCCGGGTCGACCGCCCTTCTTGGCCTTCTGGTCCATGCCCTTGCTGACCTCGGCGGCGAGGTTCTTGCTGTAGAACTCCGAGATCGAGGCCATGATGCCGTGCAGCAGGGTGCCGGAGGGGGTCTCGTCGATGTTCTCAGTGACCGACACGAGCGCGGCACCGGCCTCGCGTATCGCCAGGTTGATCGTCACGTCATCGGCACGGTTGCGAGCTAGACGGTCAACCTTGTGGACGATGACGTAGTCGACGTCGCCCTCTTCGGAGAGTCGTTTGAGCATCCGCTGGAGAGCTGGTCGGTCGCTCTTTCGGGCGGACTCGCCGGCGTCGATGTACTCCTCGACGACCTGGGCGCCGATGGCCTCGGCCTTCCGGTAGCACGCTTCGCGCTGGGCCGGGATCGACAGACCCTCGGCATCACGGTCGGTGTGAACCTGGCCGGCGGTTGACACACGCAGGTAGATGACGGCGCGGCAGTTGCCGTTCACCGTGGTCAGGCGAGATGGCAGCTTCCTTCGCTGGTTGGACCGGCGCGCGCTCGCCGGTAGCTCGTTCGGCAAGGGAGCGGTGCTGCTCATGCGAGTCCTTTCTCCGACGATCCCGTGGCTGCCAGGGCGCGCCGGTGGTAACCCTCGGGGGTACCAGTTCGGGGGAAGCGGGGCAAGCGCCAGTCGCTCGCCGTCTGTCCGCAGCGACGCTGGCGTCCGGTGAGACCGGTTTGAGAGAGCCGGACCTGGATGGCCTGCTGGGAGACTCCGAAGTGAGTAGCCAGGTCTGCCGGCCGTTGGATTCCTTCGCCCCAAGCCTTCTTCAGCCAGGGTCTGGGCACGAGGAAGCAGCCGGCGAAGTAGTCGCAGATGCTCTCGACGAAGTCTTCCCGGTCATCTTCGGCAACGCGGGCGTAGAGGATGTCGATGAAGCGGTGGTCGATGATGTGCTTGAACTCGTGTGCCAATGAGAAGCGCTGCCGTGCCGTCGACTCGTTTGCGTTCAGGATGATCGTCCAGCGGCCATTGGACCACTGGGTAGCGCCCGATACCGGCAGCGGGCTGAAGCGTTGCACCTGCAAGCGCGGTTGTTACGAGATGATCCGCTCGCTGGTTGGCGCTTCGTTTACCTGCATGAGCTTTAGGAAGCGGGCGGCTTGAAGTTCGGCGATCCGGTAGGCCTCGGTCCGGGTAAGCGGCCGGATCGGCACAAAGTCCCGCAGCACGGTCAGCACTCCCGGGTTCATGACGCCCTTCTTTCTTCGGTCTCGCCTTCGTCACGTGGCTTCGGTGGAAAGACCGGCTGATCTTCAGGTATGCCGTACTGATGTCGCAGGAAGTTGAAGTACGACTCCAGCTGATCAATGGCCTCAGGCGGCAGGTAGTACTTGCTGCGCAGGTAAGGTCGAAAGTTCGGTAGCTCGCCTTCGATCCGGTACCCTGCCAGCGCATAGAGGTCAGCCGGCTTCGCCTCGATGACCTCTGCCACAAGGTCAAGGGCTTTAGGGCTGGGCATTTGGTAGATACCTGCTTCCAGTTTTACCCAGTAACTGTAGTCGAGCCCACTGCGTCGGATGGCTTCAGCTTTGGTTATGTTTAATGACTCACGTCGCGCCTTGATGAACTCCCCAAGAGCAGCGTTCTTTATCTCTGGTGTTTTCCTCCTTTTCATATTGGTTGGTACTCCTTTCCCTTATATTATCTGCCGTTCCTGGACGGCTGTCCATACTAATAATGTTGTGAATTGCGGATCGCTTGTCGTCCTATAAACGAAGCAACTGTCGGCAGCGGCTACGCCGCTTGTGATTCGTCTTTGATTGGCCGCCGTGCCTTGGCGATCCGCTGATCGGCGATCTCGACAAAGTCGGGGTTGAGCTCGATCCCGAGCCAATCCCGGCCTAGATGCTCTGCGGTAACCCCTACGGTCCCGGCCCCCATGAACGGGTCAAGGACACGACCGCTCCGCCAGTCAGCCCGGCATTCGCAACTCGGCGCGATCGTTCCGAGGCGATCCCGTCGCCGCTCCCGGACCCAGGGCTTAGTGCATCGGCTGCAGACGCGATCGGGGCAGCCGGCGAGGATCGGACGCCGGACAAGGTTCTCCGGGAAGACGGCGAAGTGCGCGCCCCGGTAGCCGGCTGTCGGCACAGTCCAGACGTCGCCGGGGTTCTTGCCGAGCGGATGTCCCGGCCGTCCTTCGGCACGGGTGCGCTCCAGGCCGTCGTTGGCTCCTGCGAGCGGTCCAGCCCAGGCAGGCCGGCGCCCGCCGTACTTGGTGTTGACCATGACCGGACCCGGCCGGCGGGTCGTCTTGTGCGGTACGCGCACAATGTCCAGGTCGAAGTAGTAGCGCTCCGATCGGACAAGGAAGTAGACGGGCTCCCAGGTGGTCGAGAAGCGGTCGGCGATCGAGTTTGGCATGGGGTTCGGCTTGGCCCAGACGACCTTGTTGCGCACGGACCAGCCACGTTCGGCCAAGGCAAGCAGGAGCCGCTCGGGCGCCAGGAGCAAGCTCTTTGCCAGTGCGCCGTAGCTCGGCCCGCGCGAGAAGCTGTCGCCGAGGTTCAGGAAGAGGCTGCCAGTCGGTGTGAGCACTCGGGCGAGCTCGTCGCAGACGGTGATCAGGTGCTGGACGTAGGCGTCGACGTGGGTCTCGGTGCCGATCTCCTTCTCTCCGGCGCCGTAGCGGCGCAGCAGGTGGTATGGCGGTGAGGTCACGACGCAGTCGAAGGTGGCGGTCGGTAGTTGGCTGAGAACCGTGACAGCGTCGCCGTGCAGCACGGTCCGCAGCGGCGGTGTCGACTCCGGCAGGGGCGCCGGGCGTGATCCTCGGGCGCGGCAGTACCGCCAGGCTGACGGCGTGATGATGTTGTTGGTCATGGTTGTCCCTCCCTTCGGGTGTTAGTGATGTACGACGGCAGATCCTCGGTGGTCACGACCTCCGACAGTGGCCCGGCCTCGTGGTCGGCAAGCGCGGCGCGCAGCACGTCGGCGCGGCGCTTGTTGGTGACGAGCCAGAGCACGGTCGGGAAGACCTCGTTGCGTCGCTGCTCGTTGCCCGTGCGCCAGTAGCGCACGTACTGCTGGGCCTTGCGGGCGATGCGCCCGGGATGCTCGGTTGCGCGGTCGACCTCCAGGAAGGCGTTCAGCTCTCACTCACCGACGGCCCAGGCGAGGTAGGCGTCAGGCTTGAGGGTGACGGTCCTTCCGGCTGGTCCTGGAAATGATCGCCAGCAGGTCGGCTCGGTCTCGAACTCCAGCAGCTCGACATGGGCGGTCTCGTGTAGCTGTACGTACAACTCGGTCACGCCAAGGGTGTGATCGACGAAGAGATCGCTCGGTGTCGGTCGGCGAACGGTCTGGTTCTGGAGGGTCTGGGCTAAGCGCTGACCGTTGACGTCGAGGGCATAGGTGTAGCCCTGACTGCCGCCCTTGATGCCACCGACCTGACGATGAAGGCGCGTCACTACCCGAAGCTCACTCAGGCGCTGCAGGTGTCTCCGGCAGGTTCGCGCTCCTGTTGGTGTAGTCGGCCAGATCAGCCGGTTGAGTTGTCCGCCCGACGCCATCCGTACCAAGGCAAGGGTCTCGATGACGAGTTGGTCAGCCTCGCTGAGCTGCTGGCTGAGGCGCTCCAGTCGAGGGGCCAGCGGGCTGCCAGCACCGCTTGCACGTGTTGGGTCGTTGCGCGTTTCGCCCCTGTTATGCGGACTGATCAGGTGGTTTCTCGTCGCCGTCTCCACCCGATCGGACACCCGATCGGACATCGGCTCGTTGCTCATGACGGACGTCTCCAACGCCTACCGACCGGGCTATCACCGTTGGTCGGGGCCTCCACCCGGGCCCGGCGTGCCGCGTCGATCTGGTCTCGGGGGACGCCCCAGCGCTCCCGTGACAGGCTCCGCAGCTCGCTCGGGGACCGCAGCGGACGTTCCGGCGGCAGGGTTTGGATGCTCGCTGGCGGTTGCACCTGACCGCCAGCGTAGATGGTGGTGATCGCCTGGTAGGGGTCGAGGCCCATGATGTCTTCGGGCGTGAGGCCGTGCCCGAACTCGCAGGCGAACACCCCGGCGTCGTCGCGGGAGGTGGCGAACGTGGCCTTGGTCCTGGCGTTGGTCATCGCCGCTGCTCGGATGTCTGCCGGGATCTGACCGAGGTGCTGGGCGGCGAGGGTGACCCCGACGCCGTACCCGCGCGCTTGGGTGAGCATGGTGTCGATCGAGCTGGCCGGGAAGCGCAGGACGGCACCGACCTCGTCGATGATGACGCTCGCCGGACGGCGTTTCGTCTTCGGAAGCGCAGCCCGGGCGGCGATCGCATGCCACAACTGGTTGATCAGCATCGCCCCGAGCAGCGCGGTCGTCTCGTCACCGAGGAGCCCGACAGGCAGCCGGACCAGGATAACCTGCTTGTCCCGCAGCAGCCGTCCGAAGTTGATCGCCGGGCTCGCCTGTCCGATGACAAGGGCTACGGGTGAGCGACCGACGAAGGCCCGAAGCTTGTTAAGCGGGGCGCCGGTCATGGCGTTCCACTCGGCCGTACCCAGGTTGTCGGCCCAGTTCCACCAGGCCCGGACGTCCTCGCCCGGATCATGGGCGGCAAGCACTCGGCGTCGAAACCCCTGATCGACGACCAGACGAGGTGCTTCAGTCATGGTGAGGTCTGGGTGCGAGGCGATGGTGAGCAGGACGTGGCGCAAGATGTCGACTGACCGAGGCCCGAGGTTCTCACGCCAGATGTCGACCATCAGGCCGAGGACCCGATCAACGACGAGCTCTCGTTCGCTTGGGTTGGCGCGCAAGGGATCGAAGCCGACCGGCCGATCGTCGGTTGGGTCGAACAGGATCGTGTGCTCCAGTCGTTCGGCCGGAAGTCGAGCCGCAACCGCGTCGACCAGGTCCCCGTCCTTCGGGTCGATCACGACCAGGGCATGACCTGCTCGGGCATCGTGCTCGGCCAGATGTGTGAGCAGCACGCTCTTACCGGAACCCGTGGGGCCGACCACCAAGCTGTGGTAGGTGCGTGACCCAGGGTCGATGGCAACCGACCGGACACTCCTGGGATGGGTGCCGATACCCAGCACCGTTCCATGGGTCAGCACAGCGGCGGTGACAGGAAGGGGGCGGCTACTGGCAAGGCTGACTCCGGGAAGCGCAGTCGCTTCAAGCGGGTAGCCGACCAGGCCAGTGGCTTCCTCGGCATTGAGGAGGACCGGCCACGCGGTGAGCGGACGCCATACGGTCGTGATCCGGCGGGCGACCGACCTGCCGCTCAGCAGCCTTAGCTTTAGGAGCGTCCCCGGAGCCCGGGTGGTGTGCCAGGACGCTTCCACGTCCCTGAGCAAGCTTCGGCTCCGCCCTGGCGTGGCGCCAGAGATGCCGATCCGCAGGGTGGCCAGGAGCAGCGGAGCACTTCGCTTCTTACGCAAGGCGCTGACGGCCTCGCTGGTCAACAACACGCCGTCATCGAGGTTGGTTGCTTGCTCACGCTCGGCAGGAGTCGCCAGACGTGCGGGTAGGACGGGTCGCGCAGGCGAGAGCAATGTCTGAACGACAATCGTCTCCTCTCCGAATAGCGGCTGCAGCGACGAGAGCAGCCCAGAGGAGAGTATGACGCTGTCGACGTTCAGGCTGCGCTCGGCGTTCGTCAGCCGATACTCCGCGCCGCTGCCCAATTGCGGGTAGCGAATAACGGTGCTGCGCTCATAACGAACTGCGGGCAGATGCGCCGCAATTGCCGCTTCAATATGGCGGGTAAAAGCTCGCGGCACGAGCAGGCGGTGCCGAGCGCCGTGTCGATCGGCATGTATCTCGCTTACGACAAATGGGGTGTGCCACCACCGTCGCCACCATGGCGGTAGCAGCCCGCTGATACTGCCCAGGAATGCCTCGACTCCTTCGGTGTCCAGGTTGGTCGGGAAACGAAGCTCGAAGGCCTCCAATGTCTGGCGTTGCTGGCGGGCGTCAGCAGCCTTCGCGAGAACCAGCTCGAGCATGATGCCGACCGGGAGCAGCAGCGCCAGGGCGAGCCAGATCACTGCGTGCCCCCGTCGGCTGGATCGGTCGCGTTGTTCGAGTGGCTCGTGTCGGCGATCTCGTGAAGCAACAGCAGCAGGCCCGCGACCAGTCGCTCGACGTCTACCTCTTCCTTCCGGATCGCCGTGATCCGGACCTTGCGCTGCGCCATGTCACCTCCTTTCGTTTGCTGCAGTTGCGGCCAGGAGACCTGCATCGAGGACGCGCTGAACTAAGCGTCATGTGATGCGCTGTATCCCCGGAGGTCTCCGCCGCTGTCCACGATGTCTCACGCCGACCTATTGGCCGTCAAGTGATGTCGGCTATTCCACAACGACTACTACCGGTAGCCACGTCCAGGTCTGTGCCGGCCGAACAGCCACCAAGCGATGATTGCCACGGCTACGACCCCGCCGAGCAAGGGCACCACCGGCTGGATGAGCGCCGCACCAACCCGAACGCCGACGCACACCAGCAGCACGACCCCGACAGCCTCAATGAGCTTCTTCACGGTGAACTCACTGCCTCGGCAGCCACCTCATCGGTGATCGCCTCGTCGAACGTGCTGTTCAAGCAGCGCAGCGCGAAACGTCTTTGATTACTGACGAAGCGTCCGGTGTGGGCCACGAACAAGGCCTGACCGATCGTGTCGGCTTCCAACAGGCGGTACTCGATCGACCCGGGCGGATATCCAGCCCGGCGCAGCCGCGCCAGGTGACACGACGCGACGAGCAGTTCGGGTTCCGTCTCGAACCCGGCCCGCAGAAAGTACTGGCGGGAATCGTGTACAAACCGGAATGCGACGTTGTCGGCTGGTTCCTGGTAGATCGTCTGCTCGCAGAAGCGATTGGACACCCGTACCGGCAGCTCGGTGAGCATCGCCGCTCGGAACTCCTCGACTACCGCCTCCAGGGTTTGCGGGGCGATCCGCGCTCCACGCCAGCGCACTCCGAGCTCGGCGGCAGTCTCTTCCGCCAGGTCCCGAATCCAGATGCTGAGGTTGGCCTGCGCCTGCTCAATCTCTCGCGTCTCGGACGAGGTGTCGAGTAGCGACATCCTGCCAACCCCGCCTACGGCCGGTCGAAGCGACGACGCCCCGCCGCTTCAGCCATCGACACGAAAGCCGACCGGGTCAGATCGTGAAGCTGCCGTTCTGCCTCAGCTGCTTCAGCCCGGACACTTTGCAGATCAGCCATCCACGACTGGCCGCCCAAGCGAAACCCGAGCAAGTAGACGAGCACGACCACCATCAGGAAGGCGCCGACCAAGCCGACGATGAGTAGGGCGGTCACTGGCGGCCCTCCCGGCAGAAGTCCGAGATGGTGTCGGCGATGATCTCGCCTTTGCCCATCTTTGCCACGTCGGTGAAGAACTTGAGGTCGTCTGCCAGGAAAGGGTCACCCTGAGCCAGGGTCGCCGCCCAACGGCTGAGCATCGCCTGACCGCTCATCGCCTCACGGGTGAGACGGTCGATCTCCTGCAGCTTCTCGTTCTGGACGATGGCATGGGCCTGCACCGATGCCATCCGCACCAGGGTGTTGCGCTGGACGGTGCTAAGCGCCCGGCTGGTGCGACGATCCGTTCCAGCGAGGGCCGACAGCCCGACGCCGACATTCGGCACCACCTCCGTGGTCGATGACTTGGGTACCAGGTTGGACATCCACGGTCTCCTTCTTGATCCGGGATCGACGCCGATCGTCAACCGCCGATCCTGAGTGTGAAGAGCGAGAAGTCCACGCGTAGGGTGCCGACTGGGTAATTTGTGGGTATGCCCGCGGCAGCTGTGCTCTCCTCGCCAACTGAGGAGCTGCGCCGCGAGCTAAAGCTGCTGCTTAAGAACGGTTTCCCACTTACGGACGCGACCGCCGGTGATGTCCTGACCGAGCAGCGGGTGGTCATCGCTCACGCCCAACACCCCGAGGAGCGGGCCAGCCGGATCAGCGCCCTAGACCGGGTCATCCGGCGGCTCCTGGGCGACTTGGGTCCCTCTGCTCGGGGAGAAGCCGCACGCAGGCTGTTCGGCACTGCTCGGGGCATGCGTGGGACAACGCTCACTGCCCGCCGCTTAGAGGCGGCGCAGATCCTGGAACGCCACGAGGATCACGTCCGCAAGCACATCGAGCCGAAGCTGCTCGACGAACTGGCCTTCGCCTTCCACCAGGAGAACCTGCGCTACAAGCCGGTTGCCGAACACGGCCGACCAACCATCGCCGTCCACGAGGACACGCCGGTGGTCACCGAGGACTCATACACCGAGCAGGAGGAACTGCTCTGCCGGGTCTGGAGTGCTGTCTACGGCTACCGGGCTGAGCTGATTGCCACCGAGCGACGCCTCCGAGAGGCCAGAAACGAGGAACGCGAGCCCGACGCCGACCTCAAGGAGCACCTTGACACCGGGACCTGGCAGCTGGCTCGCTTGCTCAGCTTCGTCTCGGACTACCTCGACCGCTACGGCGAGCAGATCCTGCACGGGGACACTCCCTTCAACGTCGAAGGGTTGGTTGCCCTGGCTGGTTGGCATGGCGGTCTCGGCGGTGACGACGCCAAGCGACTCCGCTACGTCTTGGCGCGTTCAGGCACTGAGAACCGAACCGACTTTTTGAAGCTACTCCGCGACAAAACCCTGTCCACATGATGCAAACGAGAGCGGAGTACAGATTGCAAACGCAAGCCGATCACTGTATCATGAGCGATAACAATATGAGACATATATATAGAACAAAGAGCGTTGCGACATATGCCGCCAGGAGGGCGACGGCATGACGCTGCGCAAGTCCGATTTGTATGGCTCGCTCTGGAAGAGCTGCGACGAGTTGCGGGGCGGTATGGACGCCTCGCAGTACAAGGACTATATCCTGACGCTGCTCTTCGTGAAGTACGTCTCGGATAAAGCCAAGACTGACCCCGACAGCCTAATCGAGGTTCCGGACGGTGGATCGTTCGATGACATGATAGCCCTCAAAGGCAATAAGGAGATCGGCGACAAGATCAACAAGATCATCGCCCGGCTTGCCGAGGCGAACGACCTACAGAAGGTCATCGACCAAGCCGACTTCAACGACGAAGAGAAACTGGGTCGCGGCAAGGAGATGCAGGACCGGCTCACCAAGCTGGTCTCGATCTTCGCCGACCTCGACTTCAAAGGCAGCCGCGCCGAAGGTGACGACCTGCTTGGTGACGCCTACGAGTACCTGATGCGCCACTTCGCCACCGAGTCCGGCAAGAGCAAGGGCCAGTTCTACACGCCCGCCGAAGTATCCCGGATACTGGCCAAGGTCGTAGGAATCGGTCCCACGACGAAGCTGGACCAGACGGTCTACGACCCAACCTGCGGATCCGGATCGCTACTGCTCAAAGTCGCCGACGAAGCGCCACACGGGATCACGATCTACGGCCAGGAAAAAGATAATGCCACCTGGGCCTTGTCAAAGATGAACATGATCCTGCACGGCAACGAGATCGCCGACATCCGCAAGGGTGACACGATCACCAGCCCGCAGTTCCTGAACGGAAGCCAGCTTCGCACCTTCGACTTCGCGGTTGCTAATCCGCCGTTCCTTGTAATGTCACCGTGTTGTGATATATTGTGTTGCAATGTTGGAGGACACAGAAAAGACGGACTGGCGGCTCTGCCGGGCACAGCGCACGACGTGGAGAGGGAACTACAGTTCGTCGCTGCTTGACGAATGGGACAGCCTCGAAGAGGTTGAACAACGGCTGGGCATCGTTCCCGGTCTGCCGTTCCTGTTGCGACCAGACGGGACCGTCGATAGTGACGTGGTGGCGTACTTCACGAGTGCAAGCTTCAAGAGATTGGCTCCGGCATCTCGCCTGTCGTACGCGATGGACTTGAAGGTGTTTTTCTCCTTCCTGGAGCGACAGGGCGCGAGTTGGCGAGATGCCACGCACGACAGCCTGCTCGACTACGAATACTGGCGTCGGCGTGACACCGATAACCTTCAGCGAGTGAGTGGTGCCAAGTTTGCCCGCGAACTGGCCGCCTGTGGTCGCTTCTACAAGTGGCAAGTTGACCACGGTGTCATCGAAGCGAGTCCTGTGCTGACGACGACGTATCGTGATCGGCGTGGTGACGTGGCGACAAGAGCGCAACTCCAGCCGACGAACGTGCGTTCCGTGAAGGTCAAGTGGCTTACTCCCCGCGCCTACCGGCGCTGGCGCGATGTCGGGCTTGGTGGTTACAACGGGGATGGCCTGCTGGACAGTTCGTGGCGAGGTCGCAACGACGATCGCAATGTCTCGATGAGCGAGCTGATGTGGTCCAGCGGGCTGCGATTGCGAGAGGCTGGCTCGGTCTTGCTTACCGAGCTACCGACAGCGCAATCCGCAGACCAGTACGTTCGTGGACACGTCGCTGAGGCAGTCGCGAAAGGTAGGGGTCGCGACTTTTGGGTCTCGCGCAGTGCCTTGCGGCGCATTGACGCTTATGTCATGACGACTAGGGCTGCTGCGGTTCGACGTGCTCAGGTCTCTGGGCGCTACGACGAAATCGCCGAGCGGCGATTAGTCACTCAGATGAACGCTCGTGGAGATCTAATCATGGAAGACCGTCGTGGGCGATCCGAACGCACGAACATCAATGAGATGGACAGCGAGATCCGCCGATGCCTCTTCCAACAGACTGACGACGGCGTCGAGCCGCTCTCTTTGTGGCTAACGGAGGCCGGAACTCCGATGCCTTATCTGACCTGGGAGGCGGTGTTCGCTGGCGCAAGCAGTCGATGTGCCGCACAAGGTGTCCCAATCACTTGCCATCCGCACATGCTTCGTCACTCCTTCGCACTCCGCATGCTGGTCACGCTTATTCACAACTTCGACAGGCGTCTTGGGTTGAGCGAGCGAGAGCGCCTTGAGTACCGGCACCTATTTGGTGACCCCTGGGTGTTGGTTCAGCGATTGCTAGGTCACTCCAACCTCGTGACGACCAAGTCCTACTACTTGGAACCGGTTCAGGGTCTACAGGTTGACATGTTTCTCAACGCGGACACTGACGATGAATCCGTACAGCAGCTGCTCACCAGAATTTCTGAGATGTCGCCGCTGGTCCAAGACCTTGAAGGTCCCGCATGACGCGTAAGACTTCGGGTCACGCCGCAGCAATGCCGAAGCCGGGGTACAGCCGTCCTTCTCAGCGTGACGCGACTGGCCTCATGGTTACGCACATCACCGAGGACGGGGCGGTCACGAAAGTGTTTGACTTTCGTGAAGTCGATTGCCCGCCGGCTCTCTTACGGTCATTGGTCAGCGGATTCGCCGTAGCGACGGGAACTGACGGACGTTGGAAGTCGGCATCTTCCGCTGTTGCCGGGGCAGATACTTTGCGTCGGTTTATCCGCGAAATTGCTATGCAGCAGAGACCGCCGACTTCGATCAATGAGGTTGGACCAGAAGTGTGGTGGACCTGGCGTGCTGACGTTCAGGCTAAGAATCGTTGGCCGACCGCCGTCAATCACATGCGCGTTCTGCTTTTAGACACGCCTGGGCTTCCAGACACCACCCGAAAGGCCCTACGGGCTCGAACGCGTAAACCAAAAACCCGTCTTTACGATGCCTACACGCGAAGTGAGTTCCAACGAATTAAGAGTGCTGCATCAGCCATCGTTCGGACTGGCCAGCAGCGTATTGACGCCAACCTTGCAATGCTCACCGCCTATCGCGCCGGAGAGGAGCCGTCCAACTCCCCGACGGTCCGCATACGAGGAGAGCTATGGAGCGCTGGCTCGCTGCTTGACTATCTTGCGCGAACCGGCGGCGTGCCCACCGAACTTACCGCCGCGGGACAATTCGCGTTGAGGAAGTTACTCAACCTCGAGGGCGCATCCACAATCAATGAGGCCCTCTTCCCAAACTCGATGGAAGCTCTTTCGATGACGTACCTGCTCGTGTGCGAGCGTGGGTACAACCTTTCAGTAATCAATCAGCTGACAGTCAACCTTGACCGCGCCGATGATCGCAAGGATGAAATGCCAGTGTATGTGTTGCACCTGGACAAGCCACGTCGCGGACCGGCAGCACGATTCAGTGATGAGAGTCTCAGCGGTGAGTCGGGAAAGTTGATTGATCGAGCGATTGCGTTGACGGCGCAGGCTAGGGCCACAATGGCTGAACTGGGAAACCCTACAGATTCGCTGCTGTTATTTCGCAGCGGCAATCCATACGGCGGTAGGGAGATATTCCAGACACAGCTGGAAAATCCAAATCTGGTACAAAAGCGTTGGCACGCCTCGGCCGCCCTGTTGGCCGATGACGGAACCGCACTTCAAGTCACTCACCGACGACTTCGCTTAACCGAGCAGGTCCTCAACACCAAGCCTCGACAGAACTCACCGACCGTCAGCGAGTCGGTGTACCGACGCCAAGATCCACAGACTCGCCGGGAGGCAATGGCCACCATCATTAGGGGGCAGGCCGAAGCGCTCGAACACGCACGGGTGACCGTCGCTATGCGGTCACTGAGTGGCCAGGACATCGCTGAGGCGCAAGTGAATCCATCCGCACTCGCCGATCGTCTCGGCATTTCGGTGGAGAAGGTGCCTCTGCTACTTTCGGGCCTCCTGGATACCGGGACGGGAGCATGCCTCGACTTTCACAGCAGCCCCTTCACCCACGACGACTCCGGAAATTGCACCGCGTCCTTCCTTGCATGTCTTGGCTGCCCCAATGCTGTGGCTACACCAGACCATCTACCGCGCTTAGTCGCCTTGAGCGACGCGCTTGAGCGCATTGCGTCAGCCGTCACTCCAGCCGTGTGGAACGAGGACTTCTCTGACCACTTCGCACGCCTGACGGCACTGCTCACGGCCAACACCACCGCGGAGCAACGCGGCCAAGCACGAACACAGCTCAGCGATGCAGATGAGGAGTGCCTCGAACGGCTACTAGCCAGGAGGCTTGACGCATGAGTAGATCTGCCGCAGCGAGACACCGTGAACCGCAAATCTTTCAGACGGGTGCGGAAGAAGTCGTCTTCCGTAACGTGCAGGCAGATCCCGATAGCGGTCCGCTATCGCGCTACGGCGACGATGCGTGGCTCTTGCACCCAATGGCACAGAAGCTCACGTCAGATCCTCTCAAGATTGATTTCGCGACCCTGCCTTCGTCGTATCGCGACACGGGTAAGCGACTCGTCTGGACGTTCATCAATGAACGAACTCCAATGGATGCGCTGTCACGCCCTACGGCAATCCGAGATCGCCTCGCCGCTGGCTCAATCCCAACAATCTTTCACGACATTCGCATGTTCCTGAAGTGGTTAGACGCGCGTGGCGTCACTGATCTTCGTTCAGTGACGCCGGGCGATTTCCGGGCGTACGCTAGCCACGTCGCTGGGCGAAGTGTTACACGCGAAGTAAAAGGTCGCCAGCTTTTTAGCGTGACGCGCATCTGGCTGATTGCCCCGTATCTGCCACTCGACGATCGGATGCTGCGTCCGACATGGGAAGACATTGCAGCGCAAGAAGATCGGATCGACTCCGTCATCGGACCCGCCAACTGGACTGGCGAAAACAAGAGGCTGCCGGTACATCCACAGTCCATGTCAGCACTTCTGCTCGCTGCTCTTCGTTTCATAGAGGTGTTCCGTGACGACATTAACAATGCCGTCGCCGACAAGGCGAGGATGCAGACTCAGATTCCTCTGCGCCAAGAGCCCGAGCACGTTGAGAGGGCAAACGCGTATCTCCACCGTCTAAAGGCATCGGGTGGATCGCTGCCCGGAATGCGAGGAACCGGTCCAAAACCGCCTAACGACATAAACCTTGCCATTCAGTATCTGGCAGCCACGCTGAGAATCACTGAGAACCTGGCAAAGTCGTTGAGCAATCGTGGCGTCGCGATTCGCCTCGGTACTGCGATGCCTACCACCATCACTGGTCTGGTAGATGGTGAGCCGTGGTGCAGTGCCATCGACTACTACGAAGTGGAGCAACTGCGTCACATGCTGATGATTGCGTGCTTCATAGTGGTTGCGTACCTATCGGGCATCCGCGTCGAAGAATGCCGTGCGCTTAGGCGAGGCTCTTGCACCGCCGCGCGCCCCGAGCCCGGCATGCCACCGCATTTCGAGATTCGCGGGCATTCGTTCAAAGATGCGTTGGACGAGGACGGCAATGCCATCCCGGGTGGAGTCGAGCGTGAAACTCCTTGGTTCGTCCTTGAGCCAGTCGCGAAAGCGATCGCCACCGCAGAGGCGATGCACAGCAGCGGTTATGTCTTCACACGTGGGTTGTTCAGAGCACACAAGCAGGAAGAACTCGAACCGCCGCTTGCGCAGGCTACTCGCGACTCCATACGCGGTTTCGTTGACTGGTGGAATGCCTATTGCGAGACCAACGGCAACACACGTGACGTAATTCCACCAGATCCTGATGGAGCCATAGTCCCTGCTCGTTTCCGGCGCACGCTGGCATGGTTTATCTACCGAGTACCCGGAGGCCGGATTGCTCTCGGTCTGCAGTACGGACACTTACGAGGCTATACGAGCGATGCCTACGGATCTCGTGTTGCGAGTGGACTACGCGACGTGTTTCCAATGGAAGAGGCATTGGCGGTAGCGGAAAGCCTTCACGAGGCGGCGCAGCGACTTGACGCGGGTGAACAAGTTTCAGGACCTGCATCCTCTAGGTACGTCAGTGGCGTCCGCGTTTTCCAGCGGACATTCGATGGCGCCTACTTGACCGCTCGCCAAATGGCGGCGCTTCGTAGAGATCCTCGACTACGTATCTACGACAACCCTTCTCGCGCACTCGCCTGCGTGTATGACCAGACGAAGGCACTCTGTCACCCGGACCGCAACCGCAACCGAGCGGATGTCACTCGCACTCCGGACATGAGTCGTTGCCGGGAGAACTGTGGCAACATCGCCCGCACTGATACTCACGCCGAATCGCTACAAGCGGAAATCGGTAATCTGCGTGAAGAGGCGGAAAGCCCGCTCACGCCCGAGCCAATTCGTGTGCGCCTGCTTGCGAGGATCGCCAAGCGAGAGAACGAACTTCAAGTACACACCCAGCAACGGAGCGTCTTATGACCCCTGACAAGCGCAAGCCCGCAGCAAAGATCGAGACCGTTGGTCAAGATGGTCTCGACCGTTTGCGCATCCGAGACGCGATGGCGCGTTTGATTGATGGAGCGCCGCTCTACTCCGATGGGAAACTGACGGTGAAATCGCTCGCCGAAGAAGCCCAGGTGAAGCGTTGGCTCCTAACCCATAAGCACATTGACCTGCAGGACGAGTTTCGAGCCAAGGTCGCTCAAGTCAACCACGTGCCGGCCGCTTTGCATCAGCATATTGACGCCAGACAGCAACTGGAACAGCGGGTCGCTCACCAGGCAGCAGAGCTACGCCAGGAACGTGAAACCGTGAAACGGTTGGAGCGTGTTGTGCTCGCTTTGACGTTGGAAAATCAACGTCTGCAAGTTGAGGCTTCAGCAACTGCCAACGTCGTGCGGATCAAGCCATGACCTGCGGTCTCCAGATGACAGGGATGAGTGCCACAATTATGGCCTCGCGCACGATGGAGATTGTCGGCGTGCGGCAATTGCGTGATTGGACAATAGGACGGAGGACGGTTACTGAATGACGTCACTGAATAGATCGGTTCGTGCCGACACTAAGAACATGGTTGAGGGCGCAAAGAGTCACCTCCGAAATGAGAGCATAAGAGGGGCAAGTGCACCGAGGGGGAAGTTGATGTCTGCACCAAAATGGTGCTCAGCCACACGAAGCGCTGACTGCGAAAACGATCCCGATGCTGGTTGGGTTTACGAAACTGATTCCAACATCGCTTGGCATGAGTCCGCCAAACTGGTGGAATTGACTGGCGATGCCATCCTGGCTCCCCTTGAAGCGCAGTTCGGTCAAGTCCGATCACGCCAGCGCGTTCGTGAGTTGGCGGAGGTATTCACGCATCAGCGCGAGGTAGACGCAATGCTTGACATGATCCCAGATGCGTTCACTGAACTCGACGTGACGTTCTTGGAGCCGACCTGCGGTTCCGGCAACTTCCTCGTCGAGATCCTACGACGCAAGTTGCAGATGGTCAAAAAAGCGGAGTGCGTTTCCCAAGAGCACTATGAACATCGTCTGCTACGAGCGTTGGCGTCGATCTACGGCGTTGACATCTCGATAGACAACGTCACCGAGGCACGAGCTCGTATGGCCCACACGGTGCTAAGCCACTACCAATCGGACGCCAATACCATCGAGCCAACGACTGGTTTCTTGAACGCTGCCGCACTCATCCTTGGCGACAACATCGTGCTCGGTGACTCAATCAACAAGGCAGACGAGATTGAGCTGTGCGAGTGGCGCCCGTATTCCGCTGGTCGGTTCCAGCGTGTCTGGAGCTGCGCGTTGGTCCCCGAGCATGCACGAAGCTTGTTTTGGCAGGAGCGAGTGCAAGACGTTGAACCGATTCACTACAGCGAGCTGTTCGCCGCGGCAACGCCACCCAAGACCAAGAGCCGAACAAGGACGAAGAAATGAGTACGACTGACTCAAAGATCACCACCATCGGCGTGGGGACCGTGCGCACTCACCATATCCCCGACATCCTGGACGTGATCGCGGCGCTCTCATCAGACGCAATTCCGACGCCACCGCTGCTGGCTCGTGCTCTGCTCGATCTACTGCCTATCGACGTATGGAGCAACCCCGACTATCGCTGGCTCGACCCAGCGACGAAATCAGGCTCGATTCTTCGAGAAGTTGCCCGCCGTCTGATGGAGGGTCTGGCTAAGTGGGAGCCCGATCCCCAGGCGCGGGCGCAGCACATTCTGAAGAACATGTTGTTTGGCGCGGCCATCACCCAAGTCCACGGTGAGATGACTCGCCGGTCGGTCTACGTGTCTCGAGACGCTGCTGGTGCCCACTCTGCGGTGCTGTTTGATGATCCTCAGGGCAACCTGCCCTTCATTCAAGCTGAACATGATTACCCCACGAACAGGGATGGGCGAGCTTCGGGACCGTGTCGCATCTGTGGCGCCCCTGTCCGACTCGAACGTGGATCTACCAGAGAGAACTACGCCTACGCCTTCATCCATGGGGCGTATCCAACCGAGGAGATGAAAGACATGAAGTTCGACGTGATCGTGGGTAATCCACCGTATCAGATAGGGACCGGAGGTTTCGGAGCTTCGGCATCGCCGGTATACCAACTGTTCGTAGATCATGCCATCAATCTCAATCCAAAATACCTTGTCATGATCATTCCGTCTCGTTGGTTCACCGGTGGCAAGGGGCTCGATGACTTTCGTGCCCGCATGATCGCCGACCGCCACATTGTGAAGATCGTGGACAACCCCAAGCTCTTCGACTGTTTCCCGGGCGTTGAGATCAAGGGCGGGGTCAACTACTTCCTCTGGGACCGTGACCACGATGGTGACTGCGAGTTCTCTACGCGCATTGATGGAACCATCATCTCAACTACGACACGTGACCTTCGTGTGGGCCACGGCGTCATCATCAGGGACAACCTGGCGCAGTCAATCGTCGAGAAGTGTCGGCCGGAGAAAGTGGAGGACTCGCTCGTTCCTCGCTTCTCCATGAGGGCACCCTTCGGACAGTCTCTTGAGACAAACTTCTCCGGAGCTGCTGATGTACCGTTCGAAGGCTCACTTCCGCTGATCTTCGGCAGTCACATAGGCTACATCCGACCCGACCAAATCGAGAAAAACGCGGCCTGGGTGAAAAAGTGGAAGGTCCTGGTACCCGTCGCTGGGGACGGACACGGCCGAGAAGTCTCTTATGTGTTAGGCGAACCGATTGCGCTTGCGCCGGGGTCGGCTTGTACTCAGACATACCTTGTCGCGGGAGTCTTCGATACCAAGACCGAGGCGCGAAACTACGCCGACTTCCTCACGACCAAACTCGTCCGCTTTTTGGTGCTCCAGCGCAAGAGCACGCAGCACTTGCGATCAGACCGTCTTCGTTTTGTGCCCATGCTTGACATGCAGCGGCAATGGACGGATGAGAACCTCTTCGACCACTTCGGGCTCACTCAAGCTGAACGCGACTACGTCGAAAGTTCGATCCATCCTCGTGAGGCAATCCTTTCGCTTGACTCCCCGATCCCGCCTTCGCACCTGCCAGGTGGATCAAAGTACCGCGCACCCGGTACTGAGCGCGATGCTACCGAGGCTCTTGATACGGACGTGGAGGACGAAGAGTGAGCGTCAAGGCTGCCGGTCGCATCTACGTCTACACGGCACCGGGATACGACACCGAGTGGACTCGCACGGTGGGGTCGTCGAGCATCGAGGGGCGTGGTCGTCTGAAGGTTGGCTGGACCGGTCGACCCGACCCGCTGGTACGTATCAAAGAGCAGTCGGGCACGATGTACCCCGACGGGGAAGGCATCGTTATCCTGCTAGACGAACCGGCGGTTCGCTCAGACGGTACAAGCTTCACTGACTCGGACATCCACAGGGTCCTCGACAACGCTGGGGTTCAACGAAGCAGCGAGGTTGTCGAAGCCACGCTTGATGAGGTCAAGGCCGCCATCGCCGCTGTCCGCTCGGGACTGGACTATGATCCACTGCGCACTGAGGACTTCATGCCACGTCCTGAACAGCAGCAAGCCATCGAGCTCACGAAGACGTACTTTACCCAGCACGCCAATGATCTTCGGCCACCACGCTTCCTTTGGAATGCGAAGATGCGCTTCGGGAAAACGTTCTCGACGTACCAGTTGGCTCGCCAAATGGCCTGGCGTCGCGTTCTCGTCCTGACCTACAAGCCAGCAGTACGAAACGCCTGGCAAGACGACCTGCGTAACCATGTGGACTTTGCTGAGTGGGTCTACTCAGATCGCGATCACCCCTGTGACCCGGACATCGATGCCCCCATGGTCTGGTTCGCCTCGTTCCAGGACCTGCTTGGAACTACGACCGATGGCGACGTCAAGGAACACAACGAGTCTATCCACCTCATCGACTGGGACTGCATCGTCCTCGATGAATACCACTTCGGTGCTTGGCAGGGTGCAGCCAAAGAAGTCTGCAGCCCCGCGAGCGCCGCTAGCTCGACGGAGGCCGAACGCAAGGCCGAGCTGCGCGATCTCGATGAAGAGACAGGGCGCGCTGACGAGGTCACTGAGCTCGTTTATGACGGTATTCCTCGTCTGCTCGCCGCCACACCTGATTCCACCGGCATCAACCAGGACCTTGACGCTAAGGACATGCGACTATCGAGCCGCAGCTACCTATACCTCTCCGGTACTCCCTTTCGAGCTATCGCTGACGGCGAGTTCAACGAAGAGCAGATCTTCAACTGGACCTATCCGGACGAGCAGCGTGCGAAGCGTGCGTGGGACACAGACCCCGCCAAAGACCCGACCCGCAACCCCTACCGGGAACTCCCAGCAATGGAGATGTTCACGTACTCCCTATCGGAGTTGGCGTCGGTTAAGATCGATCAGCGACCAGACGGACTGTTTGACCTCTCTGGGTACTTTGCCGCTAAGAAAGTCGGCTCGGAGTATCACTTCGACGATCCAGATCGCATCAACGAGTTCTTGAACATGCTCCTCGGACGCCTGACTCAGTCAGCGACAGAGAAGCTGCTCAACAACTTCAAGCCACCCTTTCCTTTCAGTGACGGTCGTTTCACCGAGGCAGTTGAGCACACCGTGTGGTTCATGCCAAGCGTCGCATCAGCACATGCGATGAAGGCTTCGCTGCTAGCCCATCCGTTTTTCAAGGACTTCTTGGTCCACGTCGCGGCCGGTGGTACCAAAGTCGGTGCAGCAGCCAAGCCCCCCGTTGACAAGATGCTAGCGGAAGCGGCGAAGCTCGGCAAGCAGACGATCACGCTCTCTGTTGGTCAGTTGATGACGGGCGTGACGGTGTCCCAGTGGGGTGCAATCCTGATCCTGCGCTCCCTGAAGTCGCCCGAGGCGTACTTCCAGGCGGCCTTCCGTGTGCAGTCCCCGTGGACGTCCAAGCGACCCGATGGAACGCGAGTCGTCAAGAAACAGACTTGCTACGTCTTCGACTTCGACCCCAATCGCGCCTTGAGTCTCATCTATCAGTACGGCACGAAGCTTGCACGCTCGACAACGAAGACGGCGCCGGCTGAGGTCATCGGCGAACTCATTGAGTTCCTACCCATCTTCGCCTTTGACGGGGGCCGGATGGACCCGGTTGACGTCAACGCAGTCATGGACTGGGGAACCGCGGGGGCCGGTGCGGCCATGCTCGCCAAGCGCTGGGGAAGCCCTCGGCTCATCGACCTCTCCGAGGCGGTGCTCACAAAGCTGCTCGAAGACACCGACCTTCTCGACCGCTTGGAGCAGATGGAAGACTTCCGCAACCTGCGCGAAGACGCGACCAAAATCATCGCGCAGTCCAAGAAGATCAAGTCCGGCAAGAAGCCCAAAGCGTTCGATGGCGACCCCGAAGACCCAGAGGTGACGGCGGCGCGCAAAGCTAAGCGTGAGCAAGTGAAGACCCTCAGGGCTAAGTTGCTCAAGTTCGTTCAGTCGATCCCCGTCTTCATGTACCTCACGGACTTTCGCGAGGAGTCTCTGGTCGACGTGATTGAGTCACTTGACACCCAGCTTTTCGAGCGCGTGACGGGGCTAACCCTGGACGACTTCCGCAAGCTCTCAGATGTGGGCATCTTCAACCCCGATCAGATGGACGAGGCGATTTGGCAGTTCCGTCTCTTCGAAAGAGCGAGCCTGGACTACCTCGGTACCGGCACTGGCGAGGACACGCAGGAGCGCGTGGGCCTATGGGAACGTACTGTTGCGACCGAAGGCGAAACGGTCACTTAGGCTAGATTCACTTCTTAGGAACGTTTTCTCGAGGTGACTCAATCCAGCCGATTCGACCCATGTCTGTTCATTCTTGAAGTACACAAGCCTGAGGACCCCACTTATCTCTCAACACCTTCTAGAGCACATCCGTACAGATATTCGTATTGGTTTGCAACACGTCTGAACTGTAGAAGGAACCGCCGTTCTCGGTCAAATCGTGGAGCAATGGCCTAGAGAACGACTACGGCCGCTTCGAGTTCGGCATGCCCCCCGCCAAGAACGGCGACTATGCCTTCCTGCTACACATCCTGAAGTCGCTCAAGAGCACCGGCAAGGCGGCAGTCATCCTCCCTCACGGCGTGCTCTTCCGTGGCAACGCCGAGGCCACCATCCGCAAGGAACTACTCAGGCGCGGATACATCAAGGGCATTATCGGTCTGCCGCCCAACCTCTTCTACGGCACGGGCATCCCTGCTTGCATCCTCGTTCTCGACAAGGAGAACGCCCAAGCACGTACCGGCGTCTTCATGATCGACGCCTCGAAAGGCTTCATGAAGGACGGTCCGAAGAACCGGCTGCGCAGCCGGGACATCCACAAGATCGTCGACGTCTTCAACCGGCAACTGGAGATCGACCGCTACTCCCGGATGGTGCCGCTCGCCGAGATCGCCGATCCGAAGAACGACTACAACCTCAACATCCCTCGCTACATCGACTCCTCAGAGCCCGAGGATCTCCAGGACCTGAGAGCCCACCTCCACGGGGGCATCCCTGAACGTGACATCGACGCTCTGAGCGCCTACTGGGAGGCCTTCCCGAGCCTACGGTCCACGCTCTTCAAGCCGAACCGGCCGGGATACCTCGATCTCGCCATCGACGTCACCGACGTCCAGCAGACGATTCTCGACTCCTCGGAGTTCAAGGACTTCGCCAGGCGTGCCCAGGACCTCGTCACCGACTGGTTCGGCGTTCACCGGTCCGAGCTCGAGAACATCAACGCAGACACTCGTTCCAACGAGCTGATCGCCAGTCTCGCTGATGACCTCCTCGCACTCTTCAAGTCGGTCCCCCTACTCGACGAGTACGACATCTACGAGCAGCTGATGACCTACTGGCACGAAACGATGCACGACGATGTCTTCCTGATCATGAACGATGGATGGCTGGAAGCGGCGAAGCCCCGCAAAGCCATAGAAGACAAGGACCGCAAGCTCGCGGAGGCTCCTGATCTCGTTGTCGGCTCAGGCAAGTCGGCAACCAAGTACAAGATGGACCTGCTGCCTCCGAGTCTCATCGAAGCTCGCTACTTCCGGGCTGAGCAGGAACGCGTGGCGGAACTTGATGCAGCAGCCTAAGAGGCATCCCGAGCGGTCGAGGAGTTCATCGAGGAGAACGCCACCGACGAGGGCCTGCTGTCGGAGGCCATGGACGACGGCAAGGTAACGAAAGCTCTCGCTGCCGCCCGACTGAAGGATGCCAAGCGTGAAGGCTCCGACCCAGACGAAGTAAAAGCCCTGGAGTACTTGTTAGATCTCTACGCCAAGGAAGTGAACGCAAAGAAGAAAGCGAAGGATGCGCGCGGCGCTCTTGACCTTGCGGCCCTGAAACAGTATGACGATCTTACTGAGGCTGAGATCAAGCGACTGGTGATTGAGGACAAGTGGCTCATGACCATTCAGCTTCGAATAGGCAACGAAGTCAACGCTCTCACGCTCGTGCTTGTTGAACGGATCCAGGAGCTTGGGGAGCGGTATGCCGAGACTGTTCGTGATCTCGAAGGCAAAGTTGCGGAGCTCAGTGTCCGTGTTACTCAGTATCTAACGGAGATGGGGGTCGACTGATGGAGACGAGAAAGACTTCGTGGCGGACACGACGTCTCGGCGATCTAATTGCATACGAACAGCCTGGTCGGTATCTAGTTCGATCGACGAACTACCGAGAACGAGGTCGGTACCCCGTGTTGACGGCGGGCAAGACGTTTGTGCTGGGGTATACCAACGAAACTGACGGAGCCTACACACGCCATCCCGTGGTCATCTTCGATGACTTCACGACTGCCTCGAAGTACGTTGACTTCGACTTTAAGGCGAAGTCTTCGGCAATGAAGATGCTAAGTGCCCGATCGGGCGAGGCCGACCTACGCTTCGTCTACGAGCGGATGCAGCTGATCAACTATCCGATTGTTGATCACAAGCGTCGGTGGATCGAGGAGTTCAGCAAACTTGAGGTGGAGGTTCCCGGCCTTGAGGAGCAAACAGCCATTGCGGAGGTGGCAGACGAGCTTTCGAGATACATTACCTCCCTCAAGCGCCTGATAACCAAGAAGCAGGCTATCAAGCAGGGGATGATGCAGGAGCTGCTGACGGGACGAACGCGGCTGCCAGGGTTCGCGGGTAAATGGCATCGCCGTCCACTGGCTGAGTTGCTGAGTTACGAGCAGCCGACTCGATACCTCGTCAAGACAGTTAAGCAGCTTGATTCTGGTCGTATTCCTGTGCTGACCGCGGGCAAGACCTTCGTCCTGGGCTACACGAATGACTCTGACGGAGTGTATACGTCGCATCCCGTCATCATTTTTGATGACTTCACTACCGCTTCACAGTATGTTGACTTTGATTTTAAGGTGAAGTCGTCGGCTATGAAGATTCTGACTGCTCGCCCGGGTGTAGATCTTAGGTTCGTGTACGAGCGCATACAGCTCATCGAGTTTCCGCTTGGGGATCATAAACGGTACTGGATCTCGGAGTACGGCAAGCAAGAGATCGAGGTGCCAACGAAGGCAGAACAGACCGCCATTAGCCAGATCATCGCCGATAGTGATCGGGAGCTCACCTTGCTCGATCTAAGGCTCGCCAAGGCGCGCGCTATTAAGCAAGGCATGATGCAGGAGCTACTTACGGGGCGGACGCGCCTGGTGGTGGAGGGCGCTGCATGAACACTGCGTGGGCAGTCGAGGAGTTGGACCGGTTCATCGCTGCCACTGAACTGCATCACGTTTCGTCGCCTCCGAACGTTATCAGCGTTGGGACCTACAAGACGACTGCTGAGCAATCGGAAGTCGTAAGGCAAGCCCAGGTTATAGAGGAGATCTTGCATCGAGTGACTCCCGACTGGCGTTCCCTGGAGGTCAATACGACGCGCAAGCCGTGGGTCCTACATCATGAGGCAGCTATTCGTTGTCGCGAGGTGCTAGTTCGTCAAGACGAATTAAAGCGCAATCTCGGAGAGGACGCACCTGAGCTGTCAGCCGCTGAACTCCACCCCTGGATCTGGGGCGGGGCATCATCGCTTTGGCAGTCCGGTCATTACCGTGAGGCAGTTGAAGGCGCGATCCGGAAGCTCAACGCTGAGACGCAGAACAAGGTGGGACGCCGAGACGTCAGCGAGACCGATCTGTTCAAGCAGGCGTTTAGCTTGGACGTGCCAGGGATCGGTAAGCCTCGCCTCCGTCGTATGCAAAGCGACGGAAGCAAGACCTACGAATCACTCCAGCGAGGCGCGATGAGCTTCGCCGAAGGTGTGTTCGCTGGTATCAGGAACCACTGAGTCATGAGGCGGATCGGGAGCTGCACGAGCAGGAGGCCCTTGAGTACCTTGCGTCGCTGAGCGTTCTCGCACGATGGGTTGATGCATCATCCGTGGAGGTCGCCTCATGAGTGATGTCGGCCAGCCGGAACGTCGCGCACAAGAGCGCGTGGTGAAGCTCCTTCTCGAACAACTTGACTACGACTACCTGGGGAACTGGGAGTACCGGGAGAACTCCAACATCGAAGCTGAGCTGCTCTGGCAGAACCTGAAGGCTCGTGGCTACGACGACAACCTGACCACCAAGGCCCTTGACAAGCTGAAGAGCGACGCCTCCCTCGGTGGCGGCCGGGATCTCTACGAGGCCAACAAGGACGTCTACGGACTGCTGCGCTACGGCGTGAAGGTCAAGCCGGGCATCGGTGAGCACACCGAGACCGTCTGGCTGATCGACTGGGAGAACCCGAAGACCAACCACTTCGGCGTGGCTGAAGAGGTCACCGTCGCCGGCAACCACGTCAAACGGCCGGACCTCGTCCTCTACGTGAATGGTCTGGCGCTCGGCACGATCGAGCTGAAGCGCTCCAAGGTCGCGGTGTCAGAAGGTGTCCGGCAGACGATCGGCAACCAGAAAGCCGACTTCATCCGCCCCTTCTTCACGACCGTCCAGCTGGTAATGGCCGGCAACGATGTCGAGGGGCTGCGCTACGCGGTCATCGACACGCCCGAGAAGTACTGGCTTAGCTGGAAGGAACCCTCAAACATCGAGGCGCCACTCGATCGCGCACTCGTGCAGATGTGCTCCAAGGAGCGATTCCTCGAGATTGTTCACGACTTCATGGTATTCGATGCCGGCACCAAGAAGACCTGCCGCCACAACCAGTACTTCGGCGTCAAGGCCGCGCAAGCCAGGGTTATCAAGCGCGAAGGCGGCATCATCTGGCATACTCAAGGCTCCGGCAAGTCGCTCACGATGGTTTGGCTGGCCAAGTGGCTCCGCGAGAACCAGCCCGATGCCCGAGTCCTCCTTGTAACTGACCGCACCGAACTGGACGAACAGATCGAGGGTGTCTTCAAGGGCGTCAATGAGGACATCTACCGAACCACCAGCGGTGCGGACCTGCTCGGCACGCTCAACAATGGCCTGCCCTGGCTGATCTGCTCGCTGGTCCATAAGTTCGGAGGCTCCGAGAACGAGACGGAGCGGGATGAAGCGGACGGCGAGTTCATCCGGGAACTGAAGGCCAAGCTACCGAAGGGTTTCCAGGCCAAGGGCAATCTCTTCGTCTTCGTCGACGAGGCGCACCGTACCCAGTCAGGTAAGCTGCACGAGGCCATGAAGCAAATTCTTCCCGGTGCCATGTTTATCGGCTTCACCGGTACGCCTCTGCTCAAGTCCGACAAGGAAACGAGCATTGAGACCTTCGGCAGCTTCATCCACACCTACAAGTTCGATGAGGCCGTTATTGACGGCGTGGTACTCGACCTCTGCTACGAGGCTCGCAGCATCGACCAGGAACTGACCTCGCCTTCCAGAGTTGATGAATGGTTTGAGGCTCAAACCAAGGGTATGACCGACCTCTCCAAGGCTGAACTCAAGAAGCGCTGGGGCACGATGCAGAAGGTCGTCAGCTCGGAACCGCGCGCCCGGCAGATCGTCAACGACATCTTGCTGGACATGTACAAAAGGCCACGCCTTCTGAGCGGGCGGGGTAACGCCATGCTCGTCAGCGCCAGCATCTACCAGGCCTGCAAGTTCTATGAGCTCTTCTGTCAGGCCGGCTTCAAGGGCAAGTGTGCGATTATCACGAGTTACGAACCGCAGGCGGGTGATATCTCGAAGGAGGATTCTGGCGAGGGAGCTACCGAGCGTCTGCGTCAGTATGAGATATACCGGCAGATGCTGGCTGACCACTTCAACGAGCCTGCTGACCAGGCAGTCACAAAAGTCGCTCTGTTTGAGAAGCAGGTCAAAGAGAAGTTCCTGAATGAACCCGGCCAGATGCGCCTGCTCATCGTGGTCGACAAGCTGCTTACCGGCTTCGATGCACCGAGCGCAACCTACCTCTACATCGACAAGAAGATGCAGGACCATGGCCTGTTTCAGGCCATCTGCCGAGTCAACCGCCTCGATGGTGACGATAAGGACTACGGCTACATCGTCGACTACCGGGACCTGTTCAACTCCCTGGAGTCAGCGATCACCGACTACACCGGTGGAGCGCTCGACGGCTACGACAAGAAGGACATCGAGGGCCTGCTTTCAGATCGGATCGAGAAGGCTCGCGAGGACCTTGACCAGGCACTGGAGCAGATCCGTGCTCTGTGCGAGCCGGTCGAGCCACCGAAGGGGACGCTGCAGTACCAGAAGTACTTCTGCGCTGCCGAGCAAGGCAACGCCGAGCAGCTGAAGGCCAACGAACCGAAGCGAGTCGAGCTCTACAAGGCCGTAATGGCCCTGGTCCGGACCTACGGCAACCTCGCCAATGAGATGGAAGCTGCGGGCTACAGTGCCGAACAGGCAGCCTCGATCAAGGCGGAAGTTGCCCACTACGCGAGCGTCCGCGATGAAGTAAAGCTCGGTGCTGGGGAGGACGTCGACTTCAAGCAGTACGAGGCCGGCATGCGCCACCTGCTGGATACCTACATCCAGGCCAAGCCCTCCAAGGTCCTCTCCGACTTCGATAACGCCACGCTGATCGACCTGATCGTCAAGCTTGGACCGAGCGCCCTCGACAAACTGCCAGCCGGGATCAAGAAGGATCCAGGAGCGGTGGCCGAGACGATCACGAACAACATGCGCAAGGTCATCATCGACGAGCGACCGCTGAATCCCAAGTACTACGACCGGATGTCTGAGCTACTCGATGCGCTGCTTGAGGAACGTCGCAAGGGAGCGCTGGAGTACAAGGATTTCCTGGCCAGGCTCCTAGAGCACGCTGCCAAGCTCGGCAAAGGTGAGTCAGACACCGCCTACCCAGAGTGGGCGGACAATGGCGCCCGACGAGCCCTGTACGACTTCTTCTACCCTGATCTCAACCTGGCCGTTGATATCGACAAGGCCGTCCGGCACTCGAAACCCGACTCCTGGGTTGGCAACAAACTAAAGGAAAAGAAGGTCAGACAGGCCATCCGTGCTGCGCTACCAGGGGACTTCGAGAACCTCGATGAGCTGTTCGACCTGGTGAAGGCCCGTGATGAGTACCGCTAGTGCCTACCTCACCGTTGCAGGCATTGACGTCGACGTCGTCTACAAGGACATCAAGAACCTCCACATCGGCGTCTATCCGCCCATGGGTCGGGTACGGGTCGCCGCCCCACAGCAGCTCGACGACGATCAGGTGCGCCTCGCAGTGGTACACAGACTCCCATGGATCAAGAAGCACCAGCAGCAACTTAGGTCCGCGCAGCGCCAGTCGCTACGTGAGATGGTGACCGGTGAGTCTCACTACGTGTGGGGCTCTCGGTACAGACTTAAGGTCATAGAGCGCCACGGAAGAGCGCACGTCGAACTGGAGGGGGAGCGCCTCTTACTCTACGTCCCCGAGGGTACAGACGCCGATCGTCGGCGGGCTCTACTGGACCGTTGGTACCGCGCCCAGCTCAGGCGGGTTGTACCGGACGTACTGAGGCGATGGGAGTCGAAGATCGGGGTCACGGTCCCGAAGTGGACCATCCGACGGATGAAGACCAAGTGGGGATCGTGCAACCGGGAGACCGGCCACATCTGGTTCAACGTTGAGCTGGCCAAGAAGCACCCGGACTGCCTGGAGTACCTCGCTGTCCATGAGATGACGCACCTATTAGAGCGCGGCCACGGCGAACGCTTCGCGAAGCTGATGGACAAGCACATGCCGGACTGGAAGGAGCGCAGAGACCGGCTCAATCAGGCACCGCTCGGTCATGAGCAGTGGGTGAGATCATGACAGCGGCTTCCTCAAAGCGAGTGAGCGCCTCCGTCTTGCAGCCTCTCAAGGAAGCTCTGAGCCTGGCCTTCTGGTACAAAAAGGATCTTAGAGCGTACCTGAACGTTGTACTTCCAGACGTAGGGCTGGTTGGCCATCTCGACTGGACGGACTACAAGCGGAATATCGTTGCACGTCTTGTCGATACCATGGCAGCCAACCAGGGTAAGTATCTGGACGAGCTGCTTACGTTGATCTTGGCGACAGCCGACATCACCGACCCTAGCCACCTTAAGCGCATCGAGGACGGGGACCGAAAGTACAAAGAGGCTGTTGAGGCGCTGTCGACCCTTCGCAACTTAGTCGCACCATACCGGGCGCTTCGGACTGAGTCCGAGGAGGCAGCGCGGCGGCAACGGGAGGAGGAGGCGCGTGCCGCAGTACAACGGGAGATTGGCATCAAACTCGCCGAACTTCGTGATCTCCTGTACGAACTCACGCGAAACGAAGACCACCAAGCCCGCGGTTATGCGCTCGAAAAGCTACTCAACGAGTTGTTTGCGCTATTTGACATAGATGCGAAGGCATCCTTCCGGATCGTGGGCGAGCAGATCGATGGAGCATTTACCTTCGAAGGTACTGAATATTTGTTTGAGGCGAAGTGGAGAAAAGATCGTGCGGAGGTGGCCGATCTTGACTCCTTCGCGGGCAAAGTAGGTCGAAAGCTTGAGAACACGCTAGGCCTATTCCTGTCGGTCAACGGCTTTCAGGAGTCTGTGCTCAGTACATATTCGCAGAATCGGCCTAGACTATTCTTGATGGACGGTGGTGATCTAAGTGCTGTGCTTGAGGATCGTATTGGACTGCCGGAGCTTCTGACGCAGAAGCGCCAGCATGCTTCGCGCACGGGAGAGGTTTTCATTAGTGCCTATACGATTCTTGGTGCTTGAAAGTGAGCAATATCGAACATTGGTACTCCCCAGCCTTCATCCTCGAAGCTGCCGACATGGCGGTACAGCACTGCAAAGATCGTGGAATCAGGCCTGCATCGCTCGATCGGGCGATTGGAGAAGCCAGGGCAACGGCAATCTTTGCGATCGGGTTCAGCCAACAATCGGGCCAAGAGGTTTGGATGAGAATGGTCGAGCCCTCGGAGCAGGCTCCTGACTGCCTCGTAATGTACGTCGAGAAGGTTGGTCGATCAAATCATCAACAGCGCCTAGAGGTGGAGGTGACTACCTATAATAGCCACTCTAGGGATGATCTAGCGTCGTTTCTGTTGCGGACGAAATTTGACGGCAATCATTCTTATTCGCCGTCTACAGTCATACTTGTCTATGTGCAGCAAGCAATGACCTTCGAGTTGCTTAAGTTGGCCCATGATCGACTCAGGGAGGTAGTACCGAAAGGAGTTTGCTACTGCGTTGGTCAGGTAGACGCTGATCTATTTCAGGTAATGCAACTGTATTCCCGGTTAGCCGGGCCAGTAAATGTTAGGTTGTCGGAAGCCCTAGCATCCGATCAGTTGCCAGTCGCAGACGTGGAACGTGGGATGTCTGCAGTGCAGGGACGTACGGAGAAGCCGGTACCGACAGCCAACCCGTTCTTTGCATACTTGTGAACAGCAAGCATGGCTACTTCCAGCCTCGACGAGGGCGAATCGCTACACCAGCCTTCTTAAATTCGCGCCGGATTGTCTCGGCGTCGACGCCAAAGTGCGATCCCGTGGCTTTCAACGATCGCCCGCTCGAATAGAGCGCTGCCGCCCGCGCGACATCGTCCTTTGAGAGCACTCTGTGGGTTCTTCTGCGATCGATGCCCTGTTGTTCTAGATGGTTAAGGACCGTAGTGCGGTGAACGCCATATCTCATGGCGAGTTGGTTCACGGTTGACCCAGCTGCGTAGTCTTGCGCAAGCCGGGTGATCTCGGAGGGTGCCAGTCGACGCTGTCGCTGAACAGACCGACGGGTTCTAGGAGCACACTGATCCTCGCGCTGCCCCCCGAGGGCTGCTTCAAGAGTCGGGGCGACCTCCTGTTTCGCGAGCAGCGCGATCACCTCCACCAAAGTATCCGTATGAGAACCCTGCACCTTGGCGGTGCCCTCGAAACTAGTCTCAGGCCCGCCCTCCGAAGTATCCGGATGGGCGGTTTTCCTTATGTCGAGAGTGTGATGAACGCGTGCTGGAATGAGGCGTGAGAGCAAGCTATCGAAGGGCTCGTTGTAGTCCACTTGGACGGTCTGCTCGCGTGTCTCGTCGTCCTCATCGATGTAAATCTTGGCGAAGAAAGCCTGGTTGAACAGGCGTCGTGTGCTGTCATTGGCTTCGAGGTAGGCAGCGTGGCAGTCTCGAGTCAGATTCAGTGTGTCGGCCGGCGTCCTTCGTGCCTGCTCATAGTTTGCGTCAGCTTCTGCGAGACCTTCGTGGATCCTCATGAGCTGTCCACCGATGCGGTCCTGCTCCGTCTTCAAGAGATCGAGAGGGACGGCATAGTGAGCGTCGAGAAGCTTCTGGCGTTGGGCGTTCAGCTCGATCCGCTGTCGCTCACCAGCAGCGGCTGCTTGCAGGCTGTCGAAGTCCTCCAGGAGGAGCTCCTCGATGTCGTCCCGCAGCTGGGGGGAGAGGGCGATGGTGCGGTACTCGTCTTCGATAAGCTCCGCGATGAGGGTGATCGGCATGGCTTGGCGCTGGCAGTCTGTGGTCCGCCGTGACCGGCCGGAGCAGATGAGGTAGGGGTTACTCGGTGCCCCACTTGTTGCGGGCGGTGGTCACCATGAGCCGGGATTCACAGCTGCCGCAGTAGACGCTGCCTCGCAGGTAGTGCTGGGAAGCCCAGCACCTTGACAAGATGAGGGCTAGGATTCTGTGCGTAAGCGGGTTTCTTGGAGTCGCCAAGCCGCAGTGAAGATTCGAATCGTCATTGGACTAGCGGAACGATAAGTATCTCACACGGTTTATGGCGTAGAGAACTTGTTAGCTACAGCGTTGCCGGTGTCTTACGGGTATGTCGGCCTTGCTTAACTTCCGCCGAAGCGTTTCCACGTGATTTCAAATCTTTCTACCGTTGTCTTTCGGGACCCCTGGTTGGGTAGAGGCAAGCTGCCTTGTCGTCGTCGGTGCCGGTCATTCTACGCAGTTGGCACGACGGCTGATTTCCTGTCGTTCAAGGTGAGCAAGAACCGTAGTGCGGTCGACTTCAAATGTTTGTCCGAAATCGAGCACCGTTGAGTCGGCCAGATTTTGCTTGGCAAGCTCGGACACCTGGCCGAGCGCTAGGCGATGCTGTCGCTGAGTTGATACAACGGGTCGGGGCTGGAGTTTGTCCCGGTCTCCCTAGTTGAGAGTGGTGTCGAGAAGGGGATTGGGGTCCTGTTTCTCAAGTAGCGCGATTGACCCCACTATACGTGTGACGAACTGTTATAGTAATGGTGCTTTATGACCAATTCATGAACATGGCTGATATGACTATTTAGTCCTATGGGATCTCGATTAGGCGGTTACTGTCACCTAAGCCGGTGTTGTTGGTGGTGGAGACGTTACTGGTACTGGTGTGCACAAGCACAGGGACTCTTTTTTGTAAATCTAAATGGTGATTTTCGATTTATGGTGTGTTAGATCGCCAATAACAATGACTGTTGATCCTTCGGGGCTAATCTGGGTCAAGAAGTCGTGAAAATGGGGTAGTTTCGGAGAGTTAGTTGTTGTTTGATGACGTTACATAAAGAAGATATTGGTCTGTGAGGGAGTTCGCTGGGAGTTTGATGGATTAGCGACGGTGAGTACGACGTTGTAAGGGATTTAGGATGACAGCAGAGGACTATTAGTGGTAAGTCTTGTACGGCTGGATTAGTAAGCTCTGGAGAAATTAAATTTTCTCTAACAAAGAATCGTATCGGGATGGGAGCAACGCAGTGGAGTACAGTGAGGTCAATGTCGCCTTTGAGATTCTTCTGGAAGAGGTTGAGGTTGCGACAAATGCCCTACAGGAGTCCGGGGCCGAGCTGTTGCGTTGTGGCGACTTCGTGGGGGCAAGAGATGCTATAGCAGAGGTGGAGAAGCTCACAGATTTCCGCCAACGTATCAAAGATCTTCAAGTGGATTGGGCGACACTGAGCTCAGTCAAGGATAGGTCGAAGACAAGTGCGACTAGGAGACCCGTCGACAGGCGGTTGTCGAAGGGACTAAGGACCCCAGAAGATGCTTTTCGCATGCCAATTCTTGAAGCGCTCATTGAATTGGGTGGTTCAGCCGCGATAGCAGAGGTGTTGGACAAGGTTGAGGACAAGATGAAAGGTAAGTTGAACGATCATGATTTGCAACCGCTTGCCTCAGATCCGCGTTCAATACGCTGGCGTAATACTGCCCAATGGTGCCGGAATACTCTAGTCAAAGAAGGGCTTATGAGAAGTGACTCGCGGACTGGCGTGTGGGAAATTTCGGATCGTGGAATGAGGGAGTTGAATCGCAGGTGAAGCTCCTTTGTGTTCTTATTTTCCGGATGCATTAGTCCTGCCCTGAGCTCTCTCAGTGACGCGAGGGATGTTAGGAATGAAAAGGGGAAGAAGCTCTCAGCGGTAAGCAACTGAAGGGGTTTTAAAAAGTTTCATCGCCTGTCTTGAATGTTGTCCACACGTTGAGTTGGTTGGGGGACGGGCAGGATGAACTTGCAAATAGTCATTGAGTAGACGCTGACAGACCCTTTACTGGGTCGTTCAACCCTGTACGGGATACAACAGAGGACTCAAATATGGAGGTGTGAAGTCGACGAAGCAAACTGGAAGAAACCTCCAACATGCCTCAAATATATCTCATGCAAGTAGTAACAGAGTTTTGAAACAACTAGGTGGATCTTCCGCCGGTATAGTCGGCATAGCTATCTGATACTCTGACCTTTTCCAAACTTCAAAGACCTTACGAGGTGTTAGGTTCTGGCTGTAATTGCGTGTTGAGAGATACGCAAGTGACACTTTCTTTCACTGAAGAGCTGAAGTTCGATTATAACTATAGGGTATTTGCGCTAACTCAGGACTTTGTATAGTACCAGTACTCTGGAGTTAGGTTACCATATGGGCTTTGATCAACACCTTTTAGGTTTGAAGCTATCTCTGAGAGTTGGTACGGCGGATACGGCTGGTACACGACCGGAGCTTCCTTTATCATGAAGTTTTGGTATGCGTCCAGGGCCGCCTGAGATTCAGACGGTGGAGCGGTGTGTGTATTGTCGATCAGTGTTACTGTCTCAGGTACAACCTTTGAGAATCCAACCCTTACCCCTGAGGAGAAGAGTTCCCCACCGGTGGGGGAGTAGTCAGGACCGTAAGACCAACCGCCGCCCCAGTTTGCCATGCCCCAAGTGCATGTAGGTCCTGAAGAAGGAGCCTTGCTCGCAATTACCTTGCTAAAGGGAGCCTCGGACAGGTTGATCTGAATCCCGACCTGAGCTGCTACGGACTTGTAGGCCTGCATCTCCTGAGCTAGAGATGTCGTTCCCGAGGCAAACAGCAGCGGTATGGTGAGTGCTGTACCAGCCGATACCCCTGCTCCACACTCATTTGAAGCCATACCTGGCCTTATGCACGTGGAGACCCCATTGGGAACAACCTTCCATCCGTGGGACACAAGTAGCTGTTTCGCCTGGGCAACGCTAAAGCCATAGATTCCTGTTTTTGACAGGGAGTCTGCGAAGGGATTGGCGACCCCGGTGGGTACTGGACTGTAGGTGGGGACAGCGAGACCATGTAGGAAGCTCTTTATCCACTGGGTCTCATCTACTAAGTGCTGTAATGCCTGGCGGAAATATAGCTGCCTGAAGACGGGACCAAGAACCGGGTTGTTAAAGTTTTCCACCCAAAAGTCAAAGCCAAAGAGTTTGCATGGTGACAACGTGTATCCTAGCGACGCTAGGCGGGACTGTTGCGTTATGTCGCTTACTGGAAGGTAGCCGTACTGAAGCCCCTTGGACGCTAGCTCGTTGAACTCTGAGGATTCAGATGTGAAAGGTGGCTCGACAAACGAGGACGAAGAGGGTTTCAGGTCGTGTGCCTAAAGTTGTGCAAATAGGCCATAGAGTCTTTGGAACTGTGTCTATCTTAGTAAGTGGTTATAGAACTGTCATTGACTTTTGATCTTTATTTAGTCCTTGACAGTGGAAGTGGAGTGTCTATCAGTTATCGAGATCCAAGTAGGCAACCGGTTCATCA
>NZ_FQUL01000031.1 GCF_900128965.1 Ferrithrix thermotolerans DSM 19514
GCCACTTCGACCGCACGTCTGGCTCGGTTGGCTGCCAAGTGGTGTCCGTAGAGACGGGCGCACAGCGAAGTGAGCAGCTCCGTGGCATCTTACACGAGGTCGTCGTCCACCTCGGAGGGGTCCACCACGACCAGGCGACGGCCCTCGGCCTTAAGCGCTGCCTCGACGTACTTCGCTCCAAAGCGACAGAACCGGTCCCGGTGCTCTACCAGGATCGTGTCTACTTCTTTGTCATACAACAAAGAAAGAAACCTTTGTCTGTGACCATTGAGGACATAGCCGACCTCGGTCACCACCTGATCTACCAAGTAGCCGTGCTCCGTCGCCCAGGCCACGATCCTTGCCACCTGGCGGTCGAGATCCGTGCGCTGGTCGGCAGAGGAGACTCGGGCATAGACGACCGTGCGACGGGGGCTAGGTGCCGTTGATGTTTCTAGGTCACCAACTAAAATGAGCTTGCCCATCTTGAGAGCAGGAACCGGGAGCTTGCCTTCGCGATGCCAACGGTAGGCGGTTTGGGGATGGATGCCTTGGGCAAGCGACCACTCACGAAGGTTCACCATTGCATGGTATAGCATGCTGGATTACCAACAGTTGCTACCCCTTGAAGGTCAGAGTTCAAAGCTTTGTAGCGTTGATAAGGTGTCGGGCGGCAAGTTAAGAAGGGCTCGGACCTAGGCTTAAAAGGTACAAAGATCTGAGTTACGAGATAAGGAGACATATAGATTCGGACTGGAAAGAGGGCACTCAGTCTTTCGGATCTAAAGTAGGAGTAACACTGAGACCTTCGGAGTAGAGGCGCAAGGTTCGAAAGTGTTCAAGGTTTCTACTGTTACTTTAGGGCTACAACTCGCACAATTCCCAGACAGTATTACCCACATGCAAAAAGACGCAGAGGAGAACAGAGGTCGAACTTGGCCATTCTTGTAGACGCTCAAAAAATAGCTCTATCACGGTCGGACAGGGTGCTATTTAGCGATCTCTCCGTCACCGTTACTGACAAAGACAAGCTTGGAGTAGTAGGCATAAACGGAACAGGCAAGTCATCACTGCTCAGAGTGCTAGCTGGCCAGGAACCACCCGAGAGCGGAAAGGTCCACCGATCTTCTGACTTGCGCGTTGCCTATCTAGATCAAGCCGGAACACTTCCAGACAAAACCGTGGCTGAATTGGTAGGTAACACTTGGCAAGGACAGGCAATTTTAGATCGACTGGGCATGTCGAGGTTTATCGAGCGCCGAAGCACAGAACTATCGGGAGGTCAGGCCAAGCGGGTCGCCCTAGCAGCTGTCCTTCTAAAAGAAGCGGACCTTTTGATTTTGGATGAGCCGACGAACCATCTGGACCTAGCGGCAATCACCTGGTTAGAGTCGTACCTCGCCAAGTTCAACGGCGGAGTTGTCGTGGTAACTCACGACCGTTACCTTCTAGACAAAGTCACGACCCGTATTTTAGAACTTGACCGAGGTCGCAGTTACACGCACGAGGGTGGATACGCTACCTATCTGGCAGCTGTTGCGGAGCGTGAAGAACGCTCCTTAGTCACTGAAGCTGTCCGTAAAAATCTTGCACGTCGCGAACTTGCGTGGCTCCGTCGCGGAGTAAAGGCAAGGACGAGAAAGCCTCAGGCCCGTATCGATGCAGCTAGAAAACTGCTAGAGAGTAAGTCTGAGCCTCCCACAAGATCCACGGCTTTGGATCTGACGTACGATACACCCAGACTCGGCACAAAGGTCATCGAGGCTGTAGAGGTAGTCTTTCAGCACAATGGAGAAGATAAACCGCTTCTTGAGAGATTCACCCTTAGACTTACACCATTTGAGAGACTTGGGATCGTTGGCAGAAACGGCTCAGGCAAGACGACACTACTTGAGCTGCTCGCAGGAAGACTACGTCCATCACAGGGCACCATAGAGTTTGGATCGACAGTCGAGGTCGGCTACTACACACAGATAGAGACAGAGATCGATAGCAGCCTTCGGGTCATCGAGGTGGTATCCGGACATAGAGGCACGACGCTCAGCCCTTCCGACAAACGACTCCTGGAGAGCTTCTGGTTCGGTGGAGAGTTACCGTGGGCACGGGTCGGCACCCTCTCCGGAGGAGAAAGAAGACGACTGCAGTTGCTAAGGGTGCTTGCACAACGGCCAAACGTCCTCCTCTTAGATGAACCGACAAACGATCTTGATCTTGATACCCTTCGTTCGTTAGAAGAGTACCTAGAAGACTGGCCGGGAACCCTTGTAACGGTAAGTCACGACCGTAGTTTCCTCGAGAGGATTACTACGAGAGTCGTTGCATGCCAAGACGGCAAGGTAAGAGAGATCTCCGGAGGGCTTGCTACGTGGCTTTCTCAAGCTATCAACATTAAAGATTCCGACCCTAAAGGTAAAGATCCATCGTCGTCCAAGTCACGGCCGCCACAACGAACAAAGGCTCGGAAATCCCTCAGCACCCTGCAGTTTCAGCTCTCCAAGCTAGACCGGCAGATAGCAGAGTTGACAGCCAAGAGAGACAGTATGCTGATTCAGTTCAACGAGATGACCGACCACATCGCGCTAGCCAGGTTAGGAAACGAACTAACCTCCCTGCAAAGTGATCTTACAGAGGTCGAAGACCGATGGCTGAAGACCCTCGAAGAGATAGAAGGCTACGGACAATACTAAACCTAAAGGTCACTCACAAAACATGAGACGACACTTCTACTTGGCCCTTCTTGTAACCCATCTTCCACAATTTATTTCCTGGACTCAACTTATATCGTCTTACTCTGAAGCAAAAGTGAAGTTATCTAGGAGATCTGTTTAATGGTCACACATCCCCAGGCTAGTTCTTACGTTGCCCGCTGGACTTGGGGCTGCTCAACGATAGAACCACACCCGTAAGGTAAATCACCTTAACGGACACCAAATTACGTGGTATTTAATGCTCTAGCTCCGTTTGATACGATGCACAAATCCGGCCTCAAGGTCGAGCAGAGATCTCTTTTTGTCCACACCTCCGCTGTAACCTTTCAATGAACCATCTGCCCCTATTACCCGATGACAAGGGACCACAATACTTATAGGATTCTTGTTATTCGCCATGCCCACTGCACGGGCGGCCTTGGTATTCCCACAGTGTCTTGCAAGCTCCTCATAGCTCAAGGTACAACCGTAAGGAATCATCCGTAACGCATTCCACACTCTGAGTTGAAACTCTGTACCCCTAGGACTAAGAGGGAGATCGAAATCCTTGCGTTCGCCATCGAAGTACTCCCACAGTTGTTTTTGAGTCCTAGCTAGGAGCTCTTCGTCTGCGTCATTGAGAGGACGAGCACACCGTTCAATGGCGTCGACAAAGTGAACTCCAGTCAATCGACCACCTGTCGCCGACATCATCACCTTTCCCACAGGACTAGACCACCACGCATAGGAAACGCCTTCGTTAATAACGATCAACACCTCACTCTATAAAGATCAACGACTGGAAGTTCAAATAATACCTTTAGGCATCGACCTCTAAAGAGACGAAGCATCCCTCAGCGCTTGTAACTCTCGCAGTTTCTCTAGGCTGACAAGCCATACTTTATTGTCTAGACAAAAGCGTGAACCAATAGACGATAGATCTGAGTTGCACTCTTCCTAAATATGGAGGTCTTGACCTTGGATGGACCAACTACCGTCATCGTTCTTGAAAACCCAACGCTCTTTAGCATCGAAGATAACGCTTCTTCCGACGGTCCGAAGTAGTTACCGAAGTCCCCTTCGAGCTCGTCCGCTGGATAGTAACGAATCAGGGACTCTCCCTCATGTCCTGGGACAACTACTGCAGATGTTTCAATAACCGCAACTTCTTTTGTGAAGGATCTAACCTTCTCTAGCGCGCCCAGAGGGTCTCTTAGGTGATAGAGGACGCCAAGAAAAAATACAACATCAAAGACTCCAACCTCTTCGGCTGTCAGCTTCATGAAGTCTCCTACCTTTGACTCTACCTTGGAGCCAAGAACCTCTTTGGCCAGGTCGAAACCCGCCTTGCCCGGAAGAGAAGCATCCCAAAACAGCGTCTCATCGAGCCGGTAGTCAGGAAACCTCTTATTCTTCCTGCATTCATCCCAGTAGACATTTCTTCTAGCCATGTCTACACCCCAAGCGTAGTGATCCAAAGCAACCACTCGACTAGCCCCTTTCTGCTCCGCCAAGAAGGAGTTGAGCCCGTCCCAAGCGCCTATATCCAAAACCGACTTACCTGAAAGATTTGGAAGCTCCCAATCGGATAAGGGTTTGGTTTTGCTTAGCCCTGGGGTGACTATTCCGTCTCCGAGATTGATCGAGTGACACCACTGAATCTCATCGACTCTGGCTTGGAGTTTAGCTTTGTCCATTGTACGATTATAGAGTAGACCAACAGCGTTCTTGCCTCACCAGGTTCCAGATCCCCGAACAAGGCGACGCAAGTGACGTAGGACTACCCTCTCCTTCCTCCCCGGCTAATCATTGTTCGAAGACATCGAGACATCGAGTAGATCCACCTAAACCGTCTCGACAGACTAGACGTATGGTAGGCCTATTTAGAGCTACCTCCAGCTTTACTTTGCCCAGCTACCACCCCGGAGGAAAGTTGACTGTCACGCGCTCGTCGTTAGAACACATCTAGCATTTCACTGACAATGAACACCAACCCCGTCTATGGGTATGTTTTTTGCCCCAACACTATTTGACATGTCTTGCTATCTCTAAAAGACATATGAAGTTGTGCCAAGGTGGCCTAAGTTGGGTCTAAGTTCAAGGTAACACTACCTAAGCTTCGACAGGGCAACATTTAGTTGAAGCACGTTTAGGTAGTTCTCTCCCAAAAACCCCAACTGCCTATGTATGACCTGGCTTTCGACGAGGCGTTTTAGTGTCGCAGCAGAGATTCTGCGCGCCTTAGCGATCATAGGAATTTGAACCATTGCTGACTGAATGGAGATATCTGGGTCGACACCACTACCGGAGTTTGTTACGAGCTCTTCAGTGGGATTAACTCCGAGACGGTGCCACATAGCTATCGCCTTGCGGGTTTTAACAACGAGCTCTTGGGAGGTTAGCTCAAGGTTTGAGCCACCTGTGGCTCTAGGGTTGTAAGGATCCAGTCTCCCATGAAAAACACGTGCGCCTCCCCATTGTTGACCCACCTCAAGAGATCCATACTTTGTAAGTGATCCGTTGGCCTGTTGCGGGAATAGGGCTTGGGCAACTCCAGTCTCGGCTAAAGGGTAGACAAGTCCAAGAAAGACCAAAAATATTACCGACATCACAACCGACCTCATTAGCTGTTTAATCATTTAGTAAACCCCCAGGGTTGTAATAATCAAGTCGATGATCTTTATTCAGATGAAGGGTAGAATCAGTCCTCCGACACCGTATATGAGAACGTTGCGCCGAAGCAACGCAGACGACGTGGCTGGTCTGAACTGCACGCCCCGAAGAGCCAGTGGTATGAGGGCAATGATTATGAGCGCATTAAAGACGGCCGATAGAACGGCACTCGTAGGGCTGTGGAGCTTCATGATGTTCAGAGCTTCAAGTCCTTTATAGCGGCTAACAAAAAGAGCTGGAATAATCGCAAAGTACTTGGCGACATCGTTCGCTATTGAGAAAGTTGTAAGCGCTCCCCTTGTAATCAACAGCTGCTTTCCGATCTCAACGATATCAATGAGCTTTGTGGGACTTGAGTCTAAGTCCACCATATTGCTGGCTTCTTTGGCTGCTGTGGTACCACTGTTCATGGCCACACCTACGTCAGCTTGGGCTAAAGCCGGAGCATCGTTGGTACCGTCCCCAGTCATAGCTACCAGCTTGCCACCTTCTTATTATTTTAGGATAAGAGCCATCTTTGCCTCTGAAGTGGCTTCGGCCATAAAGTCGTCAACACCAGCCTCTGAAGCAATCGCGGCTGCAGTTAAGGGATTATCTCCTGTTATCATCACAGTTCTAATACCCAATGCGCGCAGTTCCTCGAACTTTTCACGAATCCCCTGCTTAATCGTGTCCTTCAGCTCAACGACACCAAGAAGGCGGTCGCCATCAGAGACCGCCAGCGGCGTCCTTCCCTCTCGAGCAAGACGGTCGCTTATCTCGTCGAGCTCCTCAGACACCGTCCCACCAAGAGATAGAACCCAGTTCTTCACGGCATCTGTTGCTCCCTTTCTCACCATACGGCAATCAAGGTCTATGCCAGACATTCTTGTCCGCGCAGTAAAGGGAACAAAGTTATAGCGTGAACCGAGATCCCTCTCTCTGATATTAAACCGTTCTTTCGCTAGAACCACGATTGAGCGTCCCTCCGGAGTCTCATCAGCTAAGGATGCAAGCTGGGCAGCCTCGGCCAGCTCCTGTTCGGTAACCTCACCTAGAGGATAAAAAGCCGATGCCATACGGTTACCCTGTGTTATCATGCCCGTCTTGTCTAGTAGCAACGTTTGCACGTCTCCAGCCACCTCTACCGCTCTTCCAGACATAGCTAGAACGTTACGCTGTACCAGACGATCCATACCTGCTATTCCAATAGCCGAGAGCAGAGCTCCAATAGTCGTAGGAATGAGACAAACCAGCAAAGCCACCAAAATGACTATAGAGACCTGGCTGTGAGAGTAAAAGGCGAATGAATCAATCGCAACCACAATTGGAATAAAGATTATTGTCAGAGCAGGATGGTGAGGGCGATCTCATTAGGAGTCTTCTACCGGTTCGCTCCCTCCACGAGTCCTATCATCCTGTCCAAAAAGGTGTCCCCTCGTTCTGCCGTTATTCGAACAACGATCCGGTCAGAGAGCACCTTGGTACCTCCGGTCACCGCCGAGCGGTCGCCACCTGACTCTCTAATAACGGGAGCCGACTCTCCGGTAATGGCCGATTCATCCACCGAGGCGACCCCCTCGACGATCTCACCGTCCGACGGTATTATGTCGCCGGCTTCGCAGATAACCAAATCTCCCTTTTTCAGTTCAGCAGCCGCCACCTCAGTCTCGGTCCCATCCTCAAGAAGCTTTCTAGCATTAGAGTCTGCCCGCATTCGTCGAAGGGTGTCGGCTTGTGCCTTTCCCCGACCTTCTGCGACCGCCTCAGCAAAGTTTGCAAAGACAACTGTAAGTGCAAGCCAGGAAGTAATACTCCAAGTAAACAGGGATCCGTGCACTATCGCTTCATATAGTGAGACCAGAGTCCCAATTGGGACAACGAACATGACCGGGTTCTTAACCTGCTGTTTGGGATTAAGTTTGAGAATCGAATCCCTGAGTGCCGGGACGATAACCTCCCGGTCGAATAGACCCCTAGGTTTAGGAATCCCATGAATAGTCTCGGACTTTTCTTCTAAAGCCGCCGACATCTAAAACAACCCCCCATGAGCAAAGAGCTCTGCCAAGGGACCTAGCGCAAGTGCTGGAAAGAAGGTAAGTGCTCCAACCACCAATATCACACCGATCAACAAGGTTCCAAAGATTACACTGTCAGTTATAAAGGTACCAGACGTGGCAGGAACCAATCCTTTGCCTGCAAGTGTTCCTGCCAGCGCCAAAGCCGGCACGATCACGCCGAATCGACCAAGTCCCATCGCTATAGCACCTACAATGTTGTAGAAGGCGGTGTTAGAAGACAGACCGGCGAAGGCTGATCCATTGTTATTGGCTTGGGACGTGAAACCGTGTGGACCTTTGTTAAGGACGGCCGAGGTAGCTGAAGGTACCAACATCGCAATACCAGTTAGGCTAAGTACTGTAATTGGCATTATAGATTCGCCCAAGCTCGCCAACTTCATCTCTTTTGCCTGAATCTTTTTGCCGAGATACACAGGCGTGCGCCCAACCATAAGTCCGGCGATGAAGACCGTTACGATAGCAAATAGCAAGACTGTATAGGTACCTGATCCAACTCCTCCCGGAATAACCTCGCCGAGCATCATCCCCGAAAGCATCATCATTCCGCCTAAGGGCGTGTAGGAGTCCATGGAAGAATCAACCGAACCGGTGGAGGTCTAAGTGGAGGAGACGTTATAAAGAGAGGAACTTGAGACCCCAAATCGAGACTCTTTGCCCACCATATTGCCCACACTTTGAGATGCATGGAACCCTGCCGCAGCTAGAGCTGGATTACTGCCGTGCTCAGCTGCAATCGTTATCGCTGTCCACGAAACGAAGAAAAAGGCCATCACCCCAAGAAGGGCAACTCCCTGGCGTACGTTTCCGACCATCTTGCCAAAGGTATAAGTAAGTGCAACGGGTATCGACAAAATCAAATACACAGAGAGAAGGTTGGTAAGGGGAGTCGGATTCTCAAACGGAGTCGCTCCGTTGCCGCTGAAATACCCTCCACCGTTGGTGCCTAGCTGCTTGATCGCCTCCATGGACGCCACCGGACCACGGGGTATGGTCTGAGTGACGTTGTTCAAGGTATCGTGGATCGTAACCGAGCCTGCAAGCGTCTGAAGGGCGCCCTCGCCTACAAATATCACGGTAGCTACAGCTGCTACTGGTAGAAGTATGTACAGAACTCCTCGCACAAGGTCAGTCCAGAAGTTTCCGATCGTCGCTGACGAGCGTCCTGTAAAACCTCTAATCAAGGCGATGGCAACCGCTATACCTACAGCCGCGCTTACGAACTGTTGAACCGCCAGAGCCGCCATCTGTGAGAAGTATCACATGGTCTGCTCACCGGCGTAGTTCTGCCAGTTGGTATTGATTAGAAACGAAACAGCTGTATTGAAAGCGAGTGCGGGTGTCACAGTCTTCATGTGGGCTGGATTAAAGGGCAAGAGGTTCTGCAGGCGTAGAATTCCATAGGTTAGAAGGAGCGATACAAGAGAGAAAATTAAGAGCGAAGCAGCATAACGCTTCCAGGTTTGCTCCGCCTTTTGATCAACGCCGAGGACTCTGTAGGTCGGGCGTTCCAAGAAAGCAAGCCACCTTGTCTTTCCGGTGTGGACATCTGCCATATAGGAACCTAGATATCGCCAGGTAATCCCTAGCGCTGCAAATAGAGCCGCTATCTCCAAGGTTGCGTACATCAGAACCACTCCGGTTTAAACAGAGAAACCCAGAGGTAGATAAACACCACAAAGGCTATAACAAACAAGATTACATTCGTCAGTACAAATTCACGCCCTCTCTAAAGCCTCTACCACAACCAGCATTAGCAAGAAGAGTCCACCGATCCGACCACAACGAGAATGTCTGCCATAGGATCGATGCTAAAAAGCAGGTAATTAATTTGTCGTAAATAGTCAACCTTTATAAATCAATAAATGGTTAACGCAAAAGTCGACAAACAAACGTCGTCCATCGACGAGCGGATCCACGATAAGCTCTACCTGTGTTGAACGACTCTTCTTCAGAAGTTGGACCATTATCGGGACTGGTCGTGGCAGACTTCAGCAGGGTACTAGCAGGTCCATACACCACTATGATGCTGGGCGATCTGGGCGCCGAGGTTATAAAGGTGGAGTCGCCACAAGGCGACGACACGAGAAGATGGAAACCCCCAGTGCTTGACGGAGAATCAACCTATTTTCTTTCGGTAAATCGCAACAAACGCTCGGTCGTCTTGGACTTTAAAGATCCGAAGGATCTTCATCTTGCAAGACTACTTGCAAAAAACTGCGACGTCATGATCGAGAACTACATGCCTGGAACTCTAGAGCGTTTCGGGCTTGGATATGAACAGGTCGCACAGGATAACCCTTCCGTCATATACGGAACCATAACGGGTTTCGGTGAGGACGGTGGCAGGGAGTTACCTGGATACGATCTAGTTGCGCAAGCTACATCGGGTCTCATGAGCATAACAGGACCCAAGGAAGGTCCTCCTTTCAAAAGTGGAGTCGCCATAGTCGATGTAATCTGTGGTCTCCACCTAGCCGTTGGAATACTGGCTGCACTTGATCTCAGGCATCGCACAGGTACCGGCCAACGCGTGTCGGTAAGCCTTCTATCGGCAGCACTAGCGGCGATGGTCAACCAGACTGAGTCATATGTTGCAACAGGCGTAGTACCGTCGAGAATGGGAAACGCACATCCGAGTCTCTTTCCCTACGAGCCGTTTCAAACCAGCGACGGTTTACTCGTAATTGCGATCGGAAACGACACTCAGTTCGAAAGACTTTGCGATGCGTTAGGTGATCCCTCTCTTGCAAAAAATCCTCTCTACTTGACAAATGAAGCACGCGTCGTCAACAGAGACAAGCTCAAACTCCGCATAGAGGAACTTCTCTCTAAGCAAAGCGCTTATGAGTGGGCAAAGACGTTAAACACCTACAAAGTACCTTGTGGGCCCATCAATACAATCGCCCAGGGAATCTCACTAGCCTCAGAACTAGGACTCGATCCGATTGTGCGTCAATTCGATGAAAGGGGGAAAGAAATACCAACCGTGGCAAGCCCTATCTCATTTTCGAGAACCAAAGTTACTTATAGGAGAACTCCCCCGAAACCGAACCAAGACGGTGAAACTGTTCGCGCTTGGCTAAACTCTTTGGACAAAGATGAGACAAGGGATTGACGCTGCTAGCGACGCTACATCGATGCCATGTTGGCAAATAAGGTATAGCTGTTCAGGAACGCAAGATACACAGTCCCAGTAGGACCGCTTCTGTGTTTGGCCACGATAATCTCCGCTGTACCTTTATCGTGAGTATCTGGAGTATATACCTCATCCCTGTAGATAAACATGACGACGTCTGCATCTTGCTCGAGGGAGTTGTGTACCGCAAATCCGTTGGCAACAAAGCTATGAGTCTTCGGAACAGATACATCAAAAACAGGCTCAACTCCGAAGAATGAAACATTAACTATTACATCTTCGGCAAGCCTGCTTAGAGTCACTTTATCTGCGAGGGCCAGAGAACCTTTATTTCCCACAGCAACCGCTCTAGAGCTTTGAGAGCCCAAACCGCCTTGACTTGAATCACTCACCTTATAGATAACATCTCCGATAGTCATCTCATCTAATCGAAGCCAACCTCTTGGAGTAAAGAACTTGTGGTTTTTCGTTGCTCTCACAGACAGTCCTGAGAGGGTGTCGATCCTGTAGGTCTCCTTCACGCCTGTCATAAATACCGAAGACGATCTCGCTGCCTGGGATAGAGCCGTTTCGTCGTCGAAAGACAGAAGCTCCACCTCGTATCTACCGTTCCTCCAAAGATCAAGAACTCTTGCTTCAGTGCCGTCAGCGAGACGTATAAGGGTCTCGCCAGAAAGACAGCCAGACTCCCTGAGGTCGGCGAGTTGCGGTCGTTTATCGGCACGAGCCTCCAAGTTACGAGAGAGCTGAGACAGAGCCACAACCGGCACATTGAGTTCCCGTGCAAGAATCTTCAGACCTCTAGAGATCTCAGACACCTCAACCTGTCGGGACTCTACGTTTCTCCGCCCTGACATTAGCTGCAGGTAGTCCACTATTACCAGTCCGAGCCCCTCCCGTGCTTTAAGCCTACGAGCTCGAGCTCGAATGTCCATAACCGTTAGGTTAGGGTCGTCGTCAATATAGATCTTTGCCTCCGCCAGACGGCTTATCGCTCCGTGAATCTTCTCCCAGTCACGATCCTGTAGTCTTCCACTACGTAGACGAGTCGAGTCAACCCTAGCCTCAGCCGCCACGAGTCTTTGGGTAAGCTCCAAGTGACTCATCTCTAGGGAGAACATCAAAACCGGAAGCCCAGCCTTCTTTGCCACGTTCACACCGAGACCAAGCGCAAAAGAGGTCTTACCCATACCAGGACGCGCGCCAACAATCAGTAGGTTTGAGGGATGAAGTCCAGAGAGAATCTCATCGAGATCAACAAAGCCAGTCGGCAGCCCGGTGACTCCCTCTTCTCGTCCGTAAAGGGCCTCTAAGTCATCGAGGGTTTGGATCAAGACATCTCGAAGAGGATGCATCGTCTCAGAAGATCTATGTTCCGCTACCTCAAATATTTTGGCCTCAGCAAGATCTACAGCTGAGGCCACATCCGAAGGTAAAGAGTAGGCAAGTTCAGCTATGTCGGTCGCCACCTTGATGAGCTTCCTCAAAAGCGAGTACTCCTCAACAAGCTGCGCGTACCTGGCCGCTGATCCTATGGCTGGCGTAGAGGCCTGTAGGGCAATCAACGCCTCTAAACCACCCACCACTTCGAAGTGTCCACTACGTCGCAGCTCCTCAGCCACGCTCACCACGTCGTTAGGCCCACCTTCAGCATGAAGGGTGGCCAAGGCTTTGAAGATATAACCGTGCGAGGGCTTGAAGAAGTCGCCTTCTCTAACTATCTCAACGGCTTCCGCTACGGCCTCACGTGAGAGCATCATCGCTCCTAATAGCGACTCTTCAGCCTCTATCGAGTGAGGAGCTACTCTACCTAAAATGCCTTCTAGACGACTGGAGTCTACATCCCTGTTTACGGGATCCTTAGCCAAAGGACAAATTCCTCCCCTTGCAACAGACGACTTAAATGCGTCTTACTCCGGAAGAACCTCCACGGCTAGGTGGATCTCAACCTCAGGGTGCAACTTAACAGGAACCTGGTGAGCACCTGTCACCTTGATAGGTTCCTCCAGGTGTACCACCTTGCGATCAAGTTCGATTCCACTTTGCTCCTTCAGTGCATGCAGAATCTCAGCAACTCCAACGGAACCAAAAAGTTTATCGTCCTTCGACGTCTTTGCCTTGATAGTCAAGGAGATTCCAACTAACTTTGCTGCTAATTCTTCAGCCGCTGCCTTGGCTCTTTGATCCCGCAAATCTCTTGCGTTGCGCATGGCGTTAGCTTGATCCACTATACCCTTCGTAGCAACTATCGCCTTACCCTTAGGGACCAGGTAGTTCCTGGCGTATCCGTCAGCCACCGCAACAATATCTCCACGTTTGCCGAGCCCGACTATATCGCTACGCAAAACTACTTTCACTGTTCCTCCTCGCCCGCATCGTCGTCCTCTTCCTCGACGAACACATCGTCGTAAGAGGGCTCCTCGTAGGGAGTTTCTTCGACCTCTGTCTTGACCGCAGAGCGGGATCTGCTTCGCTCTGCTGGTGTTCGCTCGGTGTAGGGTAACAGAGCTAACTCTCGTGCTGTCTTAATCGCTACTGCGATGTCACTCTGGTGTTGAACGCAGTTCCCCGTTACTCTTCGTGCCCGAATCTTACCGCGATCACTCATATACCGCTTTAGGGTGTCGGTATCTTTATAGTCAATCCAAACCTCATGACGAGCACAGAAGGTGCATACCTTCTTGCGAACCTTTTTCGTCTGTTCCTTTACCGCATTTCTTCGCGCGTTTTTATCTGTATTTTTACCCATTAAAAAGGATCCTCTTCGTAGTTGTAACCAACGGTGGTTGACTCTCTCGACTCTTGAGAAACATCTCTGCCACCTGACCTTCGTTCATTTTTGACGACCGACCCCGTCGCCCACCTAAGAGACAGGCCAACCTCGTCTGCGACGATGTTTACCCGTGAACGCTTCTCGCCTCCGGGAGTCTCCCAGGTTCTTTGCTCCAGACGTCCAGTTACCAAAACTCTAGAACCTCGCTCTAAAGACTCACTAACGTTCTCCGCCAACTCGCGCCAGCATGTGACGTCAAAGAATGACGTAGCTTCTTCCCATTCCTGAGACTGTGGAGCTTGCCATCTTCGGTTAACCGCTACCGAGAACGTAGCTGAGGCAACCCCTTGACTAGTAAATCTGAGCTCTGGCTCTTTGACAACGTTACCAACTATGGTGACTGAATTCCCATTAGACATACGATAACTCTTTCCCCACTTGCAGTGGCACTTACAAAGTTACTAGGCAGACGCCGATGCACTCTGGAGGTACTTGACCGCTACCTTTTCAGGAAGTCGGATCACCTTATGACGAATTACCTCATCTGAGATGGAAAGAGTCCTGTCAAGTTCAGCAACTGTGGCTGGGACACCTTGAACACGGACGATAACGTAGTAGCCTTCACTTCGGTGATTGATCTCGTAACTAAAGCGTCTACGACCCCACCGCTCGTTTCCCAAGACACCACCCTCGTTAGACGACACCACAGCGTCAATCCTTGAAAGGTACTCGTCGATCTGATCATCCTCTAAAGAGGAGTCCAAGATCACTACAATTTCATATACGCGCAACGTAAACCTCCTATGGACCTATTCCAAACATTGGAATAGGGCTCAACCCGAGCAGGATCTAAGTCCTTATAATCTAGCGGATGCCATCGTCACTCCCTACCGCAAAAGTACAAGGCCTCAGTCGCGATTGGGAGTCTGCTTTTGCACTAAGTGATTCCAGAGACAGTCCTTACAAACCTCTACCTGGTAAGTGTCAAAATCCCCTACTCTTCCTGACAGATTGAGTAGGGTACCTTCTGCTACGACCTGGCCAGAGGAAGGAAGTTTTGAACCAAATGCAAAATCAACGTACACGAGCTTTGACGAACCACAGATCGGACAGGGCATTGCCGCCAACTCTCCAAAGTGTTCTGCTACCCTGATTAGTTCGTCAGTGGCATCGCAGATCTCTTCTCGGCTCGCTCTGCCCATACGATAGTTCCTAATAGTGTTTTCGCGCATCAGCCTGTGGTCGATGGTGCCGATCCATTTCGACCCCCCCGATTCCTGACTTTTTGTGCGAACTTTATCCACCTCTAAAAGGCTACCACAGTTTGATAAAACAGCAATAGGTTGCACAAAAAGGTGATGGACTACATTGCGTTATGCAGTGGTAGAGAAGGTCTCTGTCGGTCAACGTTACTTTTAGACTATCGAAAAATAGTACCTGAAAGTATAACTATTCGATATAGTATGTAGATACTATGCGATCCAATGGAAACACTCAGTATCTCGAAGCGGCCGTCTTAGGCCTTTTGACTGAGAATCCACAACACGGCTATGAACTTCAAAGAAGGATCGTCTCAGCCTTTGGAACGCTATTTCATCCTTCATGGGGGTCTATCTATCCCGCTCTCTCCCGTCTGGAAAGACAGGGGTACATCGAAACCTCCGAAGAACCAAAGCTTCGATCGCTACTAGCTTCAACCGGATCTTTAGGCGGCGATCTGGCTACCTTCAAGTCAAGCCATCGCAAGGAGCAACCACCCAAGCGACAGAGAAAGTCTTACAGAATCACTGACCGTGGCGCCCAGCTCCTCCACGACCTTCTATCAGGAATGGACGTAACTGACGACCGGGCGTTTTGGGTAGCCTTGGCGTTCTCCGACCGACTCAGTCCGAACCGAAGGCTCTCAATAGCCAACAGACGTATCTACGCCTTAGAAGAAAGAATGAAGGAGCTAAAGGAGAACGAACTCCTCTCGGGTTCAACTATGCGAAGCTTGGCCTTGCAGGGGATTTACCTCCGTCTTACTGAAGAGTTGAGCTGGCTAGAGGGAATTTGCAAGGATCTCTCGGAGTCCGAAGAGGGCGATAGCAGTGTCCGTAGATGAGCTAAAAACTAGTTGACCCTAGCGAGATTAGTAGAAAGGTAAGTAAATATGGGAAAAATAAAGGTGGCACTAGCCGGGATTGGGAACTGCTCCAGCTCTTTGGTGCAGGGGGTACAGTACTATAAAGATGCAGATCCCACGGAAGAAGTCCCAGGACTGATGCACGTCAACTTAGGTGGATACCACGTGGGCGATGTTGAGTTTGTTGCAGCCTTCGATGTCGACGCCGCCAAAGTTGGCGAAGATCTGTCTAAGGCTATATTCAGCTCGAAGAATAATACGATCAAGTTTGCGAACGTTGGCGAGATAGGCGTTGAGGTCAAGCGTGGACCGACACTCGATGGACTTGGCAAGTACTACCGCCAAGTGGTTGAGGAGTCTCCGCTTGAGCCAGTGGACGTAGCCGAGGAACTGCGTCGAAGCGGGGCCGAGGTACTCGTGTCCTACCTGCCAGTGGGGTCAGAGAATGCACAGAAGTTCTACGCAGAGGCAGCGCTAGAGGCTGGAGTAGCCTTCGTGAACGCTATTCCAGTCTTTATTGCCTCTGACCCAGAGTGGGCACAAAAGTTTGAGGACAAGAACATTCCCATTGTGGGTGACGATATCAAGTCTCAGGTCGGAGCAACTATCGTACACCGCATGCTTGCCCGGCTATTTGAAGACAGAGGTCTCGTCCTTGACCGCACCTACCAACTAAACGTCGGAGGCAACATGGACTTCATGAATATGTTGGAGCGGGAGCGACTAGAGTCCAAAAAGATCTCTAAGACTCAGAGTGTGACCAGTCAGATCGATCACGGAATCGAATCGAACAATGTTCACATTGGTCCATCCGATCATGTGGCTTGGTTGGAGGACAGAAAGTGGGCATATATCAGACTCGAAGGCCGCAACTTTGGAGACGTTCCATTGAACGTTGAGCTAAAGCTCGAGGTATGGGATTCGCCCAACTCCGCTGGTGTCATAATAGACGCCCTGCGATGTGCAAAGATCGCCCTAGATCGTGGCATCGGAGGACCTTTACTCGGACCCTCAGCATACTTCATGAAGTCACCCCCGGTTCAATATCGTGACAATGAAGCGAGAGAGATGGTTGAGAAGTTTCATCTAGGCGAGATCGCCTAGTAGAATTCGCCACAAAAAGCCCACGATCTCCCATGCGATCGTGGGCTTTATTACATGATGGATTGAAAGTATCTTAGCTAGCAGCGGAAATACCAAAAGGTGGCATACCCTAAGAAACCTTTGTAGTGATCGGCCTCGTTCTCCACCACCTCTGTAGGCGTTCCTTCGCTGCGTCCTTACCGATGATTCCCTCATCGAGACGGATCTCTAAGAGGAAGTCCATCGCGTCTCCCACATCTTTAGAGGGGCCGATACCAAGTATCTCCATCACCTCATTACCGTCAAGTTCAGGGCGAATGGAGGCCAGCTCTTCCTGTTCTGAGAGAATCTTCACTCGCTCTTGGAGTTCCTCCATCTTTTGATGGAAAAACTTCACCTTGTTCTTATCCCGAGTAGTCACATCGGCGAGAGTCAGTTCGTTAAGTCTCTCGTACAAGGGGCCGGCATCTCTGACATAGCGTCTTACTGCTTTATCGTTCCACCCAGCCTTGTATGTGTGGAACCTTAAATGTAACTCCACCAGTTTGCAGATCGCATCTATCTCGTTGCTTGAATACTTTAGTGCCAAAAGACGCTTTCGCGCCATTCGAGCTCCAACTACATCGTGAAAGTGGAACGAAACACCGTTTGGAGTGATCTCTCTTGTCTTAGGCTTCCCGATATCGTGCAAAAGTGCAGCCATTCGAAGGATTAGATCAGGCGAAGTCTTAGAGACTACAGCCACGGTGTGAGCTAAAACGTCTTTGTGCCGGTGCACGGGATCTTGCTCCAAAGCCAAGGCTGGAATCTCAGGAAGAAACTCCCCCATCACTCCTGTGTCAATCAGGAACCACAGCCCGGAGGTGGGATCTGGAAGAACCAACAGCTTAGAAAGCTCCTCCCTGATTCGCTCGGGAGATACAACACTAAGCCTGCCTTTTAGTTCACCCGCAGCATCCAAAATATCTTTATCAGGCTCAAGCCCAAATCGTGCTACGAAGCGAGCAGCTCTAAGCATACGCAACGGATCGTCGCTGAAGCTGTCCTCGGCTCGACCTGGCGTCTTTAGCTTTCGTTCTAAGAGATTGCGTAGTCCGCCGAAAGGGTCTATCAGCTTTGAATCGATACCGGTTAACTCGATTGCCATGGCATTTATGGTGAAGTCACGTCTAGACAGATCTTCATCTATCGACTTCGAGAAGTTGACGGAGGGTTTGCGCGAGGAACTCTCGTAAGACTCAGCCCTGTGTGTCGTAATCTCGATCTTGCGCATGCCGATCTCTAAAGAGATAGTTCCAAAGCGCTTTCCAACAAGCCACAAATTGTCAGCTACTGGTGAAACAATACTTTCAATCTCTTCTGGCGTGGCATCGGTAGTGAGGTCAACATCGGCAACGTTTTGATCAAGCGCACCGAGCAGAATATCCCTTACAACTCCACCAACGAGATACAGCCGCCGTCCTGCCTGCTCAAACCCGTCTCTAAGTGGGTCAAGTTCTTTGTTGAGGTTATCGATCACTTCTACACTACTCATAGCCGCTCATCTACCTTGCGTAGGAGGTATCTACAACCTACCCGTTCTCGAATAAGACTAAACGTGTTGACCTCCGATTCTCGGGCTGGCTACTACCGATCTCTCAGAATACTTCAAAGCCTTTGATCGGCACCCATCTTCACTAGCTTTAGTGCTTCGTCCCAAGATAAGGATCCCTGTCTCCTAAGGCCCTCTTTCGGGACTCTGCTAGAGACTCGACCGTTTCATGGGAAACCTTACCCCGTACTTCGTCTTCCTTGGGTAATATCAGTTCACCAGCCAGAGCACCTAGAGTCGCAGTCGTGGAGTCACGCAAGGCATCAAGGTCGTAACCGCCTTCTAGGAACACAAGCGTGTGGCCTTTGCGAACAAAAGACGTGGCCCAACTAGTCATCTCGTAGAAGTCCTTTGCCGTCAACCCAAGATTGGTCAAGGGATCTTTGTAGTGTCCATCAAAGCCAGCCGATATTACAATCCAATCGGGTGAAAACAGCTCAATGACGGGCTGCGCAACGATCTCAAGAGCGGCGCGAACAGTCTCACCCGACGAGCCTTCAGGAACTGGAAGATTCACGGTGTATCCAAATCCATCTTCAGCTCCAAGTTCCTGTACTCTTCCCGTACCGGGGTAAAGGGGGTGTTGATGTGTCGATACATACAAGACCTTGTCACTCTGGTAGAAGACGTCCTGCGTTCCATTTCCGTGATGAGCATCGAAGTCTATCACCGCAACCTTGTTTCCCTGTGAAACGAGGTGGGCAACCGAGACGGCTACGTTGTTTATCAGACAGAACCCCATTGCTGTACTCGATGTGGCGTGATGACCTGGTGGTCTCACCACGAGAAATGCACTGTCAGCCTCTCCAGCTTGAAGCTTTTTGATGGCATCGAGTCCAGCCCCAGCCGCCAATACAGCAGCCCTAAAGGACTGATCTGAAACTGTGGTGTCTGAATCGATTGCGCCACCACCCATGACACAGAATCGCTGCAGATTGATGAGGTACTCCTGCGCGTGAACGGCCTCAAGACTCCCGGGGTCTGCCTCGGTGGGCGTAAAGAATCTCAACTGATCTTCAAGACCAGCTCGTCGCACGCCCTCCAATACAGCAGTGATGCGAGATGGAGACTCAGGATGGAAGGTACCAGAGTCGTGCTCAAGATACTGGGCGTGTGTACCGATTAAAACCACCACGAACATGATCTTATTACGAGTCCCCCAAAAAGTTCGCTAGCCTTATCTCTATAGCGACCAACTACATCCCTCGACAAAGGAAGGCGCTGAACTTCAGCGTGGATGGAATAGATGTTAGAGTATCCCCTTGGCCCGGGGAGGTTGAGTCATGTCTTGTCTCTGCCAGGATGGGGAGCCTCCTTCACCTTCTAACAGAGGAGCCCCTTTCTACAATTCGACAGATCGCCTCACGATCAGGGTACGAAAGGTTGTTGTGGCAGTCTTCCGATGACCTTTCCGAAACTACATTCAAGCGTATGGGCTTTGAAGAGAGAGACAGATTACATGTACTAGTTGCGTGGGACCTAAAGATTCCGTTCCCGGAACCCGTTACAGACTTATCGGTGCGACGCGCTCGACCCTCAGACATCGAATCGGTACTTGAGATAGATCACCAGTGCTTTGAACCGTTCTGGCAGCTGGATCCTCAGGGTATCGAAGAGGCTATTTTAGCTACACCCAGGTCTCGATATCGAGTCCTAACGCACAGACATAACCCTTCAGAGGTATTGGGCTACGCAATCTTTGGCCAAGGCTCGGGAGCGGGCTACCTTCAGAGAATCGCTGTAACACCTCTGCGACAACGCTCGGGAGGTGCCACCGCATTAGTGTCCGATGGTTTCCACTGGCTAAAACGCTGGCGAGCGCAGAAAGTGAGCGTAAATACCCAAGTTACTAACGCCAAGGCCTTATCTCTCTATCTAAAACTTGGATTTAATCTCCAAAGACGAGGCTTGTCGCTGTATCAGTGCTCAGTATCTCCAAACTAAACAAAAAGGTGATCAAAGCGTACCTGTCTAAGAAAAAATTGAGAAGAGGGCTGAGATTGTCTCCCACTCTACGCACCTTTGGCGTAGTGGTGATCTCTGTTATCTATTTCTCGATACCTTCGGCGGTGGCTCCAGCTCCGGCAAGCGCCTCATCAACCCCTGTTATCAACATTGCACGGGCGCCGGGCGTGGTCACTTTGGGTGGAAGCACTAGCTTCACTGTTACCGTGTTGAACGGATTTCAAAATTTAGAGATATACGAAACCCTATACCCAAAGATCATCTCCAGAACAGCCCTTTTGAGTCTAAAACCACAAAGCACACCCCCTTCTTACCCTATTGCTATCTCTGCTCCTACATCTTTGAATATCGTTAACAGCTCGTCACCAACCTCCTTCACTATTCCATTATCCATCGGATCGAGTCCATCGTCTTCTTTGAACCTTAGCAGTTGTGGAACTTCATGCTCGGGAAACTACCCGTTGCAGATTCGACTGGCTAACTCCCAGACTGGAGCGGTTTACTCGGAGATAACTATACCCATGACCGTAGTTTCAGGATCGGCTACCAAAGCTCTCGGCGTGTCGTTCGTACTCTCATACCAGACACCTTCATTCAGTCCCAAGGTCTTTCACAGCCTTATATCTTTTCTAACCACACACTCCACACTCGCCATGGCAGTCGACATAGCACCTTCTCTCCTAGCGGACGCAGAAAATAGCCGGCTTATACAGGTTCACCAAGATCTTCTCCAACTTCTGCACTGGTCTCTCTCAAAAGGACACGATGTAGTTGCAACTACTTACGTTCCAGTGGATCCGACCTGCCTTTCCTACCTCAAAGGACCAGGATCTTATAACACGCAGATCAACAGCGGACTACGTGTAGTTGAGCCTTTCTCGCCAAGCAACAGGATCAAGACTTTCCTGGCAAGTCCGTTCAACTCTGCAGAGACCTTAGCGACACCGATGAAGATGGGTTATTCACAGGTCCTAGTTCCAGGATCCTATCTATCCACTCTCGGATTTACCACCACTCTCACTGCTCCTGTCCGTGTAGCTGGCCTGCCGGCCTCCATGATAGGTATCGACCACACCCTTAGTCAAGAGTTTTCAAACACCAGCGGATCACTTTCCCGACTATGGGCAGTGGCTGACCTTTCTCAGATCTACTTCGACGCACCAAACGATCCACGTCTACGGGTGGTAGCAATTGACGTTTCGATATCTAACTCATCGCAAGCATCATCGTTTGCCACAGCCCTAAAGAGGGTGCTGCTCAATCCTCTGCTCGATCCGCTCAATATTGAGCAGGCTTTTTCGGTTCCAAGTGTCAAGTCCGTCCCTCTACAACGCCTCAGCTTGAGTTCCCCAACATCTAAGGGGTGTGTGAAAACTCTTCGTGATCAGTTTGTCAAAGCAGAGCAAGACGTTCAAACACTGATGTCACTCAGCACAAAGATTTCGCAGGCCGACACCTTGAACTCCTATCTCTTGTCCGCCGAGGCGTATTACCTTACCGAAGATGAGACTAAAAACATACTGCGTCAGGTGACCGTCCTTGCATCCAAGGACTTATCCTCAATCGGCGTCGTTGCGAACAGCAACTTCACTCTGACCGCAAGAAAGACCACTATCCCTATTACCGTCACTTCGAAGTTCAAGGTACCTGTCTCTATAGTCTTGGAGTTGAAGTCGTTGAAGTTACAGTTTCCATCTGGAAACAAACGAGATATCACTCTTACTCGTCCCATAGCAACCGTTTCTTTCCCCGTCGCAGTCAAGACACTAGGAAGCTTTCCGTTGCAGATCGTCGTAAAGGCGCCCAACGGCTCGGTCATCACAACGTCGGAGATCGGTGTCCGCTCTGAAGCGTTCTCGATAGTCGGAGTGATACTAACAGCTGGATCATTAGGTGTGTTTTTGCTCTGGTGGGCAAAGAGTATCTTAAGGACCAGACGCAAGCGAAGAGTGGCGAGAACCAACAAGTGAACTCTTCACGAGTTATTACGAGGATGCAGGAACTACTGGGCAGCTCCCAGAGCGCCCGTACAAACGCCGCATATATGGCGGTGGGAACGGCTGTCTCAAAGGTGACTGGACTAGTGCGGATCATAGCATTGGCGTATGCGCTTGGACTTAGAGTTGGGGATTCTTACAACTTGGCCAACAACACTCCCAACACGCTTTACGACCTACTCCTTGGTGGAATAATAGCCTCGACGATCGTACCGGTATTTTCATCTCGCCTTGCAACCTCCCTCCAAGATCGGGCATGGCGATCGATATCCGCCGTGGTTACCATCTCTATCGCAGTCTTGGGTCTGCTCACCATTGTGTTTGAGTTTGCAAGCCCTTTCATCATCGAGGCGTACTCATTCGAACGTTCGGCAACATCTTCACAACAGACGGTCATTCTTGCGACTCAGTTACTACGCCTCTTCGCTCCTCAGCTCTTCTTCTACGGTGTGATAGCCATGTTGAACTCGACGCTTTACAGCAGAGGGCACTTCTCCACGCCTGCCTTTGCGCCGATATTTAACAATGTATTCTCGATCGCTGTTTTAGTTATCTACTCCGTACTTTACCCACATCCCACAACCGGTTCCGTACTTCACGACCCCACACAGATGCTAATTCTGGGCGTAGGTACGACCTTTGGAGTCTTCTTACAAACCGTTGCCCTACTGCCGGCAATAAGGAGATACGCACCTGATCTACGGGTAAGTTTCGACTATCGAGATCCAGTGGTCTTAGAGATTACGAGGCTATCTGGCTGGACCTTTGGCTACGTACTAGCCAATCAAATCGCCTTGTTTGTAGTATTGGCAATCGCCTTCGCTCATCAGGGATATGTCACTGCGTATAACTACGCATACCTCTTTTTCCAACTTCCCTACTCTATCGTCTCACTTTCTATCATGAGCGCCGTTCAACCACAGCTAGCGGCTCTTTGGGCCAAGGCAGAGCGGCAGGAGTTCCAGAGGAAGCTTGCTTCATCTCTTAGAGCAGCGGTCACCGTTACGATACCAGTATCTGCAATTTATCTGAGCGCAAGCCAGCTCATTATCTACGTAACGTTGGCACATGGAGCTATGAATAGGGCTGGTGCACAACTAACAGCGAGAGCGCTGATAGGCTTCGCCGTTGGCCTGCCGGGCTTTGCAGCATTTCTCTCGATCAATCAGGCGCTTCAGTCCATGAAGCGGAATCAAACGGTTTTTTTTCTATACTTCATAGAAAACCTACTAAACATTGTTCTGGCCTTCATCCTTACCAAACCCTTCGGTATCCTTGGACTCTCTTTGTCTTTCTCCCTCGCATACGACGCAGCTGCTGTTGTTGGAGTGCTATTAACCTCAGCGATGGGACTAAGGTTGGGGTATAAGTCATTACTGCGGTCATGGTTTAATTCCCTTACTGCTTCTGTTGTCTGCGCAGCAGCTACCTTTCCAATGGCTAGCTACGCAGCTCATCAAAGCGGTATTATGCTCTACGTATCGGCTGTCATTGTTGGAGCACTATCAGCATCTGCCTTTGTTGCAGTCACATACATAGCAAATCGATTTAGAGTTACACAGGGGGCCTAAAACACGTGGGCAATGTAGGGGTTGTGACCGACTCAGCTGGTGATCTCTCACTCGGCCAGTTGATGGAGCACGATATACGGGTAGTACCGCTAAAGGTTAGATTCAGTGACAAAGAGTACGTCGATGTGGTTGAACTAGACGCATCAAGCTTCTGGGAACTTATGAAACATAGCTCGGATCTTCCACAAACATCGGCGCCCTCGATAGGAGAGTTTGAAGCAGCGTTTCGAGAGATGGCCGAGGGTGGAAAGGAATCCATCATCTGTATTACACTTTCTCAAGACCTTTCAGCTACCTACCAAAGCGCTGTGGCTGCCGCAAAGAACGTCGCTTCACTCATAGAGGTCGATGTGATCGACTCTCGCTTTGTTTCTCTAGCTGAAGGCTATCTTGCACTAAAGGCTGCCGAGCTTGCGGCGAACAACCGATCGCTACCTGAGATCCACAGCCACATTATGGAACTAATTCCTAACATCTCGGTCTTCGGTACCCTCGATACCCTTGAAAATCTAAAGAAGGGCGGGCGAATAGGAGCCGCACAGGCCCTCTTGGGATCACTACTCTCCTTCAAACCGGTTATCGAGGTTAAAGACGGAGCTGTACTCCCGGAGTCAAGACAACGAACGAGAAGTAAGGCTCTCGACTACCTTCTGAGCAAGATATCTGAGTCGGAGTCTTACAGTTGGATCGGAGTTATGCAGGCCGAAGCACCAGAAACAGAAAGTTTTGTCGAAAAGGTTCGCCAGCGTACGAAGATGAGTGATGTTTTTGTTACTACTATTGGGCCGATTATTGGAACTCATGCAGGAATTCGCACACTCGGACTGACTTTGGTCAGAAATATTCACTAGCAGAGGGAGAGTTGAGATGCAACAAGATACTCAATCCGCAGTCAATAAGGAGCAGGACTGGGCAGAGAAGGCCGCTGATCTCGTCGAGCAGGTAGCCAATACCTTACGTCAAAAAGGTATTGAGCCTTTGTTCCGGATTGGCAGACTTATGAGCTACGGGATAATCGCACTCCTAGCTGGCGTTATTGTGCTCGTGGTCACCATGACGGTGATCGTTAGGCTGCTTACGGATTATGCTTTTGGTCATCATGTCTGGATTACCTACCTCCTAATCGGAGGAATAACGCTAACTCTGGGCATGTTTTTGATGAAGAAGATGAAGTCGTACGACATTTAGGTCTGCTTAGTCTGGAGTTGTCTTGGAACACAAGAAAGTCATCATCGTTGGGTCGGGGCCGGCTGGTCTCACTGCCGCGATCTATACAGCCAGAGCTGATCTGCAGCCATTAGTAGTGGAGGGAGAGCCTTCTTCGACATCTGACCAGCCAGGTGGACAACTAATGCTTACTACGGAAATCGAAAACTTTCCTGGCTTTCCAGAGGGCTTAATGGGACCTGAACTGATGACGAACATGCGTTCTCAAGCGGCAAGATTCGGTGCAACCTTCCATACGGCCAAGGTAACTAAGGTTGACTTTAGCTCTCGACCAATACTTTTGTACACCTCAGATCAATCCGGCGAGGAACCGGCATATAGTGCGAACTCTCTCATAGTTGCAACCGGTGCTAGGTCGCTGATGCTTAACCTTCCAAACGAGCATGAACTTATCGGGCATGGCGTATCTACATGTGCAACGTGTGACGGCTTCTTCTTTAGAGGTCAAGACATAGCAGTGGTTGGAGGAGGAGACTCTGCTTTAGAGGAGGGTCTATTCCTCACAAAGTTCGCCAAGTCGGTCACGATTATACATCGTAGAGATACCTTGAGGGCATCGAAGATTATGCAAGACCGTGCGATGTCTAATGAGAAGATCCGCTTTGCCTGGAACAAGGTGGTCACCGAACTAAAAAGTGAAAACGGCGTTCTTACCGCTGTTGAGGTTGAAGATACCGTAACCGCTGAACGCTCCTCAATCGACGTTTCAGGTCTGTTTATAGCCATCGGTCATGCACCGAACACCGACATATTCAAAGGTATTTTGGAGATGGATGAGGCAGGCTACATCGTTACCCACAACGGCACCCATACCTCCGTCGAGGGAGTTTTTGCATGCGGTGATGTCCAGGATCATACATATCGCCAAGCTATAACAGCGGCAGGATCAGGATGCATGGCAGCGATCGACGTCGAGCGTTGGCTAGAACATCACAACTAAGAGCTACGCAAAGAATTATCAGACAAACAGAGAGGTAGATGCGTAATGACTAAGCCCAACATTGCCCAACTAAATGACACAAACTTTGATGAGTACATAAAGACCGCAGAAAAGCCAGTGCTAGTGGACTTCTGGGCAGAGTGGTGCGGTCCATGCAAGATGATAGCGCCAATTTTGGAACAGATAGCCGCAGAAGAAGAGGCTAGGGTAGGTATCGCAAAACTAAACGTAGACGACTCCCTCGAGGTGGCAAGACGGTACGAAGTAATGAGCATTCCGACCCTGATACTATTCAAAGACGGAAAGGTAGCCAAGAGAATAGTAGGGGCTATGCCAAAGAGCTCTCTACTCCGAGAGCTCAACCCTCACCTGTCGTAGAATCACAAGGAGATACCAAGTCGACCGAGCCTTTCACTCCAGTATTTCGAAGCAATCGAGAAGGGGATGAAGGTCCGGAAGTAGCCGACATACAGTCTCGACTGAGAGCCCTTGGATATGAAGTCGAAGAAGACGGTAGATACAGCGCAGCCACTGCTGCAGCTGTGTCTGAGTTCCAGACAAAAAGGGGCATACCTAACCACGGTGTCTGCGACAAAATTACGTGGATGGCTCTCGTCGAAGCAGGATATCAGCTAGGAGATAGGGTCCTGTACCTCAAACGTCCTATGTTCAGAGGAGATGATGTCTCTGAACTTCAGTATCGTCTTGGATCACTCGGATTCGATCCAGGAAATCTGGACGGTATTTATGGGCCAAAGACAGCAAAAGCTCTCAACGAGTTTCAGTTCAACGTAGGTTTACCCGCAGATGGAATCTGCGGTCGCACAACAGTACAGGAGCTAAAGAGGGTTTATGGTCGCTCATCGGAACACATACGAGGAGTGAGAGAACGCGCATATCTTAGATCAAGACGCCTGTCGTTGGCCGAGGCAACAGTCGCCGTAGTGTCACCCCACGAACTTGAGGTGTCGGCTGAAATCATCTCGCTTAGACTTCGACAAAACGGAGCTAAGTCCCTCAACATATCATCTGTAGATCAGAGCGAGCTTGCTCACCTCGCCAACGAACTGAAGGCTGATGCATGCATACACCTCGAGTTTTCTACGTCGGCAGTACAGATCGCTTATTACTCAGGATTCTCCTACACATCTCCTGCCGGTCAATCCCTCGCACAGCTGATCGCTCAGGAACTTACAGCACAGCTTCCATCTCACCCTCTAACTCTACGAGGTATGACTCTTCCAATACTAAGAGAGACGCAGATGCCAACTGTTTCGCTTCAGATTCAGGCCCCGTCTCTGTGGGTAACGCAAGCACCGGTAATTGCTGAGAGTGTACAGCTTGCTCTCACACAGTTCTTTCAAGACCCAAGGATCTAAGTTTCGAACGTCAAGCCCCTGCGCATATCGCTAACTAACCCGTACGATAAAACTTAAGCTAATCAGCAATGTCCACCCAAGTTGTCTATGGACTATCGAGTGTTTCGGTGTGAAACTTAGCCTTGCATAAGCAGTAGCCACTGTGTGATCCCTACATAGGTCATAAAGGGCAGAAAGGGCAACACATAAGTGACCACTTAGGTCGCTTTAGGTTGTGTCCCGATAGTTGTGCAAATTCCACGAGTGAATTGATTTGCTAGTGGTGGCCATGGTATCTAGGAATTATTAGCAAACTAGAACCTCAAGGAGGTAGACCATGACCACCACAAACAATACTAAAGCACTTATCGAGTCAGTAAAAGAGACACTTACCCAAGATGGAGATCTGCTAAGAAATATTATCCAACAGGTCCTACAAGAGATGCTAGAAGCAGAGATGGATCAGGTGCTTGGTGCATCTAAGTCCGAGCGCTCCGACAAAAGGCTTGGATATAGAAGC
>NZ_FQUL01000089.1 GCF_900128965.1 Ferrithrix thermotolerans DSM 19514
GGTTCAACAGGGGCCGAAACTTGAAAATTCCTGTTTCACAGCGAAACTTTGGCTAGGGACACTAGTATCGGTGCTCTGGTCAAAGGAGGAAGTCCATCGCCCTATAGACATTGGTTTCTGTTGGCTGACGAACTCCCATGGCTATGCCTTTGCCGTGGGTGGGCTTCTTTCTTTTTTGGTAGGGGACCTTGAGTCCTGCGTTGCGCCTAAGTCCCTGAATGTGCCTTTCGTCTGCCGACCATCCTTGCTTGTTGGCCTGCCTTATAACCCCAGCGCAGATGCTCCAAGGCAAAGGACCACAGCCAGGAGGTGAGGGCTTCATTGGTTGGTGGTGGGATCGGTATCGGCAAACGCTGTGTGGGAAGTGATTGACCGGTAACTCAACAGGCTCGTCGTTCACAAACCCCGAAGCGCCGCTACAGTACCGATACTGCGCTGCTGCGACGATTCGGTGTCAGAAGCTTCCCGAGGCGATCTCCTTGAGCATCGCTACGTCCAAGTTCAAGTCAGCGACAATGGTTCTTGGCCGGCTGTTCTCTTTCTCGAGTTCTTTGGGCTTCTTGGCATCATTAGCCTTCATCCCGCCGTATTGGTTCTTCCAGCGGTACCAGGTTGTCTCAGTGACGGCGAAGTTGCGAGCTATCTCGGCTACTGTCGCTCCTTCGTTGAGCATCCGATCACCTTCGGCGAGCTTTCTTATCACCTGCTCGGGAGTATGCCTTTTCGACTTCATGTTCTTTATTCCTCCATAATCTATTTTGCAGGGACAACTCATATTAGAGGTGGATTAGTTTTCTCGGGGCTCCTCAGGTACCTCTGCGTCGCACACCTAGGTACTGGCGAAATGGTACCAGCAATCTCTATGCTGCTCTCGATTACGCCTCCGGCAAGGTCATCACGAAGATGACGGTTGCTAACAGGGCGAAAGAAATGATTTCAGTTCCTAGAAATCATCGATCGACAAGTACCAAAAGGAGCTGGGTGTTCACGTCGTGTTAGACAACTACTCAGCCCATGTAAACACTTGACCAATATGGCCCTACTACGGTTGCGGCATTTGGCCCCACCCTCAGTCCTGTAGTACAGCGCACGTAATCCTCAGATTCCTACCCAAGGAACGCCAAGGTGCTTGCTAGCCTTTCTTCCTAGCTGATTTGAGCCGATAGGACTCAATACCTGTTTCTAGTATCTTGGAGCGGTAGGTAATGCGGTCAACGACCGTGACTGCGAGACGTCCATAGACGAAGATACTGCTCCATTCTCCAAAGGGTAAGTTCGTCGCTACCATGAGAGGTGAGGCTTCCTCTCGGTTGGTGATGACTTTTAAATAGAAGGGCCCGCTCAAGAATGAAGTGGAACACCGAAGGTCAAAGTGGACCGGAGGTGATAGATGGGAAAGCAGTACAGCCATTTGAGTACATCGGAGAGGAACT
>NZ_FQUL01000037.1 GCF_900128965.1 Ferrithrix thermotolerans DSM 19514
TCGAGATGGTCTTGATGGACGGTCGTCTCTGTCACGGTAGCTAGGACGTGAGTCTTGGTCACGGGTTCGAGATGGTCTTGATGGACGGTCGTCTCGAATGCGTCTTTGCACCGATCTCTTGCTAGAACGTTCTTCTTCAGAACCCACGATCTTCAAACTCCCATCTCGCATCGGCTAACACAGATAGACCTCTAGGCGGCAAATACGACCCTCTAAACACTAGCCACTACGTCCTGCAATTGACTTAGACGTTTCAAAATCTAAGCAAGATCAAATCAAGGCTGCTACAACAGCCCACTAAGTCTATAGGTAAAGAGTCACCCTACTCCTAGCTCTTCCTAGCGGATGTGACAGTTCTCCGTAACACCCAGCTACCCTAGCCAAGCAATGACGCGAAGATTGTAGGCGACTGAATTTGGAGATAGCATCTGTCATAGCAGCCGAAGATAGCGAGTTCTCCCGGTATTTACAGATTACAAAGGACCGCTCGAACGCTTTGGTTGATGTCTTCTGCCAAGAATCTGGAGGGAAGTCTAAATACATCCATACCCTACTTTGAAGCTCGGGTGAGCCTCTCTGTGAAGACCAGAGGCTTCCGGACCTCTCGAATTGACAAACGACGCCTCTCTTAGGACACTGCAACACTTAGGAGGCTTGCAACCAATCAGTGGCTATCTTTCCACCACATGAAAGGGCGTCCCTAATCAAGTACGGTCTCTGTTACCTCCTTCCAATCAACTCCACAGCCCAGGATGAGACCTCGACTTCACACAATGGAGTTAGAGATTAAGGCTCAACTCAACAGTACAGATCAGCATTTCAACTGGAATAGATCGTGGCATTTAGACTAGGTCTATGAGAATTGGCGAACTATCAAATCTGGTGCAGGTTCCCGCAAAGACACTTCGCTACTACGAAGAGATAGGGGTACTTTCTGCCCCAACACGCACCGAACAAGGATACCGAGACTACTCCATCGAATCGGTCGACCAGATACACTTCATAAAGGCAAGCCAGTCCGTAGGACTCTCCCTGGCTGAGATACGCGAGATCATCGGTTATCGGAGAAATGGGATCATCCCTTGCCAACATGTACTCGGGCTCCTGAAGCAGAGATCCAAGGAGTACGAAGAAAGGGCAAAGGCATTGATAGATGCAAAGAACACAATCGACGCTCTGATCACTAGAGCCGAGACCCTTACTGTTCAAGACTGCCTGGAAGGAAATATTTGTCACGTCATACCAACTGATCGACTTCAGTTGAACCACAAATAATCAAATGGAAACCATCCCTAGTGATACAGAGCTCGCTGAAATAGTTTTTAGCTATCCATTCGAAGTCGGTAGGAGCACTCCCAAGGACTTCAAAAGGTCACCAACAATAGAAATTCTCGACCCCCGACAACCCTCACAGCTGGGTATCTGTAACGCTCTTTATCTATCCATATAAAGACAGTCCTGTCCGCTTCGACAGACGCTAGCTTGTACCCCCTCTAGAACACATAGCGCTAGAAAGAAACCTGCTTCGGCTGGCCAAGACACTCTTGAGGAGGTCGATGCACTTCACGCTCACCTCAAGCTCCCTTCAAAGAAGTTTTTGCTGCTAGGCATCGGCAAAACGAGAGATATAGCGCCTCATGGCATCGTCGACCACGTACAAGTAAGTTCCTATAACGCCTCGTGTAAGTAGAATCGAGTATATGTTCAATACATAACTGCGAAGGTCTTCATCAGAGACGTTCCATCCCTGCGCTTTGTTTCCCTCCTTGCCTTTTCTATCAAAGTAGTTTTGTCGGTCGACCTCGATCCGCTTTTTGTTCTCATCGTAATAGAGATCCGCACCTATGATAACACCAGCGTAGTTGAGGTCGTATCCCTGCACGGTATGTACCGAACCTACCTCGTTGACGGAGTTGGGAGACTCTATCCAGTCCGTTGGCATGGTATTCCACCGCAACGCACACCCATCGATGACTATATCGTACGCTGTCTTATCTTTCTTTGACCGCCATGGCCAGGCAAATCCAGCAAGCAACCTAGATAGTCCATACTTGCTGTCTTGTGCCCTGATAGCGTCTCTCATGGCTTCGAACTCCCAAAACAGCCGAAACTCATAGTCAGGAAAGTGGAGGCGACTAGGCGGTTCATCGTCAGACAGGATCGCCCTTACGTAACCAACGTAGTCTTTACCTGCGCGAACACGCATTTGAGACGACAAGTGAAAAAAGGTCCCTGCTTTTTTTGCCTCTGCAACTACGTCCATCTGAAGTTCAAACGGCAGATCTGCGGGTCTGACACTTTGCATTGGATCGATCATCAAGATCTGGTGGTTGCTCTTCTTTTTGATCCAGTCAAGCTGGGTCACAGCCTCAAAATCCTTATCAGGACACAATTTAGAGGTAATTGCCGCAAACTTTCGATTCAACTCTGCACTCGCTTGATTCGCACGCCTCGATAGACGGTGAGTCTCATCTACGATCAATAGATCGAAAAAATCTTCACTCGCACCCACCTCAAAGGGCGACATTACCCAAGTCGCATCGAGACCATCTGTCCTTTGGAAAACTTTCTTGATTGAGGCCCTTAGTGACTGTTGAGGAACCACTAACCTCACCTTCCAAGAACGAAGAAGATACCGAATATCATCGACAAATAACTCTCCAAAGGGCGACTGCAGATCAAGATCTGAAGTGGAACCACTTCTTTGCACATCGGCCAACAGCTTCATGAGGTAGATAGCCAGCACCGTCTTTCCGGATCCGGGCTCCCCTAAAAGCACCGCTGTCAAAGACTGCCGATATTGAGCCTTTTGCAGCAAAGCATGTATCATCTCGCTCATTACCAAGCATTGATCCTCAACGAGCGGTATAAAGGGAGACAACTTATAGGTGGAAAGGTTTTTGATCTCATCGATCTCTTTTGCAAATAGGCCATGCTCTACTTTTAGCGCTTGAAAAATATCCTCGAATATCTGCTGGTAAAGCTGACGGTTGTAGTAGTCCGCTTCGCTCATCCCGGCGTTTCGGTTTAGCACCTTGAATCTCCCCTCTGCTGCAGCCAAACGGATCAACATAGATTCGAGATCCAAGCAAGCGGACTTGTTGAAGGTCTCCCCTACCACGACTCTGACGCTACGAAGTTCTCGCTTTTTCTCCGACTCAAGATGCTGTCTCATTCGAGTAACCGCATTTGCAGACTCCCCTATGTAGATTCGCTCCCCATCGTCAAGGGTGTACACCACAGGCCAGTTGTCGTGTCTTCCATCGGCTCTACTCCAAAGAGATACTTCGTGCAACGAAAGCAACTTGATCTCAAAGTTCGTCATAGCGGTCACTTTTTCCTTTCGCTAGCTCCACGGGATACTTCGTCTTTGTGATCTCAAGCTTTTCAAGCACGATAGTGTCAGCCTCAACTCCAAGTCGATCCGCTAACAAAATACAGTAGGTAAGTACGTCGGCCAGTTCTTCAACAACTCTCTCTCTTTTTGCGGAGTCACTCCACTGAAAACACTCAAGAAGTTCTCCCGCCTCGATAGCGATGCTCTTCGCTAAGTTTTCAAGGGAATGGAACTGCGTCCATTCACGATCATCTACAAACGATCTAAGTGCGCAAACCAACTCATCTTGCCGCAAAGCTCACGCTCCCCGAAACCCTTGGATATCCAAAGTCCACAGACGGCCAAATTATATCAAATGAAAGAGTCAGACCTTGAGCTACGATACCGTAGGTCAGGCTACTTCAAGAACGATATCTTCATAATGGGGTAACATAAAGACATGGCTGATGTCGATCTTTCTGAGTACTCCAAGTCCAAATATGGGTCCCGAAAGTTGTCGGGCTATCTCAAGACCCCTGATGGAGAGGGACCTTGGCCAGCAGTGGTGGTCATCCATGAGGCCTTCGGACTCGACGATAATACCAAGTTACATACTGATCGTCTGGCAAATATGGGTTATTTGGCGCTTGCGGTCAATCTCTTTAGTGACGGACCTAAAACTAGCTGTCTCATAAGCACCATGATCGCACTCTCAAAGAGACGGGGTCGAGCTTTTATAGATATCGATACCGCACGCAATTGGCTCCTTGAGCGCTCTGACTGCACCGGTAAGGTTGGTGTAATCGGCTTTTGCATGGGAGGAGGCTTCGCTCTGCTTGCAGCCCAGATGGGCTTTGCCGTGTCGTCAGTCAACTATGGTCAGGTGCCAAAAGACATAGACGTCTTAGCGAAAGACTTCTGCCCCGTGGTCGCAAGTTATGGAGCGAGAGATAAAACCTTGAAGGGAGCGGCTGCAAAGTTGGAGGCCGTATTAGAGGATGCGGGGGTAGCAAATGACATAAAGGAGTATCCAGAGGCAAATCACGGCTTTTTGAACGAAGTTCCGGCCGGTCCCACCTTTATCAGACCCTTACTCAAGGTTTCGGGATTCGGGCCCAACAAAGAGGCTGCTGACGACGCCTGGCAAAGGATCAGAAGCTTTTTCGAGACCTATCTGAACTAAGGTCTAACGATTCCCACACCCACGTCCTGTCCCTCCCATCAAATCGATTAGGGCGACTCCGCTGTCGAGATTTCATTCTCCAATTGATCCATCTCCTAGGTGGGGGGTCAAGCCCGCCCCGATGAACTTAGCGAAATACTTGCCTAAATGCAACTTGACATCTCTTGATCGCATAAACAAGAGGATCCCTAGACGATTACCAACATACGACGCCCCTCGTGCACTCTATGAGCAGACCTTGGCAGGCCAAATTAGCCTATACACTTCCAAAACACAGCAAAACACAGCTGGCTAAGGAAATCGATGGCTAAGAGGAGGCGTCTCCATGGCGAAGATGGCAGTATTGGGCGCTGGGGTTATGGGGACATCGATCGCTTATAGGTTCTCGCTAAGTGGCTGGGAGGTTCTAGTTGTCGAACCCAACCCATCACAGAGAGAACGTTCCAAGGAGTCTGTGATATCTTTGGCTGCAGACGGCATAAGACAAAGTAAAGTAACTGAACCACAAGGTGTAAGATCGGTAAACAACGTTGAGTACCTCGAGACGCTCTCGCAGCTGCCACAGGCCATAGACCTTATCGTCGAGTGCGTACCCGAAGATACTGACTTGAAATTTAAAGTCTTAAAGGAAGCGGAAGCTTTAGATCCAAAGGTCCTAACCACGAGCTCAGCTTCAATCTCAGTGAATCTACTGGCAAAGTATCTTGACCATCCCGAGAGGTTCCTTGGACTGCACTTCTTAGATCCAAATTTGGAGTCAAAGGTCGTCGAGGTTGTGAGAGGAGGTCTTACATCTGAGACTACCCTCAAAGCCGTCCTATCTTACATAACCTCTATCGGCATAGAGAGCAGTACGATCCTCGACTCTCCGGGTTTTGCATCTAGCCGTTTAGAGATAGCTTTGGCTTTGGAGGCGATGCGCATGGTTGAAGAGAGTGTCTCCACTCCCCAAGACATCGATCGCCTGATAACACATGCCTTCGGACACGTAGTTGGACCACTTATGCAAAGTGACATGTTAGGACTTGACGTACGGCTTGAGACCGCCATTAGGCTACAGGAGTCGCTGGGAGAGAGGTTTCGCCCTCCACAGCTCCTCATCGACATGGTACAACAAGGGAGATTGGGCAAGAAATGTGGCGAAGGGTTCTACCGATGGAGCTAGCTACTAAGAAATACAGACCTCACTACACCTTCTTGGCAACGGTAATCTCGGGATCCCAACAGATCGAGCCTTGGTCGAAAAGTCGTCACCATAAGATAAAGTAGAAGTCAGAAAGCCACGTAGGCAGTGAGAGACTTTAGTGATCTTTCCGAGACAGAGGAAAACAAGTTGCGTGTAGTCTCACTCGTTCCTTCCGTAACTGAAACTCTTATGTCTTGGAGCATCACACCCGTTGGATGCACCAGGTTCTGCGATCAGCAGGGTCTTTTATCCGTTGGAGGAACCAAAAACCCAAATCTCGAAGTTATTAAGGACCTAGAACCCGACCTCGTGGTAATGGATGCCGAAGAAAACAGACTCGAGGACTACCAAAGCCTTCAAAGGCTTGACATCAAAGTTCACGTGTTACACATAACTTCTATAGAAGACGTCGAGGTACAGATATCTGAACTTGCGAAGAGAGTCGGGGTGCGTTGGCCGGGTCTCAACTTGCCAACACCGCCCCCATCTTACGAGATTAATGCATTTGTACCTATCTGGAGGAACCCTTACATGTCTATCGGAGAGAGCACATACTGTGGGTCCCTCCTTGGATACCTTGGTGTGAATTTGGTACCGACCACAGAAAAACGCTACTACACGCTAACGCTTGAAGACGCTGCGAAATCGAAGCCGGATATTGTCCTTGCACCAAGCGAACCTTACCCATTTTCCAAGCGGCAACTACCGGAGCTAGCTAGCGTGGCTCCAGTTTACTTCATAGACGGTAGAGATCTGTTTTGGTGGGGAGCTCGCACAACAACCGCCCTATCCAATCTGGCGTCGTTCCTAAAGACCGTGCAAAGCGAAGGTTACCAGCACCTCCGATCCTAGTTGACTCGACGCAGCAGCCACCTTAGACACCGCTCCGACACTTTCCGAGCCGTGATGGCCTAAACTTATGCACCTTGACATTACTAGGAGTTCCGACTATTGTAAGTCCTATGAGTGATCACGACCAGAACGAACAAGCTCTGTACCGCCCTAAGCACTCGCCCAGATTCATAACGGCTGCCGCCCTATTTGATGGTCACGACGCCGCTATCAATATCATGAGACGGCTTTTGCAGATGCAGGGAGCAGAGGTTATCCACCTAGGACACAACCGATCGGTCGAGGAAGTGGTAAGAGCGGCACTTGCTGAAGACGTACAAGGAGTAGCCATCAGCTCTTACCAGGGCGGACACATGGAGTACTTTAAGTATCTGGTCGATCGCCTAAGGGAAGAACACCGAGAAGATGTCCTGATCTTCGGAGGTGGCGGTGGCGTGATAGTGCCAAGGGAGATCAAAGAGTTAGAAGACTACGGAGTCAAGAAGATATTCTCACCCCAAGACGGACAGAGGCTCGGACTGAAAAAGATGATCAACCAGCTGATAGAGGCTTGCGACTATGATCAAACCGAGCTACCTGTCCCCTCCTTGGAAGGAGCGTTACTTGGCGATCACGGGACTCTTGCTCGGCTTATAACCTTCATACAAGCCGGAAAGCTCGACAAAGAGCAAATCGCAGAGATTCAAGCCGCCGCAAATAACAGCACAAGCGTCGTGATCGGTATCACTGGAACCGGAGGATCCGGAAAGTCTTCACTTACAGACGAACTCATAAGAAGAGTTCGTCTAGATCAGCAGGACAAGCTAAAGGTCGCAGTTCTGGCGATTGATCCGAGCAAGAAAAAGGGTGGCGGAGCCCTTCTGGGAGATCGCATTCGCATGAACTCGATTGAGTCTCCCTCCGTCTACTTCCGATCGATAGCAACGCGAGGCTCTTCGTCGGAGATTCCCTCCTTTGTCCCTCTGGCGATAGATCTCCTAAAGGCAGCTTCGTTCGATCTGGTGATCGTTGAAACTCCGGGCATAGGTCAAGGTGACGCTGCGGTTACAGAGATCGCAGATATCTCTTTGTATGTTATGACCCCTGAATTCGGCGCACCTTCACAGCTAGAAAAGATCGACATGATCGACTTCGCTGATGTTATTGCAATCAACAAGTTCGACAGATCGGGAGCTAAAGACGCTTACAAGATGGTGGCAAAACAGTGGTCAAGAAGTCACTTTGATGAAGGTTATAGCGATGAACCTCCAGTCTTTGGAACGATTGCATCGCGCTTCAACGACGATGGCACCACCGCACTATACCAATACCTCCTAGAACGAGCGGTCGTTAAGGGACTGCAAGCCTCCGACTCAATCTTGCCCAAGGTAACAACCAGGCAGTCCACCGGCGAGAGGTCCATTTTGCCAGCCCCACGAGCGCGGTACCTAGCTGAGATAACAGAGACAATTCGACGATATCACAGAGAGACTGAAAAAGATGCAAAGAACCTCAGAAAGCTTCAGCAGGTAAGTGGCGCCATCGCTCAACTAAGACACAACGGCGTGACCCAAACGGATGATCTAGATGCACTCGCTGGAGAGCTTGCAAAGAAGATCGCAGAGGAGAGCAAAGGTATCTTGCTCAAGTATCGGGAGCTTGAAGATAATCTCTCCTACCGAGATCAAGCTCACGTATTAGACCAGGAGTGGATCGAGCGCTACATGCACAAGTCTCTATCGGGCACCCTATTTCCAAAGGTAGCTCTCCCCAAGTTCCACGACGACGGCGATCTCTACACCTGGCTGAGGAAGGAAAATCTCCCGGGACACTTTCCTTACACCGCCGGAGTCTTTCCGTTCAAACGCCAAGACGAAGACCCTACTCGCATGTTCGCCGGAGAGGGAGATCCAGAGAGAACCAATCGCCGATTTCATCTTCTCGCTGACGGGCAGCCAGCAACTAGACTCTCTACCGCTTTCGACTCGGTAACGCTTTACGGCCGTGATCCAGATATCCCTCCTGACATCTACGGCAAGATCGGAACCTCAGGGGTCTCTGTCGCAACGCTGGATGACATGAAGACTTTGTATCGAGGCTTTGATCTTTGCGACCCAAAGACGTCAGTGTCGATGACGATTAACGGTCCTGCACCAACCGTACTGGCTATGTACTTCAATACAGCCATCGATCAGCAGGTCGATCGATTCACGAAAACCAACGGACGGACTCCGACTGAAAAAGAGTATGCGGAGATCAAAGAACGTACCTTACGAAGTGTGCGGGGAACGGTTCAGGCTGACATCTTAAAAGAAGACCAGGGTCAAAACACCTGTATATTTTCAACAGAGTTCTCGCTCTCCGTCATGAGTGATATTCAGCAGTACTTTATAGATCACGAGATTCGCCACTACTACTCGGTATCCATCTCTGGCTATCACATAGCAGAGGCCGGAGCGAACCCCATCACACAGCTCGCCTTTACCCTTGCCAACGCCTTCACTTACGTCGAGGCTTACCTTGCGCGGGGGATGGAAGTGGATGACTTCGCTCCAAACCTATCGTTTTTCTTCTCAAACGGAATGGATCCCGAGTACACGGTCATAGGTCGGGTGGCACGACGAATATGGGCAGTCGCCATGAGGGAGAGGTACCACGCGAACGAGCGATCCCAGAGACTGAAGTACCATATACAGACTTCGGGAAGATCCCTGCACGCACAGGAGATGGCCTTCAACGACATCCGCACAACCTTACAAGCGCTTTGTGCGATATACGACAACGCAAATAGCCTTCACACAAACGCTTACGACGAGGCAGTCACCACACCGACTACCGAGTCTGTCCGCAGAGCCTTAGCGATACAGCTGATAATCAATAAGGAGTGGGGTCTTGCAAAGTGTGAGAACCCCAATCAAGGCAGTTTCATCGTGGAGGAGTTAACCGACTTAGTGGAAGAGGCCGTCTTAGCGGAACTGGACCGACTTGCAGAGCGAGGTGGAGTCCTCGGTGCCATGGAGACGGGGTATCAAAGAAGTAAGATCCAAGACGACTCTATGGTCTACGAACAGGCAAAACACGATGGCTCGCTGCCGATAGTAGGCGTCAACACCTTCATAAATGAAGACACAGAAGATACCACCTCCACATCTATCGAACTCGCACGCGCAACAGAGGAAGAGAAGTCAGGGCAGATACGCCGACTTCGAGAGTTCAATGAACGTCACTTACTCGATCGCGATGAAGCTCTAAAGCGCCTTCGAGACGCTGTACTTTCTGGGTCGAACGTCTTTGAGGAGCTCATGGAGACAGTTAAGTACGCCTCACTCGGAGCTATTACACAGACACTCTTTGAGGTCGGCGGCGTATACCGGCGTAACATCTAGATCCCTGAACAACGAAAATAGCCAAGTCGGTGCTCATCAGATGAGTAAACTTCAACCTAGATATTTGGGCAATCGCTTCCACGAAGCAGATGTAGAGCACGATATAGGTGGGCTCGATATGAAAGCTACCTAGCTTGATCGCAATGCTGGAAGTTCCACTTTGTGACCTGACTAGTGTTGAGAAGGTCTTCTAGTTGCCGACAAGTAGGCTGTCTGAAAAGGTGTGGAGATTGAACGAAAGTTTTTAAGCAAATGACCGAAAGACGAGATACTGACGCCATCGCAGAGGCCCGAAGACAGTGGAACAAACGTTGGCCCGACGCTGCAAGTGCTATGGCAACCGCCACTTCAATAATGCGCGCTCAGCAGATTGTACTCAAGGCGGTGGACGACTCTCTAAGACCCCTTGGTCTGACATTTGCGCGCTTTGAAGCCCTAACCCTGCTGTCATTTACAAAAACAGGCGCTCTGCCTCTAGGTAAATTGGGGAAGCTACTTATGATTCATCCAACATCCGTCACGAACATCGTGGACCGACTAAGTGATGACGGTTACATTGAAAGAGTACCCCATCCCAGCGATCGCCGTACTACACTCGCAAGAATCACAAACGAAGGTCGATCGTTGGCCAAAAAAGCCGCCGACGTTGTAAATGCAATAGGGTTCGGCCTCGACGCCCTCTCTGAAAGCGAGAAGGAGGCGATAGTTCAGATTGTTCGTCGCCTCAGAGTCTCTACTGGTGAACTTAGCTAACATCGGAGCTTGATATCAAAGTTGCTAGAGGGTCGGATAAATGACGCTCTCTCTCATAGGTTAGAAAGTGCTGGAATTACTCAGCACCATATCCTGCATTATGGCTAGAAGTTGGGAGTGGCTATACCCACCGAGTTCTGAGGATCCACTACCGCAACACTCCACTTAGTGCTCTTATTAGCCTTGATAACGATCTTTTTAGGCCACAGAAACCTGGCCGGACCAGAAAGATTACTACCGCCTCCACCACTTGGATAACAAGACGGTTCGTCAGTAGCGTTAGTCGGATAGACGGTGATCGACAAGATACCAGTTCCCACGCATATTCCATCGATACCTATGTACCCACCGGGCAAATAACGAGGATTCTTTGGACCAATATAGGTGATATTTGGTAAGGTGATCGTCGCCGATCCAGTTCCAGTTCCAACGTAAAACACCACCCTGTCCTGATCAGCTGGTATCAGTTTGGGAAGCGATGAGGAAGGCAAGATGCTACAACTTGCAAGCCAAGTAGCTGCCGTCAAAGAAAACAAGACGGAAGTAAAGCTTCGTAGGGGCTTATAGTTAAATCTGCCTTGATGGTTTGACAACAACTCCTCCACTACCAAACTCCGGCATATTCAAAGGTCGGAGAGGCATGCCTCTGAACCGTATTTGCTTGGTTACCGCCCCAAGAGCTGCAGTTGCCTTGAATGGTACAAAGGCGATACTGATCGACTACGTCGTGTTGCCAGTATTTAGATCCGGCTAAAACCGGACCGTATCCGCCTGCTGGAACCGTGACCGAAAAGCTAGCTCCTAAACCATCACTATATGACCAAGTCACGCTAAAGCCCAATAACGCTGAGATCTCACGAGCTGAGATGTTTCCTAGACTTCCGCCGATACTCACACTAGTTGTTACGCTTTTATTACAACCGTAGGTCTTTGGATAGGACCTTTGTTGAGCGTAGTTACAAATTCCCCAGTCACCGCCGTACTCTCCCTGGTAGATGTTTTCAATGTTTCGGTACTGGTAATAGTAGTTCTCGTTGTTAGGTCCAGATACCACCGGTGACTCAACTATATGACCTGGCACTACAGTTGCGCTGACATCTGTCGCATTTAGGTACTTGGGTTCCATAACATATCCTGAGCTTGCTACCCCAACGATAGTCAGAAGAACACCCCCTAAAATAGGTTTCTCACCTTCAAAGTTCCACCCCTTACGACTACAACTTACACTTCAAAGCTGTAGAGCGTAAATCGTACCATATAACGTTGTGGATGTCTTGAAACCTAAAAGAATGCGAACCGCCGGGAATCTACCCTAAGAATTAACCACCTCCAATGTGCGATCCGGCCAGAACATAGATGGGAGGACAATCACATGAAAGAGAAGTTGCACTTACCAGAGCAGGTCATTTCGAAACTTGCCGAAGGCGACCAGATGCTCAATGAAAGAAAAACATATGCTTTATTCACTAGGGGATTTGGCATCAGTGAGACCACCTTGCACCGCCTCAAAGAACACCTAAGGCACATACGTTAGCTTTGTTATATCACAACATGAAACGTGCTCCAAGAAACTATAAGCCAGAAAACCAAAGGGCAAAGCTCATGGTGGCAGAGCCAAGCACTTTGATACCTTGATGGCAAAGGAGTTGGCGACTTGGAAACTTCTAACCCGGAGCGACGCGTGTAAGTTCTGCTTAGGTTGTTGCGCAGTCGGTTTCCCTCCATGTCAATCTTGGATAAGGCCAATCTCTTTACTCATTTTTTGAGCGCACAATAAAGTTACGAGTGACGGAGATATGATTGCCCTGACGATCAAGGAGACGAGATACATACACCAAAGTAGATACATCCTCACCGCTTCAGACCCAGAGGTCTCCCAAATGGCCACGAGGACCTAAGAAGGTTCTCTGCTGTCTACAAAGCATAGATCATCGCAGAGTGAGGATGCCTTTAGGGCATCGGACAAGGCAGCTCAGCGATCTACGAGGCTCGGTTATCTCTTGGCTTGGGCCTGGTCTCATAGTTTGGATATGCTTGCCCAACTGCCAAAACATTGCTTCTAGTATCACCTTATACCCCGAAACCTCGCTAGAAGTGGTTCAACCGAACTACGACGAAGCTCCGGGGTCCGATGTGTACTTAGCCAAGCTCCCTTAGCACAGTTACGTCCATGTCCTGATCTACCACAGTGACGTTGTAGCTTGCGACCATAGGATCCACTTGTTACTCAAGGTATCGGTAAAAGGAGACCGACCAAGGGAGCCTGTAACCCAGGGAGATAACTAGAACGATCCCAAGCCATTGACTCCGTTTACCACACCGTTGCCGGTTGGACCATCATAAGCTGGCATTAGGGCAGGTGATAGAGTTGGGGACGCATTGCACAGGTATGTACCGCAGCTACCATTGGATCCACTTACCACGTTGGTCAGTTGACCGTCAGAGGAACCATATAGCAGAGATGGACTTGCACTAAAGTTGATCTGCGATGCCTGATCGTACCCTTGAGCAAGGGCGTACACGGACGACACCGTTGGAGACGCAACGCTGGTTCCTCCAAATACCAACCATCCTGTTTGGCCGTAGGTGTCGTAAACGGCGACACCGGTATTTGGATTTGCGTCCGCAGCGGTATCAGCCACCGTTCGATTCGCACACGCAACGTCCCAACCAGAGGCCTGCCAAGACGGTGCGGGTTCGTAAGCAGAACAGCCACTCCCAGAACCCGACCAGACCGTCTGACTCCAAGACGGCAGCCCGTTGGAAACTGCGTAATTAAGGGTCGTGCCGCCAACAGCAGTAACTCCGGGAGAGGCGGCAGGGAACTCGACACCGTAACCGTTGTCGCCAGCACTTACCGTAATCGCCGTCGTATTTGTACCGCTATAGACGCTGTTTGCGGATGTCTCCGAGGAGAACTCAGAGCCTCCGTAGCTATTGGATATAGCCACAGGAGAGAGTGTCTTTGCAAACTTCACGGCCGTCTCTAGGTCTGAGAATGAGGCGCTGTTGGCCTCAACGAGATCGATATTGCAGTTTGGACAGATAGCGGAGACCATGTCCAGATCCAATGAGATCTCCTCCGACCAGGAGGTATTGTCCTTGGGGTGAGAGGTCGTCGATCCGTTTTGGTTGTAGATAGTGAAATGAACGCAACTGGACGCACCTGATGCTTCTGGAGTTCCACATATAGGTGGGATAGAAGTAGTCTGCGTCCCCGGCACGGACCCCGCCTTACCGTTGAAGTAAGAGCGGTAGTAAGACAGGTCTTTGAGGGCATATGGATCGTTGTATGCATCTACAATCACCACGGTCTCGTTAGATCCGTACTTTCCAGAGTAGCCATACAACCCATAAGCAGACTGAAGATCAGAGGGGTAGTAACCCGAAGGTGTCGTCGACGAGGTCGGCTTCGACCTTGCGGATGACTCTTTAGTCCCATGCCAGTTTGCCTTTGGATCTACCAGCTGCACCGAGTCGCATGCTGCATACCCTGGGCTTGGAGTCGAACACACCTTGACCTGGTCCAAAGCCGGAACCGCACCTCCTCCCGACGAGGCCGAAGCACTAACGGTGCTCACCATAGAAGCCAAAAACACCGCTCCAGCAGCAGTGACGCCGAACTTATGAACTAGCTTCACACATCCTCCTATGCCTTAGACAACGACAATCGATCATGTCTAACACAGTTTTGGAGACATCATCTACGATTTAGGAGATTTTTCTGGGTAAAGATCGAAACCCGCCACAGATCCAAGGGAGTAGTTACGACCGTCGACATAGGCTTCGTTGGGTAGATCTTTACTAAAGCGCCAGATCGCTTTATAACGATGACCTACCCAGGTCGAGGCGAAAGGCGAGAAGCATGCCACCGTCTTTCATCTTGAAGTCACGACGGGGAATACGCTCGAATCCAAAGGAATGATAGATGCCATGAGCAACCACCATCGGCTCACTCGAGTACAAAAAGATCGCCTCGGCGCCGTCCACCAAGGCCAGATCGATACAGTGTCGAACCAGAGCCTTGGCGACGCCCCTTCCCTGTAGTTTCGGATCGACTGCTAGCATGCGTAGACCAACCTCGCCCTCTTCAAGGCTCTCTGCATAAGGTGACTCTCTATCATTTACATAGGTTATGGATCCCGCCACAACGTTATCGATCAGAGCGACTATGACTAGACAACTCTGCGCACGTCTTGCCACATCTAAAAGCTCAATCTCATAGGACTTGCCTAGCCCCTCCCCGAGCAGTGCTTTATAAGCGTCCACGACTACTGATCCAACAGCCTCATACTGCGATACCGTCGCCTCACTGATTGAGATATCCGTCACTCGTGTGAGCCTCCATCCACCTTTGCGTCCAACTTCGCCATAGACAACAACTAGAGCGAGTCCTTCATCTTTAGTAGGCCGTGACAAGACCTCTGGCCTCGTAGAGATAATTCTACGCACGTGACTCCATCTAGACACAAACCGGGAACCGGGAACCTATGAGAGATACGGTACGTGATCCTTGCCACAGACGATCTCTTACTACAATCTAGAGAGCAGGTTGAACGCATAGTTGGAGCGATGGTGCCAGTGCCAATTGGGTCTAAAGGACCAGCCTTCAGATCGTTCCGACTTTAGCTCTTCGGTGAAAAACACCACTAATTCCCCGATAGGCGAATTGGAGCAGGCTATGCGTAGCCGTGGACCGGTCGTATATCCTTGTCAGATCTCCATAAGATCAGTCGCAGTGATCTAAATATCAACTCCTTTACTCTCTTAGTGAGGGTCGTGGCCAACAGGTGGATGGGGGATGGTGAACACCTCCTCATCTCCTTAGCCCAGAGAGTTCATGAACAGACGAAGCCTCATCAGTTCTTTGTAGGCTAGAAATGTTTCGAAACCATTATTTTGGCTTACAAATTCAGAGTAATCCGAAGCTCCTTCTAGACAATCCTCCGAATTCCGTATAATATCGATGCAACTTTGAGGTTCTACTGATATAGAACATCTTCAATGAAAAAGGGGGCTGCAATGAAGGTATGGCCATCAAAGAAGTCGGCCTTTCCTACTACACCGAAAAGATCAGCGATTGTGTTGGGCGCTTTCGCATTGTTATTGGCGTCATGTTCTTCTTCCTCTACTGCGTCTACTAGCTCCGGCGGCTCATCGACGTCGTCTACTCCGACCAACTACGCAACCTTTGCCCTGCACAGTGGAGACACCTTTAGCTGGGTTCTTCCTCTTCCCAATCAGGCAAACTACGAGCCGTGGGATCAGAACGCAGAGTACGGGATGTATCGACCCTTATACATAGCGGGAATGGGCACACAGCCGACTATCGACTTCACAGCATCGATGGCTGATCCACCGGTCTACTCAAACAACAACCAAAGCGTGACAGTCACTCTAAAGCCTTACAAGTGGTCAGACGGACAGAGCCTCACAACAAGAGACGTGCAGTTTTTTTGGAACCTGTACAAGGCTAACAAGGCCGAGATAGCCACGTACGTTCCTGGAAACTTCCCCGATAACGTATCGAGCTTCGTTGTGGACAGTCCCACCACCTTTACCCTCAACCTTACGACTCCAGTCAACCCAACGTGGTTTACCGATAACCAGCTAACCGACATAGTCCCACTCCCCCAACATGTTTGGGACAAAACATCTGCATCCCAGAAAGTTAGTAACTACGATCAGACCACCGGTGGCGCCAAGGCTGTATTTCAATACCTTACCAAACAGTCTTCTGAGATAAGCACGTACGCAACCAATCCACTTTGGCAAGTTGTCGATGGTCCATGGAAGCTACAGTCCTACAACGCAACTACTGCACGTACTGTGTTTAAAAAGAATCCGAACTTCTCCGGTACCCAGGCAAAGCTATCTGGCTACATCCTTGAGAGCTACCCCAGCCAGACCGCTGAGCTTGACGCCTTGCGCTCAGGCGCTTTGGACTACGGATACATACCGATCTCTGACTACAAGATCGCCGGTACCCTCAAGTCCGACGGCTTTACCGTAGTCCCGTGGATAACTGCTTACGTTCAGTGGGCGGAGCTGGGTTACACCAGTCCGAAGTACGGTCCCCTTGTCAAACAACTCTACATACGTCAGGCGTTACAGCACCTTGTAGATGAGCCGCTTTACATGAACACCGTCTTACACGGCTACGGACAGTACACCTACGGACCGGTACCGAATACACCCGGATCACCTTATGTAACCGCCGCAGAACAAAGCGACCCTTACCCCTACTCGATCTCCTCGGCAAAGTCTCTGTTAGAAGCACACGGTTGGAAGATGGGGAGCGGCGGCTACCTAGTCTGTGGATCACCGGGAACCGCACAAGGTGAGTGCGGCGAGGGCATCAAAGCCGGTGCGACTCTAACGCTTTCTTTCATGTATCAGACCGGCACTCCAACACTTGCCGGGCAGGTTGAGTCCTTTGCCACGTCCGCAAAGTCTGCGGGGATCGATATCGTATTAGATCCACAGTCTCAAAGCACGATGTTCTCTGTCGGAGGTGTATGCCCTCCTGGTCCGTGCAACTGGGGGATCATCCTCTATAGAACCTTTCTTTGGAACTACGGACAAGGCGACGTTCTGCCAACCGGTGGTCAGATCTTTGGTAAAGGCAACTACTGGGGCGGAGGATACTACGACCCAACTGCCCAACAGTTGATCCAGCAGACCCACACCCAGGCAGGAGACTCGAGCCTCTTTGCCTACGAGAACTACATCTCTTCCCAGGTAGCAGCGCTGTGGTTTCCGACTTGGGACTGGCAGATCTCTGTCGTCTCTAACAAGCTAAAGGGGTGGGATCCGCAACAGATCTTCGGCAATCCACAGCCTTCCAGGTGGTACTTCTCCGGAGGGGCATAAGACATGGCCGGTTACCTGCTACGTCGCATGGGACAGGCGCTAGCGACCATGCTGGCGGTTAGCGTAATAGTCTTTGTGATCCTTCATCTTCTCCCTGGTGGCATAGTTAGGGCGCAGTTGGGATCAAAGGCCACTCCGCTAGCGGTTCACGTCCTTGAACAACAAGAGGGACTGCTAAAGCCTTTACCTGTTCAGTACTGGATCTGGCTCAAAGATACATTATCTGGTAACCTCGGCTTCGCCTACAAACTAAATCAGCCCGTATCCTCACTTATAGCTGAGTACGTGCCCCGCACATTCATGCTCGTTGGAATATCGATGTTGTTCGCTATATCTATTGCGGTACCGATGGGACTGTGGCAGGGCAATAGGAGAAACAAGGCCGACGACCACGTGATAAGCGCAACGATGCTAATACTATACTCAATGCCAACGTTCCTGCTCGCGGTCGTACTGATAGTGGTTCTGAACCTGTGGTTGCCGGTATTCCCTTCAACGGCTTCAGACTACGGTACAAGCTTCCTTGTGGACGTAAAGGACTTAGCGCTTCCAATCCTCACCCTTACACTAGCGAATGTGACCTACTTCAGTCGTTACATGAGATCCTCAGTAATAGACAACCTTCTAGAAGACTACGTAAAAACCGCCAGAGCAAAAGGGGCTTCAAGGGGTCGTGTTCTGGCCAAACACGTGCTTAGAAACTCACTCAACTCAACCGTTACCCTCCTTGGACTGACACTTCCCTATACCGTATCGGGATCTTTAATAGTTGAGTCGATATTTGATTTTCCGGGTGCTGGTCTGTTGTTTTGGAACTCTGCACAGACGCGCGACTTTGAAGTTCTTCTCGGAGTCGTCCTCGTGATCTCAGCCGCAACGGTGATGGGCAATCTCCTCGCTGACATCTTGTACGGGATTGTCGATCCACGAGTAAGGAGTAGATCGTGAAGGTCTCAGAACAAGCAGAAAGAAGGACCGCATCTAAAGACAAAGAAGGTGCGAACGTAAATGTCAGACAATCTAGCTCGGCGTCGGCACTACAGGTCTTTATGGCCAATAAGTTGGCCGTCGGCGCAGTACTGGCTCTTTTAGTAGTAGCTATGTTTTCATTTTTAGGTCCACTCCTCCACCACACCAATCAAACGGCCACAAATCTGACTATGGAGAACCTACCCCCGGGACCCCAGCACATCCTTGGAACATCCCCAACAGGAAAAGACGAACTTGGACGCCTTATGGTAGGGGGACAGTCGACCCTCGAGGTGGGGCTCGCAGTCGGCCTACTCTCTACAGGTTTTGGACTCATCTGGGGGACCATCGCTGGTTATGTAGGTGGCGCAGTAGATGCTCTTATGATGAGGGTAGTGGATGCAGCCCTGTCGATCCCGTTTCTTTTCTTTGCTGTGCTACTGGCTGCTGTCATAACACCGAGTGTTCCTTTGATTATCTTTGTAATCTCAGCCGTTAGCTGGCTGTCAACCGCACGTCTTGTTAGAGGCGAGACATTGAAGGTTCGAACCTACGACTTTGTTGCAGCTTCCAAAGGGTTCGGCACCTCTAATCGATCTCTGATCACAAGGCATATCGCTCCCAACGTTCTGGGAACACTAATAGTGAATGGCACTTTGAAGGTTGCCGATGCGATATTGATATTCGCATCCTTGGGATACCTTGGCTTGGGGGTGGCTCCACCGGCCACCAACTGGGGGGCAACCTTAGCTGCTGGGGTAAACAATATCTTCAACGGATACTGGTGGCAACTGTGGCCCGCAGCCATAATGATAATCGTAACGGTGCTCTCCGTGAACGTCTTGGGCGACGGACTTAGAGACGTCGTCGAACGACGGTTGGCAAGGTCCTGATATGAGATCCTCCAAAGAAGCCGTGGCTGAGTCAATCTCGCAGATAAAGCCAGAGGTATTCTGGCTAGACAACTTTGGACCCAGAGTTCCAAACCCACCTCTAGCTACCAACTTGGAGGTGGACTGCCTAATAGTTGGAGGGGGTTTCTCAGGGTTATGGACAGCGCTACATCTAAAAAGACGGGAGCCGACTCTTGAGATTGCACTGATCGAAGCCGGCACCATCGCCTCAGGGGCTAGTGGACGAAACGGCGGCTTCGTCGACGCAAGTTTGACCCATGGGGTGGAAAACGGCATCGACCGCTACCCTAAGGACATTGAGCTGATCGAGAGGCTAGGATTCGAGAATCTCTTAGAACTTGCCAAGGATGTGCATGAAGAAGGCATCGACTGCGATCTAAGCTTCAACGGCACATTGGACGTCGCAGTTAGGGAATGGGAGATTGACGCACTTCGTCAAAGGGCGAAGCTTGGTGAAAGGTTCGGATACGAACAGCAGTTCCTAGACCAAAAAGCAACCCGTCTCGAAGTCAACTCTCCCACATATCTAGCATCTCTTTATACCAAGGACCGCTGCGCATTGGTTGATCCAGCCAAGTTAGCCTTTGGCCTCTTTGAAGCTATTGTGCGAAGGGGAGTAAAGGTCTACGAAGGCACGGCTGCCACCGCAGTAAGAGACAGGGGTAATGAGGTTGAGGTCTCTACTTCAGGGTCAGTAATCATCCGAGCCAAGAAACTTGTCTTGGCTACCTGCGCCTTCCCTTCTCTGCTGAAGGGGTACGGAAGCCTAATTCTGCCAGTATACGACTACGTATTGGTAAGCGAGCCGTTAGACGAAAGACAGTTAGCCGAGATTCGATGGCACAACCGTCAAGGCCTTGCAGACAGCGGAAACCTGTTCCACTACTACAGAATGACGAAAGACAACCGCATTCTCTTTGGGGGCTACGACGCCATCTACCATTTTGCAAACTCAGTAGATCCGGCCTACAACTTTCGGAAAAAGTCCTTTGAAACACTTGCAACGCATTTCTTTGAAACGTTCCCAAGCTTGCAAGGGTTACACTTCACCCATGGGTGGGGAGGTCCGATCGACACATCGTCGAGGTTCTCCATGTTCTTTGGCTCCCGCTACGGGGCCAAGGTGTTTTATGTTGGCGGCTTTACTGGCCTGGGGGTAGGAGCGACGCGTTTTGCGGGCAAGGTGCTCGCTGACAAGGTGCTAGGAGAGGACACAACCCTTACACGCCTGCCTTTCGTGACACACAAACCGCTACCGTTTCCTCCGGAACCCTTTCGGTCATTTTTTGTATGGCTGACCCGAAGATCTCTTATATCAGCAGACGGTCACGACGGTCGCAGAAACCTCTGGCTCAAACTGCTAGACGCAATGCACATCGGCTTTGACTCCTGATAAGGAAAACTCTCATGAACCCAACCCTAAAAGTTGATCAACTAACCACAGAGATCAGACTAAAGTCAAGGGCGATCCTCCCTGTAGAGAACCTCTCTTTTGAGATATACCCTGGTGAAACCCTAGGAATCGTCGGTGAGTCCGGTTCTGGGAAGACGATGGCGGCAATGTCTATAATTGGCCTTCTTCCACCTGGCGGGCGAGTGAAATCAGGTTCTGTTATCTTTGACGACAAGGATCTAACCAAGATAACAGAGAAAGAACTGCAGAGCATCAGAGGAAGGCAGATCGGAACCGTTTTTCAAAATCCGATGACCTCACTCAACCCATCAAAGACCATCGGGTGGCAGATAGCAGAGTCACTAAGGATTCACAAGATGGCCACAAAGAAGGAGGCGCTGGATCGTGCGCTCGAGGTAATCAACCTTGTTGGCATACCTGAGGCAAAGCGGAGGATCGACGAGTTTCCACATCAGCTATCTGGTGGCATGCGGCAACGGGCGATGATCGCCATAGCACTGGCATGTGAGCCAAAGCTATTGATAGCAGACGAGCCTACCACTGCACTAGACGTAACGATCCAGGCACAGATACTGTCTTTGCTTGAAGACCTAAAGCAACGACTCTCGATGGCCCTGCTGCTTGTCACCCACGACATGGGCGTCATTGCAGGACACGCTGATCGAGTTCTTGTTATGTATGGCGGAAGAATGCGGGAAGAGGCAGATGTCGAGCAGCTGTTCTCAGCTATGAGACATCCTTACACTCAGGCGCTTTTGTCTTCGATACCTCGCGTCGACGACATCCGCACCCCTTACTTACCCGTGATAGCAGGGCTACCTCCTGATCTGATCGATCCCGCACCTGGATGTAAGTTTGCCCCTAGATGCACCTTCGCTTCGACAAAGTGCGAAGAGGAAGAGCCGTCAGAAACGCTACAAAACCATCGTCATCGCTACAGCTGCTATCATCCAGTTGCTGGACCCCTTCACATCGAGAACAAAGACCCTCTCGAGTCGGTCACCCCTCCAACTGGGGACAGCCTTAGACCCAAGATGGTGCTGACCCAGAAGATCTCTAAGGTCTACAACCTGCACTCTCAGATTACGCAGCGACAGGTGGGGCAGGTGCGTGCGGTTTCTGAGGTCGATCTGGAGGTGAGAGAGGGCGAGACCTTAGGAATCGTCGGTGAGTCAGGCTGTGGCAAGTCGACCTTAGCACGCTTGCTGGTGGGATTGGAGCCACCCTCAGAAGGGCAGATATCACTCGACGGGCAAGAGATAACACAACTGAGAAAAAATGAGCTCAGGCGCAAGCGGCGCAACTTTCAGATGATGTTTCAGGACCCTTACTCTTCACTGGATCCACGGATGACGATAGAAGAGTCAATTGCAGAACCACTAATCTCCCAGGGCATCGGTGATCGTCAAGAACGTAAACGACTCGTGCATGAGATGATTCGTGAGGTGGGACTACTTGACTCCTCTTTGGCTCGTTATCCCCACGAGTTCTCTGGCGGACAGCTTCAAAGAGTAGGTTTTGCCCGAACCCTCATACTAAGTCCAAAGGTGGTGGTAGCAGACGAACCGGTCTCTGCACTTGATGTGTCAGTCAGGTCGCAGATACTAAACCTCATGAAGACCTTGCAGGAGCGGCACAATCTAACCTACATCGTCATCTCTCACGACCTCTCGGTCATAAACTTCCTTGCCGATCGAGTTGGGGTGATGTACCTTGGCAGGATCGTCGAGATCGGCACCACCGACTCGGTCTTTCGTCGCCCAGCCCACCCATACACTAAAGCCCTGTTAGACTCGGTTCCGGTACCAGATCCAAAGGTATCTCGGCTAAAGAGAGCCCCATCTATCGATGGTGAACTCCCATCCCCCATCAACCCTCCATCTGGATGCCACTTTAGAACCCGCTGTCCTTTCGCCATCGATCTCTGTAGTCAATCTTCCCCGACCTTGCAAGAGCTTGACGACAACCACCTAGTCCGTTGTCACAGGGCGGAAGAGGCATCGTTAACAAGGACACTTTCGGCTCTCACGCCTTGAACGGAGGTTCTATAGTCCTTGTTCACACAAGAATTCCACCTTCAGACGATCAACAGCGGAGCTCCGATCAGCAACTCTAACCTACATATCAGACTGCTCTACATCTCCACCCGCCAGGCAAATATGTAATGAAGCCCACTAATCACATCACGTTACATCACATCAAAGATCTAC
>NZ_FQUL01000094.1 GCF_900128965.1 Ferrithrix thermotolerans DSM 19514
TCCCGAGGTGGTCTGAATCAATCAACCGACAGAGGAGCTAACGCTGATTCAGTAATTTCCTTCACAAGATGTCTACAAAAGGTTGGTAGGATCCGAAAGTAGAGCTTGGTCGCTAAGTGTCATGGCTTATTTGCACAACTTATGGTACACAACCCATTCTCGATTTCCTTTGACAGGATGGATTGGCTTTGATGTCTGGACATTGTGACCGTACATTGGTCGATGCAATTAACCCAAACAGTTCGATTAGGAGTTGACAAAAGTTTGAAAGCCGGCCGCTAGGTTGCAGGCGGTATTGAGAGTCTTTCAGCGGCTTCTTTGACCTGAAGAATTGCTATTCTTTACAAATATGGAGAAAGTAAAGAAACCATGGCGCGCTACTAAGATTAGCCAAAAGCACCAGGTGACCATTCCAATTGACGCAATGCGAATCGCTGGTTTAGAAGTGGGCGAGCGTGTCATTGCTAGAGCCGACGGCCCCGGCCGGGTGGTGCTCGAACGTGAAGAAGATGTCATTTCGAGTTTCTCAGGGTCAATGACGGGCATATTCGAACACGAAATGCTTGAACGACTTCGTAACGAATGGGACTAACCGTCATCGACGCAGGTGTTCTTATTGGTTTTTTCGACGCGAGTGACGCGCACCATCTCGAGGCAAAGAGCGAGTTGGCTAACGCTCGACAGCGCGGAGACCAAATAGCAATACCGGCTTCAGCGCTTGCTGAAGCGCTGGTGTCTCCGGCGCGCTACGGTGAGTCATCAGTCGCAAGAGTTCTTGAGTTCCTAGAGCGTCTCCCACTCAAGGTGGCGGAACTGGATATAGAAACCGCTGTTGCGGCAGCGAGACTCCGAGCCCGTCACGGCCAAAAGGTCAAACTGCCTGACGCCCTGGTTATTGCTACCGCCATCCAAAATAGCGCTGGCGTACTTATCACAACTGATCGAGGTTGGCCCCTCAAGAGCGAATTAGGCTTCGAAGGAAATCTCATCAGTCTCTGACGATAAAACATCTGGCGATCCCGGGTCTTCGGAAATAAGTGGTAATCCGGTGCCAAGATCGACCAGGAATCGGTAAGTTGTTGAGCGTTCTTGGGTGTATGGCCAGATTGAAGCCG
>NZ_FQUL01000012.1 GCF_900128965.1 Ferrithrix thermotolerans DSM 19514
TGACCGTCGAGGGAGAGACACCAGTTGCTGCTGCCATGCTCGCCGTTGACCAATGGGTCGAGCCGTCCGGTGGGGCGGTTGTCGTCGTCAACTCGATGATCTTGGCGATCGTGTCATCCCCATAGATACGTGGCGCCCCAGATCGTGGCGCATCGGCAAGCGTTGCGACCCCGAACAGAGCGAGCCTTCTTCTCCACAGCGAGACCGTCTGTGCAAAGAGCGAGAGCCGTCGTGCAATCTCGACGGTCCCTACCCCCTCGTCTGTGTAGAGCGCGATCTTGGCGCGACGAACGTGTGCCTGTGGGGCCGTCGTCCGACGAACGAGTGCTTCGAGACGCGCCCGCTCCTCAAATGAGAGCTTGACGTGGTAGACAATGGACCGCCCGCCGACGCGCTTCTTCGGCTACTTGGTGTGCGCCTCGACGTGTCCCATCAGTGAACCCCTTGCAAGGGAGAGACCAGATAGTACCCTTGGAGAGAATGAAACACCATCCTCTCATTGTAGGGAAATTGTAGGGAACTTGTGGCACAGGGCACTGGTGTCCACATCACTCCATGACGGGGAAGAACAGTTCCCATCTCTACACTCCCACCTACGTTTGTGCCAGATGAGCCTGACGGGACGGCCAAAGCTTTGTAGGTCATAGAGCTCTACCAGGGAGGTGGTTCCCTTGGAGTAACTCATCCCATTACAGACTGGGCATTTTGGCCGTTCACCTCGACACTCGATATGGACTCGCAAGGGTGCCTTTGAGCCCTCATCAGCTGGATCCTCAACCCCAATCAAATTGACATCCTTTAACCCGAGCAAGATCTCTGCAATTCGGATAGGAGTTTGTTGCACAGGGGTCCTCCAGGTTTTGAGTTCTAGCTAACCCCATTCTGGCAGAACCCCTGTGCCTCTCTCAAGTTCACCCCTGGTGCGTGGCTACACCTGACTAAATTCCCCACTTAAATCCGAAGTCCCGATAAAGTGCTCCTCAGCGTCGATGAGGCGGCGATCCTGCTTGGGATCACTCGATCAACGGCCTATCGAGCGATCGCAACGGATACCTTCCCAGTTCCCATCATCAAAGTCGGCGGGCAGTGGCGTGTCTCGCGAGAGGCGCTTCGACGAATTCTGGATGGGGAGGCGCCAGGGGCTTACCAGCCGGCCTGCAAACAGAATTCACAGATTGCGCTTACCAGAGCCAAGAGCGATCTTCAGACACGAGAGCCAGCTCAGTCGGAATCTGTCGTCTGCCCGGCCTGTGGTTTTCCGAGATCCGCGTCCATGGGGGTTCCCTCTCCAAGCTGTCGACCCATATGTTCGGCTGCACGCCTATCTTCTTCGGGAACCGAGTCGGTGTAGTGGCGAGCCATAACCGAATTTGTCCACCCGAGTCGCGACTGCTTCTGCTTCTCTGAGATCACAGCATCGAGCGCAGTTGCTTGAAAGTGCCGCAGTGAATGTAGGTGGATATCTCTGGCGATCTGCGAACGCGCCCTTGCCTTCATAAAACCATGCGAGATCGAGTCGGGATGAGGCGGTGTCGAGCCACCTGGCGCAAAGGAAAAGGCGAAGGCGTTGGCATCGAGTGTCAAATCCGCATCCTGATCTAAGTTCCCTTGGATCTCGCGCAGTCTGAGAAGTTCATCCAGGGTTCGCTCATCGATTGCAACACTTCGTATGCTGGCCCTCGTCTTTGGCGACTTTACAGTTGCGCTCCCCTTATTCGATACAATCGACTCATCAATGCGAATGGTGCCGAGTGTGAGATCACAATCGTTCCAACGGATAGCACAGGCCTCGCCCCTACGCATGTCGGTGGCAGCGATGATGCGAAGAATACAACTGGTTCGTGGATCCAGGCTTTGGGCTGCAACAAGCAACCTCTGCACCTCATCAAGTGAAGGAGCCCTCACTGGCGTGTGAGACTCAATCGACCAACTAGGCATCTTGGTATTTGCAATTGGGTTGGGCAAAGCCCCACCGCTCCACTTTCGAGCCAGACGGCACGCTCTTCCAAGTACCGCTCTGACTCGGCGGACACTTGCCTCAGCGAGTCCTTCGTCCTTCAAGCTTCGAAGGTACTTCTCAACGTCATAGGATGACAACGAGGAGATGCGTCTTCGACCAATGGAGTCTCTGATCTTCACCTTCCATAGACTCTCGTATCTACGTGTCGTGGATGGAGAAAGATCTGCCCAGCCATTGTCGCGCCAGGCAATGATCGCGTCATTGATGGTGGTGGTCGAATTCTATTGTAATTCGGTCTCAACGATTGGTGCTGGCTTTGCCTCCTGCTCCGAGACCAGCCGGGCCAAGCTCTCGTTCGGCCTGGCGCTTCGTGCCGCGGAAGCGAACGTAGCGATGCTTGACCTTTCCCAGGCTGTCTCGACCCACGAACACACGCAGTTCCCAGGTGTCCGGTTAGGCCACGAGCCGCATGCTTCCTGCCATCGATTCCTCCAACTTCAAACCCCTTGTTGGGTTTTCTGATGGGTTCATCTTTTCACAAGTAAGGCCTATAGCCTCTGACCTGGTGGGCCCGGCAGGATTCGAACCTGCGACCAAGGGATTATGAGTCCCCTGCTCTAACCGCTGAGCTACGAGCCCCTAGCTCCGGGGGAGAGACTCGAACTCTCAACCTAACGGTTAACAGCCGCTTGCTCTGCCGATTGAGCTACCCCGGAATCTCAAACTACGCTAGCAGGTGTCGTGGTAAAATCATGCCAACTTTAGTCGCGAACTGCTGCTTTTAACTGCTCCACAACGTCAGAGCGTCTGAGCCTATTTATAGCTCGGGTCTCGATCTGTCTAACACGTTCGCGCGACACCGAGAACCGTTTGGAGGTCTCCTCCAGGTTATGAATCTTGGAGTCGTCAAGCCCAAATCGAAACCTTAGAATCTCCTGCTCGTGCGGGGTAAGCGCAGACATGCTCTTCTCGAGAGCCTCCCTTAGGTCTTGTCTTAAGATGGATTCATCAACAGGTTCGCTTTCTTCATCGCTATATACCTCTAGCAACGTAGCATCTCCCTCCTGCGATAGAGGGGACTCCAAGGAGACGACGTCAAGGAGGAGACGGCTGAGCTCCCCGAACTTCTCAACCGATACCCCCATAGCCTTTGCAACTTCCTCAACTGAAGGCTCTCGCCCAAGGCGTTGCTCAAGGTCTCTTCGCACCTTGTTTAATTCGACGAGTTGATCATGGACGTGAACTGGAACTCGAATACCTCTGCCTTGTCCTGTGATGGCGGCAGACATGGCTTGCTTTATCCAGTGCGTCGCATAGGTAGAGAAACGGAATCCCCTGTCAATATCAAACTTCTCCACCGCTCGCATAAGACCCAGATTTCCCTCTTGTATGAGATCGAGCATCGGGATACCTAGTCCCTGGTATCTCCTCGCAATAGACACCACTAGACGCAGGTTTGCTCTTGTGAACTCCTCTTTGGCTTCCTCAACCCTTTTGAACAAATCCTTTTCTTCGTCGGTGAAGCTCTTTTGGTCTCGACCAAGAAGATGCCAGCCACTTTTGATCGTTCGCGCTAATTCGATCTCGCGTTCAAGAGAGAGAAGGGGGGTCTGCCCTATCTCCTTTAGATAAGCTTTCAAGGAAGCGTCTTGGACTGAGTTTCCATTCATCTAATTCCCACCGTATAAGTGTCCTAGCTTCACTCTACTTGCTAGATCTGACCTCCAATAACCAAGAGATAAGCTCACCGGTGTGTGCAGGCACATCCACACCCGAACCAATAGCTTCAACCAGTCTCCTAGCCTGCGCAATCCGCGACGACAGCGTCAAAAGATCCCCCTCAACATCGCCTCTTTTTAGACGCTGGGTTATCGACTCAAGCTCGTAGAGAGCCTCCCTTGAAACGAATGTCGCCAAAACATCTAAGATCTCCGAGACCGGTGGATCGGCGATCAACCGATAAAAAAGGTCGGAGAGATCGCCACCTACGTCAGACAGTCTTGAAGCTGCTTCAGACACAGAGGAGCAGTTACCAACGATCGTTGCAAGCTCAGCAAACTCCGATACCCTAAACAACTGGGGCACGACGATCTCCGAAAGCTCCCCTGGATCATTTATAAGATGCCTTAGTGTCTCCAGGGCAGCTCTATCCCCCTCGGAAACGGCCCATCGCCCCTTTGTCTGCGCGTCTTCTGACGGGACTCCCCGCCTTGCAACTTTAGCCCGCCGCTCGACACGGCCTTTTAGCTCGGAAAAGCTAATCTTGGTCGCATCTGCGATCAGTCCAAGATACTCCGATCGTACAAGTGGAGATGGGTGTTCGATCAGCATGGAGATAGCTTCGTCTGCGACCTTCGCTCTTTGTTCAGAGGTGGTCATGTCAGCACCTTCAAACAACCTTGACAACCTAAACATAAGATAGGGAGACGCATCTTCTATCATCTTTGGAAGTAACTCTGGGTTGTCCTTGGCAACTTCAGCAGGATCCTTACCATATGGAACCTTTGCAACGTAGATCTGGATGTTAAAGTTCTTTTCAAACTTGTAAAACCGCTCCGCCGCATTTTGTCCAGCACTGTCTGCGTCGAATGATAGTACTATGCGTTTGGCAAAGTTCTTGAGTCGTTCAAAGTGCTCGTCAGAGAGAGCGGTCCCACAAGTAGCGACCGCGTTTTCTACACCGGCCTGCCAAAGTCCGACAACATCGGTATAGCCCTCGCAAACGACCACTTCGTTCCTAGCGACGATCGTGGAACGAGCTAGGTCTAAACCATAAAGTACGCGTCTCTTATGGTAAAGATAGGTCTCCGGTGAGTTTTTATACTTGGGGAGCGGGTAACTGCTCTTTTCTTGAATCTCCGGCAAGATCCTGCCTCCAAATGCTACGACACGTCCAGTGGCATCAGAGATAGGAAACATCACCCTGCCGCGAAAGTGATCTCGCACCAGCCCGCGGTCGTCTTTGTAGCCAAGGCCAACTTCTACAAAATCTTCGGCCGAGGCGCCTATGGCTCTTTGTAGTAGATCAGCCTCTTCTGGAGCAAATCCTATGCCAAAGCGATCTATCGCCTCTTGTGTGATACCCCTAGACCTAAGGTACTCCCGTGCCTCTCTTCCAACCGTGTTATCCGCAAGAGTTTTGGCAAACCATTGTTGCGCTCTAGAGAGCAAGGAGAGATGGCTCTCTCTCTTGCTCTTGGAGGCCTTTGAAGGTGAGGAAACCTCAATTAGCTGTATTCCAGATCTTCTAGCTAGATGCTCAAGAGCCTCTTGAAAATCGACTCTTAGGGTCTGCATTACAAATGAAATAGCGTCACCTGATGCCTGACAGCCGAAGCAGTAGTAGAGACCTTGTTCGGGATTCACAGAGAACGACGGTGTGCCTTCAGAGTGAAACGGACAAAGCCCCACAAACCTTCGACCCACTCTCTTTAGGGGTACCTGCTCACTCACTAACGCCACCATATCGGTAGCGGTTAAGACCCTCTCCTTGTCGTCGTCTGAATAGGCCATCGTGCCAAGTTATCTTAGTGCTGTTGCGGGCCACATCTGAGATCTCCTTGGCAGGACCCATCCAGCTCTAAAAAGTTACCTAACTCTGGCTCTCAACGAGACCCCCTATTACCTCCTTCACCTGCGATCAGATGAACGCTGCACCGCAGCACACAATAGATGCGAACTCCAAATCTGCAAGTGCGACGGCCAGTTTTGGGTGTTTTAAGGACCACCCAAAGAGCTATCGGAGTTCAAAACAATCAAAACTACTGGGACGATATAGGATGATTGAGACTGCTTATTTGTTATCTGTCTTCGGCAATACTCTAAATCAAAGGTACCACATATGGACTTGAAAGACGCGGCAAACCAGTTGGGAGTACACTACCAAACCGCCTATCAGTGGGTGAGGGAAGGAAAGTTGCGCGCGGAAAAAATCGGAGCATCTTACAACGTTGACGAGGAAGACCTTCGTCAACTCATCCAACAACGGTCCAAACCCGCACCACCGCCCCCAAAGGTCAAGGTCAGAGACTGGCACCAGCAGAAAGAGAAGCTACTTGGACACCTGCTAAGAGGCGAGGAACTCCAAGCGCGATCACAGGTGCAGCGCCTGGCCGATGGTAACGTCTCAGTAGTGGAGATCTGCGAGCAGCTACTGAGTCCTGCACTAGCGGAGATTGGAGAGAGATGGGCAGAAGGATCTCTCACGATAGCCGAGGAACATAGAGCATCCGCCATCGTTGAACGATCCCTTGCAAACCTCATGCTAAGCCCAGCTGGACGCCCTAAGGGGGTGGTCGTGGTAGCCACTCCACCAGGAGACGAACACTCTCTTCCAGCCACTATGGCCACAGCAGCTCTTCGCAACAACCGATGGATTACTCATCATCTAGGTACACAGGTCCCAGCAGATGACCTTGTCAAGATCTCAAAAGATACGGGGGCCGATCTAGTCGTACTAACCGTTACCAACCCCCAAGCCCTTCAAGCAGCCAAGTCCCTCGAAAAAAGACTCGAAGAAGAAGGGATCCCATATCTAACGGGAGGCATGGGATCCAGACTAGGAGATCTGCTCGCCGCTATCGAGGCAAAAAGCTGGACCAATAGCAGTTCTAACGCTTTGAGCGAAGAACCGCATGCGCAGCGGAGAGACGAGCGATCGGCACACGGTACGGAGAACAGCTTACGTAACTAACTCCAGCTTCATAGAACGTCTCTATCGAGGCTGGATCTCCACCGTGTTCACCACAGACACCTACCTTTAAGTCAGACTTGGCAGACCTACCTCGTTCGATGCCCATACGCACCAGTTCTCCCACGCCATCTGGGTCGACAACCTTGAACGGATTGTTATGCAGAAGTCCCTTTTCGAGGTATGAACTCATGAGACGGCCCTCTACGTCGTCTCTTGAAAATCCGAAAGTCATCTGTGTAAGGTCATTAGTGCCAAAGGAGAAAAACTCTGCGAAGGTAGCTATCTCTTGAGCTCTAATTGCTGCTCTAGGTGTCTCTATCATCGTACCGATGGTTATATCCAGATCCTTAGCCCCTAGCTCGTCAATCACATCTTGCGCCCAAGATCGAGCCAGCTTTAGCTCTTCGCTTCCAACAACCAAGGGAACCATGATCTCGACCTTTGGATCTCCACCTTCAGCTCGAAGCGTCTGCGCAGCCTGAACGAGCGCTCTCACCTGCATTGCATAGAGACCTGGCTTAATCACTCCAAGTCGGACCCCACGGGTACCTAGCATCGGGTTTACCTCATGCCAAGAGCGAGCTGCGCCTAGAAGTCGTTCTTCTTCCTCGCTTAGACCTTCCACTGCCTGCTTTACCATTAAGTGCTCGACATCGGGCAGGAACTCGTGCAAAGGTGGATCCAACAAACGAACCGTCACCGGCAGTCCACTCATCGCCCTAAGGATCTCGAGAAAGTCATCTCTTTGTGCAACCCGCAACTCTTCAAGTGCGGCCGCTTCTTCATCTTCGGTATCGGCCAGGATCATCCTCCTAACAATCGGCAATCGATCTTCACGTAAGAACATGTGCTCTGTTCTGCAGAGCCCTATTCCCTCGGCCCCAAAAAAAGCCGCCACCGTTGCGTCTTCTCCGTTATCTGCGTTGGCTCTAACTGCAAGTTTGGAACGTCTGATCTCATCCGCCCAACTCAGGATCGTGTTGAACTCCGAGGTCGGCTCGGCTGCACTTAGCCTCACGGCACCGAGCACCACCTCACCAGATGTTCCATCGATAGAGATGATATCGCCGTCGTGCACAGTGGTTTCGCCTACCTGGAAGAATCTTTCAGCCACTTTGATCGCTTCGGCTCCTACTACAGCCGGCTTCCCCCACCCTCTGGCCACCACAGCAGCGTGTGAGACGAGGCCCCCACGGGTCGTAAGGACGCCCTGAGCAGCCAGCATTCCTTGGACATCGTCGGGAGAGGTTTCTTTCCTAACCAGGATCACCTTCTCTCCATGTTGAACACGAAGAACGGCATCATATGAAGAAAAACACACTTTACCTACGGCCGCTCCGGGAGATGCTCCTAGACCCTTGGTTAGCACCTTATAGTTGTCGTCGGCAAACTGAGGGTGAAGGACTTGGTCTAGGTGGTCGCCGGTGATTCGAAGAACCGCCTCCGTCTTGTTGAGCTTGATCCATTCGTCCTGGGTCATCTCAACGGCCATCTTAAGCGCTGCAACCCCAGTGCGTTTACCCACGCGAGTCTGAAGCATCCAGAGTTTGCCTTGTTCTATGGTGAACTCAGTATCGCACATGTCTCGGTAGTGGCTCTCGAGTCTGTGAAATATGTCGACGAGCTGATCGAAAACCTCTGGGAAACGGTCTTTTAGAGCAACTAGGTGCTCTGTATTCCTTACTCCCGCAACGACGTCTTCACCTTGCGCGTTTACGAGAAAGTCACCGTAGATCCCTTTCTCCCCGGTAGCTGGATCACGTGTAAAGCCCACTCCGGTCCCAGAGTTGTTGTCACGATTGCCAAAGACCATCGCCTGCACATTTACTGCAGTGCCAAGATCATCGGAGATTCCCTCTCGTCTTCTATAGGCTTTCGCCCTTTCTCCGTTCCATGAACCAAACACGGCCGAAATGGCCCCTTTTAGTTGAGCAGTTGGATCGCTCGGAAACTCTTTCGAGGTCTCACGCTCGACAATCTCTTTGAACGAGACAATTAGTGACTTAAGTGCATCGACGGGAACATCGGCGTCGGTCTCTGCGCCCACTTTTTCCTTGGTCTCTTCAAAGAGTAGATCCATCTCTGAAGGATCCAGTCCCAGGACAATTCTTGAGTACATCTGGATAAATCTTCTATAGGAGTCGTAGGCAAATCGTTGGTCGTTCGTCGCCTCGGCCAGACCTTCGACGCTCTCGTCATTTAGACCAAGATTTAAGACAGTGTCCATCATCCCCGGCATCGAAAACTTCGCGCCAGAGCGAACCGAGACCAATAAGGGGTCATTTGGATCGCCGAGCCTACGACCCATCTTGAGCTCAAGTTCAGACAAGGCCTTCTCTAGTTCGTCATCCAGGCCTACGGGCCATCCCGTCTTCAAATACTCTCGACAGGCATCTGTCGATATGGTGAATCCATGAGGCACCGGTAGTTTGAGCACCGATGTCATCTCTGCAAGATTGGCACCCTTTCCCCCAAGGAGATCTTTCATCTCCATAGGTGCTCTTTCATGGTGAAAGTCAAAGGGATAGATATATCTCACTCAAGCTCCTAAAATCGCCGACAACCCATTTAGGGACGCCAGCCTAAAACGACGATGAACAGATCACTTAACAATATCAGAGAACTGCATAGAACGGCTATCTTGAACGTCTTAGTTGGGCCAGGTCCTTACTCTTAGTGAGATATGGTCGTAGAGTTCCGAAATAGGAATCCTAATCTGCTGCGTAGAGTCCCGGTCCCGAACCGTAACAGCACCATCGGTAAGGGTATCAAAATCAACAGTCACGCAAAACGGTGTCCCAATCTCGTCTTGTCGCCTATAGCGTTTCCCGATGGACTGTGTATCGTCGTAAGCAACGGAGAAAGACTCCGAGAGTTCGCCATAGATCCTCTCTGCAACCTCTTTCAGCTCGGGTTTTTTAGAAAGAGGAAGGACACAGACTGTATAGGGCGCAACTCGGGGATGAAGGCGTAAAAGAGTACGCTTTTCCCCTGCTACCTCGTCTTCACTGTAACCTGCGATCAAAAAAGCCATCATGGTGCGAGTTGCTCCAGCGGCAGGCTCAATTACATAGGGAAGATATCTCTCTCCGCTCGTCTGATCGAAGTAGGTCAAATCCTCGCCCGAGGCGTTCATATGGGCCCTTAGGTCGTAGTCCGTTCGGTTAGCGATACCTTCAAGTTCACCCCATCCCCAGGGAAACAGAAACTCAACATCGACGGTCCCAGCTGAGTAGTGAGAGAGTTCTTCCTTGTCGTGATGGCGTAGTCTTATCATCTCTTTGGGTATTCCAAGGCTAAGGTACCAGTTGTAGCGTTCGCCATACCAGTACTCGTGCCACTTCACCGCTTCACCGGGATGAACGAAGTACTCCATCTCCATCTGCTCGAACTCCCGTGTCCTAAAGACAAAGTTTCCCGGTGTTATCTCGTTTCTAAAGGACTTACCAACCTGTGCAATCCCAAATGGAGGTTTGAGGCTTAGGGATTGCTGAACCAACTTGAAGTTTACGAACATTCCCTGCGCTGTCTCTGGCCTTAGATACGCAACGGCGGCTGCGTCCTCCACGGGACCCACGAAGGTCTTAAACATCATATTGAAAGCACGCGCATCTGTGAGATCTGAAGAGCCACACTTGGGACACACACCATCGATATGGTCTGCACGCCATCGCTCCTTGCAGTTCCGGCAGTCAACTAACGGATCGGTAAAGTTGGCAAGATGTCCCGAGGCCTCCCAAATCTTAGGGGAAGACAGGATGGCTGCGTCGATCGGTACGACATCTCTCCTTTTTTGCACCATGTCCATCCACCAAGCTCCCTTTACCTTCTGGAGCATCAACGACCCCAGCGGACCGTAGTCGTAGGTAGATCGAAAACCACCGTAAATCTCGGCAGAGGGAAAGATAAAACCTCTTCGTTTACACAGACTTACTACCTTATCCATAAGATCAGAAACTGCCATAGGAGCTAACTATAAGCGCCGAGGTGCTAAGCAAGCGCAGTTGCACAGATATTTGTATCCCCTAGTCGGTCGAAAGAGCCTGGGGAATCCACGGCCCCCTAAAGCAGCCCACTACCGAGTTAGAAGATCTCGGATCCTCCCCGGTGGAGCGAGAGGGAGGCTAGTTTCATAGAAAGCGACTGTTCAAAGTACCGCATGACAACGGTCTCAAACTCCCGACTAAGTACCGTGTCTTTCATGGCCAATACCGCTCCAGTTCTACCGACAAGAACCGCCCTCATCATCTCGACAACCTCAGAGGGTATCGGCGCTGTCACATGCTTTCTGCAAAGTCCATAGCTATGGAGGTAGTCCAAGGCGACGACGTTCGGGCTTCCACAAAGGCCACACCCATCGAGCTGCGGAGCTAGTCCTTCGAGCGAGAGAACTCTAAGAGCAAATACAGACAGAAAGTTTGGACTATCTTGAACCGAGAGCGTCCTAAGAGCCCTTGTAGCCAGCTCGTAAAGGGCAGACAGATCTTGACCATCGAAGCTTACCTTATCTACTATCTCAACCACAGTCGAGGCTTTAATGAGTTTGTCAAGCTCCTCGTGGAGTTCTGCGTTTAAAGACACCACCTCTGCCTGTCGCAAGGTGTCAAGCTCGCCCCTTCCCTTCCAGATCGACGCAAAGACCTCGGTAAAAGGCTCTACTCTACCACCAAACTTGCTCTTTGACTTGCGTGCGCCCTTGGCTACAACTCTTACTTTTCCGTGTTGTTTCGATATGCATGAAAGAATTCGATCGGCTTCTCCAAGTTTGTAGGTTCTAAGAACCAAAAGTGAGTCTTTGTACTCACTCATCTTTCGGCTTGGAGCGGCTTCTCACCATCTTTCTACGGCCTCCCACAAATATCAAAAACGGAAGAACCACAATAAGCACCAGCGGAGCCACAAGTTGATGGACACCTAGTGCGACCATAACGATCATTACCACGACTAGTAGAAGCACTAGTAACATGTAAAGAGTCGTCATAGACGGTCCCTAGAGGTAATTTGATCTACATCCAAAAGTCATCCTCCCCAGATAACTAGACAGCACCGTATCGCCTGTCTCTTCTTTGATACTCAAGGACAGCTTCAAAGAGGTGTTCACGTCTAAAGTCAGGCCAGAGAACCTTCTGAAACACAAGTTCTGAATACGCCATCTGCCACAGAAGAAAGTTAGAGATTCGGTGTTCACCAGAGGTTCGAACTATTAGATCTGGGTCCGGCATGTCAGGAATGTACATTCGAGCCCTAATCGCCTTTTCATCTATCTTCTCAGGATCGATTCCGTCGCGCACGCACTCTCTGACCGCATCTACGATCTCGGCTCGTCCTCCATAGTTGAACGCCATCGTAAGGTTTAACTTGGAGTTGTGCTCCGTCATCTCGAGCGACTTGTCCATCTCCTTGATTACCGACCTAGGCACTCTCCAGTCACGTCGCCCCGCAAAGCGAATCCTTACGCCAAGATCGTTCAGTTCGTCTCTTCGTCGCCGTAGCAATCCTCGGTTAAAACCCATAAGAAACCTAACCTCATCCGGAGGTCGCTTCCAGTTCTCAGTCGAGAACGCATACATGGTCAGCCACTCTACACCAAGATCCAAGGCACCCAGCACTGTGTCAAAAAGAGCCTCCTCACCCGCCGCATGACCTTCAGTCCTAGGTAAGCCTCTGTTCTTTGCCCAACGCCCATTGCCATCCATCACGCAACCAATATGTTTTGGAATACGAGTGAAGTCGATCTTTGAAAGCGCATTTGGCAAATCCGTCACTCCTTTGACTTTAGTGCACGGCACACACTCTCACGCCTCAGCCTTTGTCAACTCCGACCTTAAGTGGAGCTGGCGGTCATGGCCCACTGCAGCCATATGAAACTCACAGACAAGTTCAAGGTCCCGTACCTTATAGGTTCGTAAAGTCTCAGATACAGACTTGGCAGTCGGAGTCGTCACGACCTTGTAAGACCTGAACTCCATTAGAGCCGTATCTTCTTCTTCGAAGTAGGCGCCCTCTGCTATCTCAGCGACACCAGTTGGCTGTATAAGCAATAGCTCAAGACGAGAGTCCCCAACTACCCTAATATATCCGACCTCCTGATGAAGTGGTGTTTGTCCATCGGTCTTCTTAGTCTTTTGTTCAAGCCTTATAAAAGGGCGCCCATCGGAGAAGAGGCTAAGGGTCTCTAGGTATTCAAAGGGCTCGATCGTCGGATAGACACCTTTCCCCCTACCTTGGAAAACCCCTTGGAGACGCTCAAATATCGACAAATCTTCCTCCTTTACCAAGAATCCACAGACAACAGCTTACAAACGAGCAAAACGGGTAGCTAAAGTCCCCGACCGTCCAAGAATGCACTATTTCTCTGCCAGTTTCTTTCGACCTTGACGAAGAGTTCGAGAAACAATCTTCCACCGAGTTCCTCCCGGGCTGCGATACCCACCTTCTTCAAAGTACCGCCACCTTTGCCTATAACTATGGGCTTTTGTGACTCTCGTTCTACGACGATCTCAACGCAAACATGTGGAGGATCGTACTCGGTAACCGTGCAATATATAGAGTGTGGTAGTTCATCTTTCAGCTCAACCAAAAGCTTCTCACGTACTATCTCCGATATCCGGAAAAGCTCGTCTTGATCCGACAGCATCTCGTCGGGGTAGTAGAGGTAAGGGTCTACGCATCTTCCCTTGAGTTCAGCCAACAGAGCGTCTACTCCATATCCAGTCTTGGAGGAGACAGGAAAGTAGCCCTCCTTATTGAACTCACCGAGACGCATAAGCTGTTTGGCGATCTGAGGCTTTGAAGCTATATCGCATTTGTTCAGTACGACAAGAGCATTACTGGGTGTAATCTCTAACACTCTAGTATCACCTGGACCCACATCCTTGGTTGCATCGATCACCACGAGATGTATGTCAACGCCCTCTGAGGCTTCTGTTGCAGCAAGGTTTAGCCGCCGCCCAAGTTCGGTCTTTGGTCTGTGGATACCTGGAGTATCTACGAAGATAAGCTGAGTCTCGGAGTCGGTCCTGATACCTCTTACCTGTCGTCTAGTTGTGTTGGCGGAAGACGCCACTATGGATACCTTATGGCCACAGAGGCGATTTACCAAGGAAGACTTTCCAACGTTGGGTCTACCCATTACTGCTATGAACGCAGATCGTTGCGTCATGACGACTCGACAGTTTCGTCAACCCTGGCTACGTGCACTTTCTCAACGCGACGGGAGGTGACCTGATCAGCCCTAAATAAAAATCCTGATGTCTCTACCTCTTCTCCGCCTACCGGCAGGTGTCCGAGCAGTCCAAGCAACATGCCACCAACGGTATCCCAGTCCCCTTCCGGCAGATCAACGTCTAGGAGTTCCGAGAGATCGTCAACGGACATCGACCCTGATACCTCCCACTCACCGGGAGCGATCTCAAGAACCTCCTGTACTTCGTTGTCGTACTCGTCGGTGATGTCGCCGACGAGTTCCTCCAAGAGATCCTCCAAAGTTACAAGCCCAACGGTTGAACCATACTCGTCTATTATTATCGCCATGTGAAACTTACCGTTTTGCATGTCCCTTAGCAGCTCAGCGACGGGTTTCGTCTCCGGAACAAAGTGAGCGGGCCTGATAAGCGGCTCTATCGTCATATCCCGTTCACCGTCTCGTTCAGCTCGAAGGAGGTCCTTGGCAAATACTATGCCCACGACATTGTCCAGGGATCCCGAGTAGACTGGAACCCTTGAGATACCTGCTTCTAAAATGAGGTCGACCACCTCTGACACGCTCTGCGAGATCGAGGCAGAGACGACGTCAGGCCTTGGGACCATGACCTCTCTTGCGACTGTGTCCCCAAAGTTAATGACCGAGTGGATCAGCTCCCGCTCCTCATCTTCGATGACCTCTCCCTCTAAAGCCGCATCCGCCATCGCTAGCAGCTCTTCCTCGCTAACGGTCCCATAGGGATCAAACTCTCCAGGTATCAAGAGTCTTGCAAGTCCAATTACCAGGGATGACACCAGCGCTACCGGTGGAAACTTGACTAAAAACTGAACTACCTTCGCGCTCCGAATAGCAGCTTTATCTGGTTTTCTGACCGAGATGTTCTTTGGTAGGGCTTCTCCGAGGATGAAAATTACCACCACCTCGAAGACCGTCCCAGCTAAAACCCCAAAACCACCAAAACGAGCCGCGGCTACGACCCCGACTAAAGTGGCAGCGACCAGCTGACAGATCAGCGTTAGCAACAGAATCGGATTTAAAAACTTCGGAGGATCCGCCATCAGGTCCAAGAGACGCTCCGAACCTGGAACTCCCTTTTCTTGCAGAGCCAGCGCCCTTATCTTTGACATACGCACCAAAGCCGTCTCGGCGTAGGCCAAGAACGCAGCGAATCCCACTAAGGCTATAGCAACGAGAATCATGATCGAATCCGAGAGAGACCAGCCTCCCCTGGGTTTTATAAGACTGAAGATAGGTGAAAAAAGTTGTAAATGAGGTTCCATAGTTAAACGTCACGAAGTAGCCACAGCGCTACTATCTCTGCAACTCTCCATCAAAATAGTACGCCTTCAGATAAACATCTTCCTTGGCCTCCATAACCTCAGCCTCGCCCTCTTCTTCGTGATCCATTCCCCGAAGGTGGAGTATTCCATGGACCAACAGCAGCGCAATCTCATCATCTAGGGTACCTCTGTGGAGTCGGTCTCCTTTATGCTCGAAGCAGTTTCTGCTGGCAACGGCTGGGCATATAACTACATCACCTAACAGGACCTTCGGCCGGTCAAACATGGGCGACGTGAACTCTGGACCACTTGATCCATTGTCGGGAACTCTGCCTGAGTCCGCCTCCTCAACTGCAATTGGAAATGACAAAACATCGGTTGGACCTTGCTTACCCATATAGCGTTCGTTCAACTCCGAAATCACAGACTCTTCTACGAACATCACCGCAAGTTCGGCGTTGGGTACAACCTTCTCAGCCTCAAGTACCGCAAGCGCCAACTCTTGCCATCTAAAGACGTCTATCTCGAACTGACCCTGCTCGTTTGAGACGAAGACCTCAGGGACGATATTCATAGATTCCTCTCTCTGCTTCTCTCATCGGCTGCACCATCGTAGGCTTTCACTATCGCAGAGACTATAGGATGTCTCACCACATCCCTCGAACCTAAGTGGACAAAGGCAAGGTCGTCTACGCCCGAGAGAGTCTCCTCCAAGCCAACCAAACCCGAACGACCGTTGGGCACGTCGATCTGCGTGGTATCACCGGTTACTACCACTTTGGAGCCAAATCCGATTCGTGTAAGGAACATCTTCATCTGTTCGGGGGTGGTGTTTTGTGCCTCGTCCAAAATGATGAAGCTAGAGTTCAAGGTACGTCCTCGCATAAATGCCAGCGGAGCTACCTCGATAGTTCCTCTTTCCAAAAGTCTCTGGGTTACCTCTGGCTCTAAGATATCATATAGAGCATCGTATAGTGGTCTTAGGTAGGGGTCTACCTTGGCCATTAGGTCACCTGGTAAAAAACCGAGCCTCTCGCCTGCCTCTACAGCGGGTCTGGTGAGGATGATGCGGCTCACGGATTTCTGCTGCAACGCCTGAACTGCTAGTGCTACTGCGAGGTACGACTTCCCCGTTCCAGCAGGACCGATTCCAAAGGTTATAACGTTATTAGCGATCGCCTCCACGTACCTCCTTTGGCCCAACGTCTTGGGTTTGACCGCCTTACCACGAGCAGAACGAAGTAGCTCCAAGTTGACGATATCAGAGGGCACCTCATTCGCCTTGATCATGTCTATCGTTCGTGCAAGGTTATACTTCTCTAGCAGTTCCCCGTTTTCAACCAGGACAATAAGCTCTTCAAAGAGTTTGGCGACCGACGGAGCTTCACTCCCAACTATCGCTATCTCATTGCCTCTAGCCGTAATAGCGACGTCAGGGAAGGCACTCTGCACCGCTCGGAGGTGCTCATCGTTCATTCCAAGGATCGCCAGCATGGTTTGATTCTTAGGCACAATCAAATTCACCCTATCGGTCAAGGGTCACCGTACATTTCTCCTCTACGAGGCTCTTCGTTTCAAACAACTGCGCTTAGCATCTCCCTTATAACTAACACGATACCGCAAATCTTCTCGAGATCTCTTAGTACAAACACTAGAGAGGCAATATAGTTCGCCGCTCCGATGCCGAATACTAAGGAGATGACAGAGAGACCCAAGGTCAATGATTCACCGATCGATCCTCATCTGCTTCGACTCAACACAGAGCTCGAAAGCTCTCAGAGGTATCAGGAACATGTACGACAAAGAAGAGAAAGGGCGGAACTGTACGACACGCTAGCCTTTGATCACGTTCTAGCTGATATGCGCCATAGGCGTCAACCGGTCAAGATCTTCGATCAGATGGGGCGTCCAACGATCGGCTTTGTCTTTAGTCTAGGAAAAGACTTCATAACACTTCTTACTGAGGGAGGCACGTACCGCCTTGTCACGAAGGAGTCGATCGCCTCGCTGTGCCTGTCTACCCACTTAGAAATACTATGGCCTAAAGGAAACGGTGCCCTAAGCTTTGAAAAATCACACCTATCAGCACTAGCTTACATTGACTCAACCGTTGCGCTCCATCAGAACATGCGAATAGAGTACCTACGTAACATCCAGGCGGTCACGGGAGCCTTCGAGGGATGCATCTCTGATGCGGTGATACTTTCTCGTGACTCTGAGACCTACCTATTTCCAATTAGACACATAGGCGCTGTGAGTTGGAGCTTTATTAATCCTTGAGTCACTCGTCCCTCGCTACATCGACTTGCTCGTAAAGATGACGTAGCTGACCTGGTGCTATACGAACGGACTCTAGGTAGCGTTGTACATCACTGCTTTTCACGCGTATAACCCGTCCTATCTGATACGCCTCGATACTGCCTTCGTCGATCAACCTATAAAGGGTCCTGACCGTAACACCTAACTCTTCAGCTGCTTCCTTCGTGCTCATCCACTCTGACATCTCTTTACCTCTAATAATACGATTCGCAAATAATACGATTCGCCCACGAAGCTCAACGCCACGCAAGTGATGACGAAGACGCACGAGCTAACAATTGATCACATTTCATTACATTTAGCCTACAGCTTCGGCGTCTTCAAACAGGTTTGCATAAGGTGCAAAATTACAGAGATCGATTGACAGAGACATCTCGGAGCTGTTAATATCTCACCTAGCAAGGATGCTACGGAGGATCATGGAATGATATCTAAGGAGCGGATTACTCCTCTTTTCGGGCGTGTCAAAGTCAAGGCCCGCCCAAGTAAAGCCCCAATTGAGCGATCACTAAGTGCTAAAGGGAAAGTTCCACGGTTAGTCAGAGACTTCCTGGCACCTACTCTTCTCATAACAGTAGGAGTTCTCATACTCATCGGTGAACATAGCGCAGCACCCCAACGGACGCAAGTAGTTGTTGTTGCACAGACACCGATCGAAAAGGGGGCGGTAATAACCGCTGGCGAAGTGAAACTTGAAAGTCTTGGGGTCTCTCAAGAGCTAACTAATACCTTTGCCGGCCTCAACGAGGTTTTAGGCCAGACCTCAAATACCAACATACCCAAAGACGGGATAGTCGGCTCTTCGATGATCAAGGGCAGCAACTCATCCCCCTCTGGATATCGGCTCGTGACTGTTTCAGTACCTCTAGATGTCGTACAGGCGGAGCAGATAGTTCCCGGGGATCGAGTCGACATTAGCGCCACATTCACAGCTTCGGCATCCCCGATGACAGAGTTGCTCGCGCCGAAGGTGCTGGTGAGAGAGGTTTATACTCCTCCGAGCACGTTGAGTGGCGTCTCCGTCTCCGACGTGGTGGTGGCTGTAAAAGATGAGGAAGAAGCGCTTGCCATACTCTACGGAGAGAGTGCCGGCAAGATAGCAGTAGTGGATTCAACCGAAGCAGATGCTGCGCAAGCCGGCTTATCATATCCCCCCTTACTTCCTTCGAACGCCACCAACCCAGCAACCCCAGGAACAAATGCCGCAGGATAGGCCCCTAGACCACAGGTCCCCTAAAGTGGAGTCTTATGCCTCGCAAAAGACCCTTATCGCCTGTGTGTCTGAAATCGAGTACGACTGGATAACTGAGGTGTTTCGATCGGTCATCCCCCTAGCCGCTCACGTCCAGGTGCTCTGGATAAGACACGAATCAGAGTTAGGAGACTTTCTCAGCTCAGGAGTTAGAACCTTCCTTGTCTTTGATGCAAATGAGTATCCCTCGATCGCAACCCACTCAAATACCGACAACTACGAACTAGAGATCCCAGATACTGTCCTTCAAGTGCTCGATAGGGTTCGAAACCTGGTCTTTGTAACCGAGCTTAGACAAGAAAGAGATCAAGGAGATGAAGTAGTTGAACTCAGGGTTCAAGAACCAAAGGTGGTATTTCACTCCTCATCAAAAAAGAACGCCTTAGGGCGGAAGAGTCCCTCGGCCAAAGACACAACTGCGCCTACCGCCCTAGAACACCCAGTTCAGGGGGGATTAGCAACTGTGGCAATCGTTATGGGTCCAAGGGGGTCGGGAATTAGCACGGTGTCTTCTGTTATCGCCACCGGTCTAGCGAAGGTTGGTCCTACTGCCCTGGTAGAGCTGACACTTGACTGCGACCTCGCTTACCTTCACGGAGTAGATCCACTAGCACCGACCCTTTCGGAGTATCTAGCCCAAAGCGGCAACGAAGAATCCACGAAGCCCCTCCTAATGATCGATGAGCTAACTAACGTCGCACCAGGATTTGACTACTGCCTTATCCCTGGAGTCTGGGATCCAAAACACATCACTTTGATGGAACAAAGGGGAATAATTGAGCTTATAAAGGCCTTGAGAGCACGCTTTTCATATCTGGTGTGCGAGGTGCATCCCTATTTAGCCAGACCCTATGACTACGAAGATCTAGGTAGCCCACTCATGGCTGATATCGCACTTTCTGTATCGAGTCACCTCACTTTAGTAACCCAACAAGACCCCAAGTGGATCTACGCCATATCAAAGATCCTTACGGACCTGGTAGAGAAGAAGGAGGCTCCGTCGTCGTGGTCGATCGTAATAAACCGGTTCAAGGATCAACGAGCTGAACGAACGAGGCTAAAGAGAGACATCTCTCAGATACTTTCACTAACTACACTCGGGTCACGTTACGAGGGCATAGACGCCCCCATCCACTTCGCCAAGGAAAGAAAGGGCGCTTTCCCGTCTTTGTTAGCGCAAGACGTGGCTGGGGTAGTTTCCACGATCACCGCACTCGCTCCGAAAGACCATACTGAATTGGACGACGGTCGTGAAAGCCTCACGCCTGTAACCCTGTTTTAACCTCGATTCAGCCGACAGCTGTGAACCAATCCCCTTTGCTCTCCACCTCTCCAGTTCTTATGAGATAGTCAAGAGCAGCCATCGTTGTGGCGGAAGCCGCCCACAAGATCGGATCTTTGAGATCTCCGTAGATTCCCTTTACGATCTCAGATAGGGTAACCGGCCGTTCCTTTAGTCTCATGACCTGTGCTATCTGCGCTAGCCTCTTACGTCGATGATCCAGGTAGTACTCGATGACCTCTTGACCTAAGCCTCTGCTCATAGATGGCCCGTGTCCAGGCTGGATAGTTGAGTAATCAATCTTCAAAACCTTCTCTAAAGACTCTAGGTACCTTGTCAGATCCCCATCGGGATGAGCAACTACGGTAGTACCTCGCCCCAAGATATGGTCTCCACTTAGCAGGTTTCCCTCTGGGTCCAAGAAACATAAGTGATCTTTACTGTGGCCAGGTGTATAGAGAACCTCAAGGCGAACTCCTCCTAGCAACCTATGCCCCTGCGTCAAGGGCTCATATCCCATATGAGCTAACTCGGGGTGCGCAAAGGCCGGCACCTCCCATCTCCTTACGAGAGATAGGACTGACTCTGCGTGGTCTATATGGGAGTGGGTAACGACTATCCCTCCTACCTTGGCCCCAACACTAGCTATCTCGCCTTCGAGTGCATCTAGGTGAGATGAGACGCTGGGACCTGGGTCCACAACCAGGACACGGTCTTTCGACTCTGAAAATATTAGATATGAGTTCGTACCGTCTAAGGTCATTGGAGAGGGGTTTGGAGCCAACACCCTTGTAATTGCTTCTGACGGGTGCTCTATCGGCTGCAGTTCGACTATCGAGAGACTCTGCCTAGGGTCTTCCACTTACTGACCTCCTGCAAGCTAGGCCACTACACATTCACAAACACCTTACCAACAGCGCTCCCTACGTGATCCAGGTCCCAGTTTTGCTTGACAGATCTCATCTTGATCTGAAATAATTGGATCAAAAGCATACGCCATGGACGGCTTCACATCGAAAGGATTCGAGTGCTTGATACAACTGTTCCCGCAGCTCTTGAACACATGCAAACCTCTAGGCCAAAGTCGGAAGAGGTTCTCGCTCTAGCACAACGTGTTGAAGAGCAAGTAATCTCTGAAATCGAAAAAGAAAACATCAATATAAAAAGTGCAGACGATGCCGATGCTCTGATATCTCTGATTCGTCGCACACTGCGCACCTACGAAGGAGGCAGCTCCTTTAGCTTGACACCTGAGCTTATAAGCCATCTCACTAGTTACATCTGGTCAAATCTCAAAGGTGCCGGACCACTTGAGCCGCTGCTTAGAGACGAAAACATCTGGGAGATTGAGATAGTAGCTCCAAACAGGGTATTTATCCGCAGATCCGACGGTAGAAGAGCTAGGGTCTACCTTAGTTTCTACGACGACAGCCATGTGCAACGAGTGGTCGCTCGTATGTTAGACCGTTCTCTTAGCACCAACAAGAAGCTCGATCCCGCCCTTGGTATACAAGATTCACAGCTTGAAGACGGATCACGCATACATATAGTACACCCCGAGCTCGCCGCAGAAGGGCACATGCTCATCAATATAAGAAAGTTTGCCACCACGGAGAAGATCACTCTTTTCGAGCTAGGCCGAGAGGGGTTTCTATCGCCCGAGAGCTGCGACTACCTCACAGAAGCAGCCCGTAGTGGAGCCTCTATAGTCATAAGCGGAGCACCGGGAAGCGGTAAGACCACCGTCTTGAAGGCGATTTTGAACTCTCTACCTTCGTCGTACCGTATCGTATCAGCCGAAGAGGTACTGGAACTTCGGTGCAAACTCCCAAACTTCGCTCAGATGCAGACACGGCCGAGGCGTCCTGAGAGGCCGGAGATCGAGTTGAGGACTCTCACAAACGCCTTTTTGCGTATGACTCCGGACGTTGTGGTCATTGGAGAGGTTCGGGACAGAGAGACTCTCCCTTTCCTAATGACGCTTTCCACTGGGGTTCAAGGTCTTACCTCTCTACATGCTCGCTCTGCGCGCCACGCACTTGAGCGGTTGAGACTGTTAGCGCAGCTCTCTGAGCGACCCATCACAGCATCAAGCGCAACTCAGTTGGTGGGAGACTGTCTCGATCTGGTTGTGCACTGTGCACGCCAAGGGGCAAAGGTAGGAGTCAAAGAGATAGTCTCCGTTGAAGATCCTCAGCTCGTGAGGGAGGAGTGGCTATTTTCAACCACAACGCTCTTTGAACGATCCAGCCTTTTCGAACCCCTAGAGGAGAATGGTCATGCAAAGTTAACCCTTGGTGCACGAACCCGGGATCATCAGCAACGATGACGACCCACCTGATAAATGCCGCAGCAACAATAATGGTCCTATCTGGGGCCCTAACGCTAGTAAAAGCTCCTAGTACCAAAGATCCTTCTACCCTCCCTAGCCTTGGGCCAGGCATCGGTGGGTTCACGAAAGGTACTTACTCCATGGCCCTTAGACGAAAGGCACGAGAGTCCCTTACCACTCTTAGACGCCCGAGATCACTGATCTTAATGACTGCTTCAGCACTCTCCTTTTTGGTCATGCCCATGTCAGTATCGTTTGCTATCACGATCTCTAGCCTTGCTGTATTCACCTCTTGGACAGATACTCAAAAAGAAGGTCTTTCTTCAAAACTCCAAGAGTTGTGGCCACAGCTACTTCATGAGATGTCTATACGGGTTGCAACCACGGGTAGCTCACTTGGCAGGTGTTTCTTCAACTCCCTTGGGTCTACGCCTTCAGAGTTTATTGACACCTTCAGACAGGCAGAGTCAATATGGCTGCTTACTGGGGATCTTGAGACCGCATTTAGACATCTTGAGAAAGAACTATCTGACCCCAACTCACAGAAGGTACTTAGAAGAATCCTCACCTACGATCGAAGCGGCACTCAACGGATTCATGAGCAGATCGAGTTGCTTCGACATGAACAACTACGACGTTTGTACGCGTCCAATGAGCTTAAGACCAAACTAGCGTCGATTGCAATCGCACGATACCTAATCGTTATCGTCCCAGTGGTGATGTTCGCTTTGGGTGTAGTTATGTCAGGCACCATGCCAAACCTAAGAACGGGTCTGTCACAGGTAGTCTTCTCGCTGTCGATTCTGACTCTGGGAGGATGCTGGTTTTGGACATCGAGGCTCTCACGTCTCCCCGAAGTAAAGCAACTTCAGCACACGACATTGACGGCATCTCAGAGAGTCGCAGTGGCTCTCGCACTACAGGTACATAAAAAGAAAAGGGAGAAAGAGGCTTGAACCAATTATCTCTAACCTTATTGGCGCTTAGTCAAATCACCTTAGCTGTAACCATCTTACGTAGCAGACACTTCGCAACGATGAGTCGCATATCACCAGCTGTCTTATCCATAATGGGACATCTCCACAAGAATAACAGGGCAACAACTCCCCGTGCAACAAAGAGGCGTTTGTGGTCTTTAGCTCGTGACAACACGTCACATACAAGGCACATACAACGAGAGATAAAACAAGGACTAACGGCCTTTGTAAGCCCAAAAACTACGCTTCAGCTTACCTTGACTCTCACGGCTCTAACCTACGTCCTAACATCGTCTACGGTCTATATGTTACTCACAGCAGTCCTAACACCAGCGATCCTTGTGATCGGGAGCGTCTGTCTTAGAGAACTGCATATCAAGGCTTTGTCCAGGCGTCTCAACCTACATCAACCGCTACTTTTTGAAAACCTCACACAGGTTTTAAGCGAAGGGAGGAGTTTCGATGTAGCACTAAAAGCGGCCACCGAAAACTCCGGTTCTGAGTTTTACCACATATTTGGTCGTGGTCTATCGGAGCCTGTTCCTTATGAGGATCAAAGAGAGTACCTGATCACAGCAGCCAACGTGTTTTCTCTTCCTAGACTGCGCCTTTTACTTGAGGTCACAAGGGATCGCCGGATCTCATCAGAGATTCCACAGATAGTCAACGCCGTCAGAGAGGCTGTGTCAGAAGATATTCATCGAGACACTTTAAAGTTAGTAGAACACCGCAGTCAACTGGTATGGATTCCGGTATCAATAGCAGTACTAATTCCAGGGACAATGCTTCTCCTAATCCCGCTATTTAACACCCTGAAAACGCTCGCTAATATCTAGACAAAAGATAAAAGATTTGATAGACTAAGTTATCCACGGATGGAGGTATTATGACGAAACGGACTTTGTCAAAACTTAGTAGACACCTCGACCACATCTTCGTTGTCTTGTCTTTGATACAGACGGGCAAATGGAATCGAGAAGAGGGTGAAGGTGTTATCTCGACGGCAATCGTCGTCCTTATTGTCGCATTTTTGGCCGTTGGTATGTGGATCGCATTCAAGGCCATTATGGGGCAGACAACCAATACGATATCGAGTCAGGTATCTCAGCTTGGACAGTAAAGTCCCGTTGCATCAAGGATCCCGAACCTCTAAGAGAGACTCTGACGAGGGAGACGGGATCCTTGCAACGGTCATCTCCCTTGCTGTCCTACTTATCTGCACCACGTTGACCTTGTCGTTCATAGACTACCTGTACACAGATCTGCAGCTGCAAGGCGTAGCGGATCAAGCAGTTCGGGCTGCGACTTTGTATCTTGGTCCTAGTGCAACCCTCACCGACAGAACTGAACTAGGTGCCTCGGTAATTTATGCAAAGGAACGTTCTCTTGCGACACCGAGCTGGTCTTACAGCGACGGAACCTTGACTCTGGTTCTACGCCTTTATCTCACTAACCCCACAGATGAGATACTTCGTAGAATTGGATTCACATACGTCACCGTTCATGCCTCTGCCGTCATGGAACCCTCCTAGGCAAATTGCTTTTACCGTCAAAGCAATCAAATGCGTCAATCATCAAGATAAAAAAGACACCCTTGACGGAAACGGCACAGAAACCCCAGTTAGATCTACCCAGAAAGCGTAGGACAAGATGCGATTTAGATCTTTCTCAAGCGACGAAAAGAAAATACTAACACCTCCATCTTCAATAGTTAGGGATTCGTGCTTTACCACAACGAGGACAATCCAAAACCTGGGGGTGTGCTGTCGCAGGCGCCTTAGCAACTCGAGCGGTCTAGCAGGCGTGGAGTCAGTATTTTTCATTACGGTGCTGGTTATATTCGCCACCTCTTTGGTGGTGTCACTTGCAAGATTGAGCTACGCAAAGGTCATCACCGACAATCTCGCCTACAACGCTGCACGCTTGGAGACTCTCGATAACTCCATCTACTTGCCCGGCTCTCTCACCGAAGTCTCTATATTTGGCGAGAGAGTCAAGCTAACTTCGCCTGCAGACATTCAGCCCTGTTCGTACATTACCGTGAAGGCCTCCGCCACCTTACCCATCCTTCCCGTTCCATATTTGCGACAGATAACCTACATCACCGTGGCATCGACCACCACGCTACCCACAGACGCATACAAGGTTGCACAAAGCCTAGGACTTAACTGCCAGTAACCACGAGAACAGGCTCTAGGAGACCCAAGAACATTGACCTATATAAGTCGAAGGACCCAAGATGGCTCAACACTTGTCATGCTACCAACGTTGTTGCTTATCTTTACTTTATTTATCGTGATCGCGCTCGACTTCTTATCCGCTGTTTTCGCTCAGAGAACCTTGGATTCCATTAGTACGAACTGCGCTCTAAAGGCAGCACAGGCACTAAGCCCGGCTGCATTTTATACAGGTGGCAGTCTTCAGATCTCTCAAACAGAGCTGCAAAGAGACGTCTCAAGCTGCATAACCCTGAGTGCTCAAGCAGAAAAGGTATCTATTAGCTCCTATCACGCCAGCTATAACGGCGATATTGTGACGGTGATGGTAAGTGAGTTAGTTCATCCTCCACTTTCTCTACATATGATCTCACAGCTCAGATATTTCTCGCTAACATCGTACGCAAGTGCGCAGGAGGTCTTATCCGATGGATAGGCACAACGCCGATCTCAAATAAGGTGTTGCCATGGACTCTTACCTTCCAGCTGAGGCATCCCAGCTCTCCCGACACTGCATCGCTATCGCACAACACCAAGTAGCAGTGGCAAGTGGACAGATGAAAACCGAACAACGCTTCCAGATAGCCTCGGTCACTTCCTTTGGAGTTGAACCTCTTGAGATGAAGTTTCAGTTCCAACAAGACAGAGACGTAATCTACTTTCTCACAGAGGACGAGTTGCCACCAAGACCGGCGATCCTTACCTTGATGGACGACACCCCAACCGTCGCAGTGCAGCGACACATCGAGCTTGAGGGGCTAACAAACCTGAGAGACTTTGGAGGCTACAGCGGTAGCGGGGGTACGGTTCCATGGGGAAGACTTTACCGCTCTGAAAATCTCTCCAAGTTGTCTGATCGACAATGGGAGCACTTAGACCGCCTAGGGATAACTCGAGTGATCGACCTCCGCAACGCTTCCGAAAAGGAACTGCAACCGACAACTCTGCCTCAGTCATCTAAGGTCGAGCTCCATGAGATAGAGGTCACGGGTCGAATAAAGGGGTACGACGATGCACTGTTGGCGATAGGCGATGGACATTTGACCGAGATCACTGAGAACGACATCTCAGATATGTATCTCGATATCCTAAACCGCCACATCGACGATCTAGCCTTAGCCGTAGCGCTGGCTGAAAACAACCAAGACGGAGCCACCTTGGTACACTGCACTGCAGGCAAAGACCGCACGGGTCTTGTCGCCGCTATCTTACAGTTACGAGCTGGGATCTCTCCTCTGCAGGTACAGCGTGACTACTTGCTCTCTAACCTCTATAGAACTCCAGATCGCCTGAGGCAGCTTGAGGGCTTCTTCGAGCATCACCGCATAGATCCATTATCGGTGCGACCCTTTCTGGCAGCACCGTGGCAAGCTATGAGTCGGGCACTAGAGGAACTAAGCACCAGGCATCCCGACCTTTTGAACTCAAAGGTTGATGCAGATAGCTTATAACATCGTAAGGAGCTAACTTGGCTGCAACCAGCCCTTCACAAGTGATAAGATACCGAGGATATAGGATATAACGCAGGTGGGGGTGTCCAGATGAGCAACAGCGAACAGAACTCTACGATCGAAGCCCTCTTTGTCGAGGAGCGTCGTTTCCCTCCTACGGAAGAGTTCAAAGCGCAGGCTAACGTCGCATCGGAGTCCATATATGCGGAGGGCAAAGACTTCGAGAACTTCTGGCGTGCACAAGCTAGCCGAATACAATGGCAAACCCCTTTCAAAGAGACGCTGGACTGGTCAGACGCACCGTTTGCGAAGTGGTTTGTCGGAGGAAGGCTAAATATAACCGAAAGCGCACTTGACGTACACGCAAAGTCAACCCCAGATAAGGTGGCATACTACTTTGAAGGCGAGAACGGCGACACCAGGGTAGTTACCTACAAAGATCTCTACCACGAAGTATGCAAGTTCGCCAACGCTCTTTCGGATCTGGGCATCTCAAAGGGTGACCGAGTAGCAATATATATGGGAATGGTGCCAGAGTTTCCCGTGGCCCTTCTTGCGTGCGCTAGGTTAGGAGCCCCCCACTCGGTGATCTTCGGAGGATTCTCTTCGGACTCACTAAAAGACCGTATAATAGACGCCTCTGCCAAGGCCCTTATAACTTGCGATGAGTCGTGGCGCAACGGCGGCCGGGTTCCCCTGAAAGAGACAGCCGACGTAGCGCTTTCTGAGACTCCCTCGGTCGAGCACGTAGTCGTCGTACAAAGAACGGGTGCCCAGGTTAAAATGGTTGAGGGACGTGACCACTACTACCACGAACTCATAAAGGACGCCGATGACGAGCGACCAGCCGAGTCGATGGACTCAGAGGATCCGCTATTCATACTCTACACCTCGGGAACCACTGCGAGGCCGAAGGGTATTGTGCATAGCACCGGAGGATATGCAGTTGGAGTAGCAACGACGCACTCGATGGTATTCGACATCAAAGAGGACGACATTTATTGGTGTACAGCGGACGTCGGCTGGGTTACAGGGCATAGCTACGTAGTGTACGGTCCCCTAATCAATGGTGTCTCAAGCGTCCTATTTGAAGGAGTTCCTCAATTTCCTGACAAGGACCGTTACTGGGATATCGTGGAGAAGTACAAGGTAACACAGCTCTACACCGCACCAACTTCTATTCGTACCTTTATGAAGTGGGGCACAGAGTACGTAACAAAACATGACCTCTCTTCCCTCAGAGTGATCGGAACAGTTGGAGAGCCGATCAACCCTGAAGCCTGGATGTGGTACCACGAATACGTCGGGAACAGTAGGTGCCCCATAGTCGACACGTGGTGGCAGACCGAGACAGGGCACATGATGATCGCTCCCCTTCCGGGGGTAACCACAACCAAGCCTGGATCAGCCACGATTCCTCTTCCAGGTATCAACGTCGAGGTGGTCGATCAAAATGGCAATCCGGTTCCAAAGGGGTCAGGGGGGTATCTCGTCATTACACAGCCATGGCCTGGGATGGCACGTACGATCTTCAACGACCCACAGCGGTTCAAAGACGTCTACTGGTCAAGGTTTTCAAAGCCAAGCGAGAACAAGTGGGTCTACTTTGCTGGTGATGGCGCCAAAAAGGACCTAGATGGATACATCTGGTTGCTCGGAAGGGTCGACGACGTCATGAACGTCTCAGGCCATCGAATCTCAACACTTGAGGTTGAGTCCGCTCTCGTCGACCACCCAGCCGTGGCCGAGGCGGCGGTTGTAGGAAGAGAAGATCCCACAACCGGACAGGCGATCGCCGCTTTCGTCACCCTAAAGGGCGCCAATCAAGGCAATGAGGAACTGATAGCAGAACTCAGAGAGCACGTTGCGCAAAAGATCGGAAAGATCGCAAGGCCAGCCTCCATCGTCTTTACCGACGAGCTCCCAAAGACCCGATCAGGGAAGATCATGAGAAGGCTCCTTAGAGACATATCTGAGAAGCGGCAGCTCGGTGATGTGACCACATTGGCCAACGCCGATGTCGTAAAAGAGATAGCTGAACAAGCCGCTAAGGCCGCCCAGAGTTCCAACTCGCAGGAGTAAGAAAAGAACTCATGCTTGGGGCAAAGTCCCGAGCAAGAGTCTGGAGACAACTAGCTTCACCAGAGAGAAATACAACATATACAAGTCCACAAAGATATAGGGGGATTTATCATACATAAGCACAAATCTTGAAGTCACAGAGGTGTCGGTCTCTTCTGTGGGCGCTACTGCAGATCCAACACCACTTGGACTTGCAGCTTTCGCCATGACAACCTTTGTTCTAAGCGTCTTCAACGCACAGCTTCTACCAGGTAAGCTTGTACTGGTTGTACTACCGCTCGCCCTGTTTTACGGGGGATTATCGCAGCTACTTGCTGGGATGTGGGAGTTCAAGAGAGCTAATACCTTTGGTGCCCTGGCATTTACCTCTTACGGGGCGTTTTGGATGGCCTTTGCCGCTTATGTCCACTTCATAGCGGGAGTACTTCCGCCTGCAATTGCTTATAAGGCCACGGGTATTTTCTTGCTCGCTTGGACCATCTTTACCTTCTACATGACAATCGCTTCGTTTGGCGTAAGTGGTATCGTAGCAGCGATCTTCGTAGCCCTTGCGCTGACCTTCTTGGTACTGACCATTGGTACATTTGGCAGTTCGATAGCGATCACCAAGATCGGCGGATACCTTGGGATACTGACCGCTATCTTGGCATGGTACGGATCCTTTGCTGGGGTTACTAACGCAACATTTGGAAAGACAATACTGCCAACATTTGCTTTTTCGAGATCGTAGGAGATACGCATTTACCTTTCCGATGTACCCTGGAGATATCGGGGTACATCGGAAACTACCAACAAAGCGAAACACCGTTCTCCCGATGCATCAAGGACAAGATAGTAAAGGAGACGAGAAGAGCAAAAAGGGCAATAAGGGTGGCCGCTCAAGGGAGTTTGATAATGAGTTCGACGGGCATACCTTATGGCTTGGAAAAAGTGAAAACCTTACAGCTACTCTCATTGCTAAACGGCCTTGGCATCTACGAGGTTATTTTGTCTTGCTGAGTAGAAAGGGCTCGCAAGGAACGGCGAGATGTGAGAGAAGATCCGTACCTTACTATAAAGATTCGCAGACCTCACCAACCCGTAATAAACATCTCGTGGGTGATGCTTAGGAAGATTATGAGACTATTCTCGGTCCATCATCTCTAGGCCAGAAAGACCAGCGAAAACTAACGTATCTGTTCATAGATGCCTGCAAGGCTCGAGTCTCTATGTATCTGCACTTTGCCAAATCTGTAACTTCTCATATGTTTCATTGCATCGACGGATCGCTGAAGGCCGCTTAGTCTATCAGAGTACATCTATGGTTCGTGATCACAAGATGACACAGCTATCTATCATTTCACGTCCAACGTTATCGTAGGGAACAGCTCGAGGAAAAGTTATCTAGGGTGCCACTTACCTCTATCATTAAGAGGTGTTTTGAGATCCAAGATCACCGGCCCGTATCATCTGAGCTGACTTTAGATGCTGCTCAAGACGTTTCTTTGCAAGAATCGATGCCCGAGATGGGTACTTGGCGATGGTCGACTTTGCAGTCGGTGTCGAGTAGTAGGTATCTACTCCAGCCAAGAACGCCTTCTCCCATGAGCGTACTTGAGATCTAAACTGCAGCGACAGTAATACCCCTAAAGAAACGGTAACCATCAAAACCGAGAGCCTCAGAGCAGCCCCTCGCCTAGCCTTGGATCTGCTCCGAAACCTTCCTATAATTGAGCTGATATCCTTTCTTGCCGAGTGGTAGGAGCGGAGATAGTACGCCAATGCATGGAGTCCGAGGAGAAAAAACCAGATCAGAGATAGCAATGTGTGGGCTGCGGCTAGGAAGGTATCTGAGAAGGATGTTGGACCGGCCACCACCATCTCGATACCGCTGCCAATTACTAAAACCGTAGTAGCCACCAACAGTGGAGCCAAGATTCGAAGTGGTAACCAAGGGGGGCCCGCTGCGACAAACTCTGTATCGCCCGCATAGAACTTGGTAAACCTATAGGCCGCAACTGCAATCTTAGCCAGTACCAGGGGTACAGCGATAAGTCCAATTACGATATGTATCCCAACGGCACCGGCGATAAAGGGAATAGTCAAGATCTCTGCGACAAAGACGACCAAAAGAGCCATACCAAAAAGAGCCGAAAACCTCGCACCGTTGGTTACTCGTCTACCCTGAAGCTCCAGCTCTTCAGTAAGTTCTTTTTGATGCGCGTGGGGCATGAACGCATCAAATAGTGAAGGGGCGCTTTCAATCTTCACCGGTAACTCACTCCATAACTCTAATAAAAAACAGGCTCTTTATAAGGCTACTTGACATTGGAGAATATGAGCCGAAAACCTTTACCTGGGAGTAAGGATCGTTGTCATTTGTTAGATATGAGCTTCAGCGCCACCATATCTGCAAGCATACGACCATCTCTAGTAAGCGTAAAAAAGCCGTCGGTCTCTTCCACGAGAGCTTCGAGAGATGATGGAATCTCACCCGCAATCGATCTCTCAACTCCGACGGAGCACCGAATGCCTAATAGGATCTTCTCGATTCGCTCCTGTTCTGAACTTAGATGTTCCATCGATGTTATCGCCGACCCCACGTTATAAATTGTCTCCACATACCTCTTCGGAGAGAACTCGTTGGCAGCACGTACTGAGCCGATGAAGCTGTGCGCTGAGGAACCAACTCCTAGGTACTCACCACGCAACCAGTAGTTCATATTGTGTCTGCACTCTTTGTCGGCCTTCGCCCAGTTAGAGATCTCGTAGTTATAGAACCCAAGCTCTAAAAGCTCCTCGTCCAGGCGATAGTACCGACTGGCCAGCACATCTTCGTCCTTTACAACCTGGTCTTTCACCAATGTATGTCTATATCGATGATGCAGCCTTGTTCGAGGTTCCAATGTGAGCGCGTAGCAGCTTACATGATCCAACCTATCTGCGACCTCCCTAAGTGCAGATACAGTCAGATCGAACGAACCCTCATCTTCAGCCCCTGACCCATAGATAATATCTAACGAGAGCTCTAGTCCGAACTCTGCTACCGCGTCTATCGCTTCTATTGCTTGTAAGACACTGTGACTTCGACCAAAGAATTTTAGAACCTTGTCGTCGAAGGACTGTACACCCAAAGAGATTCTGCTCACTCCCATCTCTTTGTACGACTTTAGTTTCGCCTTTGTGATGGACTCTGGGTTCGCCTCTAGAGTAAACTCGACTAGCTGGGTCCCATGTAGGACCTCTACTACTTTGTAGAGCTCCGACGGCTCCAAAATAGAAGGCGTGCCACCGCCAATGTAGAGGGATTTTACGTTGCTGTCGATCTCTGACAGACGCGACCTCAGCTCCTGTGTAAGTGCCTCAATGTAAGCACTAGAGGAACCGTTGCGAAAGACCTCTACGGAAAAGGCACAGTAGCTACAGACAGCCGCACAGAAGGGAATATGTACGTAAACCCCCGGAGAGTAAGCAAGCGGATCCTTGCGTAGATCGTCAAGGAGCACAGCGTCTACCCGACAAGACGCAGACCGAGCTCCTCCAGCCTTTCAGTCATCTCTCTGACGTTCATCTCAAGCAGCGCTCCAATGATACGAAGGTCATCGTAGCGAATCGTTATCATTCGACCGTTGAAGTCTTGACGCTGGACCTGAATCATATCCAGGTAACGTTTCAAAAGATCCCGCTCAGGCCCCCTTACCTGCTGCAACTTGGAGAGATCGATCGTAACCTTGACCTCAGGTTCCCAGCGAAACCTTCTTGGAGAACCCTCCCGTGACTCGTAGTCATCAATAGTGATTACGTGGTCGATAACCTTATCCGATATCCCTATTCCATTTAGAAACTCGGCCGAACCCCCATCAAATGCGCTGTCCTGTGGAAGAAGCTGATCCACTGGAACGCTGTAGAGCTGTGCAAGACGCTGAAGCCGAGGTACAGATATCGAGCGCTCTCCCCTCTCGTATGCGCCCAGTACAGATGCTTTAAACTCTTGACCAGAGGCCATCTCAACCGCCTGAAGTGAAAGTTTCTTCTGCTTCCTCACCGAGCGAAGTCTGCTTCCTACCTTGATAGCGTACTGATCCTCCACATTCGTCTCATCCATAGACGCCTATATTACACGCTAAGTGGTAACGTCGCAACTTTAAAGGCTATTTTGTAGTTGAATTCAGCCTTCTTTAATCAACTGCTCGCGAAATGCGACAAGAAGTGCTGCCGAAACCACCGAAGCCGTTTCTACTCTGAGCACCTGAGTTGTCAGCCTGATCTTCGGCAAAACGGAGAACTCCGAATCTACAACCCCTGACTCAGGACCCACAATCCACGTGCTATAGGCAAAGGAAGGCTTGGTCCCGTTGAAGTCACACAACGCTGCAGTGGGACCAAATACCTCAATACATCTCTGCGGATCTATCACACCGCCAAATCGCAACGGCCTGGCCCGCTTCGCCTGCATCGATGCCTGATGAGCTACTCTGTAAAGCCGAGAGATAGAAGAGGCCCCCAGTTCTTTGCCCGACCGTCGATCGAGAGAAGAGGAGATCAAATACAGCTGGTCTAGACCCGTCTCCGCCAACTTCTCTACCATGTAGCTAAGACGGTCACCCTTTGGAATGTAACTAGCGACAGTAGTAACTGGAGTTTTCTCTTCCTCGAAGTAGATAGGTCCATGGAGTGAGAGATCCACGTCTCCCTCTCCCCTCTTAGATGAGATACGAACAATCTTGGCAAGACGAAGGCTCCCCCTCCCATCACCGATAATGATCTCTTCTTCCGGCTTTGCTCTCCGGGCAGAGATCAAGTGGTGAGCGTCTTCGCCGGAAAGCTTTGGAGATAGAAGGTCACCTACGTAAAATACAGGACCGCCATTATAGAGCCGCGGATCATCGCAACAATGAGACAACAAAGCTCTCTTTGGTAGATCGGACTATCTAAAGGCCGACTTTATCTTCGAGAACAATCCATGTTCATGAGGTTCGGAGATCTTCTCACCGCGAATCTCCGCAAGACGCGTAAGCAGGTTTATCTCCTCCTCATTCAAGTCCTTTGGAGTCGTCACGATAAGCTCGACTAAGAGATCCCCGCGACCCCTACCGCCGAAGTTGGGGACGCCTTTGCCCTTGAAGCGCAGAATCTTCCCCGATTGGGTGCCGGGGCTCACGTTTATCTCGACCACGTCCTCTAGGGTCTCAAAAGGAAGCTTGGTACCGAGAGCTGCCTGAGATATAGATATATTGAACTGTGCGTATAGATCTTGACCCGAGCGCCTAAACACACTGTGTGGCTCGACATTGACATGAACGTAAAGGTTACCCGGATAACCTCCCCTCGGACCAGCAGGACCCTTGCCGGTAAGCCGTAGGGTCGCTCCATCTTCGATTCCGGGCTGTATCTCTATAAGATACGACCGCTCCTCCGTCTTTCGTCCTTCACCTCGACAGTCTGGGCACGGGGTGGTAATAATCTTGCCCTCTCCATAGCAGGTATCACAGGTGCTAGTGGTCATCATGCGCCCAAGAAGGGTCTGCGTTACCCTCCTTACCTGCCCAGATCCACCACAGCTTTTACAGACAGAAGGGGTCGTTCCTGGCTTTGACCCTGAACCCGCACACGTTCTACAGGTAACTGGAAGTCTGACGGTTATCTCTTTCTTTGTTCCAAAGATAGCCTCTTCAAAACGTAAAGAGACGGTGGTTTCAAAGTCCTCACCGTGCCTTATGGGTCTTTGTCCTTGGTCACCCAAGCCACCTCCAAAGGCTTGACCGAAGATGTCTTGGAAGATGTCACCAAAGTTTGGAGCAAAGAAATCACCGGCTCCCTGGCCTTTGGACCCACTGTCTCCAAAGAGGTCATACTGTCGGCGCTTCTCGGGGTCACGCAGTGTTTCATAGGCTATAGTCACCTCTTTAAAACGCTCGACCGCAACGGCGTCTCCCCCATTAGTATCGGGATGCAACTCTCGAGCAAGCTTTCTATAAGCCTTCTTTATCTCATCTTCGGATGCGCTCTTAGAGACGCCCAAAAGCTCGTAGTAGTCAGCCACCAATTACCCTTCAACTAGATGCCTACCGATACCCTTACTTACCTGTTCAACCGCTGCCAGAGCCAAGGGATAATTCATTCTAGTTGGACCGATAACCCCTATCGACCCAACCCTTCGTCCATCGATCTCATAAGGCGCTATCACTAAAGCGCACTCCGAGAGTGAAGGGACCCCTATCTCGTTGCCGATCGACACGCTTTGCCCTTTTATGAGCATCGACTTCATCAAGGATACCACAAGTATCTGCTGCTCTAGAGTCTCCAAGATCTTTTCCACCTTATCAGCGGCCAAGAAGGCAGAGGCGACCTTATGAGCATCGTTTACAAACAGCTCTTCGGTGGCGGAGTCACTTATCTTTCTAAGGGCGTCTTTGGTCAAAGACAAGACAGGCTCAAGGTTATGGTTTTCAAGCACACAGCTATCGATCTCACCGACTGTCTTGCCTCTCATCTCTGAGCTCAGATAGTTTGACAGCTCAACTAACCGAAGATCGAGATCGACCAGACCCTCAGGAACCTCAAAGACCTCCTTCTCTAAAGAACCGTCAGATCCCACGACGATTACCATCGCAAAGGTAGATGAGATGCTCACCACCTGAACGTGCTTTACAACTACGGTGTTCGGGGGCGGGGCAGTCACCACAGAGGTAAAGTTGGTAAGCGACGACAGTAACCTGGAGGTGTCTTGAAGGAGGTCTTCGAGTTCCCCCTTCACATGATCGAAAAAGCCCTGCAGTTGGGAGAACTGAGAAGATCCGAGTGGATTCGGCGAAGAGATGTTATCAACATAGTACCGATACCCTCGATCGGTGGGAACTCTACCAGCACTTACATGTGGTTGAGAAAGGTAGCCTTCTTGCTCTAAAGAAGCCATCTCGTGTCTTATGGTAGCGGTTGACGCCTGTACCTCTCCCGTTGCTGCTATCTGTGAAGAACCTATCGGTTCTGCCAGCTTCACGTACTCATCCACAACCGCCTTGAGTATCGCTGTCTTTCTTGCGTCTAGCCTTTCAGTCACCTGTAATCGCACCTCGCCGAAGCATACCTATGCTCCTAATCTCTTAGACACATTCTACCCACTAGATTGCCTACATCGCATTGGCAAAGACGATGCCAGAGGTCTCTTACACCGCCACCAGAGCTACCTGACTATATATCGACGTCTTCGATAGACGCGATAAGTGTCTTTTGCGATGCCTGCAACCGCCCGTAGATCAATCGTTGATGAAACCCTAGGCCTAATCCACACAGGCGCCTCGACGATCTTCACACCCTGATCTAACTGGTCCAAGGCGAGCAACAGCTCAAGGTCAAAGACGAACCCCGTTTCTTTCAAAGACGGAGCCACAGAGCTGTAAAGAGAACGTTTCACGAACTTTAGACCGACCTGGGTATCGGTGACGGAGATACCAAAGAGACCTCTCACAAGACGTTGATAGGCAAATGAGTATAGGCGTCGAAGCTTTGGGTATGATACCTTGGAGTCGGGGTGGTGCTTTGAGCCGATGAGTACATCACAGTCACGATCCACCAAAATATCTAAGTAGATCGGTAGTACCTTAGGGTCGATATCGCCGTCTGCATCCATAAACCCGACATAGTCTCCTTTTGCAAGAGCGAATCCATCCCTGATCGCTGATCCCTTACCCGAGTTGGAAGTTCTGCGAATCAACTTAAAGCGTTCATCTGTAATGGAGTCTAATTCTCTGTCGCTTCCATCTGTAGAACCGTCACACACCGCGATGATCTCAAAGGGCAAAGCGAGGTCGGATACGACCGAGATGGTCTCCTTGACCGTAGGAAGAAGACTTGGGCCCGGGTTGTAAAACGGCATTACCAAAGATACAACAGGAGTCTGTCTCTCTCTCTTGCCTCTTATCTCAGTCAACTTTGCCACCGACTCCATCTGCTCACTCCTTGAGTTACCGTCTTTAGTTACTAAGATCCCCACAAGAGTTATCGCACACACAACCTCAAAGTATTACACACGGTGTCGAATTTGCTTCAACGTTTCTGCTTAGCTACTCAGCTAGATCACATCATTTCGTCCCCGGCTCCCAGGACCGGCTGAAGGTTACAAAGCCACGTGCGGTAAAATAAAGAAATAAGGTGAGACGAGGGTGTAGATGTTAGCAACGTTCGCAATATTTCTCAGAGAGGGCATCGAGGCATCGATAATCGTCTCCGTTTTGATGGCATATCTTAAAAAGACCAACCAAAGCGACGGGGCAAGAGCTGTAAAGCTAGGGGTTGTAGCGGCTCTCGTAACTGCAGCTCTAGCCGGTACAGTTATCTACGAGACGGTGCACAGCTATGCCGGAACAAGGATGCAGACGGTTATCGAAACAGCGTCTTACGCCATCGCTGTGATCTTTCTCACATATATGACGTTTTGGATGACAAAGCACTCCAAAGACATTCCCAAGGCTCTGACCGCCAAGGTTGCAGAGGCTCAGAGCAAAGGCGGGGGTAACGTTGCGCTATTTATCGTGGCTTTTCAGGCGATAGCGAGGGAGTCCCTTGAGGCCATGGTCTTTACGCTAGCGATCGTACTAGCAAATGGTACCGGAGGTCCCGCTGTTGGAGCGGCTCTTGGGGTGATAGGAACGATCTTCTTCGCAGTGCTGGTCTATCGATTTGGTAAGAGGGTAAACCTAGCGGTCGCCTTTAGGGCACTTGGGGCTGCGCTTTTGGTGTTTTCCGCAGCTTTGATTGTAGATATGATAGAGAACCTGCAATCACTTGGATGGATAAAGGTCCTAAGCACTCCGCTATGGAACAGCTCTTCCTTGTTGAATGAGTCCTCGAACATCGGAGATATCGCTCACACCCTGTTGGGTTACGCAGCTCAGCCTACACCACTTGAGATCATCGCTTACGTTACCTACCTGGTTATAGGCGTATCCGTATTCAATCACCTAACCAAGGCAAAGTCTAGGAAGGTCGTCTCTTCGTAGCTTCGAACCTAAAGAGCGCCTCTGCTCTCTCTTTCTGATGATCCACCATTGGGTAAGGATACCCAAGAGTATCGAACCGGTCGTATAGCCAGGGTTCATGTATGTAACTATCGGGAACCTCTCTAAGCTCTAAGACGTATCGGCGAATGTAGTCCCCGTTGGGATCAAACTTCTTGCTCTGTGCAACTGGATTGAAGATCCGGTAGTACGGAGCAGCGTCTCGCCCTGTCCCAGCCACCCACTGCCATCCATGACTATTCGACGCCACGTCACCGTCTACTAGGGCTGAGAAGAAGTAGCGAGCTCCTGCCGTCCAGTGGATGTGTAGATCCTTCACCAAGAACGAAGCGGTGATCATGCGGACTCGATTGTGCATATAGCCCTCACTAGCTAGTTGACGCATTCCAGCATCGACGATCGGGAATCCAGTCTCACCTTTGACCCACCGCTCATATGCATCTGAGTCGGAACTTTCAGTCTCCATCGCATCAAAGGCTTTGTTCAGGTTCATCCAGGAGGATTGAGGGAACTGATTCAAAGTCTCGGCGTAGAAGTCTCGCCAGCAGATCTCAGATAGAAATCTTTCATGGCGAAAGGGATCTACGTGTGCAACGACCGTTCTAGGGTGCAAAACTCCAAAGTGCAACGCCGCCGACAGCCGAGAGGTACTGTCTTTTGCTGGAAGGTCTCGTTCGCTCTCGTATCGGTCGATCTTAGAGGTACAGAACTCCTCCAGCCGTCTATGTTCCTTAGTCTCCCCAGCAAGGGGGTCTGGAACTACCTCGGAGAGATATGTAGGATAGCCACCTTGATGACTAAGGTGTGACCACCTAAACTCCAACCTCTTCGCCACAGCAAGGTTAGGTAGCAGGTTTGACCAGGCTCTGTAGTAAGGCGTAAAGACCTGGTAGTAAGAGCCATCACCTTTTTTAATGGAACCCAAGGGAAAGGTCGTCGGGTAGTCGACCTCAATAAAAGCGATCGATCTACCTAACAGAGCTTCCCTAACTCTTTGGTCTCTCCACTTCGAATAATGTGACACATCTCCAGAGACGTAGACGGATTTAGCCTCGACGCTGTCGCAAAGATCTAAGAGCACCTTGGCGGGGTCACCATAAGCAACTATGAGACGGTCCTGCATCTGTTCTTTTAGGTCCGAGAGTGCACCTAGGAGATAACTCAGACGACGACTTCCTGCCCTACGAAGCACAACTGGGTCCATCACAAAGATGCCGTAGACGCTCTTGCACTCCGCAAAAGCCCTCTGGATGGTAAAGTTGTCTGCTAGACGTAGGTCTCTTCTAAACCAGACAACGCCTACCATCAGTCATCCAGTTTCAAAGCCGAGATAAAGGCTTCTTGGGGGATCTCGACTCGTCCAATAGACTTCATCTTCTTCTTGCCCTCTTTTTGCTTTTCGAGCAACTTCCTCTTTCTTGAGATGTCGCCACCGTAACACTTAGCTAGTACATCTTTCCTCCTGGCCTTGATGGTCTCTCTAGCTATCACCTTGCCACCGATCGAGGCCTGAATTGGGACGTCAAAGAGTTGTCTGGGTATCAGCTCGCGCAGTTTCTGTGCCATCTTCCTTCCGTGATCGTAAGCCTTGGAGCGGTGGATGATGCAAGAAAATGCATCGACCGGTACCCCATTTAGAAGAACATCTAACTTTACAAGCTCCGCTTCTTGGTATCCATCTGCCTCATAATCCAAGGAGGCATACCCTTTGGTCCTACTCTTTAGCTGGTCAAAGAAGTCCACTACCACCTCAGCTAGGGGAATACGGTAGACCATCTCAACCCGATCTGGGGAGATATACTCCATCTTTTGCATAATCCCGCGTCTTTGTTGACTTAACTCCATAAGGGTTCCCACGTACTCAGCGGGAGTAATGATGGAGATCTTTAGGTAGGGCTCTTCTATCTTGGCTATGTTGGAGACCGGCGGGAGCTCGGAGGGGTTGTCTACCTCCACGGTATCTGGCTTGCCATTTAGGTACACAAGATACTTTACTGAAGGCGCCGTAGCGATGAGATTGAGGTTGAACTCTCTCTCAAGCCGCTCCCGTACGATCTCCATATGCAGTAGACCTAAAAAGCCGCAACGAAAGCCAAAGCCCAGGGCCTGGGAGGTCTCTGGCTCGTAGGTAAAGCTTGCGTCGTTTAGCTTCAGCTTGGTAAGTGCATCTCTGAGGTCTGAGAACTCATCACCGTCCACCGGGTACAGTCCGCAAAACACCATGGGTTTGGGGTCCCTGTAACCGGCAAGGGGGGCCGGAGCCGGATCGTTGAAGTCTGTAACCGTCTCACCGCTTCGTGCCTCGCCTACATCTTTAATTCCTGCTATGAGGTAACCTACCTCACCTGGTCCCAGCTCAGAGACCGGTGTCGTAGCTGGAAGCCGAACACCGATCTCCTCCACCTCATGGACTGCTTGCGCCTGCATAAATTTGATCTTGGTACCGCTCCTCAGTACACCGTTTACCACACGGATCGAAGAGACCACTCCGCGATACTGGTCGTAGTAGGAGTCGAAGATCAGCGCCTGAGTCTTGGCATCGGTGCTACCGCTGGGGCTTGGAATACGCTCCACGATAGCGTCCAGAAGCTCGGGCACGCCCTCACCTGTCTTGGCTGAGATACGAAGAATCGAGTCCTTATCTATCCCTAAAATCTTGTCGATCTCCGCAGCATATCGATCTGGGTCTGCAGCTGGAAGATCGATCTTGTTGAGAGCAGCCACTATCTCCAAGTTGTGTTCGATGGCTAAGTAACAGTTAGCAAGCGTCTGCGCCTCTATTCCTTGAGAGGCGTCTACGACCAGTACCACCCCTTCGCAAGCGGCAAGAGACCTACTCACCTCATAGCCAAAGTCAACGTGTCCTGGGGTATCTATGAGGTGGATCACGTGGTCCTTCCACGAAACTCTGACGTTTTGAGCCTTTATGGTGATTCCACGCTCGCGTTCTATATCCATCGAGTCCAGATACTGCTCCCGCATCTCTCTTGGATCTACAGCCTTTGTTAGCTCCAAGATTCGATCCGAAAGAGTGGACTTCCCGTGATCGATGTGGGCGATTATTGATAGATTTCTTATCTGTTTTGGATCGATCATTTGCTCAAAAGCTTAGGCGGAGTAGCCCGTTACACAACTAAAAGCTTCTAGACTTGCTACGCTGTTACAAAGATTTTCATCGATGAAGAGATTTAGGTAAAGGTAGAGATGGCAAATATAAAGAGCCAAATAAAGCGCAACAAGCAGAACGAGGTAAGGCGCGAGAAGAACAAGGCCGTGCGCTCCGAACTAAAGACAAGGATCAAGAACGCAGTTACGGAAGCTGAGACCGATACATCATCCGACTCCGCCCTACGTCTGGCCCTCAAGCGTCTCGACAAAGCAGCCGCTAAGGGCGTAATTCACAAAAATCAGGCCGCTCGACGAAAGTCAAGGCTCCTAAAGCGTGTGGCCGCTCTAAAGGCGACCCCTAAAGCCTAGGTTACCTACACCGATAAGCTTTAGATCAAAAAGGAGAAGTGGGCAACTATCTCCTCCTAGATATTGCTCTCCTCTGTCTGCTAAGACATATGGCTGCAAGCCTAGCCACTGCTAACTCTAAAAGCACATAGGGCTCTAAAGAAGACCCACCTCTGATAGACCTCTCCGTCTCTCCCAGTATCGTGAAGATCTTTTGGAACGACTGAAGGTCAAGGTTCACTGCCTCCCTCCATATCCTCTCCAATACGAAGGGAGGTGCCTTTGGAGCTGAACCGGTTCCTCTTTGATATGCGCTTACCCTGTCTTGAGCGGACCTTAGACCTAAAGACGAAAGTGCCGCAAGCTCGACGAACCTTTTTTGTACCACCGTTAGGACTATAGGGAACGCTATCTGCGTCTTCTCCAACTTGCGGAGAAGCTCAATAGCCTCTTTAGTCTTCCCCGAGACGATGAGGTCGGGAAGTGCCCAAGGGGCTAGGTCTTCAATCTCATGCAAAAAGGGTTGTACATCGTCTCTAGATACCTCTGTCTCACCACTTATGGCAGACTCAAGAGTTAGAAGCAAGGAGGGAAGCATAGATAGATCCTCTCCCAGTGCCTCCAAGATCACCGTCTTTGCATCTTTACTGAACACGAGGGATGAGCGCGAAAAACAACTTTCAGCGTAGTCTGATCCCCTCTTTCCTATCTTGGAGACCTCGATCTGACCCTTGTCTTTGAGGTAGCCTTGAAGCGTCTTTGGCAGGGACTTAGAGCTCGAGATTAGCAGGTAGTTTGAGGTTAGACTATTCTCCATCGCTTCGATAAGAACCTTTGCTTCTGCATCTGAGACCTTAGCGAACCGCAGCACCACTAAGATACCATCTGCAAACATCGGTGTTTGAGCAAGTTGAGAGAGCGCAGGGACCAAGGTCTCTTCGTTCGCAACAACATCTACGGTCTCAAGGGCAGACACTTTGGACCTAAGTTTTTCCACAGTTTCATGGGTAAGGTCAAGAAGCTCCACTTCATCCTCTGATACAACTGCGATGAACCTCGCATCAAAACCGTCAGTCAAGTCCGCCTCCAAGACCAAAGTTATAGTCTCCTAAATCCAAGACATCTATATAGTCGTCGCCCTGATCTGTAAGAGGTGAAACAGTTAGAGTCAATCTAAAGACTTATGCTCTTTGAATCTTTGGCCCCACTCCTTTGGATCAAAGATCGCAGAGAGGGTATCTACTACTCTCCTCGTTCCCCTTACGTCGTGTACTCGAAAGATCCTAGCTCCTCGAATCATCGAGAGAGCAACCGCCGCTAAAGAAGCCTCTCTGCGAGAGTTTATGTCAAGACCCAAGGACTCACCGAGAAATCCTTTGTTCGACGCTGAGACCAGCAAAGCATAGCCAAGTCTGGCAAACTCTTCCGTCGCATCAAAAAGCGCTAGAGACTGTTCGGTCGTCTTTCCAAGATCGAACCCGACGTCTATCATCACTGACAGAGGGGGCAGTCCTGCCTCCTCCGCCATCTTGACACGAGCCATCAAGAAGTCCTTCACCTCCCCGATCAAGTCGCTATATATCGGGTTAGGATCCTTTACACGGGGCCTCAACCGAATGTGGGTAGCAACAACAGCACCCCTAGCCTTAGCAACAGCATCAAGGTACCCAGGATCGGCAAAGCCGGAGATGTCATTTCCAATTCGTGCACCAGCTGAAAGAGACTCTTCAATAACCCTAGCCCTCCAAGTGTCTACCGAGATGAGTACGTCGAAACGCTTCGAGAGCGCCTCTACCGCCGGCACGACCCGATCGAGCTCCTCTTCTTCGGTCACCTCGTCCCCCGGCCCAGCCTTTACGCCTCCGACGTCCAAGATATCCGCTCCCTCTAGCACAAGAGCTTCGGCCTTCTTGAGGAAGGCGTCGAATGCAAAGTAGCTTCCTTTGTCATAGAAGGAGTCTGGAGTGCGATTTAGAACGCCCATCACCAACGAGGTGTTCGTTAGATCTAAGGTGTCTTCTCCGACAACTAGCTGCAAGGGACCACCTAAAAGAGCCTCGAGGTAAGGAGTCTTCGGTAGCGCGCCACGGTCTCCTCGTCAAAGGGGTACGCATTCAATATGTCAACAAAGCGCTGCCTTGCTGCCTCATCTTTTTTTACCGACTCTAGTAGCTCGTTTAACTCGGCAATCACGTCAACTGCCGGCTTTGAAAGCTCGGGCAAACCTAGCCGAATCATCGACTTTACCCTCATGATCTCCTGTGTCTCTGGATACTTGGCTAGAAGTGCCTCTGCCTCTTCGTCACGTCCCGTGGTAAATAGAAACTCCCCTAGACGTGCGGCCACCTTATCGGAGTCAGGCTCCAGCTCATGAGCCTTGCGAAGAGACTCCTCGTCACCGTTGTCTAAGAGCTCTTCTGCCTCCGAGACAACTGGAGCTAGCTTGGAGACAAACTCTTTGACCTGATGTTCGGGCAAAGCACCGATAAAGGTATCTACTACCTGGCCATCTTTTACTGCGAAGACCGCTGGAATAGACTGAACTCGAAAGGCCTGGGAGATACCCGGATTCTCATCGACGTTTACCTTGCAGAGAGCGACCTTTCCTCTTGTGTCAGCAACGACTTTTTCTATAATGGGACCCAGCGTTCGACACGGTCCGCACCACGGAGCCCAAAGATCGATGACAACAGGAACTTCTTTGGATCTCTCTACTACCTCTTGTTGAAACGTGGCATCAGTAACATCAACAGCAACCATATATAAGAAAATAGCTATCACAACGAAAACATCCTGTCAGTAGTGTCATATCCGCTGCCCTCTCGACGTCGTATCTGACAAAAATAGAGATAGAGTAAGCCCATGCGATCGATAGATAAAGGCACAAATGGGCGCAATATTAGATGCTTTGCGACCCTTTACGTTGCAGATTCCGATCGAGAGACGGACAACACTGAAGTTCAGTCTTACCCTTACCCAACCGGCCCCAACGGGTACCTTTACCACAAAGCACGGAGATATCTCTACCATGGGAGCAGAATCTAGTGACCACCCTTGACTTTGACAGAGTCGCTATCTGGATCGAAAGAGTCCAGGACCTTTACCTACCTCCATACACCTTTGAACTAGTAGCCGGAGGAAGGTCGAATTTAACCTATGTTGTAACCGACAAAGATCAAAGACGATTCATCTTACGCCACCCTCCGCTTTCTCACGTTCTCCCCACTGCGCACGACATGGAGCGTGAGTACAAGATCATCTCCGCTCTCTACCATTCGAAAGTTCCGGTACCTAAGCCGATCTCACTATGCAAAGACACGAGCGTCACAGATAGACCCTTTTATATCATGGAGTTTGTCGAAGGCAGGATTTTGAGACAGCCCTCAGAGGCAGAGAACCTATCGGTGTCGATGAGAAGTCACATATCAGAGTCGCTCGTAAAGACACTGGTTGACCTGCACCTACTAGATGTCAAACAGGTTCACCTGCAAGATCTTGGCAAGACTGAAGGGTATCTGGAACGCCAACTAAGACGCTGGAGTCACCAGTTTAATAACTCCGCAGCTGAGGTAGGGTTGAACTACCCGATCATAGATATGGCACATAAGAGACTCGTCGCTTTGACTCCACCCCAGCGATACAGCGGGATAGTACATGGCGACTACAGGCTCGACAACACAGTAATTGGAGATGATGCGCAGGTAGCTGCAGTGCTGGACTGGGAGATATGCACACTAGGGGACACGTTGGCCGATCTAGGGATGCTCGTTGTCTACTGGAGCGAGGCTGAAGATGAGGTAACACTTCTAGCATCAACAACGTCTTTGCCGGGATTCTACAGCCGCTCCCAGGTCATCGATAGGTACGTGAACCTATCCGGTAGAGATCTAAGCGATCTCCCATACTACGTCTCATTCTCCTACTGGAAGCTTGCCTGCATCCTTGCCGGGGTGTACGCCCGCTACATGCAGGGCGCCCGAGCTGGAGACCCAAGCGACGTAACTCAATATAAAGCACAGATCTCTTATCTAGGAGAGATGTCGCTATCTCGTCTCGAGGATCTCTAGGACCTAGCCTCGATGAGCACTACACAACGATATTGAGAAGTCTTGGGAGCTTGGCTATAACCTTTGAAGGTGCTTTATCTCTAATCACAGCTCGCACCTTAGGAGACGCCAGCGCAAGTTCGAGAGCGTCCTCGTAGGAGATATCTGAAGGAACTGTAAGTTTATCTCTAAACTTTCCACCTACTTGGATGATGAGCGTGTCTTCAGAGGAGACCAAAAAGGCTGGATCGGCCTTAGGCCACCCAGTCTTGAAAACCGATCCACCATGTAGACGCTCCCAGACCTCAGACGTCATATGCGGAGCCATCGGAGCCAGCATTTTAATTAGTGAATCGACGGCCTCATCGAAGACCTCCTTTGAGACACCTTCAGCGCTTTTACGATATATTGTGTTGGTTAGCTCCATCAGGGCCGCCACAGCGGTGTTGTACGACCATCTTTCGTAGTCCGACGTCACCTTGTCGATCGTTTTGTTTACAATCGCCCGAACCTCAAGGTCCGAGTCTGTAGGCTTGCGATCCACAGTAGAGATCGTTACCCCAGGGAAGCTCTCGGCTTGACCAAGTGCTAGTCTCCACACACGCTGCAAGAAACGGTGACATCCTTCGATAATCGTATCGGTTTGGTCGGTCCAGTCAAAGCTATCCCCAGGGGGTCCGACAAAGAGGTGAAAAAGCCGCAAAGAATCGGCTCCAACGGTATCAAAGTACGAAAGCGGAGCAACAAGATTTCCCTTCGACTTTGACATCTTGCTTCCATTTAACCGCACCATGCCTTGCGTGAAGAGACGTTTGAAGGGTTCTCTAAGATCACTTGGCACAAGACCGATATCAGAGAGTGCCTTGGTGAAGAAACGGGCATAGAGAAGGTGCAAAATAGCGTGCTCAATGCCACCGATGTACTGATCTACGGGCATCCACTTTGCGATTACATCTTTGTCGAATGGTTTGTCTTCGGCGAATGGATCTGCAAAACGCAGATAGTACCAAGACGAGTCGACAAAGGTGTCCATGGTATCTGTCTCGCGCTCCGCTGGACCTCCGCACTTTGGACAGTTGGCCTTTTTGAACTCCGGATGTCTAGATAGGGGTGACTCGCCAGTAGGCAAAAACTCTACGTCATCTGGAGCGATGACTGGAAGTTCCTCAAACGGAACGGGGACGTATCCGCAGGTCTTACACTTCACGATCGGGATAGGGCATCCCCAGTACCTCTGTCGTGAGACGAGCCAATCCCTCAGGCGATAGTTAACCTTCGACTTACCGATTCCGTTCTCTTCAAGCCACCTTATCGCCCTGTCTTTAGCCTCCGATACTGAAAGACCATTCAGCCACTCGCTGTTGATCTTTTCACCTTCACCGGCATAAGCCTCTCCGTCAAAGTTCGTAGGAGGCAACACCGTACGTATAACAGGAAGATCATAAACTTTAGCGAAGTCGTAGTCTCTTTGATCCTCTCCAGGAACACCCATAACAGCGCCGGTTCCATAGTGAGCAAGTACGTAGTCTGCAACGAACAACGGCACCTCTTTGCCGTTGAAAGGATTCACCACGTAGCTACCAGTTCTAACTCCCCTCTTTGACTTCGTCATATCGACAGAGAGTCTCTCTATCTCAGAACGCGACCTGACCTCGTCTAAAAACTCTTCCACCTCAACTTTGCACTCTTTTTTCACCAACCGCCAAAGATCTGGATGCTCAGGAGAGATAACCGCATACGTAATTCCAAATCCGGTATCAGGACGGGTGGTAAAGACTCTAACCGCCAGGTCATCACTGCCTACAACCTGAAGATCCAACTCCACGCCAACAGACTTACCGATCCAGTTGCGCTGCATCGTCTTTACCTGTTCAGGCCAGTCAAGATCCTCGATACCTTCCAGCAGCTCATCTGCGTATTCGGTAATTCTAAAGAACCACTGCTCTAGGTCCTTCTTGATTACTAAGTCGCCAGATCTCTCACAGGTGCCATCTGAAAGCACTTGCTCGTTGGCTAAGACGGTCTTACATCCCGGACACCAGTTGACCGGCGCCATCGCCTTGTAAGCTAGCTTAGCCTCATAGAGCTTTATGAAGATGTACTGACTCCACTTCATGTAAGTGGGGTCGTGGCTCTTTAGCTCCCGCCTCCAGTCATAAACCGCTCCAAGACGTATCAATGAGTCTCGCAACTCCGAGATGCGTGCATCGGTAAAGGTCCGGGGATGGATGCCGGTCTTGATCGCTGCGTTCTCCGCTGGAAGCCCAAAGGAGTCGTAACCGAGAGCCGAAAGAACCGCTTCGCCATTCATCGCTCTATAGCGAACGTTTAGGTCACCAAAGGTGTAGTTACGTACGTGTCCCTGATGAGCTGACCCCGATGGGTAAGGGTACATACACAACACATAGGACTTCTTGCGAGGATCATCCGAAGATACGTCGTACTCTCCGCTCTCCATCCAAATTCTTTGCCACTTGGGCTCAATCTCTCGTGGGTCAAAGGCTTCAGCCATAAGAAAACACTAGCGTCTAGGTGCACCTATGCCATTCATAAACTTTTCTTTCAATAAAAGTTGACCGATCCCACTAAAGTCGGTCACCTCGCAGTCCGATTGTGACTTATTCACAACTGCGGGGAGAGACGGTGACACATACAATCATCGACAATCAGATATCGTCCTACATCTATAACTACCTTGAAAAGCTTACAGATCCCGACTCCAAACAACTCCTTCAGTACTCGATCAACCTTCACAGCGCCTGGACTTCGGTACTTGATAGGCTTGAGGTCAACGACGACGACTCGGTGTTGGACATAGGAACAGGACTCGGCCTTGTGCCGATCGACCTCGGCTCAAAGACTCTTGCCAAAGTCACGGGATGTGACATATCTCCTAAGTATGTATCTTTAGCGAAAGATCTGTTAGCACGAATCAGGGAGTCAGACATGATCTTGTCAAACGACTCAATCTCTTTTGATGTCGCTGACATAGAGTCTTTACCTTATGACTCCAACTCATTTTCGAAGGTGATAGTAAGGGAGGTATTTTCCTACCTTCAAAACCCAGCTAAGGCCGCTAACGAGATAGCGCGGGTGACAAAGCTCGGCGGAAAGATCATCGTCGAAGACATAGATGACTCTTTGTACATCACCTACCCGGAACCGTCACAGTCCTTCGAGCACCTGTTAGACATCGTTCGGAAGCTACAAAGTGACAAAGGAGGTGACCGGAAAGTCGGACGCAAACTCAGCAACTACCTCGTAGACGCTGGGCTAAGCGTAACCAAGATCGAAGTTCTCACCGACAGCACACACCTGAACTCCGAACAGATCTGGGTCGAGAAAGAGTTCATTGCTAGGCAGCTCATAGCTGTGAAACCCGATGCTGTTACACGAGGAATCACCACCATCGACCAGTTCGATCGAGCCTTTAACTCTTGGCTAACAGAAGAGATACGTCCGGGATTCCGTATGAACGCAAGAGTACTGGTTTGGGCCGAGAAGAAGATAGACGACTTCCAAAGAAAGGTCTTTTCAATCAGTTGACGCTGTGTTCTAAGTGATTTGAATTCTCTAGGAACTGATCGACAGCCAACAAGTTAGCCTTGAGTGACTCGACTCTGTCACGTCCAATCACAGACTCTATCTCGTTCCACACCTCGTGCGACATTGCGAATACTTTATCTGCGATCCTCTCCCCCTCCTCGGTCAAAGTAACGTCATAACGCCTGTTACTTGTCTCTCTCTTTTCGCAAAGACCCTTTTCCACTAAAGATTCAAGAGATCGATGAACTGCCATAGGGTCGGTCGCCAGATACCTGGCTCTCGCCCTGGCAGTCATCTTCGGCATCGAAGCAAGGTTGCGAATGAGCGCCGCCTCGACGGTGCTGAGGTTTAATTCAGCTACTTTTTGGGACCACTGCATCTTGAGCCTCCTAGTGACTTTGGAAAGCAAGAATCCAGCGTCATTAGTCAATTCGTTACTCGTCTGTCCTCCCACCTGTAGCCTCCTGAACGAAGATTGCGGCAACGATCTCCACGCCTTTGGAGAATCTAGGCATACCAGCAGTGATGAGCGTTGTCTCCAAAACCCCCATCATCTCCGCAGGTGTCGCTCCGGCCTTGACCGCTGCCTTCGCATGCATCTCAGCAGGTTCATAGGCCCCAAGTGCAAGCAACTGTCCGAAGTGAACCAGCTGTTGAATCTTTGTCGGCAGCGGATTCTCAGCTAGGAGTGTCTTGCGAAGACTCTCCACTTCAAATATGCTTTCTAACCTATCGGCTAGTTTTGCCAGTTCAAACCGCTTTTGCACAGATTCTGGGAACTTTCCGAAGGTCGACTCGTAACGTTGTTTGATATCTTCGATACCCATGTCTAGTGCCTCACCCTAGCCATAGACTCCCGTACCCTTTGTAGCGCACCTTCAGGAAAGTCAACGCCACCTCCAAGCGCTGCTGCTGCCAACTCAGCGGCTGCTGCCTCTTCTATTGCGAAGGCGATCGAAGCAGTTTCAGAGACGGAAGAACCGAACACCAACACTCCATGATTAGCCAACAGAACTCCTTTGATTGTATTGTCGGCTTTGATCGCATCGACGATACCCTCAATCGACTCTTTAGATCCACGAGGACCCCACTTTGCAACAGGAACAGGCGATGCCTGCCCGAACCTGAGTAGCGCCTCGTACCTCGAAGGTATCTCTTTGTGAGCCAAAGCAAACGCTGTAGCATGTGGAGAGTGCGTATGAAGCACGCAGTTAGCTGTCTCAAGATTGCTGTAAACCGCTGCATGCATGGTTAGGATCTCAGCGTTCGTTGGTTCGACGGAACCTTCCAAGACCTCTGCATCGAGATTCACCAACGCAAAAGAGTTCTCGTCTAAGTCCATAGCTCCTCCCTTAGTTCCAATAAGAAAGGTATCTAAAGACACTCTGGCGCTCAGATTGAGATGTTTTGACGGGGTAAGGATAGTTGAGTTTACAACTCGATCCCTAAGTCCTAGCAGTTCTCTTACAACTTCTTCGTTAGCCAACTGTACCACTCCTAATTTATAGACAAATCTACATTTCTAAGATGTGTCAACCGCAACTAAAACAAGATATTCCCATCTCATGAAAATCAAAGTTTCATACTCCGAGCCAAGCCGAATCAAGGTTCTAAACAACTATGATGAATTGGCACAAACGTTTGGGGGTGTAGCTCAGCTGGTAGAGCGCTTGACTGGCAGTCAAGAGGTTTCGTGGGTTCGAGTCCCATCACCTCCACCACAAACCTATAGCTCATAGCTGTCATCTGATGGCCGGGTGCTCCGCTTCTCTTTGCTCCGGTTGCCTGCGTGGTTGCATATAGATTTAGATCTCCGATTAACCTCATCGTGACATCTGATGTCATGGTCCCCAAAACAATCTTCGGCTAAGTTTTGCCGCTTCTAAACGGCCCAGCCATCCCTTTACCGCTCGTGTGTCTCGGATAGCGGCGGATGAACGTCCCCTGCACAACTACACCGCAACAGGCAAGATTCACCAGTCGAGCGGCCACCCCCTGTGATCGGGTGTCCAAGCAGCCAATCTGGGCTGGTGTCCGATAGTGATTGTGGAGATGAACAACCGTCAGAACTCAACCAAAGTCCCTCCTTTCCCCAGTCTTCTAGCCCATGCAGGTGAGCATTTCGCATGCCTACGGTAGGCATCTCTTTTTTTGACCCGTCCCTGTAAAAGACAGAACAAGATCCATCGAGGTACCTCAAGCTAAAGACGGTGACGAATGTCGTCCACTCTGGCGGAAGTGACGTCGATTATCTGTTCTAAAGTGTAATGCCTCCTACCAAGGGAAATAGGCACGACACGACCTAAGCATCCCACGATGCGAGGGTGATATCGGTCTCGTGGATCGTTGGGGCTAGGCGACCCTTTCTGCTACGTTGATCTCGAATCCAAGTGAAACTACTTCCAACGAACCACTTGGGAGACATCGAACGTTGGCATGGATCAAATACCCGTGCCTGCCGGTCAACGGTCCCCCTCAAATACAGTCACGGTCAATGTCGAGATGCACGACTGTTTGTGCGGTAATAGACCCGTTATTGGCAGCGGCCATCTCCGTCCGTGGCATTCCTGGGGATAGCAGTACCCTGTTGGGCCGGAAACAGCGACGAGTTCATGGAGTAGTCCCGGTCGACCGTGGCAATTCGCACACGGTAGTCCTGGTACCAGATTTCGCGCCCCTTCCGCTGGGCAAGGCAATGGGCAGCCACTTCTTTCCATGCTTGTGCAGCCGCTTGGTCCACCCAGTAGGAGACCGTGATCCCAATGTCATCGCGAGCGGATTCCACACCCAAGAAGCCCGGCTGCTTCGATGCCAACTCGTTCATCGACTCCGCCATGGCCACGTAGCCGTTATCCCCCTCGGTCCGTGTCGAAGTGAAGATGACCGCAACGTAAGGCGGCTCGGGAGTGTCTGCAAACGTCGTGGCCAAGGCGCTACACGCTACCCTTACGCTCCACGACCAGGATCCGGGCTGCCGGGACGGGATGGGCGACATGCTGGTCGCCTTCCTCTGCTACGCACACCCGGCCGGGGGTCAGCCGCTCGACCCGCTCCTTGCCCTCGTCGCGGTAGTGCATGTCGACCGCACCCTCGAGGAACACGAACACTTCGCTGCCGTCGTTGACGTGCCAGCGGTAGGGCTGATCGGTCCAATGCACCCGGACGGTCACACCATCAATTTCGGCCAGGTCCAGCGCACCCCAGGCCTGATCTGCAACGAAATCGGTGGTATCGACGAAACGCATGCGACCATCCTAGTCCGAAGCCCCCCGCCGGTCTCGATTTATGCCCAAATTGCGCCTTGAGTGACACTGAACGCCTCGATCGCTGTGATGAATGAGATCCTCGGTATCTGGCCTTTGGCTCATAGCCATTGCTAGCGCGTCGGTGGCTAGCCCACTCTTTGGGGAGTTGGCCACCTTCTGCCCGACGATATGGGTTTCACTCCGCCAAGGCTACCCTTGCATTAGTGAGCAAGCTTCTCGGACCGACTGACTTGAAGTTACCCCATGAAAGGGCGCGTTTATCCACATGAGTGTCAATAGAGACGTGTGTACTTGCGGATGTCGCAATGTCCAATGGGCGTGCTTTGAAAGGGAGCAGCAATGAGTACGTCTCTATGGTTGGTTGGTGCAATCTTGCCGCTTGGCCTTTTAGGAGCCTGCGGCAGCACTTCGAGTGTTAGTAGTGGTACCCCACAGCCAAGTCAAACGAGTACTTCAAACTAAAGTTCCCAATCGAATTCCAGCAGCACGAGCACTCCAGCAAAGTCCAACGCGCCTTATGCCTTGGGCACCACAGTAAAGGTACCGGAAACTTTTGACGGGGTTTCAAGCGTACAAGTTTCGGCTTGTTACCCCGGTGTAACTGACACGAGTAGCCTCGGTCTCACTCCTAGTTCTGGACACGTCTGGGATGCAATAGTTGCAACTGAGTGTGCTGGTACAGGAGGATCTTCCACCGGCCGGAACCCTACTGACTTTTCAGTCATTCTGTCCAACGATTCAACAGCGTCAGTGAGTTTTTCAGCAAGCTTGGCCCAGTTTGGTGGTCCATTAGCTCGGCGGGAGCTCGGCTGCGCTTGCGGCTGGCCAATGCAGTAAGGGCTGGGTTGTATTCTCGGTGCCCAACGGGACAACCCCACTCAAGGTTGAATTTAGCGGTACAAGTGCCAGCTCCAGTGCCTCTAATAGTGACGTCCGATGGGCAATCCCACAAGGTTGAAAATCACCTCTCTAACTTAATGCCTCTTGCTAGTTCTTTACTATTTTTCAACACAAACTCCTGTTGGGGGTCACGAGTCCAGGCGTATTCACGAATGTTGTGTACGAACCGACTTCAAAAACGTTATCGGAGCCAGTTTGGGTGGCGGTTGATAACCAGTTAACCATTCGGGTGTGATTCGTACTTAGATGTCAGTAATCAAGTTAGCTGGAGTTTTGCCAAGGTCGTCGGAGCACCAAGGATTGTGCCGGCACCCATTGCTTTGGGTGCCGGCATTAACTCAACTGATAGTCATGGCCTAGCTCTAGGCGGTGTAGGCGCATTGGCGTACCACGTCGGGAGTGGTGACCCCATATGATCCACCTCTAACGTGAGAGGATCGACCATAACAGAGACAGAAAGCGTTTTTTAGAGTGAAAACCGATCCGACTTCAGAAGCGACCAGCTATGGCAGACACTAGACGTATGCCGGGCCATCTTGACGCTGGAGACCAACAGGTGTTGTCCAGTCCCGATGTAGTCAGAGCCTTGCTGCGATCTCCTTGGCTACAAATTCGTGTCATAGAAAATGTCGCAGAATTCTAAGCAACCACGACTGTTCTCGACAACTGCTGAACACAATACCCACTCTGAACAGCGCTGATGCAAACTCATGATCTTTATTTAAGAGCCCAAGAGCCAAAGTTGGAGCAAGAGGCCAAAGAGACCCTAGTGGGCCTTGGCAAGCGACTGGCTGAGCTGGGTCGGAAGCTCAGTTCAGATGAGACGTCAAATCGCGTACTGCCAGGATGCAAACCGAAAAGGCTCCTGTGAGCACGAGCAGCTTGACTTCCTTGGGTACCGCTTCCGTCCTCGGCTAGCCAAGAATCGAAGGTGTCGGTTCTTCGTCGGTTTCGCACCGGCGATCAGCGACACCGCTGCCAAGGAGATACGTCACCAGATCAGACGATGGCGTCTTCATCTCCACAGCGACATAGAGCTTGTACAACTCGCAACGTTTGTCAAAATGTGATCGTGCGAGGATGGATCAACGATTACGGACGCTTCTATTCCGTCCCGGTTGGTCCGGTCCCTCCGATGAATCGACAGATATCTCATTCGTTGGGCCAAACGCTAGTACAAACGACCTCTTACCGGTCTTCGGCGGGCACTGAGGTGGTTGCGCAAGGTCAAACGACACTCACCAACCCTCTTTGCTCACTGGTCACAGGTGCACACGCCCTTGCCGGCTAGATGATAAGAGACTGTCACGTCCGGAATCTGTGAGAGCCAGGTGAGACTCCCCCGGTCACTCGGCATTACTAGTCCGAAGCTGTACCCAGTGTTCGGCGCCGAAGTCATAGAAGGCCAGGAGGGTATCGGTATCTAAGGTGCGCCAGTGAGCAGCCTTTGGGTACTTGGCCTCGCACTTGGTCTCAATCGTTGCGATAGCCCGCTTGGCATGATTTGGAAACACTTGACTTTGAGAAAAGAAACGACATTTGGTGTCAATGAGCCATCTTCATCTATCGTCATCCCACTGCAGGACCACACAAGCATAGATCCTAGAACAACGATGGTTCAAACAAGTTGAGCTCATGCCAGGTGTCCTCCAAGAAACGATAGGACATCGGGCCTCAGCGAATGTTCGCAATTAACACCACCGAACAAAGGTCATCATTCTGGCTCATCAGCAACTTCTGGTATATCCTAGAGGTCGGCCTTCTCTTCAGGAGTCAACGCGTCAATGGCGCGCCAGTATTCGATCTCTATTGCATCTAAATCATCTGTAGCCCTTCGCGCCGCCTTTAGCTCTTTCTTCGCTGACTTGACAAATACAAGACGCTCTTTCTCGCTTGCTTCAGCATGACGAGCAGCCGCATTGATCCTTGCGGCAAAATCGAAAGCAACCGGACCAGCGTTCTTGCCTGGAGGAAATACCGCCACACCATTTACCTCAGGTCCTTCAATGGAAACATAGGCATGTCCAGAGCGGATCTTCTTTGGAGCCGCCAGCGAGAAAGTCCCGAACGCAAGCATCCGTGTAACGGTAAGCCTCTGGCGTTCGAGAGTAGCGTCATCGGCCCTTGCGCTGACTCCAATGATCGAACCGCCACCCTACGGAGTTTGGATCCACCGCTCGTAGACAACGACTCCTCCACCAGAACAAATTCGTTTACCCTTTGGATCTGCGAAATACTTCAATGTCGCCTCAGCCGCATTTACTTCTGTGCCATACTCATCCCATGCAGCTGGATATCGCTGCTGAAGATCTCTTGCTTGGAGGTATTCAGGGCTTGGGTGGCGGCGCCGTCGAGCCAACCCAATCTGAGCTTTGGTAACCTTGGTCGCCTTGGATGTTAGCCTTCGCGCAAGGTACATCACCAGTTTGGCTAACAGGAAGACTATGAGAGCAAGCTCGAGGAACGAACCAACGCCGAAGACTGCCTTGGCAAGAGAAGAACGGCTCACCTGCGTGAGAGAATCAACGATGAACAGGGCAAGAATGGCCAAGAACGCGCTAGGTACTTGATGTTTGGCAATTGCCTTTCGAATATTTTTCAGGCCATGCTTGGTTGTCCCACCAACGCCTCCAAGACTCTCCAATGGATGTTCATGGCGATCGACACTCGAACCATCCGACCGACTTGACGAGTTGGCTGAAATTCCTCCCAAGGATTTGGACTCAGATTCCCGTTGCTCGTCAACGTGGTCCAACCCGGGCAGAACCTGCATCTCAGTTGATGACCCCAATCGTAAAGAGTCGTCCGAGGCGGCCGCGCTGTCTCCATGTGGAAACTCATGTACATTCTCGACACCTTCGTTAGCGTCCGTCATCATTCCCCCAACTCCGCCTCATCAGCCATATCATCTTACGTTAGGCCAGAATCAGCAGGTGGTTTCCAGTTTGCACCTACGAGATCATAGCGCCGCAAAAACACTAGATGTAGCCGCGACAGCAAAAACCCTACCAGCCCGGAGGCAATTTGGACTTGCTCAACCAAGGTGACAAACGCAGCTGGCAGACCATCAAGAAAGAGGTCGCTACTCACGTGAGGGACACCCTCATGCTCACCAACGACCAGGGGGTTTTCTTCTCCCTACTCGACTCCACCATGCTCGCGTGAGGCACACTCCGACGACCGACGTTGGTGGATCCTCGGAAATAGTTGATAATCCCAGTTACACTCGCCGACAGCTCATGCGAAAGGCAAGACCACGTCGGGCAGGTCCTCTACGAGGTCGCTCTCAGGCACAATCGAGAGAGTCAAAGCGGTCACCCCCACGAGCTGATCGAGAATACCTACACTGAGTCAGCTACTCCGTGGAATTGACCAACTTCACCCCAAGAAACGGTATGAGAACATGCACGAGCGGGCCAATGGCGATTGCGTATGTGAGCGTACCAAAGCCAACCCGTCCACTTAAACTGGTTAGGCTCAGCCCTCTGATCACGCACGAGCTCCCGCCGGTGCGTCTGCTTGTGTGCACCACAAGCGGGTGGAGTGGCTCATAGGCAAGCTCGGCATCTACGCCACCACCCCGAAGCGCTTCCGAGCGCACCACGAGGCGCGAGGACACTCTGCTTGTAGACCTTGTCGGCTGAGGACTTCTCCCCTGAAGAGCCGAACCGGCGCTATGTGAGTGACAGCACTGAGCAGAGCTTCCGCTCCCTCGCCACGATGGCCGATCTCGGCTCTCGCAGGGTCGTGGGCTCGTCTCTTGGGAGCAGGATGCCCGATGACCTCGTCGTCGAGTCGATCGAAACAGCCCTTCGCACCCGTGGCAGCCTGGCTGGTGCGATCGTTCGGGGAGCGACAGGGGCGGTCAGTACCTCTCCAAGAGGGTTCGCCAGCTCCTCGTAACCCTTGGGGTGCACCAGTCGGCTGGGAGGGTGGCCAACTGCTAGGACGACGCTGCTGCGGAAGCGTTCTTCGTGACGCTGAAGCGCAAGCTCGTAGCAAACGAGCGCTTTGGCGGCCTAGAGCGAGGCGAGACGTGCCATCGCTGCCTGGATCTGAGCACTACAACCCCGAGCGGCTGCACTCCGCGATTGTCTACCTGCCCCCGGTCGACTACGAGCTTCGCTACGCTCGGGAGGGCATCGCAGTTGCGTAATTGTGACTATCAAGCAAATGAGGGGAGGGCCAGAGGAGGTTCCCAAGGAGTAATCTCTGTGTCTACTGCTTCTCGTTCACCTCACTAAGGCATAGCGAATGACGGGTTACGAAACGCTCGGTAGGTATCTTCAAAACACCCTAATAGCTTCAACAATCCGGCTTCACAATTGAGGACTACTGTGGACCCATGACAACATCCTATCGTCATCTTTCGCTTGCCGTGTGCACGGTGCTTCTCAGCGCGGCGCTCCTGACCGCCTGCAGCGGTGCATCCACAACGTCGACGCCGGCGATACACGGAGCTACATTGGACGTAAGCGAGGGAGCATCCCACTCGGTGGTCGCGCCGTTCAACGGGACCAATCTTGACTATTCCGGAATGGCAGAACCGTACGACAAGACATCAGTGAGCAACGCAGTGACCTCGTTGGCGCCAGGAACGATCCGGTACCCGGGCGGGGCTATCTCGAACTACTGGTATTGGCAGACCGGAAGTGTCAATCAACCACCATCGACGACCACAGCCGTGACCGGAAAGACCAAGACCACACCGGGCCGACAGCGCACGTACGGATTCACCTTGTCTACGCTCAAACAACTCGCCAGCGCGACCGGCGCTGTCCCCATATTTGACCTCAACGTCATGACCTCCACGTTAGAAGATCAACTCCAGATGCTGCGGACTGCAGCGAAGCTAGGGCTTCCTGTTAGATATGTCGAGCTTGGCAACGAATTCTACTTGTCCAACTCCAACTATGTTCACGCCTTTCCAACGGCAGCTTCCTATGCGGATATGGTCGCGTCATGGGCACCGGCCATACGCGATGCCTTCCCGAACGTACAGATCGCTGCGGTAGCAAGTGCGTCAACCACTACCCCCCGTGAACAAGGTTGGAATTCGACACTCCTCAGTATCGCTGGGAATGACATTAACGCTGTTACATTGCATGACTATCCTTGGATTCACGGCTCAGCGAAGAGACCTCTTTTGCCGGAAGCTCTACTAGCGGGAGCAAGCATCGAGTGGCAGCCCGTTGAACACGTCATCAACTCGTTGCCGTCACACCTGTCGGTGTGGTTGACCGAGTACAACCTGAGTATCGGCGATCTCGCTCTGGGTTCTCCTGCACTGGGGACCACGTGGGAGCACGGCTTGTACGTCGCTGGGCTCGACATGCAGGAGTTGACATCACCACGAGTTGTGCTCACTGACTACTGGGATCTCTTTGGATCAACTGAAGACGCACAGTTCTCGAAGACGATCCCGCCGGTGATAACGCCTGCGGGTAGTGCGAGCAAACTGATCAATCAAGCGATGAAGGGCGCTACGGATATCACGGTACTTTCTATTGCTCATGACCCAACAATGGAAGGATCCGTGCAGTCGGTGAGCGGAATCAAAGTGGCTAACGCTTCTGGAGATGACAGACTGATCCTCGTCAACCTTGGATCAAGTTCTGTTACGCTTGCCTCAGATGGACTAATCCCAACAGGTGCGTCTGTGAAGCACTTAGGTGGTCCGCTTTTGTCGAAAGCAGTCAATGTGAAGTCATCACATGCAACGAGCGACCTGAAGTTGCCCTCATATTCAGTGACGGTGGTCTCATGGTAACTGTTGACCCCGACTTTTCACGCAGCCATTTGAGCTGACCGAACCGCTCCGGATTTCATAGCGCTCTCAAGGGCCATCGAACGGTCGAGGCATCAGCCATCTGCGGCGACTGATCAAGCTGTCCGATGCCCCTGACGGACGGCTTGGGGATCGGTATCCGACACGGTGCTGGGGTGCCTGCTAGCGGGACTTTCCTGGCTAGCAAGATCGACTCCTCCATTACCCCTGCTAAGGATGGGTAAGTGGTATCGATTTCTGTAGTACCTAGGTGGAGTGATTTACCGCTTGGGGGCGTAGCGATCTAACTCGAAGATGGTGAAGCCCAATTCCTAGAAGAGAGCCATGATGTGGTGTTCGACGGCGGTTTGGTTGACGTAACTCATAATCTTTGCCTCATGGTACGGGTGGCAGGGCCAGCATGTTCTCGATCAGCCGAATCATCACGTCCTTATTCCTGGCGTCAGACTCGGCCACAAGCAGAGCTAGTGCCGCCAGCCCCACATCGTTGACGACCGGTGCACTGTTGCGGATCAGACGACCATTGCGGGCCAAGAAATCCACGAACAGGAAGGCCCCGCTGCGCTTGTTGCCGTCAGCGAAGGGATGATTCTTGATGACGAAGTACAGCAGGTGCGCAGCCTTGGTCTCAACGCTCGGGTAGGCAGGCTTACCGAAGACGGTTTGTTCTAAATTGCCGAGAATGGCGGCAAAGGCATCACCACGTTCGAGCCCAAACAGATCCGACGCCTCGCCCCGAACCATCAGATCGGCCTTCAGACGAGCGACAGCGGCGCGAGCCTCTGCTAGCGTCGGCAGCACCCCGCCCGGGCTACCCGCTGGCACAGCGAGCAGTCCCTCGTCGTAGCGTTGTAGCCACAGGAAGGTCTGCGTGTAACGAGCAATCACGTCCACCAGCCCGCGCCCCAGCTCCGCAGTTAAGGTCTCACCGGCTGCGGCCTTCTTCACCAGCGCCAGCGCTGCCTCCAGCTCAGCGGCGTTGTGCTCGAAGCGCTGACGGTCGAGGCTGTAGCCTTGGGTGAGATGGTTGCGCAACACGCGCGTGGCCCACTGGCGAAAGCGCGTGGCGTGGGTGGAGTTCACGCGATATCCCACTGAAATGATGACGTCAAGATTAAAGTATTCCACGAGGTAAGTCTTGCCGTCCGCAGCAGTGGTTGCATTTTTTGCAACCACTGCATCCCGATCCAGTTCCCCGCTAGCAAAGATATTGCGCAGGTGGCGAGAGATCACCGACTTGTCACGACCGAACAGGGCGGCCAGTTGCTGCAGGCTAAGCCAGACGTTTTCGTGCTCGACGCGTACCTCGACACGGACCTCGCCGCCTTCGTAGATCACGATTTCAGAGGTGGGTTCCATAGGCTTCACGATCCGGATGGTTACTATCGGAGCCGGCTACGTTGGTGTCGGCCAGTTCTCGGTGCAGGGCAATCGCGTGGTGTTCGACAGCGGCTTGGTTGATCTTAGTCATCACAGGCCTGTGGCATCCCATCTATCTAAAGCCACCTCCTGCAGTTCCCGTTCTACTTTGCTCGACATTCTCCGAGTGAAATATCCCCGAAGCACTCGACCCATATAGTCCAACGCTTATTTGGACCCTTGATGAGCGGGCACTATAACAGTCTCTACGCAAATCATAGTGTTGTAGAACTATTTCCTAGTAGTTACCAACCATCACTTCATATTCTGTCTGATTGAACTTCTGATTTGAATCAAGGCACTTACCACCAGACTTTGAACAACAAGCCGTATATTTAAAAGCTTGCAATGCACCAGAAGGGAACGAAACATAACGCGCCTCCAACTCTTTTGTGCTTGTGTCCTCGAACCTAATTGTCATAAGTCGATTTAGAGCAAGACCTTATTCCACATTTTGAGATTGTCAATAGCATTTACGGTAGAGGTGAAGTAGGAAGTATTTCGATAGATCCTCAGCTTATTCACTAACAGCATGGTTCCCAGTATGACACGTGAACTGCCACTACTCTCGATATCCCGCTTCGACTGCCAAAGTAACACTGGCCTCCAATAATCAACATGATGCTCTCCATGTCGATCAACGATATCTCAACTGACTTCAGCCACGTCGAAGGTCTTTTTCATCACCCAATACGTAAGATACTAAGACACACAGACACAGACGTAATCTCGGCCAGCATTAAGATCGCTCATCCTATTAGACTAATAACGTCACATCCTGTCGCGCAACTAGCCGTATTGATTGGACTTCTAGCATCCCTCTTACTTCTTCGTTTACACCTGGACCTGAAAGAGGTTCTGCTTGAGGTACACGGACTATGCCGGGACTTCGGATTTAAGTGGGGAATTTAGTCAGGTGTAGCCACGCACCAGGGGTGAACTTGAGAGAGGCACAGGGGTTCTGCCAGAATGGGGTTAGTTACAACTCAAAACCTGGAGGGCCCCTGTGGA
>NZ_FQUL01000039.1 GCF_900128965.1 Ferrithrix thermotolerans DSM 19514
TTGATGCTTCGCATGTCGTAGCGAAAGCGTGTCTTGTACTTGCACTTTGGACAAGTGAGCTTTGAGTTCCACCACTATCTCTGACTCAAAGAGAGAAACTTTGCTTACCACGACACCTTTTAGGCCAAGGATCTGCGTAACTAAAGAAGTAGCGCACACGGGTCCGATCTTCCTTTTTTGATGGTTTCGCAACTCCAAATTTAGGGGTCGGAAACCGTGCGCGTTTCTTCTATCGCTTTTTCAGACCCGAAAGTCACGATTGTGATGGGGTTATTCCCCGATTAGGTGACTCGGGGGATCCACATGAGTGTTAGGAGAGCCGAATAAGAGTGGTCGACTCACATATTGGGTGGTCCGAAAAAAGGGGGCGTTCACCACTACGGTTGAGAGCTGCAGTAACAGTTGGGCTCGGAGGTTGCTGGGATAGTTGTGACCCGAGGGACTATATCTATGTTAATTGACTTGGTTTGCAGCGAACAGTTTCCGCCTTTAGCTGCAAATTCCTCCAACAACTAGACACTACTACGTCGAGCAGTTAAGTTCAAAGGTTGTTTATTCACCTTTGGGGCAAGAGGAGCGGAGTCCCGAAGATGAGACGTCGCAGAACAAGTCGAGAAAGGGGAAGGATCAAGGGGGTATTTACGAAACGATCTTTATCACAATCTTGCTCGCATAGTTGTACTGAGCGAGAGGGACAGAGAGCTCGATTGCCGTAAGACTACGGTTGAGATCTTTGCTGCGTTGAGATCTGTCCATAAATCGTCGTCTTAGAGCAGACCTTCGAGTGTAGAGCAAAGGAATCTCCAGGATAAATACTTACCGACAGGGGAGACAACGATGTGTCGATGAATGGTAGTAGTGTAGCCATCTATGGATAACCTTGAATACCCAGCTGCAAGGCGATGCGACGTAGTAGACCATTACTTCGGAGAGGCGGTCCCAGACCCCTATCGTTGGCTGGAAGATACAAATAGTACGGAGACTAAAGATTGGATCGCCCAGCAAAACGCTCTCACTCAGCGTGTGCTCAAATCTTGTTTGAATCGTGATGCGATACGTGCTCGAACACGTGAACTTTGGAACTTCCCAAAAGCTGGCGTTCCCTTTCGGCGTGGGGTGAAGTGGTTTCAGACCCGAAACTCTGGTCTACAGAACCAGTCAGTGTTGGTTGTCGGGGACGAACCCTGCGGTGAAGCTCGTACCCTGATCGACCCAAACCCATTATCAGATAACGGAACGGTAGCACTTACTCAGCTTTCAATCACTCATGATGGTCTATTAGTTGCCTACGCGGTTAGTGAATCGGGGTCAGATTGGATGACTTGGCGTATCAGGGACGTCAGTACCGGGCAAGATTTACAAGATTTAGTGCAGTGGTCCAAGTTTATGTCAGTTTCGTGGCGCCGTGACAAGAGCGGATTCTTCTACGCAGGAATGGATCAACCTTTAGAATCAGGAGTCTTTCTAGATGAGAGCAGGGGTAGGCGCATCCTGTTTCATAGCCTTGGCACCTCTCAGCGTCAGGACGAGGAGGTCTTCAGTGCCCCGAATCAACCTGACTGGCTACCCTCAGTTGAGGTGAGCAACGACGATAGATATCTGTTCTTAAGTATTCACAGAGGCACTGGAGTAGAAAATATGCTCCTCGTTAAAGATTTGGCCTATCCCGATGCGCGTTTTCAGCCTCTTTGCAAAGACTTTTCCTGTAAAGCTCAGGTAGTCGGTAACGAGGGGACGAGAGTCCTGATACTGACCGATAGAGATGCAGAACGACAAAAAATCGTAGAACTTGACGTCTCTCGTCCAGAAGATCCTTGGCTTGATGTAGTCAAAGAGTGCGAAGATATTCTTCTTGAGGCGCAGATCTGTGGCGGTAAGATCGTGTGCCACTACTTGCGTGACGCTCAGTCGGTTCTAAAGATCTACGAAAGAAATGGGGTTCCATCTCATGAGATCGCCGAGATCGGGAGCGTCTCCCTTACCCACGACTCGACATCGCCAAGATCCTTTGAGGGTGATCCCTCTGATTCGTGGATCTACTTCCAGACGGTCTCTTTTGTGGAGTCTGGTACGATCTGGCGTCATAACGTCGACACAAAGATCACTGAGGTACTTCAACGATCAGCGTCAATACTTGATCCAAACGACTACGTAACTGAACGGGTCTTTGTCGAGTCGCAAGATGGGACGAAGGTGCCGATGTTTCTGATCCATGGTCGAGACATGGTACCCAGAGGCGATGGTAGGGTGCTGATGTATGGATACGGAGGGTTCAACATTCCGGTCACTCCATCTTTCTCTCTTCTCTTTGCGTCTTGGCTGGATAGCGGTGGTGTCGTTGCGGTGACAAACCTGCGAGGGGGAGGGGAGTTCGGTACTTCGTGGCATGACAGCGGTCGCCTCGGTAATAAGCAGAATGTTTTTGACGACTACTGCGCCTGTGCTCGGTGGCTAACAACCTCTGGATGGTCAACTCCTGGTAGAACGGCCATCTCTGGAGCGTCGAACGGTGGCCTTTTGGTCGGCGCCTGCATAACTCAGCACCCCGAGCTTTTCGGAGCTGCGATCTCAGATGTCGGTGTCTACGATATGTTACGGTTTGATAAGTTTACAGTTGGCTGGGCTTGGCGCAGTGACTATGGGAGTCCCAACGATCCTGAGCAGTATCGTTGGCTGAAGTCTTACTCTCCACTTCATAACGTAACTCCAGGAACCTGCTATCCTCCAACCTTCGTGTTGACCGGTGACCACGACGACCGGGTTGTTCCGGGTCACTCTCTAAAGTTTGCAGCAACGTTGCAGGCTGCGCAGGGCTGTGATCGACCGATCTTGTTGCGCGTTGCAGCTTCAGTGGGACACGGCCTTGGGAAGCCGGTTGAGATGCTTATCGATGAAGTGGTAGACAAGATAGTCTTCTTAGAGACGGCTATGGCTTAGCCTGGTGTGCTCATCTCTTGGCTTGGAGACGTTATCGTCTGCTTTGTGAAGCCATGCGAACAGCTCGAGGTTGTCGCTGAGGATAGACCCGTCGATTCATACCTGCGTAACGTTGGTGTTCCGGTCAACCCCAGCCACAGGTCTCATTAGGCCTAATACCTCGTTTCAGCTGCGCGTTTATAACGTTGGCCGTGCTAAAGCCGTCTTTGAATATGGCCATTGACTGTGTTTCTCTAAAGTCCCATCGACTTACCCTGAGAGCTAGCGGAGGCTCTCTGCTTTTTTGGACATATATCTGCTAAAGGTACAGATCGTGAACCTCTCCGCCCTTACGGACGGGGCCTCTGGTCCGTCCAGGTTGGGGTTGTCTCAAAGTTTGAGAAGTTATAGCTTTATTTGTTCCCCTGGAGGTGCAGGTAAGAGAGCTTCAAGGCATTATGTGTGGTCGTCTGGGTCATGCTTTATGGTTCAGGCGACGAAGAGGTGAATAGATGTTCGGCGCCTGTGGAGTATCCTTAGATCCTCTGGTCCTTAGATGCATAAATGAATAGATCTAAAGATCAACTTCGATAACTTTCATGCGCAGATAGGCAGTCTGACAAAGGACCTTCTCTTTAGATAATGGAACGTTAGCTTGCAAAGCGTCTCGAATGGCCAAGGAGACGCTGGTATCAGAGGTGGCAGAGAACTAAAGTGTTTCTGAGGTCAGTCAACCAACAGCAATGTCTGACGAGACTGTTCCTTTAGCCTGTGCAGCTGTGTAAGTGTCTCCTCGTAAGAAAGCTCTTTGACGATCGGCTCGTCGGGCTCAATGGAGTATTGGACGTAGTAGGAAAAAAGGTCGGCTGCACGTAGCAGTCTTGTCAGAGTTGTTTGTCGGCTTGAGTCGTGGTGATGCCTTACCGCCTCCAGCATCTCTATCGGAAGACTCCACGACTGCATGACCATAGAGCCAAGATGAGGATGTGTGGTACCGTAACGCTCAAACTCCAAGGACAAAAGGCGATCCTGGTCTTCTTGCGAAGGAGGAAAATTTACCTCTGACAAAATGCGTTGATAACCCTCACGATCGTACTCTCGGAAAAGTGAGACGCCGAGGTCGTGCAACATCCCAACCGAGAAGGCCTCGCCACTGTCTATGCCAAAGACTGGTGCCAGTTGAGTTGCGGCCATTGCAGTCGTGATTGAGTGCAGCCAGTCGGACTCGTCTATAGGGCTGACCATCTGTAGTACGCTCGTCAGCGCGATCGACTGAACGGTTCTAAGTCCAAGTAACGCAATGGCCACGTTGAGTTGAGAGACCTGACCTCTCCTTGAGTACATAGACGAGTTTGCCATACGCATAATCTTTGCGGTCAAGACAGGATCGGTCGCAATAATAAGAGCTAGATCGGCTGCTCCAACATCGTCGTGACTTATCTCATTTAGCACAGCTACAGCTACATGCGAGGCTGGGGAGAGGTTTTCGAAGCTGTGTAGCAACACCTCTTCGATGTTTCTCACTTTGGTGCCTCTCTTTGTCGGTTTTCCTGATATTCCATCGAGTCTGTTTCGACCTACCAGGAGTGTCCATTGAGTTCTTTGTTGGATGAAAACCAGATGCCCCGATCTCTCGGGGCATCTCTGGCTGGCTTGGTTTTAGGGTTGGAAGCTCTTCGGACTAGTGCCTACCTTTCAGTTATGCCCTAGCTCCAACAGATATAACGATAAAACAAAAAATCCCTAGGCGTTAGGGCCATAGGTCCCAATGAGATAGGGAAGATGCACACCTTCTATGTATGCGTCGCTGTTGTGGTGGAGACTTTGTCTTTTAATGAAGTGTTTGTGGTCGCTAGCTGTCTCTATGAGGAGATGCGACGTCGATCAAACTGTAGCAAGGTAACGCCTGAGGCGAGAACGAGAACAGCGGTGGAGGACGCCATTCCTGTCACTACCCCAAAGGTGTCTGATACGTATCCAGTTAAAAGAGGGCCAGCCGTCTGTCCAATAGCCATAGCGGCTGTCGCTATACCCAAAGCCTTGGTTAGGGAAGAAGAGGGAGGTTACGCTCTGCGGTCTTGGCGAAGGCGGTGGAGGACGCCATCAGTCCAAGTCCAAACAGCAGAGCCGAAGGGAGTGCACCTGCGTTAGAGCGTGTAAATGTTGGTAGGGCAGACCCGGCTGCGACGACGATATAGGTCGCTCCAAGACCAAATCCTCCTTTGAGCCTCGATAGAGGCCCTGACCATATATAAGCCGATAACAGGCTGGAACCCCCAAGTACGACGTAGAAGATGGAGATAAATAGAGATGTCTTCCTTTCGAGTTTCAAAAGTACGACCACAAAGGTCATAAATGATATGTGTCCAGCACCAAAGATGCCGTAAGACAAGATCGCCGCCCATAGTGTAGAGACTCGTGCCTTTGGTAGCTCGATATCTGACTCTCTGTCATTATCCCTGAGGTCGTGTTCGGAGATATGGGACACTCCCCTTTGAACTAGTAGAAGGGACATAAACGACAAGACCGCTAATGCGAACCACCCGTACTGCCAACGGCCCTCGCCCGTAAAACTCAAGAGAGCAGGAAGTACCGCTCCAGAGATAGCTGTACCGAGACCAGCGCCTCCAAAGTAAAGGCCTAGGGCGAGTGACGCCTCCTTTGCGCTTGCCTTTTTGCCTGATAGGTAGTGAGCTAAGACTGCTCCTCCTGCGATGAAGACTAAGGCGCCGAAGTAACCTGAGAGGCCTCGAAGAAACAGTATCAAGGTGTAGCTGTTCGTGCCTCCGACGAAGAGTAGAAGTAACACGAGCATGAGCATGGACATTAGAACGGTCCTTTTGTGTCCATATCTCTTGGCGACCAGGTGGACGCTAAGCGCTCCTACTAGGTAACCCATAGCGTTCGTCACGTTTAGTGCCCCTGCTTCCTCGTAGTTGAGGTGTAGCGGCTGAGCCATCGGTGGCAGTAGGAGTGCATAGGAGAATCGCGCAAACCCAATAGCGGTTGCCGGTGCCCACGCCATCAATATGGCAACGGTAAGGTTTGAGGTCGGCCTTCTGCTCAAAATATCCACATATCGATCGTATACAGCTGTGTAGTCTTCATGGGACCGTCCCTTCATCCAAGATATCTTCGGAGGTTGTAAACGCTCAGATACCGTCTCTGATCGGCGTCTCTCTCCCAGTACCAAGAGGTGCTATCACGGCTTTGGTGGATCGAACGTCAGTCGTGCCCTAACCGTTGTACTTGAGAATCATGCGTCTGTGTTGCTTAGAGCAAGACGGCTTCGTCGTAGTGGTTGAGCTCTTGTTTCAGTAGTTCTGTAGATACTTCTTCCGCCTTGGCTCTATGAAAGTTCAAGAGATTTGAAGCAGTAGGTGAAAGGGCGATTTCTATGTGGAGTTCAAAGTCTCACGATCCGCACCCCCAGATACGGTGTCAGGTCTGTGTCTCTGGTATCTCCTCTTGCTCTGTTTTCTCGATATTAGGTAGGCTACATATTCAATTCTTAGAAGAGTTATAATAAGAGAGCCGTCCTATATATAAGAGCGCTATTTAAGTCGCTATAGTGGTTGTATGGAGACTGCGGTAGATACGAAGAACAACCTCATCGATCGTCTTAGAGAACGGGGTTGGCGGCTTAGCGCACAGAGGCGTGTCGTCGCTGAGGTGCTAAAGGGAGATCATGTGCATCTGACCGCGGAAGAGATCCTTGAGCGGGCTCAAGACCGTCTCCCTGAGATAAGCCAGGCAACCGTCTATAACACCCTTAGAGACCTTGTGGCGATGGGGGAGGTTAGGGTTGTGGCAGCCGACGACGGTGTAAAGCGTTACGATCCCAACGTGGAGGTCTCCCACCACCACCTCCTCTGCCTTAGGTGCCAAACCCTCAAAGACGTCCACCCTTTAGGAGTGGAAGGTGTTACGCTTTCAGACTCTGAGCGATTTGGATACGAACTTCAGGGACTAGACATAGTTTTCAAGGGTCTATGTCCAAGCTGTAAGATGGAGTTGGCCACGCAGTAACGATGGAGATAAGAAGGATCTGGGGCCTGATAGAACTTGTTCTCAGTGGGAATCTGGTTGATGTCGAGTCAACTTGGAGAGGTAGACGAGTATTAAGCCACCTCCCTCCGTGGTACCAAGTGGGCCTTTAGGGATGGGACTTTACTTTGAGAGCTAAAACTGGGTTAGCCCTATATGTGTTGTTGTCGGTGATGGGTGTGGGACTCTTAGCGAGTGGGCTATCATTTGTCTCGATAGCTCTTTACGAACACACACAAACCAGTGCTCCGTCTAGCTGGAGGGCTTCTCAGGGAGTTATCTGTGATGTGAGGTCAATTCAAGGATCTTCTCCTGAGCTGTTTCAGAGCACCGTCTGCTACAGAGTCAACGGCCAGACCTATCGTATTAGAGACCTCCCATCTCCTGTAAGGGCAACGCTTGGGACGGTAAGAGAGGTTCGCTACGACCCCGGTAATGTCTCTTCAGCTAGAGATATAGCTCAGCAAAAGCCTGATTGGATGGGCCTTTTGCAAAAAGGTGGAACACTGCTTTTTGCTGCCCTTGTAACGCTCATCTACTCCCTTTTCAAAGTCGCAAGGACCAGACGGAAGATGCAGAGAAGGTAAGAATTTCGAAAATTTAGTGGACCTGGAGCGACCGGTTTCTTGAATGGTCTTAAATAGGTTCTGCGTCACCTGGAAGAGACTGAGGGCGAATCGAATCTATATCCAGGTGACGCAAGATCTTGTTTGTTTACTTCACAAGCAGGGACTTGGCCTCACCAGCGGGCCTTGCTCCGGTCGTTGTAGCAAACGCATTGGGAACCGGATAGGTCCCAAGCACAAAGTTCAAGATGGCCACGTGCTGCATCTCTACTGGCTGAATCGTTGCTGCTATAGCCCTGGCTGACTTGGACGATAGTGCATATAAAGCTTCGAGGTAGGTCGCAGCCGCCACACCTTCTAGGTTCAACGCCAGCTTTGCAAGATCGACTACGTTTGCAACCTTACCAAGATCGGCGTTTATGACTCCATTTAGTGCTGGATCAGGGGCGGATATCGCCTTATAACCAGCTCCAACTAGAATTGAGTTCCATGCCTTTGCATGGTCTGCATGCTGAGCCATGGCGGTTTCGGCGAAGTTGGCCACGGCGGGAGGAACGGTCCCAAGTTTTCCCGCTGTGGCAGCAGATATGCCAGCTTTGTAGGTGGAGACAGCTAGGTTCTCCAAGCTTGCCGCTAGCGCGGCTACCTGTAGATCGACAGAGGGTCCTGCAACCTTTGGTGCGGCTGTGGTCGACGTCGAAGCTGCGGTCCCACAAGCGGCGAGCAGGGCTCCTCCAGCGCCAAGAGCAGCAGCCTTCGTTAGAAACGATCTCCTGCCATATTTTGACTTGGTCAACTCCCGTATCGATTCGGATACCTCGTTTGCTCCCTCTCTCATCTTCGGAAGAGTGTCCTGGTGTTTATCTGCTAACTCCTCTGTCAAGCTGTATAACTCGTGCTCTGAGATTGCGATCTCGGGAGTTGTGTCTTTCTTCGTTCTCACTTAACGGCTCCTTCTGTTTGGGGTCGGGCTTTGTTCGTAGGGTAAAAAGCATTTGGAAATCCGATGCTTCCTGCTGCGGCGGGGAGTTGAGCTGCTGGGGGTGGAAGCGTGATTAGTTGGGGCGCACCTGCTGACAACAGTGCGGATACGGCTGTCAAGATAGCGACGTGCTGAGCTTCAACTCCCAGTATTGACGATGTGACGTCGATGGCTCTCGCTTCACTAAGGGCAGCTACGTTGGCCACGTAGGTCTCTGCAGCACCTTGTTCTAGTTCTAGCGCCAAGTTGACTACCTGCGAGGGACTGGTCAGTGAAGGCTTTGCAGACTCTACTACCTTTAGCAGTACTGGATCGGGATTGTTCTGCTGTTTACCCCCAAGGGCAGTGATCGCAGCGTTGAAGGCTTGCGCATGCTCCTGATGCTGTTTCATCGTCGTCTGTGCAAACGCCTTTACTACTGGGTTTGCGCTCGATCCTCCGATAAATGGGAGCGTAAGGGCTGTTTGGTAGGTTGCAACCGCAAGATTTTCAATTGATGCTGCGGTCTGCAGTATCTGTATGTCGGTGTTAGAGGATGCAAAGGCCGGCTTTGAAAACAGCGCTAGCATGGCAGCTCCAAGACCGGTTACGCCAAGGATTCCAAGTCCATTAGACGCAGCTCCCAAGATCTCCGATCGTTTCTTAGTGAACTCAGCAGCCTCTTCCTTGCGTTCTTCAGGGCGCTCAGTGGCTGGAGCGACGTTGTTGATCAAGTCATTTATGTCGCCTCTCGTTCGCCTCATTGCGTCTGAATGGATGTCTTTTGACTGTTCCATGAGCTCTATCAGCTCAGGTTCGTCAAGATTACGGTTTTCGTTCATCTCTTTCCTTCCCTTATCTATTTCTCTGATAAGACCTATTTGACGATAAGTGTCCCGTGCATAAAGGAGTGGATATCGCATATGTATGGATATGTACCCTTTGTGGTGGGGGCTTTGAATGTGCCTTGGGCTCCGGGGGCAATGTTCCCTGAGTTGAAAGCCGGTGCCTGTCCGTTTGGTCCTGGCTGGGCCGTTACGGAGTGAGTAGCTACGTCCTTGTTCTTTACCACCACGGTCTCACCCGGAGAGACGACCAAGGTGGCCGGGTAGTACTTGAAGTTATTGATCACTATTGTGGCTTCGTTCTTTGTAGAAGCTGACGATGAGTTGGAGGTTGTGCTCGATGCTGAGGTTGCTCCGCAAGCCGCCAAAGAGACGGTAGCAGCGCCGATCGCCAGAGCCTTTGTCACGTACCCCTTTAGTGGGCGTGTTTGCTTTGATTTCATGACACTACTACGAAGTCGCCGAGTGCTTTGGTTTAACTTCTATCTCTTCGATCTAGTTTCCGGTCCTTGCAGATGTGGCGGGGTAAATAGTCCCCCAGTCCCCAACATCGGCAAAGATATATAATCTGAGCACGTTATAGGCGTCGTATACTTTCCATGATGGAGCATTGGAAAGAAGCTAGTGATACCAAGCTAGTTCTGGCGGTTGCTCGTTTTGAACAAGATGCGCTTGCCGAGATATACAGACGCCATGGCGGCGCTATGTTAGCTTTGGCAAGAAGGGTACTTAACTCTCCCGGGCTCGCGGAAGAGGTGGTGCAGGAGATCTTTATTAAGCTTTGGCGGGATCCAACCCGCTACGACCCAGAGCGAGGTTCTCTTAGATCTTTTCTGCTTGCAGCTGCCCACTCGAAGTCGGTAGATATAGTCCGCTCAGAGAGTGCCCGAAAGGCCCGGGAGGAGCGTGAAGCTCGACTAGCTGTCATTTCGAAGGACGACGTTGACCGAGAGATAGTTGAGCTTTCAAACTCTGAGACGGTTCGGGCGGCTTTGAACAACCTTGCAGAGACGGAGCGACGCCCAATAGAGCTCGCATATTTTCATGGGCTTACCTACAAGGAGGTATCTGTGGTGCTAGAACAGCCGGAAGGAACCATAAAAAGTAGAATTAGAAGTGGGCTAAAGAGGCTCTCAGTCTCTTTAGCAGAGGTCGAGATATGAGCCATGAAGAGATAGTTATGAACCACGAAGAGATAGTGGAGTCTTTGGGGGTATACGCCCTGGACGCACTTGATGAAGACGAAGCGCTTATAGTTACGCAGCACCTTGAGGAATGTATGAGCTGCTCTTTGGAGGTGTTAAGGTATCGAGAGGTAGCTGGCAAGCTCGGAAGCTCTACCGTCGGATCCTCTTCTGCTTTATGGGAGAAGATCGAGAGATCCCTCGAGCTTGAGGTCCCTGAAGGTATCGATGGGATATTGGCTGATCCTCCCAAGTTGCAGTTGCTAGGGTCAGATGCATCTGATAGGACGATAACATCAAAGTCTAAGAGCCATCGGTCGAGAAGAAGAGCTATTTTGACCTCGGTTGGATCTATCGCAGCAGCGGTGATGCTTGTTCTTGGTTTTGAGGTGTCACATCTTTCTGGGCAAGTTAGTGCGCTTAGATCTAGTACCTCTCCAACGCTTTCGGCCGTAGCATCTGCAGCTCTATCCAATCCAAGCGCAAAGGTGTTATCGTTGAGATCTACTCAAGGAAGACTGCTTGCTGAGGTAGCGATCTTGCCAAGTGGTCAAAGCTATTTTCTTGGAAGAGCGATTGTAGCGGTGAACAAAGCTAAGACCTACCAACTCTGGGCGATTGCGGATGGTAGAGTAGTGTCCCTAGGGGTGTTGGGTACCAGGCCTCAAGTTTACTCCTTCGTGGTGCAAAGGAATGTGACGCAGTTGATGCTCAACATAGAACCAGAGGGTGGGGTTACAGTCCCTACTACTCCGGTGATAGCCACTGCGAAGGTAGTCTAAAACTGTCGAAGTTTCAAGAGCACAGGGTGAGCGACAGAATGTGTTGTGCCATCAACACTGTCAAAACTTCATGCGCTCTATCTATTAAGTGCGTCCCATGAGAAGCGTTCTTGTACTTTGGAAAGACGTCACACTGGGCGCCTCTCTCCGTCGCCCAGTGTGACCTACTGCCTGACACATCCATTTCGATGGTTGTTGCCACTACCGTTACCACTGCGATTGTTGCTATGGCTGTAGTGCCCTAATTGCCTGGATGAGACCCGCCACATTTGGAGTACCAAGTCCAGATGCTGGATCCCATCCAGTGCTAGCGTTGTAGCCGGTTATACCCGCAAATGAGTTGTTCCCACTTGTTATGTCGTGGAAGGCCTGTGCATATAGGGCAGGATTCTCATATATCCGATAAAGCGTCGGTGCTATGTATCCAAGATTTCCCAGTGCGCTTTGAGCCACTGCGTCCACGGCAGCCCACTGAGGTGTAGCTGCTGAGGTTCCTCCTATGGGCACCCAGCCAGCGCCTGCGATCGGGTCGAAGCTTTCATAGATTAGAACAGCGCTTAGAACCGCTGCGTTATAGGAGACGTCAGGGAGCCCCCTCATCAGATTTGGATTTATAAGACCGGCGGACTGTTGGAAAGCGGGTTCGGGGAAGAAGGCGCTGTAACCTCCGCCTCCTGCTCCAAATCCATCGTTCCACACCGACTCTGGCGTGTAGGTGGTGATAGCCTCTGGGGTAGAGGGGATCTCTGTTCCCCCTACAGATATGACATACTGACTCGAGGACGGATAGTTAACGGTTGGATAGGGGTAGTAGACACCTTGGGCGTTGGTGTTGGCGGCGCCTGTGTCACCCGCTGCGAAGAAGCTGCTTATTCCGGCTTCCGAAGCCTGTTGGTAGAGCTTGTTCAACTGCATCAGCTGGTTCGTTCGGGTAAAGGTCTGCTCCGCTGTTGCCCAGCTGTTAGACCAAATGTTGCCGATGTGATTGTCCATCGCCCATCTCTGAGCGTTCTCCATGTTCCACATGCCGTGAACCCCGTAGGTCTCCGCTACAGGTACAAGCACTAGATCTATGGTCGCATCTGGAGCCATGGCGTGAGCGTACTCGACGTCTAGAGTTGTCTCATACGCCCATCCGATCTGGTTTGCAACCTGCTTTGGATGATGGAAAGCCGGGGTAGCGAGTCCGTTGTAGTGTAAAACCACCTTGCCTTCGGGCTCATATATGTTGAAGGCGGGTGGGGGAGGTAGGTGATAGGCGGCGTCGAAGATAGTTAGATCTTTTTGGATCGTAGGACTGCCGTAGGAGTCGAATATTACGATACTTTGCCCCTGACCCTTGTATCCCTGGGCGTAGGCACCGGTGAAGTTGTACTCGTTTGCCATGTCGCTGGGACCATAACAAGCGATCTGAAAGTGGGCGAGGCAGTAGCTGTTAGAGGGCGGCGCCTGACCAGGAGAACTATTTATCACTGGCCCTACCTGTAACAAAGGGACTAGAGAGGCTTTCTTGGCACTAGTTGTTTCGGAGCCTGGGTTCACATGGGTCAAAGATGCAGCACTCGCCGTCGACATCGAAAAACCAGCTGCTAGCGCAAGAGCACCTAAGCCTGCCAACCCTTTCTTGGCTAATACACGTTGACTGCTCAACTAAGTCACCCCTTCCTACATGCGGTTACATAAATAACACCTGAGATTACCACAGATAAAAAGTTCTGACTGAGTTTATGGCATAAAAGTTGTTATATGCCTCTCTCAAATGGTAGGACTTAGTTACTTCTTACAGAAGTCAAGACATACAACCCTCAAAGCCCACTGGCCATGTTCGCGGCCGGACAGAGATCTGTCTTTCCCTGGTGGACGGAGGCAGTTCGAGAGTAGTTTTTAGGGTGCGGCATCAAACTTGCAAATTACCCTTTGTGCTAAGTTGTGGAGTCTGCGAAAGGTAATCTGTGCTGTGTGAGCCTTAGGCTCTGATAGGCTCTCTTTGTAAATCTGGCGATGTGGGGCAGTAGATGACCTGGGTCGGCTACGGTCACATGCGCCTTCGACTTGGTTCGCTTCAGTTACACGCTGATCCAATGCAGCTAGATGATTTAGATAACCCATCAGATGACCTGGTAAGTTCACTTGAATAGTTGATTAGAAGGTTCATGACGAGGTTGGAAGCGAACCGAGTTTGTCCACTCCATTGGGCGTCAACATCCTCTCTTTGACCTCTAAAGAGATGGCGCCATGTATCACCATCTCATTGCTCTGGATTCCTTTTGCCGCTACTAAAGACCAAAGAGCAGGGAACGGTGATAGAAAAACACAGAGCGGCTGGTGGAATTTTTCTTGAAAGATCAGAGAGCCGAGCTTACTGAGTCTTTGGGTTTAGCTAGTTTGAAAAAGGTACAACCCGATTTCTTCCCGAGGTTTTTCCTCTATACAGTGCAGAGTCGGCGCTGTATATCAACAGGTTACAAAGCTCGCTGTCTTGCAGCCTAGCCGGTGTAAAGAGGACCACCTGGGAGACCGTAGCAAGTCCGATCGTCATCGTTACTCTAAAGGGAGAAAAGGTGCCAAGCTCTGGTGTGAAGACGAGTTGGGAGATCTCGTCTCGAAGCTTTTCTGCTACCTTTATCGCTGAAGCCGTGTCCTGCCCGGGAAGGTATGCGACAAACTCTTCTCCTCCGTATCTGCCAACGACATCTCCCGACCGTAAGGACGATCTAAGAGCAACTCCTACGGCCTCAAGTACGTTGTCACCAACTATGTGTCCGTACTTGTCGTTTATGTCTTTGAAGTGATCTAGATCCATAAAGAGCAGAGCTCCCTCCTCGCCCCTCTCAGATGCCTGCCCAATAAGGGCCGTGATCTCCTGCAGCGATGCGTTACGGTTCAAGAGGCCCGTAAGGGGGTCGGTTGATGCCCGGACTGTGAGTTCTTGATTCTGCCTTGCCCGTTGTAGCGCGTAGCTGCATTGATCAGCGAAACACTCAAGCGCCACGATGTGTTCGAGAGACGGAATCAGGCTGTTCTCGGGCTCATCTACCGAGATGACACCAAGAAGGTCGCCGTTTTCGGCCCGCAGGGGTATGGTGAGGGTGTCTAGTGGCTGCCAATGGTCCTCTCCGATGTCTTCGTCGGGCCGTAAGGGTATGGAGAGGCTGGAGATGACATTAGGCGTGTAACCAGCGCGCGAGTGATCGTAGAGATAGGATCTGGAGATCTTAAACTGTGGCTGCATCAGTTCGGTGAACGAAGAGTAGGGAACCGGATTGCTTGCGAGCCTGTCCCTGTCCTCGTCGTTAAGTCCAAAGAAGGCTACTGCAGCTAGCTCCCTAGTAGCGTCGTCGTATAGATACAAGACCACCCGTTGGAACCCTCCAGATGATCCCATGGCGTTTACGATCGTCTTTAGAACGGACTCTACCTGAGTTGCCTTGCCGATCGCAGAGCTCGCCTGTAAAAGGCGTGCAATCTGGGTCCTTTGATGTGTGATCTCCGCCATCTCTTCCCTTGATGCACTGCGGAGCTTGTCGACCTCCAACAAGGTGGCGGCGACCTGACTGCAAAGCTGTAACGTCAAAAAGTCTAAGGTCGTCGGAATCTTTCCAGAGAGGGGGTCGTCGAGGCTTATGAACCCTGTGATCTCTCCCTGTGAACTGTAGATCGTCGATACAAGCAGAGAACTCGGATGCCATGGACCTCCTGGCTTGGTGGGTTTGTGAACAATGATGTAGGGCATAACCCTGGGATCTTGCAAAACCTCGGAGGAACCCTCGAGCCAAAGCACATCACCGTACCAAGCGCCGGACTCAGCGATGATCTCAAAGGTTTCTCTAGGCAAAGTGTACTCCTCAAAGACGTCCCTGTCGTGATAGAGGCTGTTTTGACCTACCGCTCGAGTCCTGAAAAGGTCGTCGCAATCCAAGACGCTAACTACACAGAGTCCAAAGCCAAGGGTGTCACAGATCAAAGTGGCCAATATAGATAGGGCAGCGGCTGTGTCGTTGTTTTGACGCAGAGACTTGAGTCCCTCTAAAAGCCTCTGTAGGCGTTCTTCTGCAACCAGGTCGCCACTTTTATTTGAAAAATCTAACTCTTTGCTAAAGTCCACCTGATGCCCTGCTTAGACACGATCTATCTGCCCCTTGTCGATATTGATCGATATCACCACCAAAACTCTTTAGCGGACGTTGCCACTTTATCTTGTTGGGGTCTAAAGACCTATAAAAGGTGGTCTAAGAGAAACTCCGTACGTCTTTTGACGATGCTTAGGCGAGTCGATTGCAAAGTTGGTGCGTGTCGAGAGGTTGGCAACGCCATAAGCTCTAGCTCCGTATCGTACTGCATGGCTCTTTCAAGCAAGGCTGCGGTATTGCGAAAATGCACGTTCTCGTCGATCAGGCCGTGGATTATTAGACAGGGAGCCTTGAGTTGCTCAATGTGGCTTAGTATCGATGCGTGGCTGTACCCTTCGGGGTTGTCAGATGGAGTGCCCATATAACGCTCGGTGTAGGCGGTATCGTACCACCTAAAGTCCACAACAGGTGCACCCGCCACTCCCACCTTGAAGGTAGATGACCTCTTGGCTAAGAGACTCAGGGTCATAAACCCACCATAACTCCAACCATATACTCCAACGGAGCTCTCGTCGGTGTCAAAGTTGCTATGGATGTAACTTAGTCCTGTGATTTGATCGTCAAGTTCTACGGTACCCATGGCGCGATATATCGGAGCCTCAAAGGACTTCCCGCGTCCGGCCGATCCTCTGTTGTCGAACTTAACTACGACGACACCGTTTTGGGCCAGGAGCTGCGCCTGCAGATCGGCGGTTTGGGACCAGCTCTCCCTAACCATCTGAAAGTGTGGGCCTCCATATACGTTTACGACTACGGGTCTGTTCTTAGAGATCCCATCGGGGGGAAGATACAAGAGCCCATACATCACCTCCCCTCCGCTTAGTGGAACCTCGATCAACCGCGGGGGTTTTAGGGTAAGGGGAGTGTGGGAGTGCCATTTTTTGGTTGCAGAGAGGTGATCCTTGCCGCAAATTATTGGCTCATCAAATAGGTAGAGCCTAGTTTCAAAGGGTTGTTCTCGGTTGCTGTGCTGCTCCAACAGCCATCGCTGTCCCTTTGAGACGACCACCTGACGAGAGCCTCGCACAAGATCTAGCGGCTCCGACAGACGTCTCTCTCGGATGTCATATATCTGGAGGCTGTTTTCCAAGGGGGATAGGTAGTTGGTTGTAACCACAACGTAGCGGTGTTCATGGGAGAGTGAGACGATCTCGTTCACGTCGAAGTCTCCCTCGGTTAGAGCTACAGCTGATCCCTCAACGATCAGGCAGAGGTGCCGCCTTCCACTAGCCTCTGTTGTAGTCAGCACCGAGCCGTCATGCAAGAGCTCGTACTGCGGTGTTGCATTTATCCAGGGATCGATCTCTTCGGATAAAAGTTCGTATGTCTTATCTTCTGCTGGGTTATAGATAACCACTCTTTGGCGTCTCTGAGGACGGTCAAGAAACTGAAGTAACAACCTATCTACACTCAGCCACTTTGCTAGTGATAGGTACTCATAACCTGTTGGAAACTCAATCTGTCGTAGTTTATCTCCTTCGATACCGCAGATAAAAAGCGATACCGACGCGTTATCTTCTCCCGCAAATGGATACCTGTACTGTTCAAGGTTGACCGAGGTCTCATCGATCCGGACTATCGGAAAGGTCGGAACCACTGTCTCATCTACTTCTGTGTATGCGATCCATCTTCCATCTGGAGATGGCCAATACCCATCTGTTCGATCCAACTCCTCCTGAGCAACGTACTCAGCCACTCCAACGCTTACCCCTTGACGAGACGGGGAAGCTACGACTTCCCTTTCTTTGGTCAGTAGATCTATGGTGACGAGACAGTTTTCCTCGATAGCTGCGATCTTCGTCGTCGATGGTACGTGGGTAGGGTTTGTAAGCGCTAGGTCGCTTAGATCAAGAACTATCTCGAGCCTCTTGGGGTCCATAACCAAGTAGTGCCCGTCTGTATTTATGAGCATGAGCTCCCGACCGGCTAAGGAGAAAAGTTCGTATCCCGCAACACCAAAGAAGGATATCCGAAGCCGTTGTCGCCGAAGATCTTCTTCCAAGGTGACTCCCGAGGTAGTATTTGCGCGCTTTGGAATCTCAAGCCTTCTCACACTGAGATCGCTTAGGTCTAAACAATAAAGTGACAGCTCAGACGATTCAGAAGTGGTTGCCAAGTAATAAAGGTGCTCTTCATCGGCTGAAAACTTAGGAGAGATCCAAGTGAAGGAGCCGGGAGGGGTGGACGATGCTACGTCTTTATAGGTAATTGGGTTCAATATCGGCTTCCATGTCATGGTCTGATACTAATCAATGCTTGAGGGAAGTTGTCGACACCGATGAGAGGAGCGATGAGTAGATCCAGTTCTAACGGTTCGACATGGAATAAAAGGAGTTCGATACACCTTATAAAGTTCGTTACTTCAAACGATAAGAGAGTTGACTTATGAACGTTGGAGATTTGGTTCCTGACTTCCAACTAGCCGATCAGTACGGAAAACTCCGTAGTCTTGGAGAGTTTTTGGCTGAGGGGGTAGTTGTACTTTTTTTCTATCCGGCTGCCATGACAAAGGGATGTACAGCGGAGAGTTGTTACTTTCGCGATATGGCTGCGGAGTTCAAAGAGCTAAATGCACTAAGAGTCGGTATCAGTCTGGACTCGGTAGACAAGCAGCGAGAGTTCTCAGATACCTACAGCTTTGACTACCCCTTGCTGTCAGACTCAAAAGGAGAGGTCTCAAAGCTGTTTGGCGTCAAACGCCCTATCGATCTATTGAAGGTCAAGCGACAGACGTTCATCGTTGGACAGGACTTCAGGGTAAAGGCGGTCTTTCGTTCTGAGACCAACATGAAAGCGCACGCAGACGAAGCGCTTGCCTTTCTAAAGGTAAACTCCTAACATCACTTCTTCCAGATATCACGGCGGTGTGTCTCTTGGGGTATGTTGTGCAAACCCGGCTGTATTGGCGGATATCTCTTCAGATCGGGAAGAGCAAGAATTAGTCGAGGTTCCCCTTCCGATACTCGTGCCAGCAGGTAACTAGCTAGAGGCTCAAAGAGATGCGACACTAGGGTTGAGGCTCATCTTAGGGCGTTGCGTCGTCTATGAAGAGACTAGGCATCTTTGTGGCCAATTTACTTGCCCTTCAACTTATTTATGTGTTATTTACGTGGTATTTGGGTGTTGCTACATAAGCGATGAGACTCGACCAGCGTCTATCTCACAGAGTTTAGTTAGCACGATTTCCCGATTGTAAGGCATCGTAAACTAAGAGTTGACAAAGAACTAGGATTGGTGTCGGAGGGGGGACTTGAACCCCCACGACCTTGCGGTCACTAGGCCCTCAACCTAGCGCGTCTGCCTATTCCGCCACTCCGACAGTGTCTAGTTACATTAGCAGCCCAGCACAGAAATCAGCGCGTGCAAATAGTGTAAACTTTAGTTTCGCAATCGGTGGCTGTTTGGTGCGATTGTTTTTGAGTGCGCTCTGTGCGAGCTCTATTCAGCGACTGGATAAGATCGATGGAGAGCTTGGCTCACTCTATGAGCCTTGACGTGGGAGATGGACGAGAGGTTTTACATTAAATGAGTCTTTTGGAAATCAAGGATCTGAAGACTGACATCAAACTTCGCACCTCTGTGGTGCACGCCGTGGACGGCGTCAGCATGACGATCGACGCAGGTGAGTCTGTTGGTCTTGTAGGAGAGTCGGGATGTGGCAAGACCATGACCGGTATGTCGATCATGCAACTGTTGCCTCCTGGCGGGTTTATAGCCTCGGGTTCTATCTCTCTTGAGGGGCGTGACCTTACCAAGATCTCGGAGAAGGAGATGAGATCGATAAGGGGGAACGACATAGGGATGATCTTTCAAGATCCTATGACGTCCCTTAATCCCTGTATGACCATAGGAAATCAGATTGCAGAGACCGTAAGGTTGCACAGAGGAGCTTCAAAGAAAGAGGCTCTCGATCGCGCAGCAGAGGTGCTTGCACTAGTTGGAATGCCCAACCCCCGAGAGCGACTTTCTTATTATCCCCATCAACTCTCGGGCGGGCTACGTCAGCGCGTGATGATTGCCATGGCTCTGTCGTGCGAGCCCAAGCTCTTAGTAGCAGACGAACCCACGACCGCTTTGGATGTGACTATCCAAGCCCAGATACTCTCTCTACTCGATGACCTGCGAGAAAAACTTGGCATGGCTATGTTGCTTATCACCCACGATATGGGCGTCATCGCTGGTAGGGCAGATCGCGTTGTCGTCATGTACGCTGGCAAGATAGTCGAGGAAGCTGAGACGGAAGAACTCTTTCAAAACACTCATCACCCATACGCCGAGGCCCTGTTATCCTCTATCCCTCCGCTCGATCGTGATGTGGAGGGACGCCTGTACTCGATTCCCGGTCTTCCACCGGATCTGACGAACCCACCTGTAGGTTGTCGATTTGCACCGAGGTGTCGATATGCTCACCACGACTGTTTCGATAAAGAACCATCGCTGATACATCCGGCTGAGTACGATCATGCCTTTGCCTGTTTTTCCCCTGTAGGCGCTAAGAAGGGTGAGGATAACGTAACAAGGATTGAGATTACGACCGATGGGCCTGGGTACAGGAGGGTGTATGCAGATCATCCAGAGACCCTTATGGTGCTGGACAAGGTAAGCAAGGAGTTTCCCGTTACCAAAGGAGCCGTACTACAACGCAAAGTTGGTACCCTTCAGGCCGTAACCAACGTCTCGCTAACGATCTTTAAAGGTGAGACTCTGGGAATAGTGGGGGAGTCTGGTTGCGGTAAGACTACGACCGGTTCGATGATGGTGGGTCTCGAAGAACCGACTTCGGGCTCCATCTACTTTAACGGCGAGGACCTGACCAGGGTCAAAAAGAGCGAGCTAAGAGCGAAGCGAAAAGACCTTCAGCTTATGTTCCAAGATCCTTACGCATCGCTAGATCCAAGGATGCGTGTAGAGCAGATCATTAGAGAACCCCTTGATGTGAACAAGATCGGAACCAAAGAAGAGAGACGGAAAAGGGTCGTACAACTTCTAGGGGAGGTTGGCCTCTCTGCTAAGGCTCTAGAGCGCTACCCCCATGAGTTCTCGGGTGGACAACGGCAGAGAATCGGACTTGCAAGAGCTCTGGCTCTGAACCCGAAGTTGATCGTTGCTGACGAACCGGTGTCCGCTTTGGACGTCTCTATACGTTCTCAGGTACTAAACCTGATGAAAGATCTACAAGGAACTCACGACCTTACTTACGTTGTGATATCACACGATCTCTCTGTGGTTAGGTATCTTGCAGATCGGATCGCCGTTATGTACCTCGGTAAGGTTGTAGAGATCGGTAGTGGGGCCGATATCTATGAGAGAGCAGCACACCCCTACACCTCTGCGCTGCTTACGGCGGTGCCGATAGCGAATCCTACCCTTGAACGTAAAAAGGATAGAAGTATTGTAAAGGGTGAGTTACCCTCCGCAATGAATCCGCCTTCGGGCTGTCGTTTCCGAACGCGTTGTGTCTTTGCGCAGGATATCTGTGCAAAGGAAGAGCCGGTTATGCGGAGTTTTGGTGGTGTGCACGAGGCTGCTTGTCACTTCCCACTTCAAAGCCCAGTCGAAGATATCGCTGCAGTAACGACTATTTAGCGTCTCGAGATGAAGTCACCAAATTGAAGTACCTTTATCTCTTGCTATCTTGGACTACTAACTGCAATTTCTTGCTGTGGGGATGTAGGAAGTAGAGGTCACTAGCGCCTGTCTAATTTCGGTGTTGGCAGGAGTAGCGTTCAAGCCTTTTGTCTGAACTTACCTGCTATATCCCGACCAATTCGTGCCACTAACTGGGGTTATGGCAGCATCAAGAAGGTGTCTGACTGCCACAGAGTTATCTTTGCTTTATTCAGTTCCCCTACGTGCTAAGCTAATTGCCGCCTGTTAGCGCGTGATAATGAACTTAGGGCTTGCAGCAGTTGACTTCACGCGCAGCTATAACGATTTATAGTGAATCTTCGTGAGTGGGCATTTGAACAAGGTATTCATCCCCAGACCGCTTACAAGTGGTTTCGTCAAGGCAAGTTGGCAGTTCCGGCAACCAAAATGGGAAAGCTCATCTTGGTGGGAGATCTGTCATCTAAGTTCTCAAAAAGGACAAGGATCTACGGTGATTTACGCTTGCGTATCTTCTGCTGATAAAAGGAGCGATCTGGATCGCCAAGTGGCACGCGTGCTTGGCTGGGCCACTTGACATCGTTACTCGGTAAATCGAGTGGTCAGCGAGGTTGGTTCTGCCCTCAATGGTCACAGACAAAGGTTTCTTTCTTTGTTGTATGACAAAGAAGTAGACACGATCCTGGT
>NZ_FQUL01000052.1 GCF_900128965.1 Ferrithrix thermotolerans DSM 19514
GCATCGATGACTTCATCGTCAACGAAGCAACCGCCGAAACGCCCGCACACGTCACCTGCCCAGCCAAGCACACGGTCACCATCTCGGCCAAGGGGAGAGCCTCCTTTACCAAGTACTCAAACACCTGTCCCCTAAAGGATCTGTGTACTCGCTCCAAGCGTGGGCGGGTGATGACCTTTGTCCCCAATCACTCCTATGCCAGGGCCCAACGTGCGAACTTTGCAAACGAGGAGATCAAAGCAAGCTACAAGGCCACTCGTCCAAGCGTCGAGCGCATCCATGCCCAGATGAAGCGCAAACTCAATGGTTCAAAGCTGCGCTACAGAGGTGTTGACAAGAACACGATGCACTATCTACTCCTTGGAACCCTCTGGAACCTAAAGGTACTCCTTCGAAACAACCTCACATTACAAGAGGGGGGTTGGGTACTGGCAAACTGATAGCTTCTCCCTCTCCTCCCCCTCTTACCAAAGCGGTGAGAGGGAGGAGGAACCAGAAACGAAGAACCGGCGGACAACCCGGGGAACCCATGCACTGCCTGGCACCTCACGGGGATGGGGCTTATTCAGTACGCTCCTAGGGCTTGCATTTGCTTTGGGCACAGGGGCGCTTTTAGCTGTTGAAGTGTGAAATACAAATACCAAATCGCCTCTGTACCCTCCGATCCTGTCGACATCTCCCTTGCTCTGGTAGGTCTCAAAGACATCCGAATCCTCTTTTATAGGTGCCCGGTCCAACCGTTGAGATCGCAACTGAACAGATCCTTAGAGATGTGCGCTGTTCGGATTGTGGGACTCGAGCTGTGGTCAAGGAGCATCCCTGCGTCTTCTATGTACATCATCCCTTTGGAGGAACACCCACCCACCCGGCTTAGATGGAGGAGGCACCGCATGTTCTGTCCTCATGAGCACTGCTCTATAAAGACCTGGACTATGGAAGATCACCGTATCTCAGCGATTGGATGCGTCCTCACCACCAGAGCCGCCAAGTGGGCAATAAAGCAGGTGGGGGTGTCCCTATCTCTTTGTCAAGCCGATAGAGCGATTTTCGAACGATAGAAAGTCTCACTCTTTAACATCGAATAGATCATGTCACACCTTCTCCTGGCTAAACAGATGATCGCCGCATTGTGCCTCTTGCCCTGTGCCCTTTTTTGCGCATAGTACGCCTTTGATTCCGGGTCACAGGTTGAGGCGACCCACGCTGATCGGAACAAGGCATTCTTCAATTGTTTATTGCCTCCTCTAGATGGGCTCTCTCCTCTGATCGAGGATCCCGATCGCCGAGTGACCGGCGCTATCTAAGCGTATGACGCTAGGTGGGCGGCAGTTGGAAAGCTGGAGCCATCGCCGACGCAAAGGAGTATTTTTTGGCTGCGCATCTGATGCCCACTCCTGGAATGGACATCAAGACCTCCAAGAGAAGGTAGTTCGCCAACAGTTTCTCCACCTGTTGTGCAACGTCCACCCTTTGGGCCTTGAGCGTCTTGATATTGAGAGCAAGCATTGGAATGACAAGTTCCACGGCGCCTGTCCCACTGACGCTCACGCTCTGTTGTGAGAGAGCTTCGAAGATCTCGTCGATGAGCCGCGATGGATAGCGGGAGCTCTTCGAGCGGGCAAAGCACATGACCTTTGCCTTACCAGCCTCACGGAGTCCGATCGGGCCGTGGTACTTGATGAAGAGCTCAAGCACCAGGGGTTGGGTCAGACGAGTCCCAAAAAGACCCTCTCGAGAGTAGGGGAAACCCCAACAAGAGGCTGCAAAGCCGGTTGATTGTCCTCGTGCATTCATGCGTGAGATCCTCGTCAAAGCCAGCGAGTACTTTGAGAGCTGCGAGCACCTCGCTCTCCTTGTCGATGGCTCGTAAGGTATGGGGCATCGAGCGAGCGGTGTTGGCGATGATGAAGGCGTCACGGGCATCGGTCTTCGCGTTGCCAGGATAGAGGTCAGCTGCCCTGCGCATAGCAAGACCGGGCAAGTAGGCGACGTCTACTCCAAGGTTTTGAGCTACCGCAACAGGCAGAGCTCCGATCGTGTTGGGTTGGTCAACGACAACGAGGACGCTACCCTGGTCTGTGGCCGACTGAAGAGTTCGGACAACTTCACTTCGTCTTGGGGAAACTCTCCATCGGCAAGCTTTTCCCCGTCCACTCCGATCGCAACGGCGTAGTGCGAGAACTTACCTACATCGAGACCACAATAGATGTCCTACGCACGTTCCATGAGCGGGTATCCTCTGCTTCTCTGAGGCCACAGTCAGACACCCGCTTTAGACACCCACGTTACGACGCGACCTAAGGATCACTCCATGGCCATGTCCCTATTTATCTTTTACAAGCGTCTCTGGGCCTAGCGACAACACCCCACGGATCATCAGTGACAGGGCAATTGAGTTATACAAGGCCCAGTGACCTAACCTCGACCATCAAGGCTTACCTAAATGGTAACGTGGCAGGACGGTGTCGGACGTGGCGGGGAAACTTGGATGTGATTGAGAGGTGGTGAATAAAGCCGTCGTCACCTACGGGGAGGTCCTACTGCCTCAAGATCACAAGTAACAAAAGACAACCGCTTCCGTAGGGCTAGATGAGACGCTATTTGTCCAAAGAGGCAGGTTCAAGACCAAACACTGGGCCACCACCGTCTCTGACGTGGGCAACCACCAGCTAATTTATCTCCTTTCCACTAGGGACTTCGTGGAGGTGGCCAGCTGGATCTCTCTTTGGTCCCATCACTTTCGAGCAAACCTCATCTATGGGGCCTTGGACCTCTCTCCCCTGCGGCGCACTCTACAACGTTGTTCTCCTAGGCGTCATTTAGGTCGTTGACGGCTTCCACCTCATTCGCCCGGCCAACCCAGCCTTAGACAACATCTAAAGGCGAGTGCAAAGGGAGTATCTCAGGCACAGGGGAAGAAAACACGACCCCCTCTACCCGGCTCGCAAGCTCTTAGTCATGCGCTCGGATCGGTTGGATGATATCGCCAGAGAACGCCTAGCGATCCTACTGAGTCTTGGGGATCCAGATGCCGGGGTCTTCTTGGCCCACAGGGTGAAAGAAGCTCTCCGACTTCTACGCAATATCTAACTACGACCAAGCCGAAGAGCACCTGACCTCCATCAAGACTCACCTGAAGAAGGCTTCTATGCCCAAAGAGCTGCAAACACTTGGCGACACTTTAGAGAGGTAGTTCTCCAAGATCATGGCCTATCACCTAGCCCACGTCACCAACGCCCCAACCAAGGGACTCAACAATGCTGAATAAGAGGATCAAGACCGGCAGCTTTGGGTTCAGAAATTTCAGACACTAAAGAGTCAGAGCTTTACTCTATGCTTACGAGCCCACCTTAGGACTCCTCGACTCTATTGTCGTTACCTAGGCCACACAAACACCTAGGCAAAGATCACAATCAACCCAACCGAAGCGAGGATTCCCCCTGCGAGGAGCTACTCAAGACAAAGAGCGGTCTCCTCGGCATCTTTCGAACAATAAATATGCGTAAGCGTCAGCAAAAACTAACACCCTTCGACTCATCGAAGCAACCAGCAAGGAGATCTCACCCCGCTAAAACCGGAAGAGCCCTGTATCTTTGGGACTTAGGTCCACTCACCCGTTTGCTCCATCGGTACTGCTACTACTAAGCGAACCGGGTCCCGTATCGCGACTAGGTTCAACACCCGTGCTTCGCACGTTGAGATCGTGATCACAGACGAGTGCAATCCTTCCCCACAAAATATTCGGTTACCGTTGATCTATCTTTGAAACCGTGTTAGGATTCAATGCATCACGGGAGCTTTCGGGCTGAGAGGGCATAAGGTGCCGACCGTAACACCTGATTCGGGTAATGCCGACGGAGGGAGAACTATGACAATAAAAAAACAACTCTAACGTCTATCTAAAATCTGATTGCCAAGACGTAGCTGTCCGAGTACGCCGAATATCTGCAAGTGGCAACGATTCAGAGCCGGGTGACAGATACCTTGATGTCTACGACACCGCTGGGGGGTTGCAGGTCGATAGCAAAGGACTCGATCCCTTGCGAAGAGATTGGATCATCGACCGAAAGGATGTGACTAATTACGAGGGTTCGTCTCAACAAATCAACCAAAACGGGCCCCTAGTAGCCAAAGACGGCTAAACGCCCACCCAGTTGTTTTATGCGCGATCCAACATCATCACCAAGGAGATGGTATACGTCGCACTGCGAGAGGGTGTATCTTCTGAGTTCGTTCGTGGAGAGATTGCAAATGGACATGCGGTGCTTCCGGCAAACATTAATCATCCCGAGACCGAGCCGATGATCATTGGATCTAAGTTCTTGGTCAAGGTAAACGCCAATATCGGTAACTCATCCGTCAAGGCTGATCTAGATAGCGAAGTGGCCAAGATGAAGACGGCAGTACGATTCGGTGCCGACACAGTCATGGATCTCTCAACAGGAACACAGATCAAAGACACCAGGGGCGCTATCATACGCAACTCCCCAGTTCCAATCGGAACGGTTCCGATATACGAGGCGCTACAAAGAGTTGGCGGATCCGTCGAAAAACTCTCTTGGGAGTTGTTTGAGGAGGTGATGGTGGATCAGGCATTACAGGGCGTCGACTATATGACCATCCACGCTGGGTTACTCCTTCCATACATACCTCTAACCACCGAAAGAGTAACTGGGATCGTGAGCCGCGGCGGTTCTATCATGGCAACTTGGAGTCTCGCTCACCATCGAGAGAACTTTTTGTACGATCACTTTGAAGACCTCTGCGAGGTCGCACAGCGCTTCGATATCACCCTGTCCCTAGGAGATGGTATACGGCCTGGGTCGATTGCAGACGCCAACGACGAGGCACAGATTAGTGAACTGAGAACTCTAGGCGAGCTAGTGCAGATCGCCAGAGCAAACTACGTACAGGTTATGGTGGAGGGACCTGGACACGTACCCATCGACAAAATAGCCGAAAATGTCAGGCTTGAAGATGAACTATGCGACGGCGCTCCTTTTTACACATTGGGTCCTATAACGACCGACTTCGCTCCTGGGTTCGACCATATCACATCAGCAATTGGAGCGGCAATAATAGCGACGTATGGCACCTCAATGCTTTGTTACGTCACGCCGAAGGAACACTTGGGACTGCCTGACGCCGATGACGTACGCGCAGGAATGACTGCCTATAAAATTGCAGCCCATGCAGCAGATGTAGCCAAGGGACATCCGGCAGCGCTTAGAAGAGACCTTGAGTTATCCAAAGCAAGGTTCGAGTTCAGATGGGAAGATCAGTTCAACCTGGCACTTGATCCTGAGGTTGCACGTAGCTTCCACGACGAGACTCTGCCTGCGCCAGCCGCTAAGAAAGCACACTTCTGCTCCATGTGTGGGCCGAAGTTCTGTTCTATGTCACTATCTCATCGGCTTCGAAAGGAGCAAAGGATTGAGATCAGAGCAAAGATGGAGGAGAAGTCTGCGGAGTTTCGCTCCATGGGAAGTGAAATATACATACCATCACAGCCATAGGTCGAACGGAGCTACTAGATCCTTTAGTGGGCTGGAATCCAAGAACGTCGATGCCTAGACAGATGATCCCAGGAATAACCGCTCCTATCACCGAAGGTATTGAAAATGATCAGAGACTCAATGCATTGGCCTTCTCTCATGGATATCAATTTTCATAATAGGTTCAAGACAGAAAGGAAGGCAGGGGACTTTGAGACAGATCCCTCAGACCCATTTCTTTGGCTGACACAACCAAGGCAACTCCCTCTAGCACACCGAGACAAGGTATTGACACACATCACAACCTCTAAATTCAACCTAAATGCTATCGTTACGTCGCACCGATATCACGTGCCAAGACTGAAGATCTGCGATTCATTGCTCTTCCTCAGGAGGTCTATCCTTGAAAAACACATAGTAGAGACCCGTGCTCGCCAACTGTAAAATACCTCCCAGTACCAAAGGAAGATCTAGAGACACACTATCGTAGATCACTCCTGCGACTGCCGGAGACACAGCCATGGCGATCTGGGAAGGTATGTTAGATATGGAGGATACACGTGCTTTAGCTCCTTCAGGAGCCTGGCCTAGAGCGTAAGACTGTCGCAGAGGTAGACTAGCCCTCTGAGCGATCATCCGTACCGCATAGAACAGCCCTGCAAATGCAAAGTTAGGCGCAAGTGCCCACGGTATTAGTAGCACGCTTTGAACCACTCTGAGCATGACTGTAGCACGCACGAGGCCGTACCTCTCGGCTAGCTTCGGAGCAATTATCCCAGATGATAGAGCCACCACATTCACCGCTGCATACAAAAGCCCAATGGTTGCCGTGCTAACGGCGAATCTCCTGTATAACCAGTAGGTTATGAAAGGGCCATAAAGTCCGACCGACAACCCTGTAAGTGTGTTGGTCGCCCAAAGCCTCGCAATGAGTAATCTTGCTGCATGCGGAAGAGGTATCTTCTCTTTACTCTTTGATCCTTTACCTGGACGAGCATTGGCTATCGGTAGAACGACAAGACCAGCGCCTAGAGCGAGTGCGCCCACTAGCAGCATCGATCCCCTGAACTCTAACATTACGAATGCGTGGGACCCGTGCTTTGAACTAGACATCAAAGCAAGAAGCGAACCTACAAAAGCACCAGCTGTTGAGAACATCGAGACTCTGGCGAAAGCCTGATTTCTATCTTTAGCCAACACAGACGATGCGATTAGAGAGCTTTCAGCCGGTTGATAGGGGCCAATTTGGCCAGCACCAGCACCTGCTCCTCTTCCATAAGATGCAAGCATCGCCATCGGCACGAGCAGAAAAACATTCGATGTGAAGGCAAACACCACAGAGGCTGCCGCAACGATCATCGGGAACAAAACCAAAAACGGCTTCGCACCAACTCGGTCAGAGAAGACCCCTACCAAGTAGGAAAGGACTACAGCAGCAAAGGCTATAGCCATGAACAAGACACCGAGCGAGGTAGCACTAAAGCCGATCAATACAAGATACACAGGAACGAGAACTCCGGCCAAGGCTCTCGATGCGCTCATCAAGGCCCTTGCCAGCAACACTCTACGAAGATCCCCTCCTGCAATGCTTCCGTAGATGAGCCTCTCAACTTTCGATGGGACCTTCAGGTAAGTGTCTTCAGCTCTACTCAAGTCAATCGGTCCCCATATTTGTACTAGTATCGTCTCGATAGCCAGCTAACCACAATTGCTGACCCTCAGGTTAACGCCAGGCAAATTAGTTGTATTTCACAATTATTAACTTTCGTAGCAGATCATCTGGCTAGACACCCAAAAGCTAGCGCAGGAGCTGTGTCGAGACAAACACACTATCGACGAGCCCATAAGACTCGCCGATAGTGGAAGGATCAGACTTTAGCGAAAGCGAGATGCGCTATCTTAGGCTAAACCTTTCAACATGAAGTTCCAATACAGCAAGGGAAGTCCATAGCGCTTGAGAAGCCACATATCATATCGCTCCTTCTTAGTATCGATTAGAGGAATCGAAGGCGTGGGCTTCAAGGTATAGTCAAACTCAGCCAACAACATCGACCTCCGAGAGGTGACTAGAGGGCAAGAAGCATATCCTCCATAACTCGCAGAAAGAGGTTTGTTCGCCATGTGATCGAGTAGATTTTGAACCACCACCGGAGCCTGCTTCCGAATCGCAGCACCGGTCTTGGAGTTAGGACTACTTCCAGCATCACCAAGCGCAAAGATGTCCGGATAGCGGGTGTGCTGCATGGTGTTCTTATCTATCTGCACATAGCCCGCAGGGTTATCCGGATCAGCGATAGCTGAGGACTTTATCCAGTCCGGAGCGCTCTGTGGTGGTACCACATGCATGAAGTCAAAGTCCAACGTCGACTTCGTGCCGCCCTCTGCATTATTGACGATCGTTGCGGTCTTCGTTGCAGGATTGATCTCGACAACTTCACTTTGGAAGTGAACTTGAATGCCATAGCGAGCGACTACTTGCTCGAGAACCTTAGCGAACTCTGGGACACCAAACATGCCAGGGGTCGGAAGAACCAAGTGGACGTCTATCTTTGACAGCACTCCAGTAGAGCGCCAGTAGTCAGCTGCGAGGTACGCTATTTTTTGCGGTGCCCCAGCACACTTAATAGGTCCAGACGGCATCGTGAAGATTGCCGTGCCTTTCTTTGTAGCGCTTAGAAACTCCCAAGTCTTCGGCGCAAGCTCATAGGTGTAGTTCGACGACACTCCGTCCTTACCGAGCATCTCAGCACTCCCTGGTAGTCTGTTCCAGTCAAGTTGGATACCAGGACATACGACCAAGTAGTCGTAACTGATATTGAGATCATCCTCAGTTGTGACAGTCTTTGCATCCGGATCGATCGTTATCGCCTTGTCCCGAACCCATGTAACCCCTTGAGGGATATACTTCGACTCATCCCTAACTGTCTCAGCCGCCTTAGCGACTCCACCTCCGACTAAAGTCCATAGAGGTTGGTAGTAGTGGTACACCGAGGGTTCTATGATAGCGACGTCATGTACTTTAGCTTTCGCTAGGCGAGCCGCAACCGTGATACCCGCCGATCCCCCACCAACAATCACAACGTTATGATGCAGATTCTTCACTTCTGCCCCTTTCTGCAAGGCCGTCGCCAAACGGCAATGCAAACCCAAAACCAAACCAACTACATCACAGGCACAGCGTCTTGCTACACCTGCTACTAACCAGTAACTTCCCTATGGCCTCTTTATGTTGAAGCCAACCTCTTTTGCTACATCAAAGCTATCGTCGATCAAGCGGACCCTCTTTCCAGAAGCTTCTATGAGGCTTGCTGCAATAGAGGCACGATAACCACTTTGACAGTGTATCAGATGCAATCTTTCGTCATCAAGAGTTGCACGGATCTCATGTACCTTCTCAAGAGGTACATGCTTAGCCCCCTCTATGAATCCGTTGTTCCACTCATCATGGCGCCGAACATCAATTATAAGGAAATCCTCCTCAATTTCCTTGCCGTCAGCGAAAGAGACGATCTCGTAAGAAGATGTGATCAACTTGTCGTTTCCAAGCAAAGAGACATCGCCGATCACGGCGTTTCTAATATTGTCAAAGCCGATCCTAGAGAGATCGATCCTAGCCCTTTCAAACTGTTCGATATCTGCCGCCATCAAGGTGATGGTGGCATCAAAGGGTACAACCCATCCAAAGAAGGTGGTGAAGGAATTTCCGTACTCGATGTTGTAGGTACCGATAATGTGAGCCTTGGCAAAGTCTCTCCGGGAGCGCAGATCAACTACCCACTCCCCCTTTGTGATTCGATCGTAGATGTCCTGAGCGCTCTGTAAGGCGGGCGGCTCAAAACGTGGAGCCCTGGGCCCGGCCGAATTAATTCTGCCCATATGAGCATAGTACTTAGGATATGCAGTCAGACCTGCGATGATAGTCTTTGCGAAGAGTTCTTCATCATCGAATTTAAAGACGATATTGTTCCTTTTTTCATCCCCAAGAGTGGATGTTGAACCGCCGGTCGTAGCCACGGAAGAGCAGAAGCTGCCAAAACCATGAGTCGGAAACACGCCAAAGTGCTCGGGAAACTTCTCCGCCAGCCTTCTAACCGAGTGGTACTGGGCCTTCGCTAGTGGTTCGGTAAGTTCCGCCGAAATCAAGTCGGTTCTTCCAACTGAACCAAAGAGCATAGAACCACCAGAGAGGACCACCCCCTCACCTGACCCGTCAGTAACGACATAGGAGAGGTGGTTGGGAGTGTGTCCTGGAGTAGCCACTACCTCAATCTCAAGTCCCCCGACGGTAATCTTGCTCCCGTCCTTTACACCATTGCGCTCAAACGAGACGTTATCAGCCTCATTAACGTAGTAGGGTACCTGGAGTCTCGTAGCCAGCTCGTATCCACCGGTTACGTAGTCGTTATGGATATGAGTCTCGGCTACAGCCCTAATCTCAACCCCGGCATCCTTCGCAGCTTTTATGACTCTTTCGATGTCTCTTTGTGGATCAAGCACGAACGCCTTTGATCCATCATGCACTAGGTAACTTCTGTCTCCAAGCTCTGGAGTTTCGATAGTGATTACGTGCATAAAACCCCCAATTCCTAAAACCAACTATGCCAGTAACCTCAATATATCACATCTAAAAAAGTTGTACGAACAATTTCGCTACGATATGTGTATTGAATTTATTTCTTGATTCGAAGTCAATATCACATTTCTTATGGGACATCGATTCAGCTGCTGTATATCCCAGCGATAGGGGAGGTAGGCAACTGTCACAACTATCTAAGCCTAGAAGCACCGACCAACTCTGTGAATTGGTCGCCCAAAACTAAAGAAAGTGCCCCCTGAGCTGGTAGAATAGGTGTAGAAAAGCATCCCAAACGACCAACCAAGGAGAACACTTTCTGTGAGCAAACCTTATCACACGCCAGACGCTATCGAGGTCACCTTTGACGATGAGAATCTGGTCGCCAATGCGGGACTTCTCTTGGTCTCCACCCTTGCCCAAAGGCTTGGTCTCGATGCTCTCATCTCGGAGCGGGTCGATCTCACTGGTCGAGTGGGTGGAGCCAATAAAGCGAGTAAGTCATTGACCCTCATCCATGCGATGGTGGCAGGAGCCTCTCACATCGACCACGTTG
>NZ_FQUL01000011.1 GCF_900128965.1 Ferrithrix thermotolerans DSM 19514
CAAATCAATTCACTCGTGGAATTTGCACAACTATCGGGACACAACCAATCTTAAGGCTAAGAACCTCTTCATGCCCGTCGGTTAAGGCTGGTGCGATAACGCTAAGAGTAATGAACTGAAGCGTAGTTGGTGTGAGAGACTTCGTAACTGTGTTGGGCGTATAGGGTCTCTTAGGTTTGTTCTCGCCGGCTTTCTTCGCCGACATGGTCGCTTCGCCTTGAACATCGAAATGCGCAGAGCGGTTTATTTCGATGTGGGGTTTATCTGCTTTTGGGGCGAGAACTCGAGTATGTCGTTCAAGCGTTCGGTACCTCTTAGTTACAATTTGCTAGGATTTTCTTTAATTCATCTGTGTGTTTATGGCTAACAGCCCCATGGCTAAACCCTGTGTTGTAGATGGATCTTTGGTAACTAATCAGCCAGTACTGGAGAAGGGTTTTAGCGTAATTGTTGTGGTCTATCCTGTCGAGGACCGTCCTTATGGTTTACTTGATCGTCGAGCACCTCTTAGACGTGTATCGATGATGTTAGTAGCGCCCGCTCTTGGTTTGTATGAGGTTCAGATCTTCTCAAATTTTGCTCGCTGGGTGCTCAGGTTATAAAGCATCCTTTTCTTTGTCCAGTAGAAAATAGATTGAACTGTGAGCGTATTGAGGGATGAAAGGACTCAGCTTTCAAGATGATAATGGCGAGATCTTCGTCGGGCTTGTCTCATATGTAAGCTGTGCGAAACCTGGTTATCTACCTTTGCGTGTAGGAGATAGTGATCATTAGGCTTATGTTATCTATCCGCAGAATCATAAGGCTATGGATCGATGAAAGTACAGAAAGTGCGTATCTGTTGCCTTCCTAGCGTTTCTTTGAGTCCCTCAGCACTGCCAAAGCAGCCATCTTCCCTGGTGTTCCTGCGATTCCACCGGTAGGAGCTGTCCCTGCGCCTGAGATGTATAGTCCTGAAATCGGAGTCCTGTGTTGGCCGAGCGTGCGAGTGGGACGAAAAATGCCAAGCTGGCTCGGAGAAATGTCGATATGCATAGGATGGGCTCCGGGCCAGAGTCCATCTATGTACATCTCCTCGGGAAGATAAGTGTTTACATCGACGATAGTGTCGCTAAAGCCGGGAGCTCGACTCTCGATCGTTGAAATAGCTCGCTCGATAAACTGCTGTTTCTGGCCATGCCAGCCGTCTCGGACGATATAGGGGGCAGCCGGGCATGCGAGATAGATAGTGTGATGGTGACTAGGAGCAAGAGACGGGTCTAATGCAGAAGGGGTGAATATATAAAGGGGGAGTTTGCTAGGCATGTATCCGGCCTCTGCTTCCTTCCATGCTTGTGTAAGGTCGCTAAGGCTATCGACGTAGCTTTGAAGGCCATTCCAGTCTTCAACACGACCTTCTCTATACTGTGGTAGCCTGTCGACCGCTATGTGCAACAGGGACTGAACTACATTCCCTCTTTGAACGCCGCTCAGCTCAGCTCCAGATTTTCCCGACAGCGATGGTTTCAACAGCTCCAGTAGTGCCGTCTTTGGGTCTATGGCTGTTACGACAGTGCGGGCGTAGATCTTCTCGCCTGTCTCCAGCACCACCCCACGCACTTGAGAGCTGTCTCTCTCGATAGCAGCCACTCGTGCGGAGCATCTGAGAGTTCCTCCTAGTGTCTTGAGTCTTAGTACTAAAGCGTCGATAAGCGCCTGTGAACCGCCGATCGCATGCCATTGTCCGAATCGGTGGTAGGCGGCCTGCCAGAGAGCAAAGATAGCTCCTCCACTTACAGAAGGTCCGATTCCTCCGTGAGCTGCAAAGGCGGCTATTGGTCCCCTTGTGAGGTCACTTCTGAGATACTTCGTGAGTAAAGACTCGTAGGGCAAAGATAGATCGTAAATACTTTCAGCCAAGGAAGAACGTCTAAGCTGATTGATTGACTTGATGACTCGGTAGAGGTCTTTTAGCTGGGTTCCACCGCGCATGGCGGGCAGGATCAGCTCGATGTAGGGAAGGGCACGGTCCATGAACTCCTTATAGGCGTGAGCCTCAGCGATATCGACCTGAGCGATAGAGTCTACCGTCTTTTCGATTGAACGGTAGAAGCGAACGATCTCACCCGTCTCTCTTACTGCGACGGAGAAGGGATCCATCTCCATGTAGGTGAGCCCAGCGTCTCTTAGTCCGAGTTCAGAAGGGATTGAGGTCATGTTGATTATGTTGTGCGCTGCGGAATGAAGGTTAAATCGGTATCCCGGAATCCGCTCCTCTGTGCGGGAGCCGCCACCTGGGCGGTCTAGCGCCTCTAACACCGTCACTTGTCGTCCAGACATGGCTAGGTAGCACGCAGCGATCAGACCGTTATGACCGGCACCTATAACTAAGACGTCTTCCATGTGCAACTCCTCTATGGGCTATGTACCTCCCACGTAGGTTTTCGACGCAGATCGCATTGTGGATTAGAACTAGCTAGATCGATATTGGCGTTGTAGTCAGAGGGAATGCGGTCAGCTATAGCAGCGGGGGAAACTTCTCGGATGTGTGCTTCACTAAGGCGGACTCATAGGCGGCCCATATGGTATCTGCAATCCCGTTCTTGTCGAGTTTTAGAGCGCTAAGTATTCCCTCTGGGTCTCCTTGGGCGATAAATTCGACCGGTACTCCGTAGTTGAATACATCCACCTCAGGTGCGACCTCTCGCAGACTGTGGCCGATAAAGTCGCCTGCTCCTCCGTTTACGAACCCATCTTCAAAGGTGAGCACGAGGCGGTGGTTACTAAGGTCTTCGAGCAGATCTTGATCTAGTGGCCTAATGCATCGAGGATCCCACAGGGTAACCGACACGCCCTTAGATGCAAGATCTATTGCAGCCTGATATGCAGGTAGCACCATCTTGCCGACTCCGACGACTGCGATCTCACCCGACCCTGAAATGAGTTTGCGCGCACGCAGTCCTTCTCCTGATCCTGATGCAATCTGAAGCGGTCCGGGCGTCTTGGGAAACCTTATGGACGATGGTCCGGGCAGTGTTAGTGCCGTATCGATCATCCTTTCCAGCTCTTCAAGTGAGCTTGGGGCAAAGACACAGAGATCTGGAACAGACAGCATCTGCACTAGATCCAAAACTCCGTGGTGCGACGGACCGTCGTCCCCAGTGATGCCGGCACGGTCAATTACGAAACACACTGGGAGTCTGTGTAGAGCGACGTCAAGGTTGACTTGGTCGAAGGCACGAGACAGAAACGTCGAATATATTGCAACCACCGGCCTGAGCCCGCCCATCGCCATTCCAGCTGCACCTGTGACCGCGTGTTGTTCTGCGATTCCTACATCAAAGAATCTATCTGGGTAAGACTGTGAAAACGGCAAAAGACCTGTTGGAGCCGGCATCGCAGCGGTTATCGCAACCACCTCAGGACGACTCTCAGCGACCGCAAGAAGGTGCTTGGAGAAGGTTTCTGTGTAGGAGCCACATTGCTCTTCGTTACAGTTCCCTGATGGCTTGCGAACCTTTAGGTCATGGAGGCGGTTTATCTCGTCGTCCTCAGCGGGAGCGTAACCCCGACCTTTTTGGGTAAGGACGTGAACTACGATCGGACCTTGCCACTCTTTTGCTCCTTGTAGAGCGTACTCAAGCTCTGCTACATCGTGGCCATCGACCGGACCGGTATATCTAACTCCAAGTGCTTCGAAGAAAACCCGTGGCTCGATCGCCTCTCTAAGGGCTGCTGTGAATCCAGACCAGGATGTGGCAGCCAACCCTCCTACCGCCGGTATCTCAGATATGACCTTACCAAGGCGGTTTCTCGCCTGCATATAGGAGGGGTGAAGTCGAATCTTGGTGATTGACTGGGAGAGCCTCGAGATGGTGGGCGCGTACGATCGCCCATTATCGTTCCAAATAATTATGATGTTCGACTGAGCGTGACCTATATTGTTTAGCGCTTCATACGCCATTCCACCGGTCAGGGCACCGTCTCCCACAACTGCTACAACCCTGCGGTTGGGGTCTTTGGACTCAGCTCTTAGAGCCTCTCCGGTCATGGGTCCTCGCCCTAACTTCATGGAGGCAGCGAGTCCGTACGCATAGCTTAGCGCAGTCGAGGCATGTGAGTTTTCAATCCAGTCGTGTTCGGACTCAGCCCTCTTGGGATAGCCTGACAGACCATCTTGAGTTCTTAGGGTCTCGAACTCCGAGGCTCGTCCAGTTAGTAGCTTATGGATATAAGCCTGGTGGCCAGTGTCAAATAACAGTATGTCCTTGGGAGACTCAAAGACTCTGTGAAGGGCAACGGTTAGCTCTACTACTCCAAGATTTGAGCCGAGGTGACCTCCGTGGGTGGTTACGGTATCCACAAGGAACTCCCGGAGCTCCTGGCATAGTTCAGAGATCTGCTGATACTCTAAGTTCCTGATATCGGATGGGGACGATATCTTCTCAAGCCACATAAAAACTCCTACTGCCCGGAACTTTCCTTCAAAGCACTCCAAGGCTATATGGTTATCTTAACTCTTGGTGGCGCATTAGTGACAACCTAGACCTTACTAACCTCTACAGCTCAAGTTACTTGTCACGCCCAGACTGTATCCGATAGCGCCCAAGAAGCGTCTCCACGTAAAGCTAAAGTGCAACGAGTCGACACCAACTTTAGGGTTGTGCCATAGCGTTAGTCCACTTTGGCTCTTCGTGAGGCATCCCGACGAAGGGACGAGGAAAGGGGAGAAGTTTATAGATACCATGAGGGTCTTTGTACTATAGACCTTTGTGACTATGGTCTCTAAGCCTACCCTTACAACCTTTGTATTAGGACTTACTATAGGGAGGGGGTATGGCACCCTATAAATTGTGATGTCTTGGCTGCGATAGACCTCTTTGAGGGCTGACTCCTTAGAGGCGAGAAGAGTCGCTTCTTTCACGGCTGAGAAGTCATAAGGTCCCTTTGTAAGGACTACGTAAGCGGCTGACGTGTTGTGCAGCCAAGACAGATATTTCTTATCTGAAAGATTCGACCGATACAGCAGCTCGTTGTTGGGAAAGTCAGCCTGCCGGAACCATCCGCGAACGATCGGAATCTGTGCTGCTGGAAGAAAGTATGCCTCTGCGTGAGTTGGCGTGTCTACGACCTCGACCCTAAATCCTGGCTTTAGATGAGCCCGTAGAAAAGAGATGGCGGGTGACCAGTAAGAAGGTTGGCTCTGTCTATACGCCTGACCAGCGTCTAAGAGTGGTCCTGAGACCTCTGAGTAGGTCCAGTATGCCGAGAGCACCAACAACGCAATCGAACCCACAAGATACGGTCGTACAGTTCTATTCGTATAGGCGTTGTCTCGCAGGCGCACCTTTTTCATCACTTTGGTGGCGATGTAGAGTGAGACGGGCAGGGATATCTCTGAGAGTTTGTTCATATTGGCGCCAACGGGGGTTGGTATGACCATAAGAACGACCGAGATTGCGAGATATAGTGCGAATCCGACGGCTAGGGGATGAATGAAGGGGTGCTTGGATTTACTATCGTCCTGGAGTCCCTTTAGGGAAAGGACTATAGATAAAAGAGAGAAGACGATGATGATTGCGGCGTCAGAGGCAAAAAACGGATAGAAGTTAGAGCTCGCAAAGGCAAGCTCTAAGATGAACACGACTACTACCTGAACCTCCAAAACCACTATGTAATAGGAGCGTGTCAAGACCGCAGTTGCTGAAGCAAAGACGTTGGCCAAAGCCCTATTCCCCTCTTTTTTGCATGAGAAGGTTCTATGGATCTCGATGCTGAATACAGCTATAGCCAAGAATCCTGTCGCCAGAGGAGAGGAGGTTATGGACAGAGCCGTAGTGATGAGGTAAAGGACCCTTTTTTTACTGTAGTATGCAAAAAGTGATACCGCAGCGAATGCAACTCCACTGAGGTACGCGAGATCGCCGCTTTCGACCGAAAACGGCCAAATCACCAAGAAGGTCACAAAAAAGTACCGCTGGTCTTGAGAGTCTCCATTTGGCAACGAAAATAAAAACCCAACACTAAGTGTTACAAGAGTCACAAGGAACTCAGTGATCTTTAGCCCCAATATCTGACCGATAAGGTATGGGGTGATCGAGTAGTTTGCAAATAGATAGGTGCCTTCGTACCAGAAGTTGTTCCACAGTACTATACCATGGTGGCTCAATACGTCTAAGTAGTAGTAGTGAGCAAATACGTCCGTGCCCGGAGGGCCCTTGAATATAAGGACAAGCGTTTCTAGGATGCTGAACCCAAAGGAAAGTACCAACAACCGCAATGCTCTGTTTGATGGTGTTTGTGTCAGGGGTTTCATCTTATAGAGAGCTTTAAAAAAGGAGGTCTTATGCTCCACCTTTGACCTCCTAAATCGCTGTTTCAAGCCAATTGCGCACCTATTGTAACTGATTTGGAGTGACTTGAACCACCCATTAAGCCTACCTATATGGGCTAAGTGAGATGATTAGTATGTAAGAAGAAGGGGTTCTTTAGGTCGCTCCTCAATGATGTGGTTGTAACTTGTTCGATCTTTACTTAGTGAGCCAGTAGTTAGGAAGTGCTATCTATGCGCGCTGTCTTTTATGAAACCTTTGGTGATCCCGATGTGCTTCAGGTGGGTGAGATCGCTGATCCAAAGGTTGGACCCGATTCAGTGTTGGTTAAAGTACACGCTACTTCAGTCAACCCTGTGGATTGGAAGATAATGAAGGGTTATTTACAGTCTCGGATCGACTGTGTTTTACCTATAGTCCCCGGATGGGATCTTTCAGGAGTCGTACAAGAGGTTGGAGCATCTGTATACGAGTTTGAAGCCGGTGACGAGGTTTATGGCTACGTGCGTATGGACTACGTAAAGCACGGAACCTATGCATCTTACGCCTCTGTCCCGGTTAGGACCTTGGCCAAAAAGCCAAAGTCGCTCTCGTTTCTTGAAGCTGGAGTGTTTCCCTTAGCGGGCCTAACCGCCTATCAGGGTCTTGTCCGTCACCTCGCTCTAAGGCAAGGAGAGACGGTTTTGGTCTCCGGAGGAGCGGGTGGTGTTGGGGTATTTGCGATCCAGATCGCCCAAAAATTGGGGGCAAGAGTCGTTGCAACAGCATCAGAGCACAACTTCGATCTACTACGATCGCTTGGCGCAGCGCCTGTTCCTTATGGTGAGGAGTTTGTAGGAGCTATGGCAGATCTAGGGGTTGACAGGGTGGACGCATTCTTTGATCTTTATGGAGGTCAGGGTCTACAGGCTGGACTATCATTCTTGGGCGATAAGAGTAGGGTTGCATCTGTTGCAGACAGTTCCGTGCGAGAGCATGGGGGGCGTTATGTATTTGTTCGACCCTCTAAAGACGATCTTGACGCCCTATCTGTACTGAGTGAATCAGGGGACCTAAAGGCGTTAGTCTCGCATAACTTTCCTTTCGAGAAAAGCGCTGAAGCCTTTGAACTTTCGATGCAAGGGCACGTGTCGGGGAAAGTTGGAATCACCCTGGTCTAGAGCTTTGACCTATTGATGGGTGTTGAGTGCCGATCTCCCTCCACTTTGTCAGTCCTGGACCGTAAAGAGTAAGGAGTTTGGATGTCCAAGACCCAAGGTATCGTTTTGGTACGGTAGATGGCTCGCCTCACATCTCTAAGCCGCATCTAAAAGAGTCTGAGCTGTTCAGTGTACTCGCTGGTGCTAGCTTCGGCTAATGAGACCTCTCTGTCTCCTAAGTAGGACGAGGCTATCTGAGTGGGGTGTAACTTGACCTGATCGGATCTTATAAGCATGTTGGAGATATCCTTAGTCGATGTTTCTCTGGAGAGCCACATCCTTGTCTCTTGTTGGCTTAGATGCAGCGGCTGACGATGATGGATATGCGATACACTCTGCGATGCGTCAGTGGTAATCACTAATACGCCTTCACCGCCAGAAACCGCATCTCGAAGCAGTATGCCAGCCAACTTGGCGATTTGGTTACCTTGGGGATGTATGAGATAGGGAACTCTCTTTCCACCATGTAGTTCGCTCCACTCGTAGTAACCGCTGACCGGAACAATGCATCTTCTTGTCATCAGGGATTTATGGAACAGCGGCTTATCGAGCGCTGTCTCAGCTCTTGCGTTTATCAATAACTTTGGGCTGGAGTTCCCGCCTAGCTTTACTTTTGCGCCAAAACGAGCGATCGATGCTGATGCCTCTTTAGATGACGACTCAGTAGTAAAGACAACGCAGGGCTGCGTTGGACGAATCTGCTTCTCGGAGAGGTACTTATTAACTTCATTGATATTGGTCAACGACAAATCACTGATAAGGCCGGAGTCGACAAGCTCCTCTAGTTCAATTAGCTGCGCAAATCTTCCACACATGGTTCCACCTCGATCCCTAATACAAAGTAGCACACCCCTTTTGTTGCTGGGCGTATGTGAATTTAGAAGATCTGGTAGCGTAGATCCATAAACCAGACGCAAGCTTTGCTGCGTGATTTTCGCCAATCTTCGATCTTGAGCACGGTGTGCGTGGCCTCGTGCATAAAGATACCTCAACATATTTGCTAACAGCGTATTGGTCCTACTTGCGCCACCGTCAAAGCGGGAGTGGTGAGCGATCGATCGATCTTGCGTTACTAGCGTCTAGATACATCTGTGAAGCGTTTGTGATGTTAGGGACCTCATTGCCTGTATCGCCACGCGCTCTTAGTCCCGTTTTTGCTATGCGGAAGCGATTTGGCACCTCTCTTGGCCTGGTCTTAGGATCCATAGCGCTTTGAGCCTAGACGTGATAGTGAGAGCCGAAGCTATACTTAGCAGGACTTGGTCGGATGTGCGCTATTTATACGATCCCGTGATCCTTCAGCGAGAAACCGATGATCATCCGTGCTCGGGTTCTTGAGCCAAGAGGAGTTCGATTGGACTGAACTGTTGTGCAACTCTTCGAAGACACTGGTTTTTTGCTGGTGGTGGTCGTTGGTCGGCTCTGTCATGGAGTTCGAGGGAGTGCCTGCTCTCTGACTTGATCGGTTTGACTTTCGATTCATATTGAAGCTCTGTGGCGACAGACCTTGCTGAGTGCAGTAGATCACAGTAACTGTTTAATATCCATTAATTTGCTTGTAATATGAAACTAAAAATAGTTAGGCGTCGTTGGATCAGGTGCGGGAAAGGGAGGCTCAGACATGGAGGTCGCGCGTTCTCGACTAGGTATTAGCAAGACGTTCAGCTCCCTTGCGATTAGGAACTTTCGGCTTTACCTCTTTGGACAGATCGTTTCTACGACCGGTACTTGGATGCAGTCCGTAGCGATGGCTTGGTTGGTACTCAGACTTACTGGTAGTGGTGTAGATCTCGGTCTTGTTACAGCCGTTCAGTTTCTTCCCGTATTGGTGCTGGGGGGCTTTGCTGGGACTTTGGTAGACCGTTTTGACAAGAGAAAGATCTTGATCGTCACCCAGTCCTTATTTGCCTCTCAGGCTGCCCTGCTTTATATCCTCGTGACCCTTGGCGTTATCCGTGTGTGGATGGTGTTCGCCCTCTCTTTGTACTTTGGGTTGGTGAACGCGGTTGATCCCACAGCTCGTCAGAGCTTTGTTCAGCAGATGACAGGTCCTGACAACCTCCAAAACGCCGTTAGCTTGAACTCGGTAACGTTTAATGTCTCAAGAGCCTTTGGTCCAGCACTTGCCGGCGTTGTGATTGCATCGGTTGGCGTGGGTCCGGCCTTTGGATTAAACGCTCTCTCATACCTTGCGGTAATCGTTGCACTGATGATGATGCGAAGATCTGAGTTCTTCCCATTTCCTAAGGGTTCAAAGGCTAAGGGCCAGTTCAGGGAGGGTCTTGGGTACGTTAAGCGGTCTCCGATTCTCCTACTTACACTTCTTGGTGTTATGGTTGTCGGTACCTTTGCCTACAACTTCAACGTCTCTCTTCCCCTTTTGGCCAAGTTCACCTTTCACGGAGGTCCGGAGACCCTAGGACTTATGAGTTCGTTCATAGGAGCGGGAGCGGTTGTAGGGGGGCTCTGGGTTGCCTCAACTTCTCAGGTAACGCTGAAGAAGCTAGCGAAAATCGGGACTTTTTTCGCTGTGGCCCTTACTCTTTCGTCGATTATGCCAAGCCTGAAGGTCACGTTATTATTCTTGGCGGTCATGGGAGCATTCTCAATAGCGTTTATGTCCCTAGCCAACTCTCTTTTACAGCTCAACTCTCCAACGGAGATGAGAGGCAGGGTCATGGCTCTGTATTCAGTTGGATTTTTGGGAAGTACTCCTATCGGCTCTCCTATAACGGGATACGTAGCCCAACACTTAGGACCGAGAGTTGCTCTTCTAATGGGCGCTTCTTCAGTGGCACTGGTAGCTTTGCTACTCGGCGCCTACATATACGTAGAGAGGCGACCTAAAAGTAAGATCAACTCAGGTGGAGATGTGGCTTCAGCGGTTGCGCCTAGTGCCTGAGATGCCTTTGCTTCTCCGCAATCTCCTCGAGCCGCCTTGCTATCTCCGCGAAGAGGTCGGGGATCTCGATGACGCAGTCCCATTCCCCGGTGGGACCCAAGCACAAGGCTGGATCAAGGCGCGTCTCCTCGTTGCGCTGTAAGAGCCTTTTTGCAACCTGATGGGACTCTTCGTCTGGGCTTATCAGTGCTGAGACTGGGAACTGCTCCCACCTGTTATCCTTTGTTCTTCGATGCAGGCTGTGAGGTTGTCCTTCTTCGTCTACTGTTACCACGTATCTCGCTGAGGAGTCTATACCTTCCGTAGGGTTCAGCGATGGGCTCAGGGAAGCCCTCTTTGCGATGTTTCGTAACGATATATGGTTCGTTGAGTTATAGAGACTTCGACTGGTGGATGAGATGTAATTAGAAAGATCCGAACTCATTGGAGCAAGCTCGTCTTTGGGCTTCCCAAGAGCCCATCCTTGACCGAGCGGCACATTTAGATCGATTAACTGCGTGATCTCGGCTTGAGTCTCTATTCCTACTGCCAGCACCCATCCGCCTATGTCGTCGACGACCTCACTTACCATCTTTACTAGTGCCACTTTGATGGGGTCTTTATCTATTCCGCTAACTAGTGATCGAGTCAACTTTACGATCTCAGGCTTTAGGGCCTCTAATGTCTTCAGTCCTTTATAGTCCACTCCTGTATCGTCGAGGGCTACGATTGCTCCGTGGGACCGCAGCTCCGTGAGGGCAGATGCGACATCGGGTAGTAGATCTTCGGGTATCTGTCCGGTGAGTTCGATAGCGATTCTTGTCAAGTCGCCATCTAGCGACTCACGGACCTGGCTTGATAGCAGTGCCTTAGGTGTGACATTGATCGATAGAAAGTTAGAGGAAGGAAGTTCCATAATCTTCTTCCTAGCCTGCAGGACCGCCGTTGCCTCTAAAGCAGAGGACATCCCGGAGTGATCTGCCGCCCTGAATAGTTCTTCGTAGCTTATCGAGCTGCAGCTGGGGAAGCGTGAAAGAGCTTCATAGCCAACGATTTCGCCCTGAAGTAGATCTACTATCGGCTGCAAGTGAATAATGAGCAAAGAGGGTTCGGCAACTACATCAAAAACACTTAGACCACAGGGCCACTTTTGTCTTGGTAGATGGGTGTTATCTGTGCGATCCGTGGACCCCAAGGTGGCTGGGCTATCGGCTGGTACCTGGCCTGTCACGGTAGCGTCGTCGTGGCAGTGGTTAGTCAAGAAGGTTACTCCCCATATTCAGTCTTTTCGGATCTGGGGGTGTAAACCTTTAGCGTTGTTATCTGTCGAATCAAATCAGAAAACAATCAAGGAAGGTTACTAACTCTCATACAGACGGGTTAGTCGAGCGCTCTGGACCTCTTAGGAGCCGTCTCCATGGCGATGGACGTAGAGGTGGGAGAATGCATGGCATATCAAGGTCACTCCTAGCCTTTTATCTGAGACGCAATTGGACTAAGAAGAGGCCTTTTTAAGCTCATGTCTTAGGGAGAAAAATAGGGTAATCACCACGACCAAGGGAGGGATTAGATAAGGGGCGCTTATGCCCCCTTCGTGTAATGCTACGAGTCCAATTACTAAAGTTGCCACGCCAGCGCTTAGCCCCGGCGTTTCTCCAACTAAGAGGTCCCAAAAGAAGCTGGCTATTGACTTGAGTATCTTAGAAACCGTTTCGATCATATTTTGTTCCAATCACCTTAAGATGCTGAACTCCTTCTATTTGCTTCTGTGACCTGGGCGCTCTTTAGGTATTGAACCAAGAGATAGCTGACCGCGGCGTAAAGTGCGATTAGTCCCACGATAGAGAGATCCGATAGCGGCCAGTGTACATGCAGACCTTCGCCAGACCAGAAAGTACCGAAGGAGATGAGCATGACTCCAACGGCCATCTTCATTTTGTTCTCAGGCACCGAGGAAAGCTGTCTTGACAGGGCCGCTCCGACGCCAAAGACGATGACAGCGGTTAGCACCGCAGTCACAGAAGAGACGAGGAGATGGCCAGAGGTTGTCCCAAGGGTCAGCACAATGATAACAACCTCTAGACCCTCTAGAAACATCCCCTTGAACGCTACTGCAAATCCTACCGAGTCGACGACCTTGCCGCTATTTTGTGTCTGCGACATCTCCTTCACCTCTCGCTCAAAGATTGCGTCTTCATCGTGAAGAGCCTTGAGACCAGAGGACCTAAGGATCGCCTTTCGGACCCACTGGAGACCAAAGATCAAGGTAACAACTCCTACGATGGTTCTCAGTGTGTCGATAGGTAGGACGTGAAGCAGTGCAGGTCCAAGAATCGCGACGATGACGGCAAGCACTAATAAAGCAGTCGCTGCTGCACTGATCGAGGTCTTCCATCCCTTAGTCGTTGCGACTGCTAGAAGTATCGTGAAAGCCTCGACCATCTCAACTGCGCTCGCAAGAGCAACTGCAACTATTACAACAGAAGTACTCATCGGTGTACGATCCTTATCGCCCCTTTTGACTCAGCTTCAACCTTGACGATCAAAAACTGTGATCGTCTCGACGTAGATTTTCAACCTCGACATTGACCTTCAACTAGTCGTCAGTATATCGTTGAGGCGTGAACCCTCAAGAGGTTCAACGCTTAACACTTGGTGAACTGTGGCTCTTAGCGGTTGTTGTGCTAGTACTATGTATTAGGCTTTGTGTGTCACAGGTCGAAAATTTTGTCGTCTATTCGGAGGCTGGTAAACATTTTACCCTCAAGTAGCTGGGTCCAATGGACCCTAAGAAGTAGTTTCGTTCGCAGCTAAGGCGAGTTTCATACTCTCCTTCTGCGCAAAGATCTGATTGGTGGAAGGAGGCAATATGAAGTTTGACCGCAGCGGGGTTAGTACTTCCTCGGGAACAAAGGAAGCGGCACAGGGGAAGCTGGACGATTCGGCGGTTTTGGACTCCGCACATGTTGGTGACATAATTGGTGCCTTTGGGACGGTAAAGGTCGACGACACAAGGTCCTCAAGGTCTAAAGGGTGGCGCAGGCTCTTCACCTTGCTGGCGATTATGGGTCCGGGACTTGTGGTTATGGTCGGTGACAACGATGCAGGTGGTGTTGCTACATATGCGCAGGCGGGTCAGAACTACGGTCCGCACCTGCTATGGACACTTTTACTACTGATACCGGTGCTTTACGTCAACCAAGAGATGGTAGTTCGTCTCGGGGCTGTCACTGGAGTGGGTCACGCCAGACTTATATTCAACAGATTTGGTAAGTTCTGGGGTGCATTCAGTGTTATCGATCTATTTATCTTGAACGCACTTACGATTGTGACGGAGTTTATCGGAGTTGACCAGGCCTTTAGGTACTTTGGTCTTCCCTCTTACCTTGGGATTCCGGTCGCTGCAGTCTTACTGTTTCTATTTGCTTCAGGAGGAAGTTTCAGGCGATGGGAGCGCTGGATGTATCTTCTGATAGCCTTCAACCTTGCAGTTATTCCAATGGCTATCTTTGTTCATCCAAACTACGGTCAGGTCGTGAGCAATACCATCATTCCATCGTTCCCTGGAGGGATAAACGCCTCCTTGTTGTTGCTGATCATAGCGATTGTGGGTACAACGGTTGCTCCTTGGCAGCTTTTCTTTCAGCAGTCAAACGTAATAGACAAGCGGATCACGCCAAGGTGGATACCCTATGAAAGGATAGATACCGCAGTTGGCGTGGTCCTTACGGAGATCGGTGCGGCGGCCCTACTAATCGTGCCAGCGTATGCTCTTGCTCATACTCATGCGTTTGGAAACTTTACCTCTGCTCTTGGTACAGCTGTAAGTCTGAGGGCGCATGCGGGATCTGTAATAGGGGACCTCTTTGCCCTGGTACTCTTAGATGCCTCGCTAATAGGCGCCTCAGCTGTAACGCTCTCTACAACTTATGCTCTAGGCGACGTATTCAATATACGGCACTCTTTGCATTGGAGTCCGAGAAGAGCTCCGGCCTTTTATCTCTTTTACGCAGCACTTTTGGTGGTTAGTGCAGTAATAGTTCTAATCCCACACTCGCCCTTGGGTCTTATCACCACCGGAGTCCAGGCTCTCGCTGGTATATTGCTGCCTTCTGCGACGGTGTTTTTAGTTCTCCTATGCAACGACAGGGTCGTACTGGGACCCTGGGTTAACTCAGTCGCCCGAAACATCGTTAGTGGCGTAATAGTGTGGATACTCGTTCTTCTATCTCTAGCCCTCACAGCGGCAACGGTATTTCCTAATCTGACCGGTACCCAGCTTGTGCAAGGACTAGGAGTTGGAGCTCTTGTTGGAGCCCTTGGAGGCGTAGTCCTGCTTGTAAGGGGACGTTTAGAGTCAGCTACATACGATAGGACTACACCTTCTATGAAGATGGATCGAGCTGCCGTTTTGAAAGAGCGCGAGAACTGGCGCATGCCCAAGTTAGACAAACTCGCAAGAGCCGAGATGAGTATAGGAAGAAAGCTGGGGCTTGGCACCCTAAGGGCCTACTTGGTTCTGGCCTTTGTGATGGTAATCGTAAAGGTAGTGCAGCTAGCCTCCGGTCATTGATAGAGGTTATGGGAGACCTATAAAGCACTTACGTTATTGGTGTTGAACTACTAATAGAAAAACTACACGACTAAAGGAAAGTTAGTCGTGTAGTTTTTACCCCTCTGAAATGGATGTTTTACTTGTTCCAAGGTAGTTTGAAGTGAAATCCAGAGCTTCGCTCCAAGGCATCGACTACGTCGTCTGCAAGAACCCGTCCTATTGGAAAACCTTCTTCATCCACGACGACCAAAGAGCTTGATCGAGCCTCTATTAGCGTCTTTACTACCTCACGTAAGGGGGCTTCTGCGTCTATATACAATGGATCGTGTTCTCCAAGTAGGCTGCCGACCGCTTGCGATGAATCGGCGATAAAGAGGTCGAATAGGTGGACGTCGCCGAGGTACTTTCCGTTTTCGTCTACGACGACGGTAGCGTCGATGTCGGTGGAGTGATCCTTGGCTGCCCGCATCTTTTCAGCTACTTCACTTATTGTATCTTGCGGACTGGATATAACAAGCACGGTAGTCATAAATCCCCCCGCCATAGTCTCGGGGTACTCTAGTGACTCCTCGAGAGCCTCGGAGACCTCTGGTGGAAGCTTTGCAAGTATCTCATCTGCCTCAGCGCGACCTAAGTCTCGCAAAGCGTCTACCGCCTCATCAGGTTCCATCTTTTCGATTAGCTTTGCTGCTACCTCAGGAGGCGTGTCCACCATGAGATCCTCTACCTCTTCTGGCTCCATCTCCTCTACAGCGTCTGCTAGATCAGAGAGGTCCATAGAGGCCGTGAACTCATCACGTGCTTCATCGTCTAATTCCTGGAGCAGGTCTGCCAGCTCCCCGGGTCTTAGCCTACGCAAACCTTCGTGTAGCTCCTTGAGCTTGAGTTCTGAGTCGGCCTCTCCAAATGGTTGTACCAAAGACCAGTCGATGAGACCTGAGTCAACCTTGCTCAAGGCCTTTAGACCACGACGCTTCTCTGGTCCAGAGACCCCGACCAGGTACATCGTCTGTCCGATCCAGGCTAGGTATAGCTCTTTGGCGATTACCACAGATGCGCCTTGCACATCGACTATCTGGCGTCCAATTACATCTGCCTCTAGTCTGAGTTCCCCTCGCCTACGCTCCCACTTGCCGGGACCTGCGCCTAGATATCTGATCGTTCTTGTGGACGCTTGGAACACCTCTATCTTGGATGCAGGAACCAAAAGCTCACTTTCACTGTTTTGATCTTTGATTACCATACCCTTTACGTCAGGGTAGATGGCGTCCCCGCTCCACTTCACGACGACATCGATTACACGCCCTAAGGAGTGGCCAGATGCATCACTTACAGACTTTGTAAGTATTACATTTAGAGGAATAAGAGAAGACCTGACCGCCAGACGGTCCAAAAGGGTTATCCTTCTGATTCTTCGGATACTCACGTTAGAACTCGCTTTCCGCCACCGACCCTTTTATGTCGTGACGACTTGTTAGCGTCACCATAGACGCTTCCCTTATCTAAGTTGTGTGGAGCCTATATCACCTAAGTATACAACTTGCAAGGTTCTGGGTCTTGAGTTTTGCCGTTCACCATGGGCAAGACAAAGTCTTTATAGAGGTGGAGACAGAGCAGTCCTATACTTTGGAAGAAATGGGGGATCCGATCCAGCGTGCGGTTTTATCTCGATATTCGATGTAACTGTTGACAAATTGCTCTGTCAGATACCGCTCTTCGCCCGGAACAATAACTCTATCGACGTAGATCCATCCAGCTGCCGTCGCAACCATACCAGCGATGGATCTGTTAGCAAAAGAACGCCCTAGGGCCGCAAGTAGAGAACCTAAGTATATGGGATTTCTAGAAGCAACGAAGGGACCCGAGGTCACAACTTTAGACTTTTGGTTCTTTGGATTTGGACTTTGACCCTCTTTGATCATATACACGGCCGCAGTAGCTGAGACGGTGAACCCGGTAAGGGAAAGGAAACTTCCGATAGCTTTCATGGCGGCGCAACCACTAGCGTCTTTGCGTTTTCTTCGATATTTGCTAAACGATACTCCCAGTTCAGAGAGTGACATCAACAGTATTGGAGGAGGGATGTGTACTTTGCTAGCAAACCCGATGATACCATTTGAGTCTTTCATATGATATCAGGCTATCGGACTTTTTGAGTGGGCGCTTATCTCGGGAACGCCTGACGGTCGTTTCTACATAAAGGTTTGAGGAAGAACTAAGGCCAGAGCTAGGTCTGGCCTTAGTTCTTGTGATGACGAGATTTATCTCCCTCGTGGCACCTGCAAATTGGATATTTGATTACTTGGGCTGGATCTTGATGACCGTGATGGTAGCAGATCCCTGGTTAGCGACGTACGCGTAACCTGTCTTCTTGTCGATGCCTACCCCTTGGGGCTGAATTCCAGTTGGCAAAGTAGCCAATACCGAGTTGTCTTTCGTGTCGATCACTGTTACCTGGTTTGATCCGCTGTCGTTGACGAATAGGGTCTTTGTTTTCGAGTCAAGGGCGAGACCGTGCGGAGAAGAACCGACAGGAATATTTTGTACTACGCTTGATCCCTTTACAACTGCGACGCTGTTAGCACCTGCAAGGCCGACGTAAACCGTTGCGTTATGCGGATCTGCCAGGGCCCACCAAGGATTTGCGCCTACTACAGTCGTAGAGACCACTTGATCCGTCTTGGCGTCAATGGCGGTGATCGAGTCTCCTGCGGGGTTTACTGCACCTGTAGGTGAGATTCCTGTATTTGCCGAGTAAACCATCTGATTAGCAGGATCGTAAGATACTCCCCAAGGATTAGGTCCGACGTTGATTTGGTCGGTTACCATGTTGTCCTTCATGTTAACCACGTCGATTTGGTTGGTGCCGATGTTGGATACAAATACCTCGTGAAGCGAGTTTGAAAGCGCTAGTCCGTGAGGATGTCCGCCTACGTTGACTCGAGCCTCTAGGGCGTATGTCCTTGCGTTGATAACGTCGAGGAGACCTCTGGCTATGTCGGTAACGTAGACGGTCTGCGTTGCTTGATCCACCATTACCGTGTGTACAACGCCACCTAAGTAGATGGTGTCAACTACCTTGCCGTCCTGAGGGTCGATTACTGTTAGTGTTCCTTGTGCTAGGTGGCTGACGAAGAGGCGGTTGGTTCTTTGATCTACGCCTATGAAGTGAGGTGTGGGTGCCCCAGCGCTGATAGTCTTAATTACTTCAACCTTGGGCTGGTTGTGTCTGAGGGGAGATGCGAATGCTGGTGCCTCCATGAACGCCGAGGCTGCTGCGACGGCTAGCGTCATCGACGCAGCGAACGAAAATACCTTTTTGGCTCCCATATTGTTCCTAAACCTTTCTGTTTACTTTTAAAGTTGTACGGACAAGTTATTGGGTTGATCCTTAATGCTTCGTGAAACTGGCTGACTTCTATGTCAGAAGGTCGTTGTTTGATGCCAACTGGACACAAAGGGCAAGAACTACCTTGGTGCATACCGAAGCATCTACGACTGTCATAGGCGTTACTTTGTAGATAAAGATGCCAGATCACCGTTATTGGGGATGGCTTGGTAAATGGATAGAGATGCAGAACTGCGTGATTTTACAGAAACCATGAACAAGGTCTTTGCACTTGCACTGTCCATGTGTCAGACGATGACAAAGACCTACTGACGAGAGTGCTTTTTGGGTTTTTAGAGTCGGACTTTGCAGCGACCCTAGTGGTAGCACCGTCTCACCCTAGTTTTAGGCTACTTGACGTCCAAGGGTTCTTCGATGCATTTGAGGCGGACCCAGAGGTAACACTTGAGTGGACAGCTGTGCAATCGAGGAGATCCGGTACCTTCTATACCTTTCACGCTCAAAGGAGAAAAGGCAGCTAAGGTAGGCCCAGTCACCTACGTGCATAGATCCGCCTCTTCAAGTACTTATAGACGTGGTGTGGACTATGGGGTCTTTATGTTGCAGGGGGAGGAGTCTTGGTTTGCAGAGGGGTTACGTTGGGACCAGCAAATGCAGCGGGTGTTCTTGGAGCTCTTTTTGCCCAGCCAGTCGGCGGCTTTGGATCTGATGAGACGCTTCAAAAGTTACCTGCGCTTCGAAAGTGTGATGCAATAGGGCGTGCTAACCTTTGGCGATTACGAGGCTAACCCGGTTGGTCTGCGGTCGTTACTCAAGAGACCTGTTCTTGACCGCAGTGATCTGATACTCCCGAAGGAGGTCTTTGAAGCACTCGATCGGTTCGTCCCTTTAGCCCAGGCTCTGGAGCAGAGGTTGAGAGACTCGGGTCAGCATCTAAAGAGTGGAGTTCTTCTCTATTGCCCTCTCGGAACTGGAAAGCCCCTTATCGTTAGGTAGCTAATCAGCCAGCTTCAAGAAGCACCGTCTCTATCCTCTCGGGGAGACAGTTGCATATGGTATCTCAGATCTCGCGGCTGGCTTGCGATCTACAACTGTCGTTAGTTATTGTAAACGATGTCGATCTGATCACAACCGTTGGAGAGCTCTCAACTGGTGCTAGTCCTATGCTGTTTGAGCTTATGAACCTGATAGACGGCGTAGATCTTGAAGCAACATTGCCTTCATTCTAAGTACCAACAAAGTCGATACCCTCGGGGGGCACTGGCGGATCGAACTGGGAGGATCGATCTGGCTCCTTAGACATAAAGCAATCACTGCGGGGTCGTGTAGAGCTGCTCGGGCTTTGTGGGAGAGATGTCGGACTCTGATCTATCTCAGAAGAGGCAGAGCCGTTACTAAAACTTACCGAAGGCGTAAGTGGGTCTCACATGAGGCAACTACTTAGGCGCGCTGTGATAACACTTGCCTCGGAGGATTAAGGGGTTACGAGAGTCGGTGTCCCTGAACTTATCGACGTAGCGCGTAAGGGGAGTGAAGAACGCGAGGGACTGATAGACAGACCACTTGGTGGATCGAAGATCTGAACGATCCGGTAGGAGCGTCATAGTAGATTTCTCGTATGCAGAGTGTTGTGTCGAACGCATTGGGATGGCGGATTCCTTATCTATGGCGTTGATCTCCCCTTTGCGCTAGGGTTCCTCGCCGTTTGTTTTTAGGCTGGTAGCGTTCAAATGTGGTCTTAGTGGCCCCTCTAAGAAGGTGGTTTATGTCAAAGGCAGTCGTATTGCTTAGTGGTGGACTTGACTCAGCGACCGTAATGGCCCTCGTGGGGAGCGAGGGGTACGAGATCTACGCCCTGAGCTTTGACTATGGTCAGCGCCACCGGGTCGAGATCGAAAGTGCTAGAAAGCTTGCGCAGAGTTACGGGGCTCTCCATGTGGTTGTTCCGCTTCCATCTGTTTCGTTTCAGGGATCGTCTCTTACCACAAAGGAGCTTAGTGTTCCAAAGAGAGAGAAATTAGGGGAGGGGATTCCCAACACCTACGTCCCAGCTCGCAACACAGTGTTTCTTTCATTTGCTCTTGGCTTTGGTGAGACTGTTGGCGCGTTTGATATCTTTATTGGAGCCAACTCCATAGATTACTCAGGCTATCCAGACTGCAGATATGAGTACCTAACAGCCTATGAACAGATGGCGAATTTAGCACTAAAGGAGACAGTCGAGGGACGTGCCAAGGTGAAGATTCATGCCCCTCTCCTGTCACTAACTAAAGCAGAGATAGTTGCACTCGGACTTTCTCTTGGAGTTGACTACTCGATAACCCATAGCTGCTACGATCCTGATGAAGAAGGAAGAGCCTGTGCGAGATGTGACTCCTGTGCAATTAGGCTTAGAGCCTTCGCCGAGAATAACGTTGTAGACCCGGCGCCTTATAGATACTAACCTCTGACCCATGGGGAGTTATTTGTGGAGCCCGATGGCGTTATCGTTAGATCTCTTTAGATAGCAGGAGAAGACAAAGGGTGGACTTTCAACGCTGGAAGGGTAAGAGTTACCTCGCAGAAAAAGACTTTGACGCTACGTCTTTGCTCGAGATTGTGGACCTAGCCAAATCCCTCAGAGCCAAGACCTCCTCTGAGAGGACCAAGCACTTAGAGGGTAAAAGGATCGCCCTTGTCTTTGAGAAGGACTCAACCAGAACTCGATGCGCATTTGAGGTCGCTGCTTATAGACAGGGAGCCCTTACAACCTATCTAGGACCGACCGGTTCGCACCTTGGACGAGAGGAATCAGTAGCTGATACCGCCAAGGTGCTCGGGCGGATGTACGATGCCATCGCGTATCGTGGCTTTGCGCAGGAGACTGTGGAGACTCTCGCACAACACAGTGGTATGCCCGTGTATAACGCTCTAACCGACCAGTGGCACCCCACCCAGTCGCTAGCAGACGTGATGACTATGACCGATCACGTCACTAAGGCTCTCTCAGAGATCTCGTTTTGTTTCGTGGGTGACGGAAGGAACAACGTCGCAAGATCCCTTTTAATCACAGGGGCGTTGTTGGGTATGGACGTCCGAATCTGCTCACCGAGTGCACTTTGGCCCGATTCAAAGACGGTGGCTCAAGCCGAAGAGTTTGCCCGTTCGTGTGGAGCAAGGGTACTGGTTAGTGACAACCCCGAGGAGGCCCTCTTAGGTGTGGACTTTATCTACAGTGACGTGTGGCTCTCAATGGGAGAACCGAAGGAGCTTATGCACTCCAGAGTAGAGATGCTTGCGCCCTATCAGGTAAACAAGGAACTTTTGGAACTGGTTGGACATGGCAACTGGCGCTTTATGCACTGCCTTCCAGCGCTTCACGATAGATCGACTGAAGCTGGGAGTGAGCTTGGGCGTCTGTATGGAGACAGTGCATTTGAGGTAACAGATGAGATCTTCAACTCTGAGAGATCGATAGTCTTTGAACAGGCAGAGAACCGCTTATACACGATAGAGGCCCTCATGGTGGCGACCCTGTCGTAGGGTACAGCCCCTCAGGAGTACGAAACAGACAACATGGAGATGCCAGCTCCGCCAAAGCCCGTGGTGGGAAAGCTCAGGTCGTCTTCTTGGTCCTTGGCGCCTAAGACATAAAGGAGTGGCAGGTAGTGATCCGGAGTAGGGATCGAGAGTTCTGCCTCCTTCCCAAGTCGATCGAAGTTGATAAGAGAGCTGAAGCGCTCTTGAGCTAACAGATCTCTTACCATGGCATCGAACGTCACGTTCCAGCTCTCTGGTGGTCCGCCAAGGCCGTGCTCTGACTGAAACGTTGCGGCGAGATTGTGAACCACGTTTCCGCTTCCAAGAATGAAGACACCCTGCTCTCGGAGCGGAGCAAGGGCCTTCCCAATCTCAAAGTGCTGTTTTGGAGTGAGGGTGGCGTCTATGGAGAGCTGGACAACGGGGACGTTGGCCTCAGGGAACATCTGCATAAGCAAAGACCAGGTTCCATGATCCAACCCCCAGCTCTGATCCATTACTACCGGTCTTTGTGGAAGAAGGTCTGCGACAGCCTTAGCCAACTCTGGATCTCCCTTTGCTGGATAGCTAACCTCATAGAGTCGATCTGGGAAACCTCCAAAGTCGTAGATGGTTCTAGGTGCGCTCATCGCCGTTACGCCTGTACCTCTTGTGTACCAGTGAGCCGAAATACAAAGGATCTGCCTCACCTCTCGACCTAGAGACTCTGAGTACTTTTGCCAGCTCTTTGTGAAGTCGTTTTCTTCGATTGCGTTCATAGGTGAGCCGTGTCCGAAAAATGCTACCGGCAACTTTGTCACTTTAGGTTGCGTCCTTTCTGGGTTGCTCTTTGTCTTTGTGTCCTTTTTGTAACTTCAAAGCCCGGTCTCCCTCGCACTGAGGCGTCGAGCTGAACTGCTCCAAGAGCTTTTCGGATATCTTATGTAGTGCTTCTAGCTCAGTAGGGCTGAGCTGATCTATTAGTACCTCCCTTACAGTCTTTACATGCGAGGGTGCGATCTCATGTAACAGTCTTTCCCCCTCCTTTGTAAGAACTACATTGAGGCCTCTGGCATCGTCTTTGCAAGGAACCTTGTCGATAAGCCCTTTCTTTGAGAGGTTGCTAATCTTGTAGGTCAAAGCAGACTTGTTTATGATCGTGAGCTGTGCGAGGCGCCCCATTCTCATGGTGTGGTCCTCCGCTTGGGATAGCCGTACGAGTATTTCGTACTCCGAGTGCGAGAAGTCAAAGTCATGGCGGAGTTGCGAATCGACGCGTTGTTCGATCAGCTGAGACGCTGCCAAGAAGTTTGTCCAAGTCAGAAGCTGTTCCTGGCTAAGCCAGAGTCTTTCAGTCATTATTATCTATAATATACTAATATGTTCAAATTTGAACTAATTGTTCGAGCTGACCTATAGGCGGGGTTCTGTCCGGTCTACGACCTGGGTAGCCATCCATCTATGCAGTCCACCTGAGGCTGTAACCTAAGGTTACGAGCGGGCCGCTCATGCCTCGTCTTGACCTTGCTCCGGATGGGGTTTGCCGAGCCAGGGGAGTTACCTCCTCTGCTGGTGTGCTCTTACCACACCGTTTCACCCTTACCAGCTTTTATAGCTGGCGGTCTGTTCTCTGTTGCACTTTCCTGCGAGTCACCTCGACTAGCCGCTAGCTAGCATCCTGCCCTGTGGAGCCCCGACCTTCCTCAGAGATTCCTCCGCGGCTACCCGGTCAGCTCGAACAGTTATACTTTAGCGACTGCTGGGTAAGAGTTCGTCAAGTTGGACGGTGTCGACGTCGATGCTATAGTTTTGTCTGTAGGATCAGTTTTCGTTACAGGTTGGAACTGGGAGTTTATCTGAGATGGCAGGACAGCAAGGTCAAACGCAGGCGAAGAACGGTCCGTCGAGGTCTATGACGATATTCTTATTCTTCCTAGCTGTGGTGTTTTTCGTTGTTGTGGGTGGGGTGATAGTGCAAAACTCCTCACTTGGAGAAAGATCGTGGCAGCAACCCGCCGTTGGAGCATCCTACAACGGTTACTCAGGAGCACCGGTAGGGTCTTCGATCTACCAGTCGAACCCCTAGTCTCACTTAATTCAAGTATCTCCAAACCCTAGTCGTTCTTGTTGAGGAACAACTAATCAGCGCGTTTTCCATCTCTGTTGTCGCCTCGGTTGTTCCATCTGTGCTAAGGACGTGCATCTAGCGATTTATGTAGTGAAAGCATCTCTGATGGTAAGCATGTAGGGGAATCAAAAAGCAATTAGGACACCATTAGTGAAATTAGTAGCACCATTTGTCGCAATTTCTGTGCATAGTCGGTTCTTTCCGGATAAAGTGGAGGAGTTGGGTGAAAGGTGACTAGGTGACGTCTGCGGATCAGGTTGTCGAGTTTGATCTGTGTCTTGCGAGTGCGAGAGAAGGAGACTCTGACGCCTTTGGTCTGCTTTGGAAGAGGTTCCATACCAAACTTACAGCCTATGCGAGACGTCTGGATCCAATCGACTATGACGATATTGTCTCTGAAACCTGGATAGGGGTCCATAGTGCAGTTGCAAGGTTTTACGGTTCCGAAGAGGACTTCGAAGCCTTTCTGCGTTCTATCTGCCGTCGTCGTGCTGTTGACTCTTGGCGCAGAAAGAGACGGATAGGCTGGGAGGAGCTTGCGGAGGACAGACCTCAAAGTGCAGAACCCACCCCCGAAGAGGCCATATCTTCACTGGAAGATCTTCGCTACGTAAAAGAACTCATAGGTCGCCTCCCTAAGCGGCAGCGTGCAATTGTGACCTGTAGATACCTCTACCAGCTGTCATATGCGGAGGCAGCGGTATTTTGTGGTAGCAAGGAGGGCTCTCTGCGAATCGCAAACCATCGGGCTCTTGAGAATCTGGCAAGGTATGCAGATCAAGTATTCGATCCAGATGGAGTTGGATCGTCGATACGTGGCGGTCGAGGATGAAGGAAGAGAGCGTAACGCCGTCGCAAACGGTTTTGCCTGGTTCTGAGACCGAGATCGCGGTGGTGGGGGCGCTAAAGGCACCGGAGAACAAGGATTCTAGCCATCTCGCAAAGGTTCGTACATGGGCTAAAAGATCGAGTTCTACTAACCCGGCGTTAGATCTTCTAAAGACCGCAGTAGTGCTATTTTTTGCGCTTTTTGTGGGGACCACGGCGGCAAAGTCGCTCAAATTGACGCTTTTTGGATCGAAGGTGACTCATGTTCCGGTCTCGGTGGTTATTGAGCGAATAGGTGTTGGAACTAGGACCGAAGTTGAGCGAATCCGCGAGAACGAGGCGTACCAACACCAACACAGATCGAAGATGGTCCAAGTGCCAAGCACTCTTCCGGTTACGGGACTCTCAACTACATCTACTACGGCGGTTACTTCAGGATCGACCTACGTGTCTGGCTCTTCTACCTCTGCGTCGTCCTCTACGACGACGGTTTCAACCACGACATCGGTCACGTCAACAACTGAAAAGGTGATACCGCCTAAGTCGCCCAAGGAACCAAAGCCAGCAAAGGTGATACCGCCTAAGTCGCCCAAGGAACCAAAGCCAGCAAAAGTGATACCGCCTAAGTCGCCAAAGCAGTAGGTTCTCGGACCTTTGATAGTTGTTAGTGGAATATAAAGAGACTTTCCCGCCGTCCAAAGTTGAAAAGATGCAGTTCTATCGCCAAGTCCAGCACGACTTTCTTGGTGGGGAGTGATCTTCTAAAGTTTTCTCTGGACTTTTCCGTAACGTTTTTACCTTTGCGCACGATAGTTATGGTGTAGGCGTTGATACTCAAAGTCTGCACGGTAGGGATTTCAAACGTATCTCGATACCACGACTCGACATCGTAGAGCGAGGGGATTCTCCTCGCTCTACCGCTTTTTAGGACTTATACACCATCTCCTACCTCGGCAGTGTCTTGGCTCTTGAAAGATCGGCGATCTCGATCTGATACTGCCTCATAGACTCCTTCAAGGACGGATTAGCTATAGCCAGTATCCTAAGCGCCAACAAGGCGGCGTTTGTTGCGTTGTTGATTCCTACCGTAGCTACGGGAACTCCGGCAGGCATCTGCACTATGGAGAGAAGTGAGTCTAAGCCTTCCAGTGTCTTTGCTCGAACCGGTACTCCTATGACTGGTAACGTAGTAGCTGAGGCAACCATCCCAGGTAGGTGTGCCGCACCTCCGGCACCAGCTACTATGACCTCAAACCCCTCATCGGATGCAGATGCTGCAAAGGCTAACATATCGTGCGGAGTTCTATGGGCGGAGAGAACCTTCGCAAGGTAACCAACCCCGAAGCGTTCAAAGGTGTTAAGCGCTGGAGCCATAACCTCGTAGTCGGAGTCTGAACCCATGACTACTGCAACTTTTTGGTTGATCACCCTATCTCCTTTACAAACGCCTTACTGGCTGCTGCTCTTGCTGTCTCTCGTGCAGTCTCTAGAGATCGTCCGAGGACTGTGATGTGCCCTACTTTTCTACGCGCTCTGACAGTTTTGGAGTAGAGGTGGACTTTGATGCTAGGGTCGGACAACAAGGCGTCTCTATCTATGTGCCACCTGCCGCTCTCTATGGGACCTATCAAGTTGACCATCACGGCATCACTAAGGAGTTCTGTAGATCCAAGCGGTAGGTTCAGTACGGCCCTAAGGTGATTTTCAAACTGCGAAGTGACACAGGCATCCGCCGTGAGGTGGGCGCTATTGTGAACTCTGGGAGCTAGTTCATTTACAAGTAGCTCGCCGTCTTTTGTGACGAAGAACTCCACAGCCTGGATCCCAACGGACCGGGTGAGGCGGGCGATGGTTTTTGCGATCTCTATCGCTTTAGCCTTTAGATCTTGATCGGGTATTTCCTCGGTGGACACCTCAACACAGATTCCATCGCTCTGTCGGGTGATAAGTGGGGGATAGGTCAGTATTTCGCCTTCTAAGGGCGAGACGGTGACTATGGCGAACTCATAGTCGATGTCGAGTCTTGGTTCCATGACGTAAGGAGTGTCAAAGGGCTCCTTACCGAGTTGCGCCTCGGCGTCTGCGACCGAGTCAGCAAAGATCACTCCTCTTCCGTCGTATCCATAACGTGTGGCTTTTAGGACAAAAGGTGGCCTGATTGCATTGGCGAACCCCTCGACCTCTGCCATTGAGTGACATGTCAGATGAGGAGGTACCGGCAGAGCTGCAGCGGACAACTCCTTTCGCTGGACATCTTTGTCCGAGGCGACCCTAAAGGTGTGAGATCCAGGACGCATTACGCACCCACGGTTCTCAAGTTCGTCGATTATTCGGTATTCGATCAATTCGTGCTCAAAGGTAACTACGTCGCATTTGCGCGCGAACTGGTACAGAGCCGATGGAGAGTAATCCGACACCACTTCGTAGCTGCATATTAGTGACTTTAGGGACTCGTCTTTCTCTAACGCAAGTACGTGTAGCTCAACGTCTAAGGAGATAGACGCCTGAACCAACATACGGGCCAGCTGACCACCCCCGACGACTCCCACCTTTGGCCGTTTCCCTGTAGTCCTCCAGTTTTCAGTCATGTTCCTCCAGCCGTCCAACATGTGAGATTCTACATGGCAAGTCCGATAGACGACCAGATACCCATATCAAAGGTTGACGACGCGTTAGGTCAGGGGACCTTGAACACTTCGCTATCTACTGAGGGAAATTCTCCATTGGCTACCTCGATAGCACCCCTAATGCTTTGTAGATAAGGCAAACCTTCAATGGTGGCAGTATAGGGTGTTTTTCCCACAGGAGTTACTCAGGATTTATAGTACGATGGAGGCGTCGATTTTGGAAGGGGAGGTTCTGTGGGATATGTAAGTGGTGTTGGTGGAGGCGGTGGTGTTTCCTCGGGATCACCTACGGTGCTTCAAGCCTATCTTTCTATGTGGAAGAACTTTGCTGACTTTCGATCAAGGACAACAAGAGCCACTTACTGGAAGGCTGCTGCGGTGAACATTGTTATTTACTTCGTTTTGTACGCAGTTACTCTCTCATCTAACTCCACGGGAGCGATCTCGATAGTATCGATATATTCACTTGCTGCCTTGGTTCCTGGACTGGCGATAGCGGTGAGGCGCCTGCATGACTCCAACCACTCTGGGGCTTGGATCTTTTTGGCCGTGATTCCCATTGTAGGGTCCTTGGCGGTTCTCGTCTTTATGCTGTTACCTTCCAGTCAGGAGGATAATCGCTACGGATCCGCCTTTGTCTGATGGATGTTGTTGGCAAAGAGGTTGTCAAAAGAGACCGATAGTAGGCGTGAGGACTTTGCCGTGGGGTCCTCTAGAGGTGCTTAGCTAAAACGGATTGCACTTAGAGCGGGTATCTGTTGCTTAGAGAGTTCTTTGGCGCGAGCCCATTGGGCTCTGAGCTCATCGATATCCGCTGAAGCGGTAACGACACTAGTAGGGATAAAGGTCTCACCGACAAGGTCCTTTCGGGGATATGAAGTGGGCTTGTCAAAGACGCCTTCTGTCGCATGTTGTGCGAGCGTTCCAGCACCTAAAGAGGTGGCTTCCAACTGTTTGGATCTTCGTACCTCTACTTCGCTGAAGGCGGAGGTGTATCTGAGCAGTAGGTCGCTTTGTGCCATCTTTCCATCGACCATTAGACTCGTGATCTCAATGGACGTGTCGTTTTGAACTGCCTTTACGATATCTGCCACACTATGGGCTACGCCCTGTAATACGGCGTCGGCCAACTCAGCAACACCTGTCACCCTTTTGACTCCAAAAAACGTTCCTCTGGCGCCAAAGTCCCATTCAGGCGTGGCGAGCCCCCCAAGAGCAGGTACAAAGATACATCCATGGTTAGGGGACGCCGATCTAGCCAGATCGTTTATCGCACTAGGAGGGCTGTTCTTTAGAAAAGTGGAACAGAACCACTGAATCGCTGAACCACCAGAGAGCAGTACACCCTCTGCGCCCCAGCCGATCTGCTCCTTCTCTTTGATCGTTGGGATCCGATAGCTCCCCCAGGCCCCCCTTCGTTCAAAAGATGGAGGCGTAACTCCTAAGTTGAGATCGACCATCACTCCAGTGCCCAAGGTAGCCTTTGCTTGACCCGAGCGATAACAACCCTGGCCGAAGAGCGAGGCCTGTTGATCCCCTATGAGGCATAGAAGCGGCAGATTCTCTGACAGGTGTCTTGTAACCCCTAACTCACCGACGGAAGGAGTTATCTCGGGTAAAAGCTCTCGTTCGATCCCTAAGGCTGCAAGCCTTTTTTCGTCGTAGTTAGAAAGATCAGATAACGTAAGACCGGACATAGCAGCGTTGGTGATGTCAGTGATATGACCAACTCCAAGATAGTTTGCGATCCAACTGTCTAACGTTCCAAGGCGGAGGTACCTGCGATCTCCCTTGTCGATCTTTGAAAGGAGATGAGAGTATTTGGTAGCACTTTCGTTTGGGGCTATCGGCACTCCCTGTGCACCAAGAGCCAGACATTGGGTTGCTGTTCGAAGATCCTGCCATGAGATGGCGGGGGCAAGCGCTCTACGCTCCGAAGCGTCCCAGATCACAGAGGTTGCTCTCTGTGTGGTAATAGCCAGAGCTTCAGCCGGTTCTTTCGAGTGCGCCAAAGCTGCTTCAATCACCTCTAAAGATGTAGCTGCGATAGAGTTCGCGTCGTACTCTACGACCGTCACTCCTTCTTTGTGAACGGGAAAGGCCTTGGAAGCAACCGTCTCTATCTCACCTGTCCTAGCCAGCGTTGAGGCCCTAACCGATGATGAACCCACGTCAAGGACTACGACTGACACCTCTTTGAGCCACCCTTCTCTTTAGACCTACAGGTCATCAAAGGCTACTTTGGAACCTTAGTAGACGGCGCCTTGACCATCTGATCGACCTGGAGGTTGAACTCTGCTTCGTTTATCGACAAAGATCTCATAATCTCTTTCTTGGACGCTTTAGCTAAGGAAACCGCAAGGTCCATGTCTAAGGTAGCTATCCGGGACCGTCTTAGAAAGAGATCCGACACCGTACGTGCACCTTCAAACTTTGTCATGTACTGGATCTCACCAAGGTATATTTCATCTGCCTCAAGCAGGTCAGGACTGTGCAAGTTCCAACTATTTACAATCACCTCAGCAACTTTAGGTGCCTCTGCGCCATAGCGTGCGATTAGGTGCTCTCCGAGACGGATGCGCTCTGTTGTCGACGACGTTGCCTGTGCGAGGAGACGATCGATGTTTCGTCTGAGTTCACTTTCTTGATGAGGGAGGTAGGAGCCGATAAGGGATAGCCGCTTTGTCTGAGACTTGGCTTTTACGCCCAATATCTCACATAGCGCATCGGTAACTTGGGTCGCCATTGCCCTGTAGGTCGTCAGTTTTCCTCCTGCGACGAATACGACGTTATTTCGCACCGATATTGCGTGCTTTCGAGAGACCTCTTCAGGATTGTCTGTCCCCCTCTCCATGACAAGGGGCCTTAGCCCAGACCAACCTCCTGTTATATCGGCGGGAGCGAGATCTGCCTCAAAGACCTCATTTAGTCCTTCAAGAAGGTAGGCGACGTCCTCGCTGGTAATGTCTGGAGAGGCCAGGTCGCCGTCGTATCGTGTATCTGTAGTTCCAAAGTAGCTGTAGCGTCCCCAAGGCACGACGAAGACACGTCGCTTGTCGGAAGGAACGTCGATAGCTGCAGCGGAGTTAAGCGGTAGTTTTTCTCTTGGAACACTTAGGTGTATACCTTTGGCGGGCAGGATATCAAAGTTGGGCTGTGACTTAAATAGAGGCGAAAGTAGCTGATTGCCAACTCCTGCGGCTACCGCCACAGCTTTAGCTTTCACCTCGAAGGTCTCTGGTTTTCCAAGTGTGCTCCTAAGCGTTAGACCTACCGTTCCAGCTTTGTCTTTAACCTCTGTTACCTCTGAATAGGTAAGCACCCTTGCGCCGTACGCTCGATGCGCGGTCAAAACAGTGGAGTTGGTTAGGCGAGCGTCGTCGGTAAGTGAGTCGGGGTAAAGAAGTCCTCCGTGGAGCTTCTCTTGCCTTATGAGAGGTAGATTCCTTACCACCTCCTTTGTGCTAAGGACGCTGTGAGCCTTTGCAGACCTTAAGGATCCTGCGAGATCGTAACCCCAAAGAGTTGCAGAGTAAAGGTGTCGTTTGGCAAATGCGAAGTATCTGGATCTTGAGACTATAGGTATCGTAAAGCCAAGTGGCCTAACGAGGTGAGGGGCGATCTTCTGTAGTATTGAGCGCTCCCGCAACGCCTCTGCCACAAGGGTAACCTCTCCGCTTTCGAGATATCTGAGGCCGCCGTGGATTAGCCTTGAAGAGGAAGACGATGTGGCGGATGCTACGTCGCCTCGGTCGATCAGAACTACACTTAGACCTCTTGATGCTGCATCGAGAGCTATCCCAGCACCGGTCGATCCAGCGCCAATGACCGCTACGTCGAATACCTGAGAGAGATTTGCGTCCTGTCTTTGGAGGTCGTAGTGTGTGAATCTGTCCACAGGATAAATCTACCTCAAGTAGGCGGCGCCGGTGCGTAGGAGTTCTGTATCTTATCGTAAATAATTGTCAAATAGTAATTGATTACTACTATGATTACTCTCGTGAGAAGTCCCGACGAGTTATCAGAGCTCTTTCGATCCACTGGTCGAAAGGTAACGCCGCAACGGCGAAGGATATTTGAGATCTTGGAGGGGAACTCCTCACACCCCACTGCAGAGAGCATCTACTTCGAGTTGGCCAAGGATATGCCTACAGTCTCGCTAAAGACCGTGTATCTGACCTTGAGAGAGCTCGAGGAGGTCGGTGAGATCCAGTCTCTGGATCTAGGGATGGGATCGTCTCGCTTCGACCCCAACGTCGATGAAGAGCACCACCACCTGGTGTGTATTCGATGCGGAGAGGTGCGAGACATCTACTTAACGCTCGGTCAGGGACTGCAGAGGCAAGTACCTCAGGATCAGTTTGCCGTGACAAAGGCAGAGGTCGTCTTTAGGGGGTTGTGTGCTAACTGCAGGGCATCGTCTGAGGCAGAGTAGTGCGTTGGTGGGTCTAAGTGATAAGGTGCGTTTGGTATGAAGAGATCTGATCCAAAGGAGAGATAAATGGCTGAACTAAAGAACTCTAAGACATTCGAAAATCTAAAGGAGGCCTTTGCGGGCGAGAGCCAGGCAAATCGCCGCTATCTTTACTTTGCACAGAAAGCCGATGTAGAGGGATACCCCGACGTAGCGGCGCTTTTTCGTTCGGTTGCAGAGGGCGAGACTGGTCACGCCTTTGGACACTTTGACTTTCTTGCAGAGGTAGGCGATCCGGTAACGGGGGCTCCAGTTGGAACCACCGAGGACAACCTAAAGTCAGCTATCGAGGGTGAGACCTACGAGTACACCGAGATGTATCCGGGTTTTGCCAAGACCGCACGTGAAGAGGGTTTTGACGAGATAGCAGACTGGTTAGAGACACTGGCGAGAGCAGAAAAGAGCCATGCGGGCCGTTTCACCCAAGGGCTAGAGTCGATCAGCTAAGTTCCCAGTACATTTGCTAAAGATCTGTAGTGAGGTGGACCGGGGAATCATCCCGGGCCACCTCTATCAATAGATAGCGAGGATGTAATGACAACCACCTACGATCCCTACAACCCAAAGTATCTGCTCGAAAGCGACTTGAGAGAAGAGCTCACAAGGGTCTTCGATCTATGTCACGGATGCCGAATGTGTCTTCACTACTGCGGCTCGTTCCCCTTGTTGTTTGACTACATTGACGCCCACGACGGGGATGCCGAGAAGTTATCTTCTGCGGAACAAGATGCAGTTGTCGATGAATGCTTTCAATGTAAGATCTGTTACGTCAAGTGCCCCTACATCCCTCCGCACGAGTGGGATCTTGACTTTCCAAGGCTCATGATGCGGGCTAATGCGGTAAAGACTTACAACAAGAAGAAGCCCCTTATCGAGTACGTTACAGACCAGGCGCTAGCGCGTACCGATCTTGTCGGCACAGTCTCTTCGGCACTGGCTCCAATAGCAAACAAGGCTATCGCCGATAATCAAGGCCCTATCCGAAAAACCATGGATACCTTGGCGGGGATCTCTTCAAAGAGACTGTTGCCTCCCTATGCGAAGGTACGTTTTCGTCACTGGTTCAAGAAGCGGATACGCCCCTTTGTGGAGAATCGAAGAGCCAAGGTTAGTGTCTATCCAACCTGTTTTATCGACTACATGGCTCCAGAGATCGGCAAGGATCTTGTAAGGGTATACGAGCACAACGGAATCGAGTGCTCGCTTCCTGACGGAGTGAGCTGTTGCGGTGCGCCATGGTTGCATGAGGGAAATGTAGAGAAGTTCGAGCAGGTAGCTATGAAAAACGTGAAGGCTCTAGCAAAGGCTGTGGACGAGGGAAAAGATGTCGTGATAGCCCAACCTACGTGTGCTTACGTCGTAAAGAAAGACTATCCAATCTACGTGAAAGACGAAGATGCCAAGAGGGTGAGCGAACGTACGTACGACGCGTCTGAGTATCTATTTCGGATACACAAGCAGTTGGGAGGATTGAAAGACGACTTCTCTGGAGAGATTCCGCAGGAGATAACGTATCATTCGGCTTGCCACCTACAGGCGCAGAACGCAGGAATCAAGGGAAGGGACCTCATTAAGCTGCTTGGGACCAAGGTAAATCTGGTGGCCAAGTGCTCAGGCATCGACGGCACGTGGGGGTACCGAAAGGAGAACTACGACTCTTCGAAGAAGATTTCTGCGGCACTTGGTGTAGCGCTGGAAAAGACGGGCTGTGAAACCTTTGTCGGTGACTGTCACCTCGCCAATACGGCGATTTACGAGGAGACTCTTCACAAGGTGGAACACCCTCTTTCCGTGTTGGCAAGGGCATATGGCATACCACGGGAGTAACGAACTGACTTAGAGTCAGGCGATGAGCTATGAAACGGATTTGATATAGAAAGGCAGTAGATGTCTAAGGGTTTAATTGGAGTTGACGAGATAGAGGATCTTAGATCCTATGAACGTCACAGGGAAGTAACGAAGGCTGAGATGATTGCCTATCGGCGTATGCGACGGGTGACTCTGGGAGAGATCATGTCTTTCACTTTTGAAAACAAAAAGACAGTTCTCTATCAGATCCAAGAGATGGCTAGGGCAGAGAGGATGCTGTCAGATACCCAGATACAGGCGGAGATAGACGCTTATGAGAGCCTGATACCTAGGGAAGGTCAGTTGGTCGGGACTCTGTTCATAGAGCTCACAAACAAATCCGAGCTTATGTACTGGCTTCCCACCCTGACGGGCATAGAGCGTAAGTTGTCGATTGTTACAGAGGCGGGTTCGTTCACCTCCTACCCCGAAGAGGGACACGCAGAGCAGCTTACCAGGGGCGACATCACGCCTTCGGTACACTATCTCGTCTTTGATCTAAGCGACAAAGCCCAAAAGGTGTTTCTTGGCTCCGATGTATACCTAAAGGTGGAGCATGAGAACTACGCAGCTGAGGCGCTTTTGTCAGAGGAGGTCAAGGAGTCTATAGTTGCCGATTGGAATGGGTGATCTGGTCTGTGGAGCGGAGTTTGACTATCATGGGCTTGTTGGTTGAGATAGCCTAAAGAAGAAGGTGTGAGTTGGACTTTGACTTGAGCGAGGAGTTGCAGGAGCTGCAGCTTACCGTTAGGAAGATAGCAAGGGAGAAGGTCGCCCCAAGGGCTCGAGAGATCGACTCCACCGGTGAGTATCCGCAAGACATCTTCGAGGTCTTCCGTGACGCCCAGTTGCTCGGACTATGCATACCAGCGGAGTACGGAGGCTCTGGTGCTGGCATCTTGGGGTTGACCATCGCAATCGAAGAGGTAGCCAAGTACTCAAACACCGCCGCTCTCATGCTACTGCTCACCAGGCTCCCAACTGGACCTGTGATGATAGCGGGCTCTGAGGAGCAAAGACACAGGTATCTTACCCCCATCGCTGAAGGATATCAGAGGGCGTCATTTGCCCTATCTGAACCGCAGGCAGGCTCTGACGTAGCTGGAATGCGGACGAGAGCCGTTCCTGATCCTGAGGTTCCGGGAGGATGGATATTGTCTGGTACAAAATGCTGGATCTCAGGAGTAGTTCAGGCAGACTGGTACACCGTGTTTGCAAAGACCGGTGATCCGTCATCGAGAGACCACTCGGCGATCACGGCCTTTATCGTCGATCGCAACCTAGAAGGGGTGAGTGTCCCAAGAGTAGATAAGAAGATGGGCGTACATGGAGTAGATACTGGGGAGCTCCACCTAGATGGTGTTCGGGTGCCTCCCGAAAACGTAATAGGCGAGGTCGGAGGTTTTCGCCTGGCGATGCTAGGACTGAACTCCATGCGCCCCATCGTGGCTGCAAGAGGTATCGGTTTGGCTGAGGGAGCGCTTATGTACGCCGCTGAGTACGTAAAGGCTCGGGAGGCATTTGGAAAGACGATCGCAGATTTCCAGGGTATCCAGTGGGAGATTGCCAAGATAGCTACGGAGATCGAGGCCGCCCGCCTGCTAACCTATAGGGCTGCGTGGCTTGCCGATCAGGGCAAGTTTACCAAAGAGTGGGTTCCTTATCTCTCGATGTCCAAGTACTATGCCACTGAGATGGCGGTGAGAGCATCTTCGTTGGCTGTGCAACTACTTGGTGCTGCGGGATACATGGAAGATCATCCAACGGAACTTTATTATCGAGATGCAAAACAGCTCACGATCGTCGAAGGAAGTACCCAGGTGCAGTTGGGTCTTATAGGAAAAGCGGTCCTCGGCCACGATATTTGGTGGGACTAGTTCCGGCTTGGAGTCGACTGCAATTGTTAGATGAGGCGGATCAAGCAAAGAGCTTCTATCTTCCCTCTTTGAATGGTCCGCCTCTTCGTGGTGGGTTACGGCTCCACGAAAGAGGGTAAGTAGTCTCCTTCGAGGACAATTACGTCGGATGAACTCTCTTCTAGAGAAAGCCCTTTCGTCTCAGGGATCAGGACTATCGTAAGTACTGCGGCAAGACCAGCTGTGGCTGCGAGGAAGTAGATAGCGAAGGACTCCCCGTAGGCTTTGAATAGAGCAGGGAAGACAAAGGCTGCTATCATGGCTCCGACTCTGCCGCCTGCTACTGTGAGACCTTGCACGAAGCCGCGTGCCTTCGTGGGTGACAACTCCACTCCTAAGATACCCGATGCACTTACTGATCCGGGTCCAACTTGAGAGAAGAAGTTCTGTAGTCCATAAAGGATGAGTCCGGTCGTGGGAACCATAGCAGCGACGGAGCCCGAATATAGTCCAAAGGCAATTAGGGCACCGGCCATCCCGATGAACCCCAGCACCTGAATGGGTCTTCTTCCAACTCTGTCAAGTAGTGAAAGTCCTATCACCGCACCTGGAATGGTAAAGAGGGCGGTGTTTAGTAGGCTAAAGCTGACTGCGCTGAGCCCCAATCCCTTGGCGATGAGCGATGGACCGAACAAGATACCCGAGTACGCAACTATGTCAAAGAGGAACCACAACAGCACGGGTCCTATTACTCTCTTGGGATCTTTCTTGATGTAGTGCCATGCAGAGTTCGGATCCTTTATCGCTTTAGGATCGATAGGAGCTATCTCTTTTTCGTCGATCTCAGATATGATCCGAGCCGCAGTTGCAGTGTCGCCTTCTACTCGGGCAAGATACCGTGTGGTCTCAGGCATCTTTCGTCGTAGGTAGATAACCGACGCAGGGAATATGGCGCTAGCGCCGAGAACAACCCTCCATACAAGATCCGGCGAGGCGCCAAGAGTTGTCAGTCCGAGATCTAACAAGGCGGAGACGGCTGCACCGGTTACCCAAGTGACCCCAAATCCAAAAGCCATGGATTTGCCTCGGTCTTTTGCGTTGGCGTGCTCCCCCATGATCATTGGGGACAAAGTGTAATCAGCTCCGACGCCTAGGCCTAGTATAAACCTAACGATGATGAGCGTCATAACGTTAGGTACAAACGCCTGTGCCAGGCCAGCTATGGCCATAAGCCCTACGTCTATACCGTAGTATCGTTTTCTGCCTTTATTGGCGAGTTGTCCAAATACTAAGGCTCCGATCGTTGCTCCAGCTAGCGCTGAACCTGCAAGCAGTGAGGACTCCAATGTGTCGAGTGCTTTGATCCCAAAGCTCGCCAGTACAAGTGGAAGTACCACACTTATAGAAGAGAGATCGTAGCCGTCTGCGAAAACCCCCATTCCGGTAGTAAGGACCGACCGAAGATGAAATTTCGAGAACTTAGCTTGATCCTGAGGTGAGAAAAAAGTGGTCAATATGCTCCTCCGTCTTCGATAGCGACTTCAAAGAGAAGGATAAAGAGGGTACTAAAACTCACTCAAAACACGCATAAAATTATTGTCGAATTTGAACTTAATGGTTGTTTGAGTTGCAGAGTAAGCGTTTCCAAAGACTTTGAGACGTAAATAGACTTCGACTTTGCGTTTCAGCCAGACGACCCTAAGTTACGATTGCACTCACGGTGATGGTACTCGAAGATCTGATTGGATCGCTTTGATCCTCTCGCAACTTAGCCCTACCTGTCTTCTCGGACCGACAGCGTTTGTGAGTGTCTTTGTCCGCTTACAAAGAAGCGGTGGGTCGCTCATGAGTCCCCTTTGTGCGAGTAAGAGTTTTTGGACCTTTAGAGGTGAGTTCTAGAAGTTGTTGTTCCGCAACCGGGAAGCATCCCAGGCGTCGACACTCACCTTTATCATGCGCTCATGCTGGCGTCACCTCTCATGTTCATGTCCATGTACAAGCCACTGCCCTTTGTCCCTAGAATGCCAGCTACAGAACCGTTCGTCATCGTGGCTATCTCCATAGAAGGGGAAGTGACACATAGAGACCTGGTAATCTTCGATCTGGGCTTCTTCCTGGCAGCCATGGACCAACAGTCCAGCTTCTTTTTTAGGAGCGCAGCGCCACTTGTCGACCCTATCTTTCTTTTTTGACCTTAGGCCTTCCGAGCAACGATCATGGTTGCCCGGGGATCAAATACTCTCTACCGGCCCAGACGTCGATTAGTGCGAGCGATCTCTCTATGGATCCAAGGGCTAAGTAATCGAGCATGTAGGCGTCATCGTCGTCTTCTACGACTCTGCTCCACATCTCTGAGATCTCCGGCTTCATGTCCTCTACGTTGCTGTAGGGGCGAGCGGTCTATCTGACTATGTTCTCGTGACCGATGTGTAAGTCCGAGGGCCACCATCTTGTAGCTAGATACTCAAAGTGTAACGAGGTGCGGCCACCCCAACGTCTAACAACGATAGTGTCTTGAGATCTGAATTGGTCTTTCTCAAAGCCATCGTCGCTTGGTGTGCCAACCACTCTTAGTTTTATCTCGCTTTATCTGCTCTGCTCTGAGTTTGCTACTTATCCCGATGCCTAAGGTGAGAGGTGAGCAACCTATGCGCCTAAGAAGTTGCATCGGCAGCTATTTTTTTGTTATGGAAACAACCGACAGTTCGGCGTCTGGCATCGTCACTTGGCAGACGATCCTCTCCAAACTCTCTGATCGGAAAGATCTAGATAAGACGGAAGCGCAGTGGGCTATGGAAGATATGCTCGCCGGTCGCACGTCTCATACGATTATGGCCGCCTTCCTTTTGGGACTTCGAGCCAAAGGTGAGTCTCCACTTGAGATGAGCAGCTTTGCGACTGTGATGTCAAGGTACAAGACCGAGGTAGTACTAGGTGCCGCAGCTGTGGACACCTGTGGAACAGGTGGCGATAAGAGACACACCGTAAACGTCTCTACTGGCTCTGCGATCTTGGTGGCTGGAGCAGGAGGGAAGGTTTGTAAACATGGGGGTCGGGCGTCGTCATCTAAGAGTGGATCGGCGGATATCCTAGAGGCACTGGGGGTCGATATAGATATGTCACCAGAGGTGGTTGCTCGGTGCGTGGAGTCCGCTGGAATTGGCTTTTGCTTTGCACCACGGTACCATCCCGCTATGGCTCATGTGGCTCCGGTAAGGAGGGAGCTGAAGGTTCCCACGGTCTTCAACTTTCTGGGACCACTAGTAAATCCGGCTAACACCCCTTACCAACTAGTTGGGGTATCCGACCCAAAGATGGTGGATGCTGTTGCTCAAGTTCTTTCGAGTTTAGGGTCCAAGGGATCCATGGTCGTTTTCGGAGCAGATGGACTCGACGAGATCTCTCTCACCTCTGTCTCCTATGTGACCGAGATCGTCTGTAACGAGGGCGGTTTCGCTGAGGAGAAGAGATACCAACTGGATCCGAGAGACTTCGGCTTCAAACTATGCCAGATTGAAGACTTGGTGGGGGGTACCCCTAACGAGAACGCCGCTGAGCTAATAGACGTTTTGGAAGGAAGGCTTCAAGGTCCCAAATTAGATATCTTGGTGCTCAATGCAGGAGCAGCTCTTTATATATCAAAGCAATCAGAGTCCATAGCGGATGGTATCGAGATGGCATATGAGTCCGTGAGGTCTGGTGCGGCGCTAAATGCCCTAAACGATCTAGTTAGCATCTCTAACGAAGAGGTGAAGACCGGTACGTAAGCACATCTGGTCAACTAGCTCAGTCACGAACCACATACAGTTAGTTACTTATCAAAGTGCTTATCTTGCCCCAAGGCAGCGTTACGGGAGTCGGAAGGGTCTCGTTGGACCGTATTTCTTCAGGATAAACGTGCCACAAACAACTCCCCAAGTCTGTGGATCTCAGACGCAAGGGAAAGGTCTGACAGATGGGTTAGGGGGTTGAGGCCGCCCCTTAGTACTCTGTTGGCTACGAGAGCCGACTCGAATAACTCTGTGTCTGTGGATCTATTTGCCCATTGGTACCAACAACTGTCACCTTGGATATCAAGTAACCCCTCTTGGATCGTTACTCTCTGATGGCTTTGGCTCTCCAACAACTGCAGAGCTTCTCTGTCTCTGATCTCCCTTGCTAGCAGAGTGACTGACAGTTTCATTAGTAGCCTCTTGGCGTCGTCTCTCGTAACCGCTGCTTTTTCAAACTCCTTCTCATTCGACATCGACACCATCTTGTTATGAAAGATGTGGTAGATCCTTTGATAGACCTCCGGATCTCTATCTACAAGGAGAACCTCGCCAGCTGAGTCTTTTAGGGACTCTATAGCTCTAAGGGCAGAGTGGGCGGAGAATTTAGAGAGAAACGGTCCGAGCAAATGGTTGGGTCTCGCTAACAAGTGGTCCTTAGCTGCTGAGGACGGGAGTAAACTCCGATGCCTTGTATCGATCCACCAAAGCTCTTGATTTTTATGCTGATGGTTAAATCTCGGAGCTAAACCCTGGATTAGCCGCCTCTCAAGCGCCTCAGCTTCGATGAGGGTAGGCGTCACCGAGTAGTCGATCCTTGAAAGCTGGTGCAGAAGAACTGGTATCTTACGACGCTGTTCGGAGGAGAAGTAACTTCTTACCCTTGTCTTTAGGTCTGTGGCCTTACCTACATAAAGGGGCTTTGATTCCTGATCCAAAAAGAGGTATACCCCACTTTTATGCGGTAAAGTCTTCGATAGCGTCGTTTTTTTGGCGAGTTGACCGCTGTTTAGAGTTGTTATAGTCCGCAGATCTTCTAAGTGCGTAGCTCCAAGTTGTCCCGCTCGCTCTATTAGTGCATGTAGCAGCTCCACGGTGGCCAAGACGTCGTCCATCGCTCGGTGGCTCGGACGGTACCTAGCAGAGATGTACTGTGACAAGGTGCCAAGGCGAAAGTCATGTACCTCACCCAATAACAGCCTGCGGCTTAACGTCAGCGTGTCAAGCGGTGTGGCCGTCAACGGCTCCATTCCGATCCTCACGCATGCGGCGTTAATGTAGCGCAGATCAAATTTCACGTTGTGTCCCACTGGTACTGTGCCTCGAACAAACTCTGCGAACTGTGGAATTACCTCGTTTTCCAACGGAGCCTCCTCGACCATGTGATTTTGAATTCCGGTCAAGGCTACGATCCGGGGAGGTATTGCATTTTTTGGCCTCATGAGAGTGTGGAACCGATCCTCGAGATGTCCGTAGCGGACCTTGACCGCAGCGATCTCTGTTATAGACGGTTCTTCGGGTCCGCTCCCGTTAGTCTCCACGTCCAACACGCAAAAGGTTAGTTGAGAGAGCTGAGTTAGCTCGTAGTCAAGCTCTAACTGCATAGATCGAGCTTATACTGGAGATGAAACGATAGTACATGTGTTCTAAGTCTTTACTTTTGCTACCCTTTACCTAAATTAGCCTTATGTGAGGTGTAAAGGGGTAGAAGTAGTAATGCTTTGGGAGTTTTGACGATGCCTATCGATCGAGGCGACCCTATAGAGGTTGTACTTCGGATGCAATTGTCGTAGAGTGTGATTTTCAGATCGACTGGGCGTGTTAATCGTATGCAACTTTGTCTAGTCTGTGGAGCTTACTTGGCAGATTGAGATATGTAAAGCTCTGTTATCTTTTCTACAAGACCCAAAGAGGGCGAGCCATATCGGAGAAGGGCGTCGTGAAAGTCTCCTAAAGAAAAAGTGCCACCCATCAGGGCCTTTGCTCTGTCTCTCTCTTTGGCTATCACCTTTTTGCCCAGGCTGTATCTGGCGTAAGTAGGGTCAAATAGCGCCCGCTCGGCTTCAGAGTAAGCAGCAGGCCCCTTTAGATGAGCTAGATCTTCAAAGACGCGCGCTGCATCTGCCACAGTCACTCCCTCTGCGTGTTGCATGAAGGTAGATAGAACCCGTGCGATCCGCACCAATGCCTCGACTGCCACACCGATTTGAAAGCGTGGATCGTCGCTCATAAAACCCTCCTCAAGCATGAGTTCCTCGCCGTAGTGTGCCCACCCCTCAACGAAGGCGTTGGAGAGAAGGGTCTTGGTTACCTCAGACTTCGAACTCCTAAGCCTCTGGCCATGAGCAAAGTGACCAGGTATAGCTTCATGTACGGTAATAGCTGGGAGTGTTGTGAAAGAAAATACGGACATCCACTGAGCTTCTTGCTCTTTAGTGAACTCCTCACTTGGAGGTGTGATGTAGTACATCGCTGGCGCACTTTGCTCATAGGGTGCGTTCCAAGACATCATCGCCATCGCCCATCTTCTTGAGAGAGGAGCAGGTCCTACCTTACATATGCCGCCAACGTCTTTGAGTAACCCTCTTTGTTCAACAAAGCTTCGAGCCGTTGAGATCGTCTCACGCGCTAAGGTATAGACTTGGTGCATCTCAGGGTACTCCATGAGGAGGTCTCTAACTGTCAACTCAGGGTCTTTACGCAGAGACCTAAGGCGAAGCAGTCCGTCCTCAAGCATCTCCCCAAGACGCTTCGCTTCGGACTCTGCCCACGATATCACCTCGGAGGAGGAGAACGAGACCCCGTCGTAGACCCCTAAGTATCTCTCAAGACTTTGCCTTCCAAGAGCGGGAGGTACGTCGTTTTTGTTTGGGTCTTCAAAGTCCATGAGATGGGCCTTTAGGCGTGCAATAGCAGCGGTGGATCTGAGCTTTATCTCTTCAGGTATCGGTTCTTGTGCCACAGACCTCTCGAGGTTTCTAAGCGTGGAGAGAGCTGCCGATGCCATAGGGGCAGAGACCCGATCTAGGGTAGCAACTGCAGTATCCACAAGGCCCGGCCATAGATCTAAGTGTTTAACCTTCGATTCGGTCCGTTGTTCAACAGGAGCGTACTCCCTGTCGTAACAAGACACATCGAGGTTATCTATGTGAACGAAAGGGTTGGATCTGTGGACAGAAAGATCTCTGTATTCGAATCGAAGGCCTTCCTCATAGTTGCCTAATTGGGCACTTTCGATCTCATCTAGATCTGGCGTATCTCCGGTTCCTAAGGTAAGTAGCATTTTATCGACCGAGGATGGACTAAGGTCCACGGCTACTGCGTCATATAGATCGTGAAGTCCCGCCATCTCGCGAAGTGTCGGGACTATGAACTGGTGCACATTGGACAGCCGTAGGGTCATACTTTAAAGGTATCGTAACTATCGTGGAAACTCGACGCTATAGATGCACAAACTGTGGGAACGTTACCAGATTTGATGTAACAACCGATGTCGTCTCCAAATCCTTTTACCACTTCAGCGTGGGCGGTGAGTTAGGAATTGAGGGTGAGGAAGTTATAAGGAAGGAGATCCTAGAGGTCTCTTGCAGATGGTGTGAGTCGCCAAAGTGGGTCACAGAACTCGGCTAGTTGATCGAGAGCTTTAGGTGACAGATGTCGAAGCTGAACAGCTCGTAGTCACCTATTGCAGTTATGCTTTAATCTGTGGTCAATGAACAAAGTCGTAATGAGGTCGAGCTGAAAGTGGAAGATCCCGTGCGGAGAGGCCAATCTGGTAGTGTACGGGCCAAGCCTCCCGTGTGGCAAAAGGGCAAGGTCGTTGGGATCATAGTTGAGACTCCGGAGACCAACACCCTTCAGATCGAGGTGCCTGATCCAACGCCGTTTCTCCCGGGTCAGTACTATAACATCCGTATCCCAATCGAAGGCCGACCCAGACCTATCCAGAGGGCTTACTCTATCGGCTCATCTCCTTTCCCCAACTACTCCGTGGTAGACGTTGGTATCAGGGAAACCCCAGGTGGTCTCGTGTCCCCAAGGCTGGTACGAGAGAGCTTCGTTGGTCAGGAACTAGAGGTAAGAGGGCCCTACGGTGCATTTACCTGGACAGAGCAGGACGGTGGTCCTGTGTTGCTGATTGGAGCAGGCTCGGGTGTGGTTCCTTTGATGGCGATGATCCGTTACCAGGTTTCAAAGGGCCTCTCGACACCGATGCATCTTCTGTTCTCCTCCAAGGGATACGAATATGTAATCTATAGGGATGATCTAGAGCGTCTGGAGAGCGAGAACGGCTGGCTTACGGTCTCCCACGCCTTTACCCGAGCCCCCGGAGACGAGAGGTGCAGATACCACAGACGCATCGATAAAGAGATGATCTCTGAGGTGTTTCACGAGATAGATCCAAAGGTTGCCTACCTCTGTGGGCCTCCGGAGATGGTTGAGGAGAGCGAGAAGGTTCTACTGGGTCTGGGCATGCCTGAAGAGGCCGTAAAGACCGAGAAGTACGACTGAGGCCATGGCGTGATCCTAATAGACCGTCCTCTTTGGTACAAAGACGGCGAAAGATGGTCGCATCTAGTGAGCAACGTATCCCTCGAGGAGCTTCATAGCTTTGTAGACCTGTTGGGAGTTCCCCGAAAGGCGTTTCAGGGTGACCACTACGATATTCCTGAAAGACTGCTCGCAAGATCGATCGAACTCGGGGCTGTGCTTGTAGACCCCCGAAGACTTCTTTCAGAGCTAAAAGCTGCGGGTCTGCGTAGACCTTCGAGTCCAAATCGGCCCTTACGGTGACAATGGGTCTATTTTAGTTTGATGGATTTATCAGGACCGATCGGTCTCGCTAATTCTCTTGACGCTCTCTCGGAGAGGTTACTAGGTAATCTTCGCAGCGCCGGTGCAGTTGCAGCGGGGATCACCTCCGCCGAGGGCTTTGAGGGTGACCTGACCTTCCTCCAAAGACAGCGTGCAAGCGGAGAGAACGACACAATGGCTTTCACCTATCGCAACCCTTACAGATCCACCCATATAAGGGTGACTTACCCCTATGCAAAAAGTATCGTTGTAGCAGCTCATCGCTATGAAAAACCTTTGGAGCCAGAGGTTGACTATGTTGCAGCTTACTCTTTGTCGGACTACTACGCAGAGCTCAGATCCATGCTCTATGATGCATCCCGGTTGCTCAAAGACAACGGATATCGGGCTCAGGTTGTTATGGACTCTAACGCTCTGGTGGACAAGGCCGCTGCCAGGAGAGCCGGATTGGGTTGGGTAGGGAAGAACTCGCTGGTTCTTATCCCAAAGGTCGGATCCAACGTCGTGCTCGGCTCTATTGTGACCGACGCCGAACTATGTTTTACCGACTCCCCCGTGAGGTCTCTATGCGGTAGTTGCACGCGCTGCCAGGACAACTGTCCAACAGGAGCTTTACAGCAGGCTGGAGTTGTAGATGTCTCTAGGTGCCTGGCATGGCTTTTGCAACGCGAGGGGTCGTTCCCTCTCACTTATCGCGAGACGGTTGGCACTCAGATATATGGATGCGACCGATGTCAGACGGTATGCCCTGTCGGTGGGCGGGCTCGGAGAGACTCAAAGAGTCAACTTGAGCCAGCGGAAAGCTCCTTTGAGCCGAAGACACTTCTCGTTCTAACCGACGAAGAGCTGCTAAGACGTTGCGAGAGGTTCTATGTGCCGTCTCGATCGGCTAACCATATTAGGAGAAACGCTCTGTTAGCCCTAGGAAATAAACGTCCCATTACAGACCAAGAGGTCGAACTGCTGCGTCGATACTCGAGATCTCCGGATCCGGTCTTGGCCGAACAGGCGTTGTGGTCGCTTGCGCGACATGGGCTTGCTCTATCATATACATAGCGTCTCGAACTAGATAGTTTTTAGGCTCTCTTGCACTCAAGCACAAGGAGAGCCAGTTTCAAAGTAAACTCCGCAAAGTGAAGATAAGGCACGTTCTTCTTACAAATGACTTTCCCCCCAAGAGAGGCGGCATACAGAACTATCACTACGAGCTCTGGCGACGACTTGACCCAGATACCTTCACGGTCATATGTCCAGCAAGCGGAGATGCGGAAAAAGACCGGGAGTTCGATGACAAAGTAGGCTTTAGAGTTGTAAGACTAAAGGGTCCCCTCCTTCCAACAAGATCACTTGTTTCACTTGTAGAAGAGGAGGTCGCTAAAATCGGCGCTTCTCTTGTCGTAATCGAACCAGCTTTTTTGCTCGGCAGGGTCGGGTGGTCTCTCTCTGTTCCCTATGCGGTCATTGTCTTTGGGGCGGAGTACGTGATACCTGCGGCTATCCCAACACTAAGAACGCAACTTCGTCGGACGATTGAAAGGTCCACGCTCGTGATTGCTGGCGGCGGTTATCCGGCTAACGAGGTGATTCGATCGCTAGCCGGGCGGGGACTCGACCTGTCTAGAAAGGTGAAAACTATTCGTCCGGGCGTAGATCATGACTACTTCCGTGAGCCGACCGAGGCTGAAAGATGCGAGGCTCGAAAGTACTTCTCGGTGGATATGTCTCGTAATGTCGTGGTCTTTGTCTCTAGGCTGGTGCCAAGAAAGGGAGCAGACACCCTGATAAAGGCGGTGGCTCTTATGGAGCCAGAGATTCGTCCTCTGATTATGCTTGGAGGCACGGGGAGAGACGAAGCCAGACTTAGGTCCCTAGCGAGAAAGCTCGACGTCGAGGTGCGCTTTCAGGGCGGACTCTCTAAGTCTGAACTGCGCAGGCTGTATTGGTGCGGAGATGTCTTTGCGATGCTGACGCGCTCTAGGTGGTTGGGTCTCGAACAGGAAGGTTTCGGCATAGTGTTCCTCGAGGCAGCCGCAACGGGTCTTGCGGTTTTAGCTGGTAAAAGCGGAGGGTCTTATGAGGCCGTGCTGCACGGTGAATCTGGATTCTTGGTGGATCCACCAGAGAGCGCTGCGCTCCTTGAAGAGGGGCTGAGACGTCTGCTTGAAGACAGGACTTTGAGAAAGACCTTTGGGGAGAGGGGCAGAAGGTATGTCGTAGAGTGCTGTGACTACGACCACTTATCGACACAGCTGAGGGAAGCTCTTGAGTTAGCGGTGCTAAGCTAAGCTGTATTCGTAGTCTCAAACCGTTACGTTGCGGTTGAGGGAGAGCTAGGAGCGGATGTGGAGATAGCCTCTGAAACCATCGTTGTCAAGGCAACGCCTAGTGAATGCTATGCAGTTGTGACGGACTTCGAGTCGTATCCTCTTTGGGCATCTGACATAAAGGCGGTAGAGGTAGTTAGAAGGGATGACTCTAGCCGACCTCTTGAGGTGACGTATCGGGCTACGGCGTTTGGGCGAAGCGCCTCATACACACTGTCATACGACTATACCAAGGCTCCCTACGAGCTGAGCTGGGTGCTAAAGACCGGAGACATCGTTTCGAAGCTTGATGGGTCCTACAGCCTTAGTGAGTCTGAAGAGAACTTCACCCAGGTGACCTATCAGTTAAGTGCCGAACTCATCGTTCCTTTCCCAGGATTTGTTATGAGAAGGGCGGAGTCTAAGATCATCCACGCTGCGCTTGAAGATCTAAGGCAGAGGGTGGAGTCAAACATCGCTGCCAAGTAACTCGAAGAAAGTTGTAACCGCAAGCTTTGGCTGACACCGATCCATATTTTCTCGGACTTGACATAGGGGGAACGAAGCTATCTGCGTCCGTGATCCTAGACAATGGAGAGGTGTTGAACCTTGGTTATCTTCCTCTCACATCTTTAGATCAACTAGGTGATAGCGCCAACCGCTTGCTCGACAGCTTCAGCATTCAAGGAGCCCAAAGGGTTGGCGTGGCGGTAGCTGCGTGGGTAAGCTCAAGGTCAAAGTCCCCCGTATTTTCTCCGCATCGCCCAGAGTTGATCAGGACTGACTTTGTTAAGCTGCTAGGTCTTGAAGGTCCTAGTCGCATAGTGGTAGATAACGATGCCAACTGCGCAGCCTTCTCTGAGTTGGATCTGTTAGGGGACTCGACGACAGCTGTAGTGAACTTTGGTACTGGGATAGGCATGGCGATAGTTCAAGACGGTGAGCTACTAAGGGGATCGGAAGGCTTCGCTGGCGAGCTGGGTCACTGTTATGCAGGAGGCGTGGTTATCTGCGAGTGTGGAGCGCGAGGGTGTCTGGAGTCTGAGCTAAGGGCTTGTTTCGTAACTTCTGCTGACACTTTGGACGTAGCACAGACGAAGATGTCTCGCTATGTAGAACTTGGAGCCATGGGTCTAAGTTGGGTGATTCGGATTCTAAATCCAAGGGAGATCGTCGTAGGAGGAGGTGTGCCCCTTTTTTGGGAGAACTTCGTGGGCGATCTTATAGGGGCGCTGCCCAGCTATATCCCAGCCTCCCAGTCCTTTACATTGCCGTTGGTTCGTCCATCTCTTCACAAAGAGTACTCAGGGTCGGTAGGGGCTGCACTTATGGCGAGGAGTAATCTTCAATAGATGAGACAAGGTATCTCTTTGCAATGTAGCATCTGTCTGTGCAGTTTCGCAGGATAGAGTCCATTCCCCCTTATGTGTTTTCTGTGGTTGACGGGAAAAAGAGAGAGGCTCGGCGACTAGGGAGAGACGTTATCGATCTTGGATTCGGCAACCCCGACATCCCATCTCCCGACGTGGCGGTCGACAAACTGGCGGAGGCTGCGAGAAATCCAAGGAACCACCGTTACTCGGTATCGAGAGGCATTCCGAATCTGAGGGCTGCGATAGCCGATAGATATAAGGCCCTTTACGGGTGCGATCTTGACCCAGATACCGAGGTTGTGGCGACTATTGGTGCTAAGGAGGGTCTAAGCCACCTGATGTGGGTTCTACTTGGTTCGGGCGATGTGGCTCTGGTGCCCTCTCCAAGTTATCCGATACACATATGGGCACCACTGTTTGCAGGAGCTGAGGTGGTGCAGGTTCCTCTCGGAGTCTCTCTATCTGGCGAGCTGTCCCCAGAGGAGGAGTTTTTTGACAGACTAATAGAGAGCTACGAGGCCTCTTGGCCCAGGCCAAGGGTGGTGATCGTCTCCTTTCCGCATAACCCTACTACCACCTGTGTAGACCTTGCGTGGATGACAAGGCTAGTCGAGTTTGCAAAAGAGAGAGACGTCGTCTTGGTGCACGACTTTGCTTACTCCGATACCTATTTCGATGGGCTGAAGCCCCCCTCTATCTTGCAGGTGCCTGGTGCAAAGGACGTCGCCGTTGAGCTGTACACCCTCACCAAGTCTTTCTCAATGGCGGGCTGGAGAGTTGGATTTATGGTAGGCAACGCCGAGATATGTCAAGCACTAGCAAAGATGAAGAGCTATTTGGACTACGGAACCTTCCAGCCTATTCAGATAGCTGCAACGGTGACATTGAAAGAGGCACAGGACTATCCCGATGAGGTAAGACGGATCTACACACAGAGACGAGACGCCTTATGTGACGGACTGGACCGGATCGGATGGCACATCGATAGACCCAAGGGAACGATGTTTGTGTGGGCTGAGATACCGAAGCGTTATGAACATATGAGTTCATTAGAGTTCGCCTCCTTTATGATCGACGAAGCTGATGTGGCTGTATCTCCAGGTGTTGGCTTTGGCCCTGGCGGTGATCGGCACGTGAGGTTTGCACTAATTGAAAACGAGCAGAGAATTGCGCAGGCTGTTCGCAACCTAAAGCGCCTGGCGCTTTAGTGAAGCTCTGTGTTTTTTCTACATTGAGCTATCCGATCTTTAACTCAGGCTTAACGACTAGACGTACCTCCTTTCTTACCGTTGCTGTATGATCTGCCGATAGTTCTAAAAAGATCTTAGAGAGCACCTGCGCACAGGGAGGTACTTTGAAAAGGTTTCGCCTGCGACTATGGCTTGATGACAGACCCGGGGCTTTGGGTGCAGTTGCTTCAAGGATTGGGTCTGTGAAGGGGGATCTGGTTGGAATAGAGATCCTTGAACGCGGAGGCGGTAGGGTAGTCGACGATCTTATCGTCGAGCTTGAGTCTGACTCTTTGATAGAACTCATGATCAAAGAGATCTTAGAGGTCGACGGAGTCGCTGTTGAATATGTAAAAGATGCCTCTGTGTTAGAGGGAGAGGGAGCTCTCATCGCCCTGCGTTTTGGCGCCGAGCTTGGGAGCTATCGCTCCTTCGATGAAAAGACCGAGGCTTTGGTTAAGTTTTTGCACGATACCCTTGATGCAACGTGGACAGCGGCGATCGACATCGAAAGCGGTCACTTCGTCTGCATCGAGGGCGAACCCCCAAAGGCTGAGTGGTTGGTAGCCTTCGTCAAGGGAGCGACCTACGAGGAGGCGACTGGAGATTCGTCAAAGGCAATGGCTCCCAAAGAACTTACATGTGCGACTATCAACGGTAGTAAAAGAGCGATCGTCCTTATGCGGACGGACCATGCGTTTAGAGACGCCGAGAGGCAACAAATCCGGTATCTTTCAGCTATTCTTAGTTCCTATCTTCGGATGGGATGACAGATACATGAGACATCTTTGGCCTATGGTCGTGTTGCGTACGCGATCGTACGCTTTACTCGTTCGCTCCACAGTCCGTAGCGCTGCTTCATCTGTGTATTTGACACCGTAGGTCGAAACTCGGTATCAACTTGGTTGTGCCGAGCGGCTTCATCGAGGTCTGAGGCGAGACCCAAAGAGTAGGAGGCTCCGGCGAACGCACCGTAAGCTGTCGACTCTCGTAGTTGAGATCTTTGAAGAGTAACTCCTATCGAGTCTGCCTGCAGCTGACATAAAAGAGATGAGCGAGTTAGACCCCCGTCCACTCTTAGCGTTTCAATCTCAGCGCCCCCCAACTCTTTCATGGCGGCTAATAACTCCGTTATCGAGTTCACCACGCCTTCTACGACAGAGAGCACGATATCCTTTCTTGTTGTGGAGTGAGATAGTCCAAAGATCGCCGCCTGGGTGTTCGATACCATATGAGGTGATCCAATTCCATCAAAGGCCGGTATGAACACCGGCGAACCGGCTGAAAAAGATGGCTTTCCCATGGTGTCGATCTCGTCGTAGTTCTCTATAAGACCAGCGTTTTCTTTCAGCCAGGTTAGGACAGACCCTGCGGAGAACGACGCTCCTTCCAGTGCGTAGCATGTACCCAAAGACTCGCCCGAGTAGGCGATAGTTCCTAAAACTCCCCGAGAAGGTGGAACAACTCTTGAAGCTCCGGTGCTGATCATCGCAAACGCTCCGGTTCCATAGGTAATCTTTCCTCTTCGCGATCCAGTCGCAGATTGCCCGATGAGCGATGCCTGTTGATCTCCTAATATGGCAGCGATAGGGACGCCGTCGATAGAGGGAAGAACGTCACCGGAGATCGATATGTCCATAGGGAAAGATGAAACAACCTCAGGCATAGACAGTGAAGTGGCATGAAATAGCTCCAGCAATTCAGGAGAAAAGGTTAGAGATCTTGTGTCGAACATAAGTGTTCTCGAAGCATTAGATGGGTCGGTCACGAACCTTTTCCCACCTGTTAGAGCGCTACATATAATAGTGTCGACGGTAGCAAAACGAGATCCATCTAATGGGTCTCTTGTATCCATTGCCATGGCTAGGACCTTAGAGCCAGAGAAGTAGGGATCTAGTGGCAAGCCCGTCCTTTGAAGCGTCTCCGATTCAAAACCTTTATCTCTTAGATCCTCGCAAAGCCTTTCAGTTGAGCGGTCTTGCCAGGAAATAAGAGGTGTTATCGGCGATCCGTGTCTATCGAGCAGTGCGAACGACTCCCGCTGGTTAGTTATGGCTACGGCCAATGGACTTGACTCCTGCTGCGCAACGCTCTCGTCGATGCATTGCAAAACCTTATCTACAAGGACCTTGGGATCTTGACACAAGACGTTTTTAGCGTTGTAGTAAAAGTCCAAGGGGCGTTGCGAGATGTAAAGGACGTTTCCGTCAAGGTCAAATGCGACGGCACGCACAGATGAGGTTCCGGCATCGAGTGCAAGGATGTAGTCCATCACTTCAACATAGCAGCTGTTCCTCTGTCGTAGGAGAGGCCGAAGGAGGAACAGCTATCTTGTGATCGAGTGGACTCAAACCTTGAGCTAAGCTAAGTGCAGTCGACGTCTCCGCCTGTTCCTTGTGCAAGTTATCTATCTCTTCATGCCGAAGTGGGTTTCTAAGTGGTAAGTGGAGAGATCTTAGGCGAGTACTTTAGGGGGTACTTTTGAGCTTGGAGACTTGAGCTAAGGGAAGGTTCGGTGGAAGTGATGCTATGGGGATCAAAGGTGGTGCCTCGTGCGATTGAAAGTGGCGACTTTGAGCGTCTCCGGGAGTTTCAAAACGACCTAGAGATTGAAGTTCCAAGGGGTGGAGAACCTCACCGTCTGCGCTCTAGGACCGAGATAGCTTCGTATTTTGAGCCTCTCAACGAGATAGGCAGTGCGTTTAACTTCGCAACCGCTCCAAAGGATAATCTAGAGACGGCGATCGGTCACTGTGGACTGTTTAATCTTTCTAACAGCTCCAGAACCGCCGAACTTGGGATAACGTTTGGAGATAGATCTTGCTGGGGGAGGGGTTATGGACGCGACAGCGTGGGGGTATTGGTGGACTATGCATTTCGTATCCACAACCTACGAAAGATTACTCTGTGGGTACACTCTGACAATGAGCGTGCAAGACGTAGCTACGAGGCGGCTGGTTTTGAGCAGGAGGCGATCGGTAAGGATCATATGTGGAGCTCTGGAGGTTACGCTGACCTTGTAGCGATGTCCTGATTCAGATCCTCGATCGATGTCTTGATCCGATACTCGTCGTCCTAGCGCTTTACCTTTCGTGTGGCTATGAAGTCATCCCAGGTGCGGCTAAGCCCCTCCTCTAGGGAAACTGAGGCCTTCAGACCAAGTCGATCCGCCTTTTCGAGGCTTATCTTTACTCCCAACATCTCACCTTTTTGTGGAGGTATATGAGGTGGGGACAGTTCCCGACCAACGACCTTGGATACCATAGCTACCACCTCGGTCACGGTGTATGAGACGCCAAAACCGAACGATACTGTCCCAGTTACTCGCTGTTCTGCGAGCTTGATGAAGGCTCCAACGACGTCATCGATGTATACATAGTCCCTGAATTGGTCTCCTTCGCCGTATATGCGGAAGTCGCTCTCTCCTACCGCATAACGCATCAGACGTGGCACAATAGAGTCTTTGTTCCACATAGAGGGACCGTACACGTTGGTGAGGCGAATGTTTGCAGTAGCAATGTCGTAGGAGTGGTGGTAACCGGAGGCTAACATCTCGGCTGCTGCCTTGGTGGCTCCGTACGGGGTTAGAGGATTTAGCCCAAGGGCCTCTGTGATCTCGCCTTCGGTGTAGTTGCCAACGACAGCGTTTGAAGATGCACTTACTACCGCCGGTACGTTACGCTTCCTGGCGTACTCGAGAACCTGAAAAGTACCGGTGACGTTTGAGTAGAAGGCGTCTACGGGGTCGGTTATGGACTTTAGTACCGAGGTTCTTGCCGCTAGGTGAAGAATTGCGTCAAAGGCGACCTCGGGCACCTGCCGCCAAGTCGATTCATCTTCTATATTTCCCTTTATGTATTCATCGAACTCGACTTTGGGAGGGTTTTGGTCGATGTTAACGACGTAGGTTCCTCTTTCCTTGAGGTGTTTAGCGATCTGGCCCCCGATGAACCCAGAACCTCCTGTTACAATGACTCTACCTAACAATGTTAACTCCCAACGTAACCCTTATGTCACGTATCAGGATAGGAGTAGCTTTGAAGGTGAAGTATCGGTAAATTGTTATGGTATCGTTAAGGTTACCGCCGAGTAGGGACTGCTTATTCAGGGATACTAGATTTATACCGATAAGATGTTGGCGCCAAATAGCCTGCGCCCCTTGGAGTTTGGTGGTGTTCTTTGACGATAACACAAAGTGTTGGCAAGTTGCATTGGATCTGGAACTCCGTTTTAGGGAAAAGGTTGCTCAAATACGCAGCAGGTTCAGGAATATCAGCTGTAATCTCGCAGATCGCATTTATCGTGAGCTTTGGAATACTGCACCTCTTTGGCTCCAGGGGCTCATCGATACTCGCCACTCTCATAGGAGCCGTTCCCTCCTACTTCTTGAATCGGAACTGGGCTTGGCAGAAGCGTAGCCCCTCTTCCTTTGGCAGGGAGGTAGTGCCCTATTTTGTTATGGCAATCCTAGGGCTTGTGTTTTCGACCTGGAGCGCAGATTTTGCTAACACTCATGCGAGCATCGTGGGTTCCTCTCATACGCTGAGGGTCCTGTTTGTATCAGCGGCGTACTTCGGAGCCTTTGCAGTTCTTTGGGTAGCTAAGTTTGCTTTCTTGAACAAGTTTCTCTTCGGCGACGACAGCTCATCCGCCTTTGTGGTTGACTAGGTCACAAAGGGGTTCTTAATTCCTGAAGGTTCTTCGCCGAGGGATAAGTTATCCCTCGTGCTGCAAATAGGTGAAGGATATGTAGCCAGAGCGATCTTTGCCTTAGGAGGAGGGGAGGGCACCGAAAATGTTCTCTCTCCTAATCATCTGTTTCGACAACAAGCTTATCGAAATCTGCACCATCGACAAATCAATTGTCTCGAGCTCTACTGTCTAAGGCAGTTACCTACTTACGACCTTAGATGTTAATCTTCGACCTAAGGTTTGAGAAAGTTTCCATAGATGTATCCGTCTTTGTTTCGGACTTAGTTGGGTTGTATCTGGTCGTAAGGCTCTCATATTTTTGATATCTTCTCGGGCGAGTATCTAAGTTTTAGTTGTTTGGAAAGGGGTTCCTCCTTCACTCATTGTAGGTTTGAGTCGATCTACTCGTGAAGTGAGACTTAGGAATAACAAGGCGACTGTAAGTGCCAGACCCACGCCGAACAGTGTCTCTGCGGTCGTCAGACCAGGGGGAGTGTAAGAGAGTGTCACCGTTGTTGCCCCCGGTGGAACTGTAACTGTCTGCAGTGATCGATACTGTCCTACCTTCAGTGTATGTATCTTTCCAGCTGAGGAGTAATATGCCTTCCAGCCAGATGTGTATGCTTGGCTTACGACCGCTGTAAAGGCCGCTTTGGAGACGGCATCAAAGGTGATGGAGCCGTCTAGGCTCTGCCTGACCGACGTGATCCTCGCTCCTTTAGGAGCCATGATGAGACTTCTGTGGGGGTGGCGGTAGGTAAAGATCGATAGCCCGTTCGGTCCTGGCGTATAAGAGTAGAGCATCGGAGTAACTACGTGAGATAGCCATCCGTTCAGTTCAAACAAGTTCTCTCCTGAGTCAATCACCACTTTTGAGTACGGTGAGCCATTTACTGTTTCTAACTTGCCACAGGTCTGAAGCCTAATTTCGTAAGCAGGTTGCGTAACAAAGGGAGTTTCGAAGAAAACGTAACCTCCTTCGACTACCCTTTGGCTAAGTTGTTGAGTTCCCCATACTCCGATTGCTTCTGCACCTTTTATGCAAGATGCGGTGGTATGCAGTGGAACTTTGATACCTACGTAAGTTACGACCGTTGGAGAGCCTAGGTAGAAACTTGAAGTCTCCTCCTTCTCCCCTGAAGTCTTGGCGATCGCTTGTAAGTTGGAACCCACATATGTTATCGGCGGCTGTCCGTTGGTCGGATTGTTTGGCTTTGGCAGCCTTGACAAGAAGTACTTCGAGCCGGAGGTCAGTCTTGTTATGTTTAGATCCCTAACTCCAAAGCTGTCGAGTATGTAAGGGTTGATTGAGCCCTGTAGTTTGGAGTTAGTGACGTTGTTGTAGCCAGCGATGCCCAAAGAGGCATACCCTTGGGCTGAGAGCTGTCTTTGAAGGTAGTTAAGGTCAGGAAGTCCGACTTTCAGAAGGTTTGAGTAGTAAAAGAGGTAAGGGTCGAATATCACGCTCCGTTCATCTCCAGGTAGGTGTGGTGTATATTTCGTGAACTCCGCATGGTTTCCATACGGACCGCTTTGGGGAATCTGACCGATCAGTGTCTGTCCTGCGTAAGAAATGATTTGAAACGCAGTAACGAAAAGTGCTATTCGAAAGGTATCTCTAGCAAGAGTTACCCTGTCTGTGTAGATCGAGACGACAAGCGCAACTAGAGCGATGATCGATAAGGTAGCACCGACAGTTACCAAGACTTGTAGCCCGCCAAGCTGTACTGGGTAAGGGGCGGGAACGTCAAGTGCCCGAAACAAGGTCAAAGGCGAAACCAAAAGGGCTAGAGCCAAGGTCGCAGATAGTAACGAGATTACAGACACTAGCGCTAGGAGAACCCTTGGCTTTACCTTTATTGGTACTCCCACGAGTGCCTTCGATGCGAGTTTGTCAAAAGATGCCCCGAAGGACAGAGTCAGAATAAGGTCGACTGCGTACATGTTCCTAGATGGAAGTCTCTGAAGGTTGTAAAGAGGTACGTGGGCCATGATGAACTCAAATGGCGGAAGGTAGGTGCCCAGGGCTAGTACTACAGCCACGGCCAATGCAGCCAGGAAGGCTCTGCGAAGCTCGTTAGATATGCTGCCCAGCTTGGCGCTGAACAATGTTGTAGCACCAACAACGGTTACGATGGGGGGAAGATATGTCGAGATCTCTGCGAGGTTGTAACTGGAGAAGTAGCTAACGACACCCAGCGAGCCGTAGTTACCAAAGAGAAACGGCGATATGAAGGTTGGTAAGAAGTACGGACTGTAAGGCCCAGCCTCGAAGAAGTTGGAAGCAGTCTTTGCTCTATTGGAGAGAGCTTCAAAGAGTAGTCCTGGAATCCACTGGATCGATGACAGAAGCAGAGCCAAGACTCCGGCCGTGGCAAATAGGGCTACGGTCCTAGCCTTATCTCTATCTGAAAGGAGAAGAACGAAGCTCACCACAGCGCACATAATTAGACCGTCGATCATGGCCTCAGGAGCTCCGGCTAGCACCACTAAAGAGAAGGAGATGCCGAAGAAAGCCGCCTCTCGCATGCGTAAAGAGATGGTTTGTTGCTTGAAGAAGCGCAAAACAAAGTACAGCATCCATATCGAACCAGCAATGCCTTCAATCATGTCGATGTGGACGCTCTGGGATGCAAACTGTCCGGTGAAGGTAAATACAAGTGCACTCAAAACAGAGGCAGTCTTCGATCCCCCGAGCTGCCGTACCGTCAGATAAACACCCGTTGAGGCTAGGAAAAAGGTTAGAGCAACGTTGAGGCTCATAGCTAAAGAGGGTGGGAGGAAGATAAAGAGCCATGTGAGGGGAAAGAAGACTCCAGCGTTGAATCCAGCTAGGAGAGGCTCGCCCGCCCAGTTGAATTTGTCCCAGGTCGGTAGATGACCTTTTGCTAGGATCGCTCCTGCCATGGCCCGAAGGGGAAGGTTTTGGTTGAGGTTGTCCCCATATATGAGAGGGTCGCCGAGCGCTAAGGGTATCAGGTAGATAGCAAGATCAACTGTGAATATCCAGACAAGAGGTGACGAAAGTACCCGTGAGGGTGTACTGATTGTCTTAGCCACGAACTACGAAGCGCTCTCTTATCCATGTTGAAAAGACAACTCGTGCGTAGTTCAATCCGTACTTCAGATTGTTACCCTTCTTCGACTTTCCGGTGTGTCGTTTTGACATAACGACCGGATGCTCAGTTACGGTTGCTCCTGCGTAGATTGCAGATATGAGAAGCTCTGAAGACTGATACTGAGGCTCCTCGAGACGGATCCGATCGAGCAGTTCGGTCCTTAAGACTCTGATACCAGATGAGGTGTCTGTGACTGGGTACTTGGTTAGAAACGAGATAAGACGGGCAAAGACCTTTACACCTAGATCTCTTATAGGGTCACCAACCTCTGAATGGCCCAGAACCCTGGAACCTTGGACAAAGTCCGAACTTTTGTCTCGCACCATCTTTACCATCAGCTCAAGGTCGGAAGGGTTCCACTGTCCATCGGCGTCTACTACCGCTACTATTGGAATATTATTCAGACAGGCGACCTTGTAACCGAGCTTTAGGGCCGCTCCTTGTCCTCGGTTGATCGGAGCGGCACAGACTAGTAGTCCGGCTTCCTTCGCCATCTCGACGGTGTTGTCCGTTGATCCGTCCGAGACTACTACGGTCTGGGCCTTTAGGTCACCTATGGACGAGGAGATGACACTGGCTACCTTGGCGATGTTCCGTTCTTCGTTGTAGGCCGGAATCAGCACTAAGACCGATACCTCTTCAAGAGCTTTGGGATTATCAGACATGAATTCAGCAAGGGTTTCTCTATCGATCGGATCGGTACCTAAGCGAGCCTCGGTGCTTACGGGCAAAGGGGACGACATCTCTATAGGGCTCTCTTTTTGTAGCTATCGTGAACTAATTGAATATTTTACAAAAACCAACTTCATATAGAGTAGCAACTGCACTTATGGAATCGCTTTAACAATATTTTCGAAATCTCTATGATAGTGACACCTTTGTAATTTCTACTGAGATACAATATCTCGTGGGTAGTGCAAGGTACCACACTACCAGTAGTGGTTAATCGGCGTAAATGTGAACATACAAACGCCCAGAGTGATAATACAAACTTAGCTTTGGAGGCACCGGTGGCTATCGCCCCTGAGAGATTGACAGTAAGTTTCAGCCGTTTCTTCACGAAGGAAGGGGAAAATCCCTATGACAGCGTCGTGTGGGAGCGTAGAGATTCGAGGATAACTAACTACAGAGACGGCAAAGTTGCCTTTGAGCAGCTTGGTGTTGAAGTACCTAGTACATGGTCACTAAATGCGACAAACATATTGGCACAGAAGTACTTTCGGGGTACACCTGGAACGAAGGAAAGAGAAAGTTCTCTAAAAGAGGTTGTCGACAGGATAGTGGACACCATCACCGAATGGGGAGCCAAGGACGGATACTTCGTAGACGACGAACAAAAAGAAAGTTTCAGGCACGAGCTCAAGTACCTCCTTATTCACCAACGCGCTGCCTTCAACTCACCGGTGTGGTTCAACATAGGAGTGAAGGGGGTTCCTCAACAGGCCTCAGCATGTTTTATCCTCTCCGTTGACGACGATATGAACTCGATTCTGAACTGGTACCGGGAAGAGGGGATTATCTTCAAAGGTGGATCTGGTGCGGGTGTCAATCTCTCAAAGATCAGGTCCTCTAAAGAGCTGCTTCAAGGTGGTGGCACAGCATCGGGTCCAGTGTCGTTCATGCGAGGTGCGGATGCCTCAGCCGGTACGATCAAGTCAGGTGGAAAGACTAGAAGAGCAGCAAAGATGGTGATCTTGAATGTCGACCATCCTGACGTAGAAGAGTTCATCTGGTGCAAGGCACAAGAGGAGCGCAAAGCCAGAGTGCTTAGAGACGCTGGTTTTGATATGGATCTTGATGGTAAGGATTCGTTCTCTCTTCAGTATCAAAACGCCAACAACTCAGTGAGGGTTACCGATGACTTCATGCGTGCTGTCGAAGAAGATGGAGATTGGGAACTCAAGGCCGTAACCGATGGTTCTGTGGTCAAACGAGTCAAAGCCCGTGAACTCATGCGTGAGATAGCGCAGGCTGCATGGGAGTGTGCAGATCCAGGTATACAGTACGATACCACGATCAACAGGTGGCATACTGCTCCTAACTGGGGACGGATCAACGGTTCTAACCCATGCTCGGAGTACATGCATGTGGACAACAGCTCTTGCAATCTCGCTAGCTTCAACCTGCTTAAGTACCTAAATGATGATCACAGCTTCGATGTTGAGGGGTTTATGCACTCTGTCAAGGTCGTCTTTTTGGCCCAAGAGATTTTGGTGGGCAACGCTGACTATCCGACCGAGGTGATAGGTGCAAATTCAAGGCGATTCCGACAGCTCGGCATAGGCTACGCCAACTTGGGAGCTTTGCTCATGGCGCAAGGCTTGGCTTATGACTCAGATGAAGGTAGAGCCTGGGCTGGTGCCATTACAGCGCTTATGACCGGAACGGCTTATGCGACATCGGCGGAGATGGCTGCGAGGATGGGGGCATTCTCAGAGTATGAGAACAACAGTGACGCCATGAAGAACGTGCTCTCGATGCATAGGAGTGCTCTTGATGCAATCGATGCTTCTTTGGTACCTGCGGCGCTAATTCAGTCGGCTAGGGAGAGTTGGGATAGGGCTGTAGCTGGATGCGAGACATTTGGAGTTCGCAACTCACAAGCTAGTGTTCTAGCTCCGACCGGAACCATCGGTCTACTCATGGACTGTGACACGACGGGGGTTGAACCAGATCTTGGACTAGTGAAGTACAAGAAGCTAGTTGGCGGTGGCACAATGGCCTTTGTAAATCAAACTGTGCCTCGTGCTCTTGATGCTCTTGGTTACTCCGGTGATGAGATAGAAGACATAGTTAACTATATAGATCAGCACAAGACGATCGTGGGTGCACCAAGGTTGAAAGACGAGCATCTGCCGGTCTTTGCGTGTTCGATGGGCGATAACGTCATTCATCACTTGGGGCACATAAAAATGATGGCAGCGGTCCAACCCTTCATCTCGGGAGCGATCTCAAAGACAGTAAATTTGCCGGAGGAGGCAACGGTTGAAGACATCGAGCAGCTTTACATCGATGCTTGGCGCATGGGTGTCAAAGCAGTAGCGATCTACCGTGATAACTGCAAGGTTGCCCAGCCGTTGTCGACAGCCAAGAGCTCGGATAAAAAGTCTGAGGAACCCGCTCAAGTGACTGAACTGACTGAACTTGAAAGAAAGATTGAAGAGCTCGAACAAGCTCTCAAGATTCAGACCGTGGTTGTAAAACAACCGATTCGGGAGCGACTTCCTCGGAAGAGAAGATCTTCCACCTTTGCGTTTCAGGTGGCAGACTGTGAAGGTTATGTAACCGTAGGCGAGTACGAGGACGGCAGACCGGGAGAGGTCTTCATGAAGGTGTCAAAGCAGGGTTCGACTCTTGCTGGCATTATGGATGCATTCTCGATCTCGGTGAGCCTAGGACTCCAGCACGGAGTGCCCCTTTCGACCTTTGTCAGAAAGTTCACCAATATGCGATTTGAACCAGCTGGCATCACAGACGATCCTGATCTCCGCATCGCCAGCTCACTTGTGGACTACATATTCAGACGCTTGGCGGTGGACTACCTTCCTCTTGAAGAGAGACAAGACCTGTCGATTCTGACCACCGAAGAGAGATCTCAGCTCACACTGTTTCCGACTGAAGAGATGGTGAAAAATGAGCGAGAAACCGCTCCGCCTTATGGTAAGGAGGATGTGTCCAAAACGTCTGCTACCCAAGTAGAACAAAGTCAAACCGCACTCATAAGCAGGTCAGAGCAGAGGGATGCCCCTTATTGCTTTGAGTGTGGCAATGTGATGCAAAGATCAGGTTCTTGCTATGTGTGTTCCAGTTGTGGCACAACAAGCGGCTGTTCGTAACGAGAGCCTGTTGCGAGTTTCCTGAATTCCGGTTGCGAGTTTCGTAGCCGTGAGGCAGGCACAGGAGGCTTGCTACGTGAGAAGGGGAGCCGCCGTTGCCGGGTGGCTCCCCTTGGTGCCTTCCTACTCGGTCGCGAGCGCGATGCGCCGTTCTTTGCAGACCAGGGTGGTGGTTGAACGGCTCTCAGGCGGCGCGTGGTGTTGACGGGCCTTCTGCAGTGGCTGCGAGGCTCGAAAGGTGCAGGTTGACGGCTGCGCAGGCGAGAGCGACGACGATCCCAAACTTCGTTCTGCCCCGTAGCCTGATGGCCTTGTTCTTCAGCTGGATGAGGTCGGGATTCTTCAGCATCGAGTAGCTGCGCTCGACAGAGGAACGCTTGGCTTACTCCTGCTGCCAAGTGCGGCTTCCTCGCAGAGGGTTCTGCCAGGTGATCGGGGCACGGAATGCTTCCCAGGGGTTGTGTCCCGATAGTTGTGCAAATTCCACGAGTGAATTGATTTGCTAGTGGTGGCCATGGTATCTAGGAATTATTAGAAACCAGAACCTCAAGGAGGTAGACCATGACCACCACAAACAATACTAAAGCACTTATCGAGTCAGTAAAAGAGATACTTACTCAAGATGGAGATCTGCTAAGAAATATTATCCAACAGGTCCTACAAGAGATGCTAGAAGCAGAGATGGATCAGGTGCTTGGTGCATCTAGGTTTAGATCCCATCATCTCTGATCGACAGAAACAGGCTCGCCTTGGATGGTCCAACTCCATGATGGCAAGACACTATATAGATGCTATCTCTGCCGAGGACCAAAGAGCTGCTAGGTACCTTGCATCTGTCTTGGTTCAAAGAGATGAAGATATCTAACTAGCAACCGCCGGCGTCTCTCCGTTCAGTACACGCATGAGGGCGGCTCTTGAGACCTTCTTCCTCCTGCCGATCGTAAGAACCCTTACAGGGAAGGTTCCATCTGTTATCGAACGATACGCTGTTGAGCGATCAATACCCAACAAGATGGCAGCCTCCTCAACGCTTAGGAGATACTTGGTAGTATTTGTGTCCTTAGGCACCTAACGTCACCTCCTCTCGATATTTCTAAAGTAAACCATTACTCATCGTTCAGATTCACGAGTTCTCGACGATGAAAGGAAAGTCCGGGTTCTATATATGTGGAGAAACCCTACGTGTCTGTATAACATATAACTATATGAACCGTTTAGCTCTTCTGAACCGCCTGTCCCCTTTGGAACAGCGTGGGATCATCGTCTTCACCAAAAGGGACTTAGAAAAGGTCTTTCCAGAGGAGAATGGGAAGACTATGGAAAAAAGTCTGGAACGTATGCGCCAAGACCAACTTCTGGTACGTGCCGCTCGAGGTGTCTACGTCTTCGCTCTAGCTATCCCCCGACACCGCGGTTGGCTCATTGAAGATATTGCTAAAGCTCTGCGCCCTAACGACTTTAATTACGTATCACTGGAGAGCATATTGTCTGAGTACGGGGTCATCTCACAGATCCCCGTGGATCGACTTACAGTGATGACGACAGGTGCCAAAGGACTTCACCATACTCCTTTCGGCACTATCGAGTTCACCCATACAAGCAGATCCCTCCCGGATCTCCTGGAACGAACCTTAGTCGTGAACGGACGCCCCTTACGCATCGCTACAAAGGTGGCAGCCGTCCAGGATTTGCGCCGAGTGGGACGAAATCTAGATCTAGTGGATTGGGAGGAGGTAGTAGATGACTAGCGAGGACTTCGCCCGCTACGTGGATATGGCTATGGCGGGACAGGGCGGATTGGGATTTATGCGCCCTGTGGTCGAGAAAGAGCTACTGCACTATGAGCTCTTCTCTGCCCTAGACGAGGCAGGCTTACTTAAATCTCTAGTTTTTCAAGGGGGCACGGCGTTGCGACTCTGTTACGGTTCCAACCGATTCAGCGAGGATCTGGACTTTGCTGGGGGCATTTCATTTGATGCTAAGAACATGGACACGATCAAGGATTGCATCGTCACGCAAATCGGGCAACGCTTCGGTCTGGAAGTCACCGTCAAAGAACCCAAAGCATTCTCTGGTGGAGGAAAAATCCACGTCGACAAGTGGACTGTGATTATCCACACTAATCCTGGGCGTCCGGATCTGCCTATGCAGAAGATCAAGTTGGAGATCGCCAATGTCCCAGCCCACACTCGCGATATTCTGCCACTGCGCATTAACTACTCAGTTTTGATTGGCAGATATCCTACGCTCGTGGCAGTCGAAACCGGTGATGAAATCTTGGCGGACAAACTGATCGCCCTGCCCATGTCCATCTCCCGATTAAATGGCAGCACCGTGGAGCCCACTCCCTCCCGTATTAGGTATCGGGATATCTGGGATATCGCTTGGCTGTTATCCCAAGGAGCGCACCTCGAAACCGAGCTGGTGACACAAAAAATTGACGACTAGGGACTGTCTTATATCTATCCGCAGTTGCTCGAAAGGGCTATCAAGGACATTCCCACCATTGCCGGTGGGATGGCGTATCGTACCCAGATGGCGCGCTTTCTCCCCAAAGAACAGCATGAACAGGTGTTTGGCAAAGCTGGATACGAACAGTACTTCGCTCGTACTATCAACACACAACTGCAACAGGTAGAACACGGCCTCCGGCGTGACGGGCCAAGCTACGAGTTCCAGCTCTAGGTGGCTATACCGATCTTTAGGTACTTCTCGATCGCTGGTCTGATCTTGGAGCTGTACATACCTCAACCAGGAGGCCCGTCAAGCCCTTATAACTTCTACGGTGGTGAAGTGGGCATTTTGTCAGTACACAGCCTTTGCAGGTCTCGAGGGTTGTGGAGCTCAACGTTACTATAGTACGACCGCAGCTCATGACGCCAATTACCACACGTTGTTAGGACCCTGCTGAACTACCCGCATCCTCACCACCTCTGCTTAGGCAACGGGCTCCGATTGGTGCTGTCTGGTTCCTGGCCCCTTACTTTGTAGTCCTCCGTATCTCTCTGTTGGGAGAGGTGAGGGAGGAGGAGTGGTCTTAACTCACAATCACCCAGTTCCCGTACTCTCTCGTGAGGTTGTTGTGAAGAAGGACTTTCAAGTTTCAGACCGTTCCAAGGAGGAGATAGTGCCTTCTGTTCTTGATGAATCCCCGGTAGCAGAGCTTTGCACCATTGAGCTTGCGTTTCATCTGGGCATGGATCCGTTGTACGCCTAGACGAATCGCTTGGTACTGGGCTCTGGTCTCGGCATCCTTCCAATTCTCACGTTGAACCCTGGCATAGACATGATTCGGGCCAAAGGTCATGACTCGTCCTCATTTGGAACGGGTACAGCGATGCCGCAATGCGCAGGTTCCACAGTACTTGGTAAAGGAGGCTCTCCCCTTGGCTGAGATAGTCACGGTATGACCCACTCGACAGGTGTGTCGTTGGCTGCTTAGATCACCGTGAAGTCATCGACGCTATAGCCATCGGGTACCGCCATAGTGAGGGGT
>NZ_FQUL01000041.1 GCF_900128965.1 Ferrithrix thermotolerans DSM 19514
GTCTTTGGAACTGTGTCTATCTTAGTAAATGGTTATAGAACTGTCATTGACTTTTGATCTTTATTTAGTCCTTGACAGTGGAAGTAGAGTGTCTATCAGTTATCGAGATCCAAGTAGGCAACCGGTTCATCACAGTGTGGACATAAGCCTTGAGGTCCAATACGAGAGCAGAATACATTGCGGTCTGGACATCTACGAGTACCGCGGCAGTCGCTCTCACAACGTGGACACTCATGAACGATCTAACAAGGCTGGGCACTTCGCTCAGGACTCACGGTACTCGAGCTATTGCGAGCCCGATACGTTGCCTGGCGACCATGCAATATAAAGGTGAACGATATCGCGACGACCAGTTTACGACTCGACCTCGTAACATACACTCTTAGTAACAAAATCTTGCAGCGGTGGCTCCGACAGTCTCGGAGAACCTAAGGGGGGTTCAGTCCAGATCCATACAGTTGCACCCCACATTCGTTGCAAAATGCGCCACTTTATGTTTTTGTGCAACAGCACATTGAGTTGCTCTGCTAGCATCCGGTAATCGCAGCAACTGCATTTTCGATCATAGATCCATTTCAGCAATTCGTCAAAGCCATCACGGTTGCAACCATTTATAGAGTACAGTTTCAAGGCATAGTCAATTAGATACTGCTTCTGCACGCCATCACATGCAGAGGGTATGCTTGCTTGGAATAGCGAAAACAATAACTCGCCGTAAGAGGGTCGTGGGTTGCCTACAAGGTTCACGTTAGTGGTTACTACGACTGGAAATAAGATTGTGAGAACTGCTAGTTCGAGCACCAAAACTGTCAAATTTCCGTGTGCTGTGACGATAGTAAATACGAGCACGGTTCCTACTATCGCGATAGTCATGACGGAAACTAATATAGTAGAATTGTCAAAGTTTCCCCCGCTTATCCAGATGTGTAGGTGGCGACCCTCTTCTTTGGGCGATGGTCTCCGAACCCTTCTTCTAACAATGACGAAATCACCAACCTTATCCGGTGACGATTGCAGTATTTCTTGCAGTATTTACACTCCCTCTCAAGCTGCTTATCATTCATTGGTAGCTCCCCAGCAAGTCCGACGTCTCCACACAAACCCTGATCACTCGCTTGGTAAGTTCCACCACATATTTTGGGTCCTCTGAAAACTCGTTCGGATCGTTCTTGATCCCACTTTTTTTATCTATCGACGGCCTCATCCGTTGCAGGAACAGTTCGAGCGCTGGCCGTGGCCCGAGTATCCACTCCGACGCACGTTCTGGTACACCGGTTAGGGTCAGGTACCCATTGACCTGAATCCGTGTCCGATCCCAGTCGGCTTTACCTCGTGCTCCGGACCCCTTGTTCGGGTGCCCCATAATGGTCGCGCGATAGCGTTCACGTTCATCCTCTGGAGGCATAAGGGTGAACTCCTCTGCCACCGGATAAGGCTCGACAGTTTCGTATCCGATATGCAGGTCAAGCAGCTTCTCACCAATCTCCATCAGTTCCCGATAATTCTTCAACCAAGGTATTCGTGGATACTCCTTGGTAAGGTTGTCACCGTATTGTTCTGTGTAGCCTGGATGGTGAAGGACTCCGTAGATGTAGGCGAAGAGATCATCCTTGGTGAGCGAGGTATCTGAATAGATTCCTTGGAACTCCGCCAGTGCTTCGTCGGTGATGTTGTCGACTTGTCTGATCTCCCGCTCTACTCCATCAAAGAGAGCGTCTTTGGTGTTGGGAACCTCATAACGATAGCGAGCAAAGACGTGGGTGGGTACGAAGGTATTGAGGTCTGCGACTACATCCGTCGCCAATACCGCGAATCTTCCTGCGCCCCTTCCGCTTACCAAGATCGCTCAATTACCCACTTCGCCCGTCGGATAGAGCCTTGGAAGCTGGTACTGCATCTCGTTCAATGCCTTGTCGAAGTAGACCCATTGTTTAAAAAACGGACGGTATAGCCCAACTCTTACCCGCGATGGATCGAATGCAACTGGATAAGCATTTGACCCCCTCACTCGTCGCGTTAGTTCAAGCTTGAGACCTCGTGACCAACTGATCTTGGTCTCGTCCGCGATCACAAAGTCATCAACCGAAGAGGGCTGGTCTTTCTTGTAACGCTCTACCTCAGAGTTAAATACCTCAATCATTGAGGCCATCTTTGCGAGCAAGGTCTCTTGTGAGGAATTATAGGCCCAAGCGTCACGATTTGTCACCAACCCATTTGAGTCAATCTTGAAGACTCCGGCCTCAGACTCTGTAGTTGTCAGAGACTTTAGCCCATACCAGCTCTGATCTCGCTGATTGACCCAGTCGTGTTGTTGGTTAGGCTCCACCTGTGTCCATTGGACACCTGCTACCGAGTTAAATTGGGCAAGTTGATCGAGCTTGGCCTCCCGGCTCAAGTAGTCACCAATGTCATGGTAAAAGATCCCTCGGGGGGCGTTCTCGTCCAGCCCTCCCTTGATCAGGATGAGTATGGTTATCGGAATTCGTACTCCAAAGACGTTCTCACCTTCGCTACGTATATCGGTCTCGCCATAGGTGCGCCGACTATTCCCCCTCAAATCCAGCACATAGACGGTATCGAACTCCTCCTCGAAACTCGCTCGCACTCCTTGGCCAGAGCCACCCCGTAGCCAACCTCCGTTGGTAACAAAGCAGACGATGCCAGAGTCTCCTATCCGATCAGAGGCCCAGCGAAGTGCGCGGATGTAGGAGTCGTAAAGACTTTTCTTACCGACTGCACGCGACTTGGCGGCATAGGTATCGATGATTCGCTGATCGAGGTTTGGGTACTTCAAGTTCTTCGCATTCTCATTCTCGCTGCCCTGTCCAACCGAATACGGAGGATTCCCGACGATGGCAGTGATCGGAGCCCGCCGTTGGGCCTCGATGCGCTGCGAGTTGGCTTTGAAGACCGTCTCTTCCATGAAGGAATGCGATTCGTTCAACTGGAAAGTGTCGGTCAAGACGATGCCGTTGAAGGGTTGGTAGTTCTCAGCCTGAGCCATCGCGTGATAGGCAGACTCGATGTTGACCGCTGCGATGTAGTAGGGCAGGAGCAGGATCTCATTGGCGTGAAGTTCACTTCTGTACTTGGCAGGAAGGGATTCTCCCAGGAGTCCAAGCTCGATTAGGCGCACAATGAAGCTCCCAGTTCCAACGAAGGGATCGAGGACATGTACGCCTGAGTCTTTGAGTTCAAGACCAAAGTAGGTTTTGGTGAGCTCAGCGACTAATCTAAACATAAATTCAACGATCTCAATCGGCGTATAGGCGATCCCCATACGATCAGTGGTGCGCTTTAGCGCCTTGTTAAAGAAGTTCTCATAGAGGTCCTTCACAAGTTGCTGGCGGGCGTCCTTGGTCTTTGCAGCTTGTGCGCGTTCTCTGACCGATGCATAGAAGCGTTCGAGATCCTTGGCCTCGGACTCAGTTCCCTCCTCATCGATGAGGTAGGCAACGACAGCATCTAGAGATTGTGATACTGGGTTCGAACTAGCAAAGTCATAGTCACCAAAGAGGGCATCAAAGACCGGTTTTGTCACCATGTGCTGGGCGAGCATCTCAATGGTGTCATCTTCAGAGATACTCGGGTTGATGTTTTCACGCAGCGTCTCGACAAGGCTCGCGAGATTGTCGGCAAATACGCTCGATCGGTTCTTCGCCTCTTTGATACGAGTCACATAGGTGCCAGCGAGTACTGCAACGTCCTCGGCCCACTTAGGCCAGTACCTGGTACTAGAGAGTCGCTTTGAGAGCTTGGCAAAGATGGCGGTCTCGATGTGTTCGGGCCAAAGAGTTGTCTGGGTTTTGATCTCGTTTACCGTCTCCTTGTGGGTACTATCAGACTCCTCGGAGTCACCCCCGATCCCGATCACGTTGATCTTGCGCTGCGCTGGATCACCAAGATTCAAAGTGTTAATGATTGCCTCGAAGCGCTCATCATGGGCCTTTAGTGCTTGAAGGATCTGCCAGACGACCTCGAAGGACTTGTTCCGATCGAGTGCCTCATCAGGATCGACATTGGAGGGAACGACCACTGGGAGAATCACGTAGCCAAACTGCTTGCCTTCTGCTCGTCGCATTACTCGCCCTACCGCCTGGACGACATCGACTTGGGATTTGCGAGGTTGTAAGAACATGACAGCATCAAGCGATGGTACGTCTACCCCTTCTGAGAGACACTTGGCGTTCGTGAGGAGTCGGCACTTCTCAGTTGACTCTCTAAGCCAGTTGAGATCCCCATTGCGCTCCAGTGCCCCCATCGTGCCATCGATGTGTTTGATCTCGACACTAGGTAGATTGCGACTAGTTCCAATCCCTTGGAGCTGAGCTTGGGCGACCACGTCGGTGAAGGTCTTTTGAACCTTCTTAGATCCCTTGATGGTATTGACGAAGATGACTCCGGTCTTCATTGGATCTGGATCATTGGCGAACTCTTCTGGCCGATCGCTGATCTTGGCGAGTCCCATCCAGCAACCGAGCAACTTGGCCGCGTCATCGAGTTTGATCTCAGAATCTGAATCGGTGAGAACAGAGTGCAGGGTCTGGGCGGCATAAGCCTCATCGATCGCCAAGATCACCACTTGGTAATCCGAGAGCAGTTCTTGCGATACCGCCTCACCAAAGCCAAGACGATGGAACTCCTTGCCAAAGTGGGCCTCGTTGTCCATCGAGTAGAGGACGATCTCGGCCTCGCTAGCTTTTGACTTCGCTCCTTCTCCATAGACCTTCGGAGTAGCGGTCATGTAGAGTCGTCGCTTGGCTCGGATGCGCTTATTGTCATGGACTAAAACAAAGCTAGAGTCGTGAGTCTCGGTTGCGACACCTGCGGTTCTATGGGCCTCATCACAGATGATGAGATCAAACTCCGGGAAACCGAAATCTCGCTGGGCCTCCTCGATCACCCGTAAGGACTGATACGTGGAGAAGGTGACATACATTGGCTCACAAACACCTTGAGCCTGTGCCCTCTGCCTCGCAGTCTCAAGGTGGGCTCCGAGGCGTTCAGGCTTGGTGGTAGCTGGCAAGGCGATATCAAAGGTATGGCTGTCCTCTGAGTCCCGAGTGACCTCGTTATCAGAACAGACGGCGAGACACTGGAGCTGCACCTCGGACTCGCGCATCCACTCCTTCAAGGCCTGGGACAGTAGTGCAATGGAGGGAACGAGAAATAGTACGTGACCGCCACGCCCTACGACCTCTTCTGCGAGTCGGAGCGAGGTGAAGGTCTTGCCGGTTCCACAGGCCATGATGAGTTTCCCTCGATCGGCTTGGCGAAAACCCTTCTTCACATCGTCAATAGCTGCTCTTTGATGAGGCAACAGGGTCCGAATTGAGAGTCGCAGGAGCCTATCTGGCATCGTGGGGTCAAACTGCGACCAATCAATCGGCGAGTCAAGCAGATTAGAAAGCCCAAGCCTTTGCACCGGAGGACGCTGGTCCTTTAAGGTGTTGGTTGCGTTCGGGTTCCAGTGGTCAGTTGTTGCGATGATCAACCGTGAGGTGAAAGGCTCTCTCGATGAGGCCGACAGGAAGCTGTCGATTGCAGGCTTTGAGACGCTTTGGCCGGCAGGGATGAACTTGCACTGAATCGCACACACACCGCCATCGCGCTCGATCCCAACGAGGTCGATTCCTGTGTCGCGTTCCCCAGCGGGTCGGTCAGGCCACTCCATCCAGCTAAAGACCTTTTCAAAGCGACTGGCATAGAGGGGGTCGGTCTGGAGGTACGCCCTCATCAGACGTTCAAATGCGTTTCCCTGTTGGGTGGAGTTTGCGGATAACAGGGTAAGCTTCTCTAGAAGATCTGTTAGGTTCATGGAACTACTGTAATCGAGGATGTAAGGGTTGTCTGGATGAGAGTGCCTTCTGCTAATACCATTAGTCGATGTTTTTCACCCAGACACAGTCAGGCCAGGCCGGGCTTCTGGTGCCCGGACGATGAAGGGAGTAAGATCCAGCGATTGCCAGCATGGATGAAGATCTGGCTGCGTATTGGTCTTAAGTCGATAATCGACTATCGGGACAATTGTCTGTGGGTCTTCGTTGTCTTGCGTAGGCGGTTGAAGAGTTATTTTTTTAACATCTTCTTTTTGCAACCGTTTCAAGAGCTTGGTAAGTGCCAGATCGTCTCTTTCAAGAGGTCCGAGCCGACAAGGTATGGTCAAGATGCCATTCTCAACGGTAATCCCGTCAAAGTTCATTGCGTAAGAGTTGCTTGCAACCATCGCTGAGATGCCTCCAACAACTGGGTTGATCTTAAAATCTTGATCGGTGCAGTCTACGTCAATGACTTGGTCAATCGCTGGTAGACCGCGAGCGTAGTCTGTTAGATTGTTAGCGAGCTGAGTTGCCAGCTCATCGATGTAGGAGTCCGCAAGATTCTTGATCGAATTGTCGCCTGGGTGGAGCTTTAACCGATAGCGGCGCTCAAGCCTGGTCACCTTCTTCGCCAGAATGCCCTCTTCCTGTTCTGCTTGGGACGGCTCGTATCTAACGAGCAACTTTGCCAAATTGTCTCTCACCCTGTCAGCGTCGATATCGACGATGTGAATTCTCGCTTTGCGGTCACCAATACCCTCGACGATCAGACTCATAGCAGCTTGATCCTGTGTAGGGATTGAATACCCAAGGAAGAAGATTTGGTCAGCTTCACGAAGAGCTTCGAATGCGTCCCGCCATAGTTGTCGGATGACAGGGTTGGCTAGATACCTCGACTTCGTCGACGAAGGGGGCGCAATGAATGATTCCCTGCCGGGTAGTTGTCTACGGATCTCTGCGCGTTGGTCGCCAGCTGGTTGACCGAAACTTCCTATATTGGGCCAGCGTTGCAGGGTGGCTCCGGTTGCATCATCTGGCACCCAGTACCAGGAGATTGAGCCATGCAGTTTGATCAGACGAAATGTGTCTCGCCAGGGTGTTGACTGCTCGAAGTCATCACTGGCCATCGAGACCATACCGCCACCTTGCAAGTTTGAAAGTCTGGTCTCCTCGTTTTGTATGGAAGGTGGCAATGGCGGCAAGCGGTTCAAGACGTCGTGAATGCTAACAGGATTGCGATCAAACATCGGTAGATGTTGTGAGTTGACACCACATTCTATCAAGTTGTCATAATTGAAACTGATGACCGTAGCTTGCCGGACATGCCAGGCAAAGAGCAGCTTCGCAAGCCAGGGAGGCATCTGACCCGTTAGGGTTACGTTCTCCCTCTCGATGAGAATCTTACCGATCTCCTGGCTCACCCGAAGGAAGGCCGCTGATCGCTCCAGATTCTCGTCTGCCGAGAGGTGGGGCTGGTCTTCTGCTAACCTCGATATCCACTGCTCAAAGCCCTCGCCGCCATGTGGCTTGGTGCCATTATTTAAACGATCTTTAAGTCTTTCCAGTATTGGTTCAAGTAGTTGAGCGGCGACAGGAAAGTTCCCAGCAACCGCCTTCGAAAACCCAGCTCCTAGGATGAAGACGTCATGCCTCGTTAATGGTCGCAGCTCTTCCATTGAATCCCCCCGTAAGTCCAACGACCAGTTTAGATTCTGACACCGCCAGAGAGGAAACAACATCCACATCTGCGCAAGGTGGCCGTTCGAAAGGCATGACATTGCTTTGCCCGGCACTGTCGTAAGGCCGGTGTCACGAATCGCACGTCGACCCTGTTGTGCAAAGCATTTTCTTATGATGCTCTCGCCAAGTAGACATCGAGTTCGGTCAAGATCGTTGCGGCCGTCTTCTGGATCCGCTCGGCACTGGTACGGATCTTCGCAATGGCTTGGGTAGAACCGCCGGCCCAGAGGGTGACATAGCCAAAGGAGTAATCACCAGAGTCGATCCCGAGAGCTTGGCAGGTTACATAGGCGCCTGATTCAGCTTCGAGTTCAGCTAACTCACGATCGTCTTCGTTCTCGTGCAAGAGTGCGTGGGTAAGTTCATGAGCCAAGGTCTTTACCCTCTGGGCACTGGAGTTAGCGATCTCGATCTGGATGGTCCGTTTCTTGTGGCTACAGAGGCCGTTGATTCCTGTTGGCAGGCTCAAGGTTGTGTCCCGATAGTTGTGCAAATTCCACGAGTGTATTGATTTGCTAGTGGTGGCCATGGTATCTAGGAATTATTAGAAACCAGAACCTCAAGGAGGTAGACCATGACCACCACAAACAATACTAAAGCACTTATCGAGTCAGTAAAAGAGACACTTACTCAAGATGGAGATCTGCGCCGACGAGATCTTCGCCTCGATGCGGAAGTACCTCGAGCCTGTTGTTCTTGAAGCCACTTGTGACAAGGGACACTAGAACGTACAGCCACCAACCCCGATCCTAGTCAAACGTAAAAACCTTAGGTCCTCAACAACATATCATCAGATTCAAAAGATCACAATCAAAGACAGCCTGTTAAAACTACCTCTTCGCAGGGGTGATGAGGGCCGATAGATCTCTAGCCACAGACATTCAAGAAAAGCGGACCTATCTAGGTCTTTAGACCTACGAAGTCGTAGATGTAGTCGATGAGGTCGTTCCCTTGGAAGTTGTAGTCGTAGAGGAAGAGGTCGTAGAGGTATTTTGAGACAAGGTCGTCGAGGTCGTAGACGCTGAAGAGGTGGCAGCCGTTGTAGACGTCGTCGATGTGGTAGTCGTGGTCTCTTTCGGAGATGAAGTAGTGGTAGTCGATCTAACGGCAGAGGTGGTGGTAGAAGGTACTGCTGATACAGCTGTCGTGGTAGTAGTGGCTGTAGATACTGTCGGGGCAGAGACATATACAGGAACCTGTTTGGGTCGAACATAGAGGTACAGTACAAAAAGCGCCAGAAACAGCACCATTAGGTACCAGGTGGAGCGTCTAACTCTTAGCAAAGCCTTCATTCATCACACCATCTGCTGAATCACTGCCGAAGAGGATGAGTCAGGGAGAAGGTCTTCCTCCGAGAGCACCTCAATGATCCTGGCCCGCATTATCCTCCCTGCCTCGAACTGCTTGGACGGCAGGGTACGGGCCACAACACGCATGACGACGTAGCCGAGGGAGATGGACTCTATCCCTGTAACCGCTGGCGGGGTCAGAAGTACAGGAATGAGCCGCTCGTCGTTAGCGAGCTCTTTACACACCTCGTCTAGTATCTCCCTTGCTCTTTGAGAGGCCTTTTTCTCCGCAGGAAGCTGAATGTCGATAACCACCTGTGACCAGTCTCGAGATAGGTTCGCGACCTGCAGTATCTGGCCGTTTCGAACCGCAATAAGCTCACCGGCTAGGGACCTGATCTTTGTTATTCTAAGAGTTACCTCCTCCACCGTACCAGAGACTCCAGTGGTGAGGCCGACGCCCGATATGCGGATGACGTCTCCGACGCCGTACTGTCGCTCTGTAATAATAAAGAATCCGCCTAAGACGTCCTGCACCAAGGTCTGTGCCCCAAAGCCCACCGCTACTCCCAGCACGGTTGCTGGAGCAACAAGGGACGTGAGGGGGACTCCAAAGCGGATAAGGATTAGAACTGTAGCTGTAAAGTAGGTCACGCTTCTGAGGGTCCAGTCGATCGCCTGGATCGCCGTGTGAATGTACTTTGTAGGCTCCGACTTCACCAGGTCGCTTACCACCTGATAAGCGGTCGCTTTAGCCACGCGGCGCTCAGCCAAGGAGGCGACCCCGTGAATGAAGCGCGCTACTAAAACCGACCCTATGGCGATCAAGACTATCTCTATGCCACTGGTCCTCAGCCAGGTCTCGTAGTCTGCTATCTCGATCCCAAATAACACCATGATGACCTAATACCTTAGCCACCACTTCACATAGGCGCGATCTGTTGAGATCAAATGCCGTTCATGTACATCTTCGACCAAAATGCGGTTCGGTTGATATAGGCGTAAGAGGCTGCTGTGCCTGTGAGACCGTATGCTCCGTTGTAGTCGTGGTAGCAGTAAGTCGGGATACACATAGCCTGTGCCGGCTCTATCTGAGTCCCTTCGTGCCACTCGTTGAAGGAGGTGATGGTGATAAAGTCTGCGTTGGAAGCCAGTGCCCCTTGCCACATAGCGTCGTAGTTAGCTCCGTTTTGGCGGGATCGGTAACGGGTGTCGTTGTTGGCTCTTTGGTCGATAAAGCCAGGACCTACAGATGGTGAACACATAAGTCCATAAAGGTGAGCCTCGTAGCAGGTGGGAGCAAAGTCCGAAGGCTGTTCGTCGTAGACGTCGTAGGTAAAGATACCCTGGAACCCCGCTGAGCGCGCCCACTGCTCAAACTGACCCGTCATCATCTGCCCCGGATCCCCGGTCGCAAAGAGTCGAACTCCTGAGAGTGTAGAGGTCAGTGACTGCCAGGCACTCGCTGAGTACTCAGTGGGATCCCAGAAGAAAAAGTCTGTTATCCCCCACTTTGCTCTCAGATAGGCTATGTCAGAGGTGATCGAAGAGATAGTACGCCCGGCGTAACCGTCTATCAGGATCGCTACATCGATCCCGTGTGCTCTTGCCGATGGAACCACTAAAGAGAGTCTTTGGTCCTCTATCGATCCCTGACCCCACCACGAGGATATCAACTCGTTTATCCCGGCTTGGTTCATAAGCGCCATCTGAGAGTCGACGGTGGCCTGAATCGCCTGAGAGTACGGACCACCAAGTGGATAGAAGTTAGAAGCTATGTCGCCAACGGCGGGATTGTGGTTGTTCTGATTCCAATGTTCCCAAGTGACAACGGTTGGAGGTGTTCCCCACCATGGGTAGTAAAAAGCAGCGACGGTACGGTTCGAACTAAGTCCAGGTCCAGGAAGCTGGCTGTAGGGTACAGCACCAACTTGGGACCCTCCCACAACCGGCTGATTCAAGCGGTGTCCGCCCATGGATCCATAAAAACCTGCGTCCCCAAAGGTAAAGATACCTCCGTCAGAGGCGACCTCGTAGTATCCATACCCGCTACCTGTTTCAAACCCTCCAACGACCGGCTGATTCAGGGGGTGTCCGCCCATGGATCCATAAAACCCTGCGTCCCCGAAGGTAAAGATACCTCCGTCAGAGGCGATCAGCCAATAACCCCGTCCATCTGGAGTTGAGACGATCGAGACGACAGGCTTATTCAGTATGTGGGTACCCATAGATCCCCCAAACACTGCATCACCGAACGCAAAGACATCCCCTGTGTTGGTAACGAGCCAGTACCCTTTACCATCGGGTGTGGACGCCATGCCAACGACCCTGCCCGAGATCGGCATACCCCCCGCAGAACCATAAAACCCTGCGTCCCCAAAGGTAAAGATACCTCCGTCAGAGGCGACCTCCCAGTATCCTCTACCGTCGGGTGTGGACGCCATGCCAACGACAGGAGCGTTTAAGGGATGCCCACCCATGGATCCATAAAAACCTGCGTCCCCAAAGGTAAAGATACCTCCGTCAGAGGCGACCTCCCAGTATCCAGGAGGAGTGCTGAAGGAGGTGTTTTGCATACTTGAAGCCCTAGACCCCGATATAAGACGATGAAGAGGTTGCGGTGTCTGACTTGGATATGCGGCTCCGTTTGTCGATACAGCACCTACGAGGAACAACACAGACAAAGTTGAGGACAACAAGGCGAAGACTCCCCTAAAAACCCCCATCGTCACTCAGGCCTCCTAAAGTCCCAGGATCTTAAGTTCAGCTATCGACAAAAACTCAAGGTGAACTTTACGATCAAAAGTTATTTACTCCAAGAGTTTCATGAATAGGAACGATGGATCTCTGCCATCTCTATCTTTCGGTCTCCACCCACGCTTAGGCAGTAAAGCATCCCTTTTTCGATTACGTAGATAGCTTCTTGATCGAAAAGTCGAGCTATCGAGGTCATCTCCTTCAACCCAAACATCGGAGTCTGTGAGACCACTAAATAACCCATCTCCAGATAGGATTCGTCCTGCGAAGAACCCTTTGCTGGAAAAAGCTGCACACCCGAAACCGCACGTAGCATCGACTCAAGCTCGTGGTTTCGTTGAAGGTTCTCCTCGTAAGACAGCCTTAACTCCCCCGGATTCCACGCAGTTACAATGTAGCTCTCCGCGTGACTTTCAAATAGCCGTGCAAGCGGCTCGAAAAGCTCACAGCGCTCACGTCCGTCGAAGATACATCGCCATGCGCCCTCCAGATAGATTTCGATCTTCGCCCTTAGATATTCATCCCAAGACGTCAACTCCTCTGCCAAGGACCCCTCCTCTAATAACTAGCTAACAAAGACACCGCCTCCCCCCTCTACGTCTCACACCCATTGAGCATATGAGGTGGTGTAGATGTCACATCGGCTCGAAAGATTTAGTCGCAAGCCACGGCAGATCAAATACACCCCAGATACAGAAAGGTTTAGAGTATCGCGATCTTCTACTAGGTAACAACCAGCGACATCGTCATCGAGTTGCGTGTCTCAAGCTGAGAGGATAGGTAGATCCTACCTTCTTACTTATACGCCAACCACAGATCAAAGAGGAAGCTCCAAAGCAACGGCAGAAGGATATACAAGTGGTATCACGTTTCCAGGATCAAAAGCTCTTACAGACCGACAGTCTCACCAGCACATATGTGACGCTAGAGAACGACGCTGCCACCCTTACCACCTAATTTGTAAGTCCCTACACCTAAAGAAGGTATGACGATACTCACCTCGACGCCTCCGCACACCTACAACACCCATCTTTGGAGGAGGAAGTTAGAAGCCCTCACCAGACCCGGCAAGTGTAGATCCAAAGGTGTTTTACACTAACATACGCTTTACCTATCCAACAGACCCCTGTTTCCAACAACCAGGCGTCTAGATCCTCTTGAGACCTCGTCACATCCAGCAAGACAGGTGATGATTGCGAAGGCGCTACTATAGAGCCCTTTAGACACACTTGAGCTAACACCATCTGGGAGTTCTGTCGCCTTTACTCAGCCGTGGCAGGCCGCCGACTCCACCTCATCGTTCTCAGAGCTCTTTGCGGCGACCTCTAAGAACAGAGAATAAGCTCTCTCAAATCCTCCCAAGGCCGTCTCGACCGAGCCGCCAGCCCAGCGAAGCAGGTAAGGAGCAGAGTATTGTACAGAGTCGTACCCTATCCCCGACATGTAAAGAAAGGCAAAGGTCTCTGCCTCAAGCTCTGCCACCTCCCTCTCGGTGGCGCCTCTTTCGTGCATCGATGCGTGCGCAAACTCATGGGCAAGGGTCTTCAGCCTCTGCATGTCACTCAAAGAGTCCGAGAGGGCCACAACGCGTCCGCTAAAGTCGGTGTAACCGTTCACTCCCTCATCCAAAGTGCCAGAGACCACCGTAAAACCCTGTCTTACAAGCAAGTTCCTTAGGAACTCCTCGGCTACCTGGTCACCTTGACCACTCAGCAACTTTGGCGCCATTGGCTCTTCAAAGGGCTCTCCCTCAGTCTGCGATAGGTCGAAGATCGAGGCTGCACGAAACCCAACAACCTTCAGCTCATCAAGAGGCTCTAAGGAGCCGTCGTAGTTAGACTCAGCGACGCGTGTCCGCTGAGTCAACGGTACCACTATCCTCACCCCCACTGACCCCTTCTTGACCCACCTACCAAGCTCCTTCCATCGGGAGTAACCGGCTAGGTAAGACGGCGTTATTCCAAGTTTTTGGCACTGACCATAGATTAGCAAAGTGTTTCTTGGAGAGTACGTGGAGAACCTTGACGCAAAGTGAAGGAACTCGCCCCACCTACCACTATCGACAAGTTCCTTTAGAGCACCTTCTAACTGCTCTCTTAGTTCATGGTAATTCAGATATCCCTTCATCTTCGACCCATCTCATCTGTAAGACAAACACTGGGCGAAGACGCCGATATCGAAGAGTAATGTAGCATACCTTAGCTACAGGGAGCTCGTAGACTAGACGAGACCTGATCTAGGAGGGAGACGTCCTCCGGCAGTCGTTCTTTCACGACCTACAAAACACATAAGGGCGGACTCTAAAGGCTAGAGCCCGCCCCATGGAAGGTCCTCACTAGACCCTTACTTACAACCTTTACCTAAGTGTCGACTGTTCCGCCTTATTGCGCTCTAGACGGTCTCTGTCTGCCCTGTCGAAGGCGTCGATACCAGCTTGGGTCTTACGTCCTGAGGCGACACCCCAGTAGTAAAAGACGAGGGAGAGAACCACAACTACCACAAGATCAAGTGGGTAGTGGATAAGTCCCTTACCTTTGTTGAAGGGAGCCCCAAAAGTCGCCGAACCAAAGTAGGTCATAGCCAGCATCACAAGCAGGTAAACGATAAGCCAGACACCGCTTTTAAGGGCTGCCGCGTCGACCTTGTCCAACGTTGTATTGGGCCGAGCCGCTGCGATACCGTAGATAAGGGTCCCAACCAAGATGGCTACGATTAGCTTCCAGTCGATATTCCAGCCTGACCAGTAGATGATGAGGGTTCCCACAATGAAGGCCAGGGGACCCACTACCTCTAGGGCGCCTTGGCGGTAAGGTCTGTGAGCGTCTGGGTGGTTCTTCCTTAGCACCGCTGCGCTGACAGGTCCGATCATATAGGTGAACACCGTCGCTGACGATATAACACCTACGAGGCTCTGCCAGGACGGGAAGGGAAGAAGCGCTAATATACCAAATATAAGTGTGACAACAAGTCCGAGAATCGGCACTCCACCTTTGTCGGTTAGGGTAAGAAACCGCTTGGTAAGGTACTTATTAGCTGCACCTGCATAGACAACCCTTGCGGTAGAGGCTAAGTACACATTGCCGGTACCAGCCGGTGAGATAACTGCGTCTGCGTATAACAAAGTAGCCAGCCAGCCTAGCCCTAGAGCAGACGCCACTTGAGCAAAGGGCGACGTGAAATTTAGTGCCGCCCATCCCTTAGACAGAGCGCTGGGTGCAATACCAGCGATGAAGACAACCTGCAACATAACGTAGAGCACTATCGCCAACCCGATAGCCGTCATGATAGCCCGGGGGACGTCTCTCTGTGGATTCTTCGCCTCACCAGCCATATCAACGGCCTGGCGAAAGCCCAAGAACGAAAAGACGATACCAGATAACGCCACGGCCTTTAGAACACCAGCAACACCATAGGGTGCGAATCCACCAGGTACCTTCGATGCCATTGGCGGCTGATAGGAGTAGTTGCTCCAGTGACTAGCCACAAAGAGAAACACTAGTATCGTAAGGGTCGGCATGATGAACTTGATCGCCGTCACGATGGTGTTTGTCTTTGCATACGCCTTTACTCCATAGGAGTTGATGGCGAAGAACAGAACCAACAACAGCGCCTCTACCACAAGCCTAAGAAACGTGGAGTTATTGAAGCTCGTTATGTAGTGTTCGGAGTACTGAACCACGGCCTCAGCCTCGATAGCTGGAACGGTGGAGTAAGCGATAAACGCTCCCCACCCCATGATGAATCCGACTAGAGAGCCATGGGTAAAGTGCGGGTACCTAGCGATACCACCGGCTTCAGGCAACATACCGGAGAGCTCAGCGTATACCAGCCCGATAAGGATAACTGCAATACCTCCGATTACCCAGCCTAAGACTGCAGCCGGTCCCGCATCATTAGCTGCGTACAACACTCCAAAGAGCCAGCCAGAGCCAATGATCGCCCCCAAGCCAGCCATAACGAGGTCTAGACGGCTCATCTCTCTTCGGAGTTGACCGCCACCTCCTTGGACTGTACTCATTTAGTTTCCCCTCTTTCAAGTAATGTCGCCAAGCGACAAACTACAATTCAACGACCCATGCGCTCATCTCTTGATTAGCGCAGGTTCGGTAAATTTGAATCGATTATACATAAGATACATAGAGAAGGCAACCGCTTATTTTTGTACGCTCGGTAAATTTTCGAAAAGGAAACGCTTGGAGCTTCACCTAGAGTGAGTAGTTATTAGCCTCGACAACGTAGCGCCAGGTGGACATTTTGGAATCAAGGTTCGACCCTTAGGTTGAGTAGATCACCTAATCAGCAACACTCGGTCGCACTCCTCACATCGCTCCATAACAGACAGTGAGCTTTGACCTTGGCTTTTCAGTCTCCCTATTATCTTTGTAGACACAGAAAGACCACAGTGCCCACAGACCGAGTTGCTCACAAAGGCAAATACGGAGCCCTGTAGCTGTTTTGAAAGCAACATGTAACGTTCCCGGTCTGGGTCGCTAAGTTCACGCAGGAGACTTTCTAGAGCCTCCCTTTTTTGTGCCAGAATAGCTTTGAGGCCTGACTCCGTCTCGCTCCAGCTACTTTGCAACTGATCAAAGAGTTGCTTTGCAGACTCTAGCTCTCTCTCTAGCTCGGCGACTTCAGCCCTAGCTATCTCCAAGGACTCCATGAGCTCTAGCTCCTGCTCCTCGAGTTCCTCTAGACGTGCCTTTGAGACCTGACTCTGATGTTCCTTAGCCTCTTCATCTTTGTAGGAACCAGTGGGCGAGCTCCTTTGCAAAGACGATATCCTCTCCCTGACCGGGGCCGCCTCGGACTCAAGTTGGGAGATTCTCTCCTCTAGATCCAAGACCTCCGCCTGTGCCTTTGAAAGCTTTCGTCGTGCTTCGCTCGCATCTTCTGCAGCAACTCGCGCCTTCGACTTCATTTCATGGGAGGCTAGCTGGGAGTTGACCGCCGACATCTCGGACTCCAACTCAGCTATCTGCTCAAATACATCATCCAACCGAGATCACCTACACACAAGTTACCACGTATCTCAACGACTCGGACCTAAGGAACAGTTGTGCTCTGAGTTGGCTGCGTAGTTGTAGTCGCCGTTGAGGTAGAGGTAGACACAGAGGCGGTGGTCGTTGCCTGAGTGGTAGAGGTTGTAGTAGGAGATGACGTTGTAGGCACCTCAGTGGTAGAGGTTGTGGTAGTAGATGTTGGCGAGGTGATAGATCCGGGGGAGTCGATAGGAACTATAAACCTGCCCGGAGCTATAGAGCCTGGGGGTGGAGAGGGGAAGTTCTCAACCGGATAGGGTGCAAGCGCATGGTACATAAAGTACTGCCAGATAGAGGCAGGATAGGTACCTCCATATACGTCTTGGGGTGTAAGTGGAGGTCTCATCGGGATAGCTCCTTGAGGATCGCCCATCCACACTGAGGTGACAAGCTGTGGCGTGAAGCCATCGAACCATCCATCCGTAAAGTTATCTGTAGTGCCGGTCTTTCCCGCTGCTGGTCGACCTATCGCCGCTCCAGTCCCAGTTCCATAAGCGATCACTTGTTTGAAAACGGAGATAGCCACTTCACAGAGCTGGGGTGAGAGCACCCTTACACCTCTTTCATCTGCTCTATAAAGTACAGAACCAGAGGAGTTCACGATCTTTGTAACAAATACCGGCCTGTGATACACACCTAGGGCGTCGATCGTTGCATAGGCGCTTACCATCTCAAGTGGTGTTACATCTATCGAACCGATCACCATAGAGGGAATCGCTGGGACGTAAGAGTGAACCCCCAAAAGATGAGCCATCGTAACCACATTGTTGAGACCTATCTTTACACCAAGCCTTATGTACGCGCAGTTAATGGAGTCGGCAGTCGCCTTGTTTATCGAAACGACTCCAAGTCCGGGTTCTGCGTTGTGGGCCACATAGGTCCCTTGAGTCACTCCGGGGATGTTGAACTTACACGGAGCGGTTCCATCGATGGTATCGTTAGGGCTATAGCCCTGCTGAAGTGCAGACATGAGGGTAAAGAGCTTAAAGGTGGAACCCGGTTGCCGACCGGTTCCCCCCCGACCCGATACTACATCATAACCTCCAGCCCCACCAAGGGGGTTTCCTGAGATATACGCCCTGATCTCGCCGGTCAAAGGATCCACGGAGACCAAAGCAGCCGATACCCTGCCAGCTGTATATGGGGACCTAGCTAACACCGCTGCCTTGGCATCTGCTTGCATGGAAGGATCTAACCCTGTGTAGATCCTGTATCCGCCTTGTTCCAAGTTTGAAAGACGTTGCGTTGGCGTGGATCCGAGGAACGAGTAGTTCGAGTCGTGCAAAAGCCTATACTCAACCTCTCCCACAAAGCCACTCGGGGAGTTAAGCGTGGGCCGGTTCAGCTGAGTTGGCAACGGCTCTTTTTGGTACATAGCCGCCTGAGCTGCAGTTAAGTCTCCATAGGTTGCCATCTGTGACAGAGCCAGGTTCCGACGAAACAAAGCTGCTGCGGGGTGATAGTAAGGGTTCAATCCAGAGGGATCTTCTATCAGGACCGCTAGCAGAGCCGCCTGAGCGGGATTGATCTTCCACACCGGCTGTTGGAAGTAGGTAAGCGAGGCAGCCTGGATTCCGTAAGCTCCCTCTCCGAAGTAGATCGTGTTTAGGTAGTCCTGGAGAATCTGGTCTCTAGAGAGCTGCCCAAAGAGTCTGTAGGCAAGGACCGCTTCGTGGATCTTGCGAGACAGAGTCCTCTGGGGGTCCAAGATAGCGTTCTTGACCAACTGCTGCGTGATCGTAGATCCGCCCTGAAGCCCCTGATTCCCAGATGCATCGGCTACCAGAGCCCTAACAATCGACTTAAAATCGAGCGCTCCGTGTATGTAGAACGCGTGGTCTTCTACGTCCAAAACTGCGTTTCTAACCATCTTTGGGATCTGCGCAAGTTTTACAGGCTGTACGAACTGACCGTTTCCGATGGTGTACAAAGTGGAGCCGTCTCGTGCAAGGATCACCGAAGGAGCCTGGGCGAGCCTGAGTTGAAGGGGTTGCGACAAAGAACCCGGCTCTTTCAGGTTCGCTAACGTGGAGGCAGCCGGAACCACAAAGATAAATGCCAGGGCCAAGGCTAGGCCTGAAGCGACGATAGTTATAACTACGTTTCCAATTCGGTTACGCAACACGGTTAATTTTTATCCTCGTCAACATATGAGTCGTTCACACCCTCAATGCAGAAATTGTCATAAGTACAACCAAAGCAACAAAGAAACTCGGAACCACAACCTCTAAACCAACCCTAAAGAACTCATAAGCTGAAACATCTAGATCATAACTCCTAAGGATCGACAACCACAGTATCGAAGCCAAGGTTCCAAAGACAGTAAGTCCCGGTGCTGCATTCACTCCCAGAAGCAGTCCAGCTAACTCGTAACCCCCAGACGGATGGAGCACCTTGACCATGGCAGCTACCGCCGGAATATTATTCAACACGTTAGCAACAACTCCGCCCGATATCGCTAGCGCAGCTACTTTCTCTGCTGTCGATCCCCCTAATGAGACCGAGACACGTCCGGCGAGTGACACCGCAGCCAGCGCTGACGCACCCACTCCCAAAGCTGTCGTGAGCGGGATCCAGGACCTATGAAACGCTATCTCTTTGCACCTCAACCCAAGATATGCAATCAGCAACACATCGGCTACACCCACCACCTCAAAGGGCATAAGACCATAGCTAGGACCAAAAATAAACCCGATCAACACCAGCACTGTAGCAGACAGACCTACGCCGATACCTTCTAGATCGAAGACTTCCCCATCTTCGTTGGCAAAAGAAGTTTTAGGGGTCTTTAGTCCTCTGAGAAACCGTCTCTTCCAGAGTAGATAACCTAACAGAACAAGAGCGAGGGAGGGAAGACTAAGAAGCCTCAGAAAGGCAAAGGTGCTTAGGTGGTACAACGATACTACGTAGAGGTTGGTGAGGTTCGATACCGGCAACAGAGACGACGCTAGTAGCGACAGCAAAAGGGGCTGGTACGCTAAGGCCTTTGGGTCTAGGTTGTGTTTACGGGCGTAGGTTAGATAGATCGGCGTCAAAAGTACTATCGAGGCGTCTAAGTTGAACACAGCGGTCACGGCCGCTGCCAGAGTCCACAGGTAGCGATGGGGGTTCTTTTTGGGAATTACCCTTGCGCACTGTTCGAAAAACCCTATCCTTGCAAGCAGAGCACTAAAGGGTACCGCCACGATCAAAAAGGCCAGAGAGTCAAGTAACGCATACACAGCTCCCCTAACTGCAGGCTGTGTGACGCCTCCAACCCCTAAAGATACAAGCACCGAAAGCAGAGACCCAGCTACAAAAAGTCTTGACCTTCCAGCCATTACGGCTGAGACAACCGAGAGCACTAACGATAAGCCCAGGACCGTGTCTAGTATCTGATCGCTTCCTACCTTATATCCACGACCAAAACGCTATCTGCGAACCGGTATATAGGCGCCACGACCCAACGAAGCGCTGAACGTAAGGTCATCTACCTCTTCGACACCGCCGCGAACCTCATGAACCCAGGGGAGCTTCGACTTTAGTATTCGCTCTACACCGAGCTTGATCGTCGAGGTTGATATCGCACATGAGCTACAAGCGCCTTGCAACTCCACCTCCACCACTCCGTTGTTAGCATCTACAGCCTTTAGTACAAGGTCGCCACCGTCACTTTGAACTGCTGGTCGCATAATCTCAATGAGTCTTTCAACCTCGGCAACTCTATCTTTTTGATCGACGTGTTCCATAGTGACAACTCCTCTATACTCTGCCTAACCAGCTCCTCTAGCCTTTTATGCCCCAAATACGATTAAGACTTACTCGCCTCTGAAGCGGGTAAAGGCCGCCTCGATCTCCTCTTGCGCCTTAGAAAGTGGCTCCCATCCCTCCACGGTAACTGATTTTCCAGGCTCCAGGTCTTTGTAATGAGCAAAGAAGTGTTCGATCTCATCGAGCACAGAGCGCTGCACGTCCTTTAGGTCTTCAAAGCGGCTGTATCTGGGATCCTTCTCCGGGACACAGAGAACCTTTACATCCCTTCCTGCTTCATCGGACATTATAAACGCAGCAACGGGCCGTACCTTTATATGACAGCCAGGAAAGGTGGGATGGTCAAGTAGGACAAGGGCGTCTAGTGGATCGCCGTCTTCTCCTAAAGTGTGCTCTATGAAACCATACTCGGTGGGATAGGCCATCGGCGTAAATAAAGTTCGGTCTAGCCACACAGTATTAGAGTCGTGGTCTACCTCGTACTTATTTTTAGATCCTCTGGGTATCTCAACAACTGCGATAAGACTTTGCAAAACCTCTCCTTAGAAACACCTCAAACACCAAAGAGTATAGATTGATCAGCAGCATCTAAGATCAAGCCTACCCATTGGTACCTAAATATGAGAGTGGACTTGCTCACCAAATGGGACACTGAACCCCGCTTACCTATGCGGCCTGTATCGTAGCGGCTTGTTCGAACTGCATCGGCGATACATAGTCGATGCTCGAGTGAAGCCTCTTGCGGTTGTACCATTGGATCCAGTCAAAGATTGCGGTTCTTGCCTCCTCTCGTGTTTTAAATT
>NZ_FQUL01000042.1 GCF_900128965.1 Ferrithrix thermotolerans DSM 19514
GTCGTAATGGGGCCATGCCCTTTCGAGCATGGAAACAGCCCCTTCATTTTATAGGGATTGACCTGTAAATATGTCGCTACTTTCGAGCAAGTCAACCTTGACAACTTTACAAGGACTCTTCCACGTGCACATAGAGCAAAAAACTCCCTCCGAGCAGGATGCGAGCATAGATCCACTTTTGCTGCACAAATAGATTACCTAGAAGACTCTCGAAACATAGCTGGGGCTCATATCCAAGACACCGAACACCGTAATCTTATTGGGAGTATCAGGTTTGCCCAAATCCACAACCATAACTGAGTCAACCGAGGGGTCAACAATCCTCTCGATTCTCATTTCAAGCTTATTGATTTCAATTGACGGCAGATCACATAAATAAATGGAGTACTGAATTCTGTCACCGTAGCCAGCAAGACATTTGGCAATCTCTCGCAGCCTCTTCGCATCACGAATATCGTAACACACGAGGTAACGTCTTAACTTCATATTTCACCTCGTTGTAAATGAGTTATATGATCCTCTGTCCCCATAGAGATACGACGCAAGTAGACGTGCCTGGGCTTCATAGGCTCGCTTGTAGCTTATTCGATAACCTAGCTCTCTATGCTGGACCTCAGTCTCCACACGTGCCTGATATCCACTTATCAACTTGCGCTTACCCGAGGGAGTGAGCGTCACGCCCCTGGGATGAATGACAAAGTCTTCACTACCCACAATTCTTTTGTTAATCAAGGTGATTGCAGTCGAATCTGCTACTAGGGGGCGAAACTCCTCGGCCAAATCTAAAGCAAGGGAAGGTCTACCAAAGCGAGGTTTATGAAAAAATCCAAGCATCGGATCGAACCCCACCTTTTGCAACTCTACAAATATATCTTTCACCATAACTCCGTACAAATACGAAAGCATGCAGTTCACTGGATCCCTCGGCGGCCTACGATTGCGACCATTGAAATCGAACATGCTTGCTCTCTCTGCGTTGTGCAGCTTGAGCATAAGGGCAAAGTTCTTGAAGTAAATTCGCGCAGCGTTCCCCTCTACACCCAGAAGCTCGCTGAATGATTCACATTTAGGAATATCTTCCTTGTATATCTGCCTAAGTTCTATTAGATCTGCATCAGGGCACTCGTTAGCATTTCTCTTGAGGAGAGTACGACAGTTTCGCACCTTCCCAGCCACAATGGACTTAGATAGTTCTAGGTCTCCCTCGCAAAAGTGCTTGAACTGTCGAATACGAAGATCGATTCGCCCAGACCCTGAGCTGACCGTAAGACCGTTAAACCACCCACCACTACTGAAGTAAGCAATTGGTATATCCCTCCGGAGCAACTCCGTTACCAACGGCGTGGAGATCCTGCTCGCTCCGTAGAGATTCACCTGTGAGAGTTCGATTAGTCTTACTTCATCGAGGACTTCATCTCGGCGCCTAACCTGGACGATACCTCCGGTTTTATAGAGTGATACGTCGGAACCCGTAACGTAAAGAGGGCGAGAGACATCATCTGAAACCCAAACGGCCTTTTCGGGTCTCGAAGGTTCACACTCATCGGTTCGACATAGAGACACAAACGGACAGCGCATGCACTTCTCCAGATCGTCGATCACGTCAGGCAACACATTGCTTGCAGCCATCTGTCGTAAGTCATCCACGAGTTGTTCGGTCTTGGAGATTCCAAGATCATCCACGTCTACCAAATGCCTGACATCACTTTGTTCACCTCCATAGAAGATCCACGCACCAGTTGGCGTATACTCGCCATCTCCAAGTAGCAACGCACAAGCGACTGCTATCGTTCGATCCTCCTCCCAAGGCATGCCATCTTTAGAAGGTGAAGTGGTTCTTATTAGTACCGGTATCTCAGCGGCTGTATCGTCGACGCTAGGAGTGCTTACGTACTCCACATTTCCTTCCAAGCCAAATTTTTCTGAGACAAAATATCCTTCTTTCACCTTCTCCCGAAATATGGACTCCCACCGCTTGATAGCTTGTTCATGGCTAAATATCGCACCCTCAAAGTACTCCGAGTCGTTTGGCTTCACTACGTGGGCATCAACCCAAGTCAAATAAGCTCTACGGTGACAGAACATAAAGTCTTTCAGCGTACGAATCGCAATCGTCGCAGGTAGCTCCCCCGCCGCATCAGATGACATAAAACGCCCCCATTCCAAAGTGACAGAGCTTCCCAAGATGAAGTGTCTGATTTAAAGTCGTTGCGATTTCGAGCTCGATCAGATAACCATAGAGCACTCTTCTGCCCTCTTTCAAACTGCTTTTTCGATGGAATATAGGTATGGGCCGAACCTGATCGTTTACGAAACGAACGTGTCGCGCAGGCTCGAGACCTCGCCTGTCAAACTCTCTGTTGATATCTTCAGCCACAAAGTCAGAGATCGTGTCATCTCGATGCATGAATCGAGTCGGGATATAGGGGGTGTAGCTCCTGAGCTTTAGTCCACCTGAGAGCTCGCCGAATACGTCGTCCAAGTACCCAACAGTAACGTAAGCAATCTCTATCTGCGGCAAACCACGAAGGTACACAGTCCGCACCTTTCGAGCAACACTCTCTAAAAGGGGTTCAACCGGTAATGAACTTGTAATCACCACGCCCTTTACACCTCCTTTTTCTCCATACCACGGTACGATAAAGGGGTGAATATGGTCTGTAAGCAGCGTGCCATCCACATTCTTACCCGAGATGAAGGCGGCTTCTGCATCGGTCGCCTTAGACATCAGAGCCGAACGGTATGCAGATGTGATCGTGACTAGATGGCGTAGGTCTTTCAACTCCTCACGAAATCCGACCCGTACCCCCCAGCTACGTCTCGGCACTGACAACGATGACTGAACGTGGTACGAGGTCGCAGAGAGTTGTTTATACGAAACCGACCTCCATCGGATAGAGACCTCAAGGCTGCTACGAAATACGACCTTATCTGGAACTTTGACTTCGAGATAAGCGTTCTGTTCGATCAGGGTCTGCCCTTTGGGAACATAGACAGGATCTTCGTCGGAGATTTTGTCACTCGAGCTTACAAAGATCGACCGTCTATGCAAATCTCCGAGAACATCGATTATCAGATACTCAGCGCCATGATCGGTTCCAGGCCAGAGGAGTTTTATCCAATAGCTTCCCCCAACCTTTGTAAGCTGAAGTAGCGGATCTCGTACAAATAGGGAGTTGACACAACTGACTGCATCTTCGACTTCGAACGCGTAAGTGCAATTAGATATGAGCTGTGTGGTAATCGTGGTTGTCAACAGGTAGATAGCTCGTTGTAACAGTCCAACGGGAGAATAACCTCTCTGACTTACTTCCCTATCGCTAGCTGGAAGTTCAACGACTATCTCTAGACCCACGGGTCACGCCTAACCAATCGATGAAACGGGAAGCCAGATCAGGTAGATCTTTGCTTTCAAAGTACTCAACTCCTCGACTTCGCTCCTTTGGTAGAGAGTTGTCCGTGGCGGCGGTTACAAACCACGGTGTTGCCAGCCTTCCTCCAACCTTCTTTGCAAGATCCACCAGCTTCGAAACGTTGATACCACCGTTGCCGCCTGGTTTCTTACTAGCTTTGCACTCCATGACAAGCATGCGATTTTGAAACAACACCAAGAGATCGATCTCATTCGATTCATCAGGTCCGCCTCCAACTGGAGTTACGATAACGTTTTTCAAAACAGTCGCATCTACCCTCAACCTTTCCAAAGCTGCTTTAGTCTCAAGCCAAACGTACTCCTCCAACCACCCCCCACCTAGATATCGAGCTAGATCCGAATCGTTGAAGGTAATACTGAAGCGTTTCTTTGGCTGTCCCTGGAACTCAACCTTCAAAAGCCCGTGATCGGAGATCATCTTTAGCAGATCGATATCTTGTTTTCTATTAAGGTCTATAACGTGACTTGGATTACGGATGAACGATCCATTGATCTCTGCTCTCGAGTAACAGTGATTCAACTCCCCTATAAGGTCACGCCCCCTTCTATCCCTATCGCTTTGAGCCAGGCTATTCGTTATCTCTCTTCTGTCCATTGCAGCCGAAAAGACCGCCTGATCGCACTGCGCTTCGCTCTCATACCCTTGTAACCTCAGATAATCAGATACTGTGATGAAAGATGTGAAAGGGTTGTCTACGTAGGTTTGATCGTTAGCTGCTCGCCAAGTCACTCCTTCTTGGGTATCGACATACAGCCACGATGTGTACTTACACATCTGAACAAACTGATTCATTGAGTCAAGGAAGACAATTGTTGTAGTCTTAGGTCCACCGGTTAAGTTAAGGGTAATGGCTTCGACTTCCTTAAGATCTCTCAGGAAATTGACTACCTCCCTAGCGCACTCGGCTGCTTCGCGAAAGTCTGTGATCCTGGCACCCTGTCCAAAGAGGTGGACGTCTAGACCCTTGTCCCTGAAGTAGTCTCTTTGAGCCAAGTCTCGGCGCCCCTGTGCCATCTTGGTTGAAGAGACCAGCAGTAGGGTGTCGGGTTTATCTTCATGTACCGCTATCGCGTTTGGAAGCGCCTCTTCGGATACGAAGCTGATCTGGACTTTACGTCTTTTCTGAGAGATCTTTCCACCTCCTCACCTCAAACCTCTCTAGATGCGCCTCGAACTCGTCGAGCTCGTCCATGGAAAGCTCCAGCCCACGTTTTTCTTTGGGTAATTTCAGGGTCAGGTGATAGTAAGTGATACCAGCGTCACATAGGTCTGCGACTATCTGGATCGGAAGAGTTCCAACCACCACATCCCCTCTCTCAAGCGTGCTAGGGTCTAGATGAGGAAGAACTTTGTTTATCTGCAAGCCGTACTCTGTCACGTGAGCAAAGACCCACCTCTTAGCTCCATCGTGGCGAGTTATAAGGTAAGTGGTCACGATGCTTTGAACCTTACTCTTCCGCTAAGAAACCAATAATCAGCTCCACATCCGTCAAGCGATTGCGTTTCTTGCTGGATATTGACCTGTCCTTAGGATTACTCCTAAGCACCTGCAGCTCTTTTTCGTCCAACCAACTATCCTGCTCCTTGAGGCTGTCCTTGGCAAGTTGCGCAACATAGCGCATAAAGCTCGGATCATCCGCTGTCGCTTCCTTGTCTTTTAGAATTGAGATATATAAACCGGGAGGCGTCTGACTGCTGAACCTTTTTTCACTCTTTAGCTCCTCAAGTTTACGCTTATTTGGATCCAGCGACCTAAGGTAGCTCTCTTCCTGCCTGCGTTGTTCCTGCTGCTTCACTTCCTCTTCAGCTCTATCCTTAGCCTTATCATCTATTTGTCCAACTCCATATCCAGCAGAGGTCTTCGCTCCAAGACCATATTTGGCTAGGTATTCCAGGATCATTTCCACATCGTCTCTCCAGGTATTGTCCTTAGGGTTTAGGGCAAGGACATGGATAGTCACCTTTGCTCCTGGTGCTACTGCGAGAAACCGAATAGGGGTGGGCTTATAGATATCGGATGGCGGATAGTCCTTTCCACTACTTTGCAGATAGGGACTAATGTGGGGGGTCATGATCTCGATAGTGTACTTAGGCTCCAAGTAAGCATCTAAGAAGCAGAGCATCCCTGCGTTTCCCTGATCCTCTGTCGAAGTTATGGCCTCTCCAAAGTAGCTGCAGATCTTCTCCTCTGGCCAATCTAGATCCGCTGCGGCCCTTCTAGCAAGACCCTTTATGGAAGATCCAGGGTAATAGGGAAGACCGAAAGGATTTTGAAAAGAAAAACCCACTTCAGTTATGCTCTCTATTCCCACACCACATACAAGTGGTGATAGAAGTTCAAGTGGGACCATCACATGGCTTCGACCATAGGACTCAGTAAGGCGACGACGCAATCGCTCGTCGACCTCTTTCCAGACCTTAGCGTCGATCACTGGATCTCCTTCAAAACTATCTAAGACAGCCTTTTTCAGTGGATCTTCTGAACTGTCTTTGTTGCTTTGTTTATTGATTTCTCTAATGTCAACTACCCCGTGAAAGCGCTCTCCGCCACTAGCTCGTTTAGCGGGGGGATCAGGAGTCGAAGATAGTGCATTGGAAAGGTACTGCGGTACTAAATGCGGAAGCTTCTCTTTAGTCGATCGATCCGCCGACGAGTCAGTATTGTTCGATGAACTTCGATTTGAAGAGTAGTTCCTCTGATCGTTCGACCTATCTGGCATCTTCGATTCTTCCCGGGTCATAAACATCGACGAGCTGACGCAGCCAACGAACAAGCTGCATCGTCTCTTCGGTCATTCGCATATAGTCCGTGCTGCTTGCGTGGACCATAGCATCGAGAACCGTTCGTGGAAGCCGTCTCTCGTCAGTATCGTGAGTCTTACAATTGTGCAGAAATCGCTTGGCGATCCATCTGGAGAGATCAAGGACCAGACGCTCAACCCCTTTATCATTCTTAGCCTTGCTCTCTAGAAACACAACTGCACCGATTAGCCCGTCGTTCATAATGAGGTTTCCGACGCCTTTGGTCCTTGACCTGTAGCTTCGAAACACGGATCGCTCCCCTGCTGCAACCTCCTTCACACACGAGCTGGCATAACTAAGCCGCATCTGATCGAGAGACCCACCTTCTATATTCATAGCGTCTCCTCGATTACGAGGCTAACCTGCATTAAGCCTCTTCCATAGGTCGCATCCCCACCAAACTGCACCAGCTTTAGGTTGTCCAAAGCCTCCTTGAAGTCGTTCAGAAGATCTTGGGCGGATCTAGAGCTGTCTTTCTTCCTAGACTTTGATACGAGCAAGTTGCCCGCCATGACCGTCTCAGGGGGAAGATTCTCGACGTAAAACAGTGCACCCCCGTCTGCGGTTCCGGTCTCGTCATCGATCTTTACATGAGGCTCTACGGAGGTGTGATTACTTACAAAGAACCTAAAGTTCTCCTCTGACAGTAACACTATATCTTCCAAGATCTTCTTATGGAAGTACCCCTCGCTATCGAAGGGATCGACGTTATCTGCGATCCAGTGAGCGACCGTACTAAGCTCCTCAGAGATCGAACTATCGAACTCGAAATACTCCAGATATACCTTTTCTTGCTTTTTTTCTTCTGCCTGTCCACCCACCAAGTAAGCATCACCGTTAGATGGCTTTGGAAGTGACCAACTCGCATCTCCTCCGCTCATCTCTATCGAGCGCGCAAGCCTCATGAGTGCATAGGGTGATGTCACATAGACAAAACCCTTATCGAGTGCCTTTACCGGAAAAAGCACGATGTGGGCGTCTGTAAAAGATAGAGCGCCAGCGTGTTCGCTGGACTTATCCGAGGAAGGACCGAAAAGTAGCGTCATTTTCTCCTCCCCCAGGCGATCAGTTGCGCCAAGGCCATGACGCAGGGCTCCTTTGATCCCAGATCCGTACATCACGGGATAACCAGTGACTACGTCTCTTTGGATCGGGGCATCAACTACCCCTAGTCCGTCACCCGCCCCCATGTGAACCGGCGTAAGAGCGTAGTACAGCATCACCGGGCTTTCTTCAAACATCTTCCTCCCTCTCTCTTACCAAACACCTGTAACCGCAACGTTAAAACCCTCAATTAGCGTCGACTCTGTCCCGCCTATGTCATCTGAGTCCTTCATACCACTATCAACCCAGTCGAAAAACGCACCCACGTCTCCTTCGCACTCATCGAAGTAATAGATTGAACCTGGCGGAACACATTTCTTCGCTAACTTTGGTCTATTCTTTGCCATATCCCAACCAGTTATGGTCTCGGGCCTTCCAAGCGCAACGGATACGAGCCTCGCCGAAAAGTCTGACCCTAGCCTCAGACGAAAGTCTGGGTCATGAACCGCATCGGGAAGCCAACCTCTCTTGAACATTAGAGGCGTAAGCGCCAAAACCTTGAACCGCCGGGCGCCATCAGGCACAAAATTCTCACCTATCTCTCGTAGAGGTGAATCGATATCTCTAAATCTCGCTCCACGTCCGTCTCCTCCTAAACGCAAAAGTCCGCTCTTTGGAATTTTGCCCTCATCGCCTTCAATTCCAACTACGAAACCAACATCTGGACTCATACGAACCGTTTGTGTGGTGTACAGTGCACCGGATCTTGCCGTCATTGCACCGCTATCTAGCCCGATACCAAGACGGCTTTCCAGAACATAAAGCTCTGAACCTTCTACAACATCGGAGATGCCGTGACCTTTGAGCCACTTGAGAAGCTCAGACATCGATACAAATCCACTACTTGAGAACTTGCCAGAGACCGAACCAACTGTAAGGCACTGAAGCGGGAGCACGGATGACGATCGGACAATGTCAGTATCTATCTGCTTAGGAACTAAAGTAACGGTTCCTCCACCCTCAGAAGACACCAGAGTATCTTTTGGAATGGAAACGAATATATCAACGACACCGTCTCGTTGATCCTTGGCCAACGACAGCCACCGCAGCTTGAAACTACCCCAGGAACCTTCCTTCCCAACGATACGATCGAAGTCTGACTTAGCCAGAGCACTCCAAAGCAACGACCTAAAGGCACCTGCAAACACAGTCGGCCAAGGGGGCATGACCGCATCGCCAAAACTACCGGACTCACCGAACAGACGGTTCCCACGCAGCATCACTACGTCAAAGGGTTCGACAAAGAAGTACCTCAATTTCCCCCTCCATCTACACTCCGAGCCAAAAACTCTGCTACCAAAAGGGTGGAAACGATCGCTCCTGACTTGGAACTCATCTCAGAGTCCTTTGGTTCCACTTGAATCAATCGATCACAAAGTACGTTCTTCACCAACGAATCGACGACTTTTGCAACCATTTCTGGCTTCTCACCAAGATTCCCCACCTTGCTCTGCCGTGCAAACTGATACTTGAGCATCGAGGTCACAAGTTCAAACCAGCTAGTCTCGTCGAGGTCAGCCTCGCCAACATCGGGAATGGACCTGAGCCAACTACTTGCGAGATACGCTGCTCTTCTCGAAACCTCTTTACCCAAAAGAGAGGTCAAAGAGTTGATGCACTCAAGCGGTGATAGATACCCTTTTGAAGCCCGTTCAAAGGATCCAAAGACAGCAACGTCCCCACCACTTCGCTTTGCAACATAAAGGCAAAACCCATTTCGACCGTGACGTTTGGCAAGAGCTTCTGCACGCTCGGTCTTGACCAACACCTGTGAAAGCGGAGTCTTTGCGTGAGCTATCACTACTCCAAAGCTCGCAGTCGCAACTCCCGCTCCCAAGAGAGTCCTTAGGGAAGAACCTGAGCTACCCTTGTCGTAAAAGAAACCACTTCCAACCCGATAGCCATCTCGGTAAGCGCGTTGGAAGTAGTCAACGCCACCTACCTCCTTTTCTCCCGAGAACCCTTGCCGCAAGAGACCTAGAGCATCCACTACCTGAGTCCTCGGCAAGAAGGCTAGCAGATCGTCACCACCTGCATATATGATCTTTCCATACAGCATGCTCTCCAGCACTTGGCGTACCATGACGAGTGAAAAGTTCGCTAGGGACTCTGAGATGTTTTTCTGCAATGCCGGAGACGGCAGAGGTTGAGATTGGAGATAGCTATCAAGGTTATCTCCAGCTTCCATAGAGGACTTTAGCTCAGTCACCGATCGCTTGACTTTAGGATGCCAGCTACAAAAAACGGTAACCCCTTGATGACCCTCTTGCAGCAACTTACCCATACGATCCCCGTCCATCTTAAGCAATGCATAGTACATAGAGTCTCTGGGGTCCTCTTCGGTATCATCTTCTTCTCGAACGATAGGGTCTCGATAGTGGCGCTCTACCTCCTCTCGTCTCTTGCTACGAGAAGATAGTTCCCTGTAAAGCTTTGGAGGCATCGCTGGAAGGTAAGGGAGCCTATCCTGCTCATTTTGATAAGTTTCGGCTTGATGAGTTTCGGGGTCATAGGGACTAAATCTTGCTGCCACGAGTTTAGGTACGTCCGCCATGACGTGGGTTGAGACTATGTATCGAGAAAATTCCCTGCCTGTGAGGTCCTCGAGGCGCTTACTAAAGATCCCTGGCCATCCTCGCTTCAAGGAACACAAAGCGCAGAGGTGCTCTCCTTCTTTCGCCAGACTTGGACGACTCTTAGACAACTCAGACCAGATAGAGTTCTTTCTCCTCGACGGCGTGGGCCACGAGCTTTCGTACTCTCTCGCCTCGTTAGAGGTGCACAACCACTCTCTTTCGCCACAAGTAGTACATCGAAACTCTTTTTCTTCGGACGCTAAGAAAAGTTTTTCCTGCTTGGCAGCAGCATGAACAATCTCCGTTGCCCTAAGCACACCAGGGAACAACACACCTGGGTTAGCCTTATAGCGAAACGGAATATCCTCTTTTCCCTCAAGTCCAAGGAGTGACTCCCAAGCGGTACCTTTGAACAAAGAGTGAGTGCTTGATTCCCCATCTCCCGCTAGTTTCCGAAGAAGTCCATCTAGCTCTCTTGCTGCCTCCTCAATAGGTTTATCCCTTTTAGGCCAACGAATCGTCGACCAATAAGTCTCGGGGAATTCTCTTAGTTGACGATCTATCTGGTCTTTCATGTGATCGTCAAACCTGTCTGCAAAGAGGTAGCTGGTCGCCTCTTTACCAAAGTTATGGACCGCATCGAAAAGCCTTTTCTTTGCTCTCAAAGCAACTTCATTGGCGTCTTTGTACGGAACTAAAGCAACAAACTTGTTTGGCAAGGATGCGGTAAACGCTGGATAAGAGTCCGACTCTACCACCTCGTATCGAAAGTCGACCCTTTTGAGGTGATCGTCCCACCACTTGAATCCACCGATTTGATCGTCTTTACCCCTAACCCTTTCAAGCAACCAGAGATCCAGCTGGGGCTGACCCCGAAGCGATGGAAACAATACTGAGTCTGGACCGTAACTTTCAATTATTGGGATCATCGCTTCAAACGTCAAGACCGAGAGTAGATGTGAGCCCGCCCACAGATCTGCCGTTGATCTTGCCTGTTTGATGAAACTTTGAACGGGGCCGATGGAGAACTCCAACAGGGCTGGGTCGCCGTCCAACGCAGTAGCGAATGCAGAGACAAGATCTAGGTGGTTCCAGATAGTGTGATCAGGTACTCTAGTATCGGCCGGGAGCACGCGCCAGAGACTCCCAAGCTCATAGTTGTCTATTGATGGGCCGAATCTCCAAAACGCCAAAAAGGTACTTTCATAGTCGATCTCTCCTTGTTCATTTTTTACTATTAGCTCTTTGAAGTGCGAGGATGAAAAGGTCTCTATTTCTCCCACGGGGATACTCATAGCTCCCAGATCGAAGGATTCCTTTGAGATGGGGTGCTTTATTACAGGATCCTTCGTGAAGTTAACGTACAGCTGGGGACCTTGACTCGAACTTGGCCACTGTGGTCTATCGCCTGCAGACGCCCAGTGATCGGCGATACTGAGATAGTCGCCCTTCTCTAGATGCAACTGCTCACGAAGGTAAGCTAGGCTGCCGTTTTCATGGCCATAGGAGGTCCGGCCAAGTACTATCGCTTTTTCGACCGGGTCATGTATCCATGCGGCGAGTTTCTTTTTCCATAGTTCAGTACTAGACACTACTAAAGCTCAGCTTTCTGATATGGTAGTTGAATAAACCCCTTACCGTCCCTCTCACTCTGTAGCCGCCCAAAGACGTCACTCCAGAGCCTTACAAAGGTCTTCTCGCCGAAGTAAGGGATCATATAAAAAACGACCACGAACCTCTCCTTGCCGCCATCACCTTTAACCCTAAAAATCTTTGCCCGAAGCTGACTCGGCCATCTCGCACTATCGCCTTGACCTCGATACATAACCTTTATTTCTTCAGGCAGCTCGCTGCTACCAAGAACGTACCTATTACTACCTTGGGAGCTACGCAACTCTTTCCAGATATCTGCTAAGCGTATGAAAGCATCTTCGATGCTTCTGTGAGTCATAGAGTCGACCCATACCGATATCTTCTTATCTTTATCGTCGTCGAACCTCGCAAAGCCCTTCGGCCACATCTCCGACCAAGCGGTCTTGTTTACGAAAGCATCTGTCCAGCCCACACAGTACTTACTTGCACACTTAGATAGGCGGATCTGAAGCTCTTCATGGGTTGGAACCACGAGGGCTTCATCACCATCAAGCTCTGACATAGTAAATGAACCGTAACCGTGGCGGGACCGGTTACCAACCGCTCCAAAGCTACTCATCAGTTCTAGCGCGTTGAAGACAGAGTCTAGATCCTTAGAGTCTAGATGTCTCGGACTCGATGGATCACCGTACCAGCTAAGACGAAGCCTGCATACGACATCGGGTGGCAGAAGAGCCTTGGAGTAGTCCTCGTAGTACTTGATTCCCTGTTTCCTTTTTTCTACGGCCCTCACTCGGCTGTAACCTAAGTACGATACCGCTTGCTCGCGTTTTTCTCCCCGTTCAAAGGTAAATCCCGGCGTGGGAGCCCAAGGCTTAGCGCTGCGATCCACTCCAAACAGGGCCAAGTCGACCTTCGAACGACCTGGCCCGGAAGATCCTGTTGATTCCTGACTCTCTCTATCTGTACTCCCCGTACCACCAAAGAGCTTCGTCTCTTTTTCCCTAAGTAGTTTTGGGTTCAACACCTTAGATGAAGACGCCTGAGCTATTCGCCAAAAGAAGCGAAGCTGCGATCTAAATGGAGGAACCCTCAGTGAAGCTGTTTCTGGACTAGAACCGCCCAGCAAGGCTGGAGATGAGAAGCTAACATTGAAAAACTTTTCGTTACGCATAGGTCACCCCTAGTTCAATAACTAGCGAAAGAGTATCATATTAGCTGCTCCACATATGATGATTGAAAATTTTCAGCACGCCTCATGCGCAAGCTTGAGGTATCGAACGTTGCTTGGATCACTACCGAAGCTAACTAACTTCACCCCAACGCCTGACTTTTTTTCCTTTATGAGCCTCTCCGTAGTCTCTGCACCGTAAGACTCTAAAAGCACCTTTCGGAGCCTCGACAGCAGCGTGTAGAGATACGAACTATCTACCCCTTGGCTCATCCTCAAAACGGTATCTTTGTGCAGGGCGGAGTGAAGTTCTAACCTTTTCGCTTCTTCGATTAGGAAGGCTCCAAGTTCCTTGTCGTAAAGGTTTTTCTTCGGAAACAAAAGCTCTTTCTTCTGGGCTGTCAGACGTATTAGGGTGCTGAAGAAAACAAGCTGAATCGGGGTTAATGAAGTGCTTACATCTCCCACCTGCAAACTCCGTGCACCAGGGTCGATACTCACTTCCAAAGAGCTAGATTTAATGGCTATCGCACTAACCGTTGCAGAGAAGCTCGCCTTTCCGCTGAGTAGTGACTTTGGTATCGAAGAGCGCATTCTAACGAAAGGTAGCAGCGCGAGATCCACCTCGGCCTTGGACGCATCGAGTAGCTCCCCAGATCTCGTCTTTATGAAAGACTGTTTTTTGGTTGGATAGTAAAAACCATCGATGGACTCAAACTCGGGAGAGACCAGTACGTGTGACAGGGCGTCCTGTTCACGACCGAACAACGACAAAGAGTAACCAAGCAGATACCCCATGGTCTTTCGTCCACCGGCGATCGATGCATGCACCTCAGAGTCTTCCTCTGCGGTCAGCTCTCGTATTAGGTCGGAGATAGTATCGGAAGCGGCGATGTTGTCCTCGCTGGTTCTAATGTCTTCGAGTCCAGTTCCACCAGCCTCAATAGCTGGTGGAACTACAATGTCCTGATCTGTGATGTCTAAAGCCGGCAACCCATACTCTTCACACAGCCTCAGCAACCAACCTTCGCCGTGTGACGATAACCTGTCGAGCACCTTGTCCCGACCCTCTGAGGTGGTGATGATTCGCAGGGACGTCGGAAAGAAGGCTGGCTCTAACTTTATTGCCAATGCATAGATGGACTCAGTTATCACCTGAGGACTGAGTCCACAGGTTGCCACAAAGACCCTCCCGCTCATCGTCTCACCTCCAACCACCACCACTACCTAGAAATAGCTACTAATTGAACCTTTAGGCACATTCTTCCAAGTTACGTTAGGGGAGTTACAAACCTCTCTCATGACTTCTTCAGACGAAACTGAGTTGAGAGCGACAAGGCGACAATTTACAAAAGTTCACCTATTTTGCATACACATTGGTCATATTTGTGCTAAAACTTGGCTCATGCCCCGTACATCAAGTGCAATCGTATACAACACACTGAAAGCGAAAATTATCTCGGGTGAGCTTCTTGCCGGTACACACCTAAGGGAAGAGGAGCTTGCCGTCTCCCTCGGATGTTCACGAACACCGGTACGAGAGGCCATAAGGCAGCTTGAAGCTGAAGGGCTTATCGAGTTCTCGCCTCACAGAGGCGCTCGGGTTACATCGTGGACCGATGAAGATATATCCCAGGTCTTTCACATGCGGCTACTACTTGAGGGACGGGCGTCGAGGCTCGCAGCTGAGAGGATCGAAGATCACCACATCGAGAAACTCGAAGTGCTGGCTACCGAGATGGAAAGGATCTGCAAGTCATCGCAAAAAGACCGCTTCACCCAACTCACGGAGCTAAACAACGCCTTCCACGGACTAATACATGAGGCTTCGTTAGAGACCATGTTGGTATCCACATTGAGAGGAATCGTTCAAGTAGCAATGGTAAAGAACACGTTCAGCCTGTACTCCAAGGAGCAGTTGCAGAGATCGATGAACCATCATCGTGAGCTCATAGCGGCTCTTGAACATAAAGATCCCGAGTGGGCTGAGGCGGTCATGCACTGTCACATCCGCTCTGCTAGATGGGTAATACAACCCCGAGCCTAGCTAACAAAGAAGCAAAGAGGTTCAGTCATAACCTACAAAGGGAGGATATAACAGGCTTTGTTGGACAAAGATTACCAGAAGATTCTAAAGCGCTTTGGCAATGGACCACTAAGTGACGTAAGAGTTATTGAGGCGGGTCAGCTCCTGGCGGGTCCTTTTTGTGGTCAGCTCTTAGCTGACTTTGGGGCCGAGGTTATAAAGGTCGAAGATCCGAAAAATGGAGATCCCATGCGTCAGTGGGGCAGGGAGAAACCACACGGACTATCGCTTTGGTGGCCAGTGGTAGCACGAAATAAAAAGTCCGTCACCTTAAACCTTCGTTCAGAACAGGGTCAGGAAATCTTCAAAGACCTGGTTCGGGAGAGCGACGTTGTGATTGAAAACTTTCGTCCTATGACAATGGAGCGATGGGGGCTCTCTTACGAAGAGTTATCAAAGATAAACCCGGCGATCGTAATGGTACGCGTCACTGGATACGGACAGAGCGGTCCTTACGCAAATAAAGCCGGATACGGATCCATCGGGGAAGCGCTCGGAGGTCTCAGATATATAACCGGCGATCCCGCCACTCCACCGTCACGCAGCGGAATCTCGATCGGTGACTCCCTTGCCGCCCTCTTTGCAGCACTAGGAGCCCTCTCAGCGCTGCACCTCGCCCGAGAACACGGTATAGGCCAAGTGGTCGACTCCGCCATCTACGAGGCGGTGCTGTCTATGACGGAGTCTCTGATACCCGAGTACGTTCTTACGGGTTACGTTCGAGAAAGAACAGGCTCCATTCTTCCAAACGTGGCGCCTTCCAATCTGTATCCCACCCGTGACGGGCAGATGATCGTTATAGCTGCGAACCAAGACACTGTCTTTGCAAGACTAGCCGTCGCCATGGGGAAGCCTGAACTGAAAGACGACCCCAGGTACTCCTCTCATGCGGCCAGGGGAGCTCACCAAATAGAGCTAGATGAGCTAATTGCTCAGTGGACTAACACCCTAGGAGGCGATGAACTAGCTGCGCTCTTAGACGAACACGGTGTTCCACAAGGCAGGATCTATACCGCTAAGGAGATGCTGGTCGATCCCCACTTCAAGGCTCGTAACGACATCGTAACCCTGGAACACCGTGAACTTGGGGAGTTCCCCATGCACAACGTTGCCCCACGGTTGTCTAAGACGCCTGGATCTGTTCGCTGGGTCGGGCCAGAGCTAGGAGAGCACAACAACGAGATCTACAAGGGTCTCCTTGGTATAAAGACCGAGGAGCTAGAGATTCTGCAAGGTCAAGGCGTCATATAAGTAAGAAAGAAGGTTTTAAGTGAAAGGAGGCCATCGGTGCGTTACCGACTAGGTGTTGATGTGGGGGGAACCTTTACCGATCTCCTACTCATCGACCAACAAACCAATCAAACAGTTAGAGACAAGGTGCCAAGCACCCCGCACGACCCTTCGATTGCGGTTATAAACGGACTGGAGAGAGTATGCGCAAAGGCAAACATCTCCCCTAAAGACATAGCACATCTAATGCATGGCACAACCGTCGCCACCAACGCCGTGTTAGAGGGGAAAGGTGCCCGTGTAGGTCTAATCGTAACCGCCGGGTTCCGTCAGATACTCCAGGTGGCACGTTCATATGTTCCAGGAGGGCTAGCTGGTTGGATAGTCTGGCCTAAGCCAGAACCACTAGCAAAACTCGAGGACACAATAGAGGCGTCCGAGAGAGTGAACGCCTTTGGCGACGTGGTACAACCATTAGATGAACACAGGCTCATCGAGGATCTAAAGACCTTGAAGACAAATGAGGTAGAGGCGATAACCATCTCCCTGATCAACTCTTTCGCGAACGACGTCCACGAACGTCGAATAGCAGAGATCGTGGCCGATGTAATTCCTGAAATACCGATCTCTTTGTCGTCAAAGATCCTTCCAGAGATCAAAGAGTACGAGCGCACCCTAACGACGGTTGCAAACAGTTACGTGCGACCCTCTGCATCTAGGTATCTGCAGCGGCTTGATCATCAACTAAAGGCCCTCACCGGCGAGTTGCAGTTTCACATACTAAGGTCCGATGGCGGCCTCATGGGAGTAGATATCGCTTCGAGCGCACCGGTGTCTATGTTGATGAGCGGTCCCGCTGGGGGTGTCTCTGGCGCCCTCTGGATCGCATCGCAGGCGGGGTACAAAGATCTCCTTACCCTAGATATGGGTGGAACCTCGACCGATGTTGCCCTGGTTCAAGGTGGCAAGCCTTCAATTGGAAGAGAGACTACGGTAGGTGATCTTACGATCAGGTCTTCATCCGTGGATGTTCGCACAGTTGGAGCAGGAGGGGGATCTATAGCCCATGTTCCAGAGCTGACCAAGGCTCTAAGGGTGGGTCCCCAAAGCGCAGGCGCCGTGCCTGGGCCTGCAGCCTATGGAAAGGGAGGAACAGAGGCGACGGTAACGGATGCGAATGTGGTCTTGGGTTATCTTCCGACTTCTCTCTTGGGCGGTGAGATGAAACTGGACTCAAAGGCGGCCTTTGAAGCGGTCGGCAAGATCGCTGAAGCGCTCTCCGTGGATGTCTACAGCGCCGCTGAAGGCATCATAGACATAGTCAACGAGAATATGTTTGGAGCCTTGCGTCTCGTCTCAGTTCAGCAAGGTTACGACCCAAGAGACTACGCACTTGTAGCCTTTGGAGGCGCTGGCCCGTTGCATGCAAACGCTTTGGGAGCGCTAATGGGCTCATGGCCGGTAATAGTTCCGCCGTCTCCGGGGGTATTGTGCGCCTATGGAGACGCAACAACGAACCTCAAAGCTGAGTCGTCAAAGACCTTTATCAGACAGTTCCCCGACACCTCCAAAGAAGAGGTCATCTTACAACTAAGAGATCTGGCAGAAACGGCTCGTTCAGAACTTCAAAGCGAGGGGGTCAGAGATGAAGAGATCGTCCAGAGCTTTGAGATAGACCTGCGTTATCATGGGCAAGGGTTTGAAGTTACCGTCCCTGTCAAAATCGAGGAGATAGATAAGAATGGACTCGAAGTTGTCGGAGAAGTATTTGACAAAGAGCACGAGCGCATGTTTACCTTCGCTCTTGATTCGGTTCACGAGATCGTAAATCTAAGGGCCGTTGTAACCGCAACCCAAAACACAGTCGAAGCTCCGAGACTCAACCCTGGAGACGGTGATCCTGTACAGGCGGAAAGGTTCGAGTCGGAGATACGCTACGGCGGAAAAATCTACAACGCCAAAGTCTACGACCGCTCTTTATTAGAAAGTGGAGACATAATCGATGGACCTGCAATCTTGACCGAGATGGACTCGACCACGCTGATCATTCCCGAGCACTTTGGAACCGTCGACAACTTTGGAAACGTACTTATAAGACCTAACACACAAAGAGAGGCTTAGATGGCGCAGATCATACAGTCCAACACCACACCCATAGACAAGGTGGAGGTAGATACCATAACCGTAGACATAGTCGAGAACGCTCTTAGAAACGCTCGATACGAGATGGATGCGGTTCTCTTTAGAACTGCGATGTCTCCGGGTATAAGAGAACAACACGACGAGTTTCCTCTTATCGCCAACCCCGAGGGCAAGATGGTTGTAGGCCAGTTTGGCTCCTTCATCGGTGGGTTCTTAGATAACTACAGCGGCACCGTAGAGGAGGGTGATGTATTTTTAACCTCAGACCCTTACAGCTGTGACGGAGCGATAAGCCATGCGAACGACTGGCTGGTTCTCATGCCGATCTACTTCGACGGCCGCATCGTCGGATGGGCCGCCATGTTTGGCCACATGACAGACGTAGGAGGGAAAGTACCGGGATCTCTACCAACCGACGCTGAGTCGATCCACGAGGAGGGCGTGATCGTTCCCCCCATAAAGCTCTACAACAAGGGGGTGCTCAACGACGAGACACTTCGCCTAATCCTGAACCAGGTGCGGATGCCTCAATGGAACCGTTCGGACCTGAACGCAATCGTTGCTGCATGTAGAACCGCAGGCAGGCGGGTTGCAGAGCTGTGTTCTCGCTTTGGCGCCTCGACCTACCTCTCCGTGCTCGATGCACTCTTAGAAAGAAACTATCGTGCAATGGAACAGCTCATTGCAACGACTATCAGCGAAGATCCAATTAGCTTTACCGACTACATCGACGACGACGGAATGGGATATGGTCCTTACAAGATCTCTTGCACGATGTGGCGAGAGAACAACAAGGTCGTCTTAGACTTCAAAGGGACCGATTCGCAGTCGCTTGGTCCTATCAACTTCTACCTCAATGAAAATATGTTCAAGATGTTCTTTGGAATCTACATGATCATGGTATTTGATCCACAGATTCTATGGAACGACGGTTTCTACCCCCTCGTTGAGGTTAGGATTCCAGAAAGGTCACTGCTCAAGCCGGCGTATCCTGCCGCTTTGTCATGTCGAACTCATGCTCTTGGGAGAATCTTTGACGTTCTTGGCGGACTGCTGGGGCAAAGACAGCCTGAGTTCCTAAACGCTGCGGGCTTTTCATCGTCTCCGCACCTTATGTACTCCGGTCGGAACTCAAAGGGCGAGTGGTTCCAGCTGTATCAGATTGGATTCGGAGGAATACCGGGGCGACCCTTCGGAGACGGGCCTGACGGTCACTCGTTGTGGCCCAGCTTTACAAACGTCCCTAACGAGTTTCTAGAGGCCTACTTTCCACTACTCATCGAACGTTACGAGACAGTTCCAGACTCCGGTGGCGCTGGATTCTTCCGGGGCGGCAACGGGATCGATATCGCTTACCGCTTCTTGGAGCCTGGTGAGATCTCCATCCACGACGACCGATGGTTCACCTACCCTTGGGGAGTAAACGGCGGACTTCCAGGCAAGCGGTCAACAAAGTACCTTATCAAAAAGGACGGTACCAAGAAGACTCTGCCATCGAAGTGTGACAGGGTACATGTTGAAAAAGACGACGTCTTGCACTACGTTACCTGGGGTGGTGGAGGTTGGGGGGACCCGCTTACACGGAGCCCCGAACTGGTCGCTCTTGAGGTCAAAAGGGGCTTGGTAACTAAAGAAGGTGCTTACCAAAACTATGGGGTGGTACTTACAGATGACCTATCGGTCGATGAGGCTAGAACCGAAGCTCGAAGAGAGGAGATTCGAAGCTCACGCAGTGAGATCGGTGTCTTTAACTTTGGAGGCACCTTAGAGGAGTTGCGAGCGCGATGCGAAGCAGAGACCGGACTAAAACCACCGCTAACCCCGACCTTTATCTAGAAAACCGGAGTCAGCATGGACATTAACGGAGAGTCGATCTACTCCGACTATAAGAGGGCGGGCTTTGGCGGAAGACTCTCCTTTGGAGAAAGGCCTGCCCTGATCGTAGTCGATATGGCAAGAGCCTATCTTGACCCTGACGGTCCGCTCTTTCACCCCTCTTACCTAGAGCTGGCAGAACGAGTGGCACGGGCCATTGTGTTCTTTCGAAACATGAGCCTGCCTGTTTTCTTCACAAAGGTGCTCTACCAAAAAGGTCTAGCCGACGGAGGGCTGTTTGTAAAAAAGGTTCCCTCGTTAGCCGCCTTCGAGGAGGGGTCTTACTACTGCGAGATCCCAGAACCCCTGACACCACTTGAAGGTGAGGTAGTAGTTACAAAGCGCTACGCATCAGGATTCTTCGGTACAAACCTCGCCACCGATCTTCACATCTACAAGGTAGACACCGTCGTAGTTGCTGGCGTGTCGGTATCGGGATGTGTTAGAGCTACAGCGTTAGATGCACTTCAGTACGGGTTTATCCCTTATGTGGCAGAGGACCTCGCAGGAGATCGAAGCCAAGATATCATGGCAGCGAACCTCTTCGACCTCTCCCAAAAATACGCAGAGGTGGTGCCATTCAGCGATATCGCCTCACAGGTTCAGTTAATCTTGCGCAATAAATAGATAAAGATCGTTCTAGGGAAAAGGCCAAGGGAGGCTAGACCTATGTGGCCCGCCTCCCTCTTGTTGGTTGACGTATGAGATAAGTAGATCGGTCTTTAGCTTGCGGTCTTGATGAGTTCTCTTTCGGAGTCTGTCTCATTACCTCTAAGACTTTGTACGAG
>NZ_FQUL01000043.1 GCF_900128965.1 Ferrithrix thermotolerans DSM 19514
AAGCGCCAAAGAACGACCACATATGTAATGGGAAGTACGGGAGGAGAAGGCGAAAGCAGCACAACCGAAGAAAGCTATACTCCCCCCAACCCCTCCTGCTCTCTTGGATGTTTCCTACAGCAAAAAGACGAGCAGGATGGGTAGGGTAATACTCTCAACAACGATAACCAAAGGCAGAACTCACAGAGACAGTGGATCAGCTATTGGGGACCCCTCAACGACACCATAAGCTCATAACAGTCCTTGAAGCATCGGTCCACCCCCACCTCCTCGTTCTCGAAGGGCGGCGAGATATCCCTGGTATCGACACTCCCATCTAATTCGCTGATTACAGCAAACTCAGGTAACAGCAAGATCACCATAGTCCATTAGAGTTTTCGGCTAGAACGGGTTGGACGTGGCGACAAACTCACGATCGCCGAAGGCTGCTGGATTAACAGTGGAGGTAATCCTTTGGCAATAAAACTGTCACCATAAATGGGATACACTAAGAGCTACAACCACCCTTGTCGCTGAGTACACTCGAAGGGTCGCTAGCGATTATGCGGAACAGAAAGTAATAACAAAAGGGTGCAGAGACTGCTCCTGCATTCTGATGTCCCACACAAGCGGCCGCCCTTGCCGCTAGCGCCGCAATCATGTTAGCGGCACGCAGATCTACGCTAAGATTATCTGCGTGGCGTCAAAGCACCCTGTTGCATCGATGCTAGATCACGGGATATATGGAATGGACATGACATGATCGAACGCACAACTATCGCCAGCCTCGATAAGTTCGAAGATCAAAAAGTTACTGTGTGTGGTTGGGTAGAGAAGATTCGGGACCAAAAGACCGTGCAGTTCATAGTTCTTCGAGACGAGACTGGATCAGCCCAACTTGTCCGGGAAAAAGTTGATCGCGATCCAGTCTGCGAACTGATAAGCGCCCTTCCTGCTGAGTCTGTAGTATCCGTAGAAGGGGTAGTGAAACTCGATCCAAGAGTAAAGCTTGGAGGACTTGAACTCAAAGTTGAAGCCATAGATGTCCTTTCCAAAGCCGAAACCCTGCCTATCAACGAAGAGACGTCTCTAGACAAGCGGCTCGACTGGAGGTTCATAGATCTGCGCAGCCGTCGCAACCGTCTTATCTTTGAGGTTCAGACGGAGTTGGAGCGTTCCTACCGAAAGACTTGGGAGAGCGAGGGATTCATCGAGATTCACTCCCCAAAACTTATGGCAGCAGCGTCTGAGTCGGGAGCCGAACTATTTCGAGTTGATTACTTCGACACCTCGGCATATCTTGCCCAGTCTCCACAGTTTTATAAGCAGATGGCAATGGCCGCTGGGTTCAACAAGGTATTCGAGATAGGACCGGTCTTTAGGGCAAACCCCTCTTTCACCTCTCGCCACGATACAGAGTTCACCTCTGTAGATGTAGAGATATCATGGATCGACTCCCATGAAGACGTTATGAACTTTGAACAGCATCTACTGACAGAGATGTTAGGTCACATATCGGAGACGTTTCAGGACGAGATCTTTAGTACCTTTGGAGTAGATGTTGTCGTTCCAAAGCTTCCCTTCCCACGGATAAAGCTCTCTGACGCTATCGACCTCGTCGAAAGATCAGGGCATAAGGTGGAGCGAACCGACGGAGACCTCGACCCCGAGGGAGAACGCCGAATAGCGGAGTTTGTACAACGAGAGTTTGGACACCAATTTGTTTTCCTAACCGACTATCCAGCGACCGTCAGGCCCTATTACCACATGCGACATCCCGAGAATCATACGCTCACCAAAAGCTTCGATCTTGTATGGAAAGGTTTGGAGATAACAACGGGAGCGCAGCGGGAACATCGATACGATATCTTGGTTGCACAAGCAGAAGAAAAAGGTCTTGAACTAGCACCCTTGCAGTTCTATCTTGACTTTTTCCGCTTTGGAATGCCACCTCACGGAGGCTTTGGGATGGGTCTCACTAGAGTCTTAATGATCCTACTCGGACTTAAAAACGTACGAGAGGTCACCTTTTTGTACAGGGGTCCAAATCGCCTCTCACCCTGACGGCTTTAGAAGAGACATGAAATCACGAAAAAGCACTCTCGTCAAACTACATTGGTCAACTGAGGCAACTCCTGGATTGATAGGTTGTGGATCTAAATAAGAGAAAGAGATGAAGATACAAAGATGGATCACCGATAGACCTGTACCGTCGTGACCAAACTCCCACGGTTTCTAAAACATTACTTGCCATGTCGATGAGATCACCGTAGCACTGGGGTGCCCTCCAAGCATAGATCCCACTTCACATAAGGAGTTCTTGTCTTTCTCTATAGGATTGAAAGATGGCACGAAATTTACAGAGACGTCTCCTGCGAGCCGATTGTAAAAAGTGATTTGTCCAGAGATGTCTTACAACTCCGACAAAGTCTAGCGTTGTTGCAACAGTATCTTTGCGATCAGCAATTACTGGGGGCTAAAGGATGAGACGTGACTACCAGATCGTTGTCCTAGGAGGTGGATCAGGAGGCATCTCAGCTGCCAGGGCTGCGAAACGAGCTGGATTGAGCGTGGCCATGGTTCAAGACGGACCCATCGGGGGTGAGTGCACTTTTAGTGGCTGCGTTCCATCGAAGGTTCTCATAGAGGCGGCACGACAAGGACTGCCTTACGGCTCTGCGCATCAGCGCCTCAAAGCAGTGATCGCAGAGATTGCAGAGGAGGAAAACAAAAACGCCTTTTTAGAGGCCGGAATCGATGTCTTTGAAGCCAGAGGTCGGTTGGGCTCAGAAGATGGGCTTCTTGATACGAGCCTAGGAGTCTCTCTTCGCTACGACCATTTGATATTAGCTACGGGATCTACACCCATGCATCCCTTCATTCCTGGTCCCAGCGAAAGATACCTTACGAATGAGAACGTATTCGAGCTGGTAGACACACCAAAGGAACTCGTTGTAGTAGGTGGGGGAGCAATCGGCTGTGAGTTAGCTCAGGCATATCGAAGATACGGCTCCAAGGTCACGGTCCTCGAACTCTCGGAACGCCTACTACCCGCTGAAGACTACGACGCATCCATGCTTCTCGGTACGGTATTTCGAAACGAAGGAATTGAGACTATCTACAAAGCAACGGTCAGCGCAGTGAGGGAGAAGGCTGATGGCACCTTAGAACTCGATCTATCAAATGGAGATCGCCTTTCTGCTTCTCACATACTTCTTGCCACCGGGCGATCACCCTCTACCTCCAGCCTCAACCTCGAAGAAAATGGGGTAAGTCTCGACGAAAGAGGTTACGTAAAGGTGGATCGACACCTAAGAACCTCTAAGAACAACATCTACGCCGTAGGTGACGTTACTGGCATTGCGCTCCTAACACACGCTGCTGATGAGATGGGTCGAATCGCTGTGCACAACATAACCCATCCACTTCGCAAAAGAAGCTTTCATCCACTAGATGTTCCGATCGTCATCTTTACCGATCCCGAATACGCAAGGATTGGACCATCGCCCTCTTCAATACCCAATACATCAACAAAAACCGTGACGTTCGAGATAAAGGACTCGGACCGGGCAAAGATCACAGGGAGACGGGAGGGCTTTATAAAGTTGACGGTAACACGCAAATCGATCTTCGGCTACGTTGGAGGAGGACGAGTCTTGAGCGCGACCATTATCGGCGATCGCGCCTCAGAGCTTATTCACGAGGTGGAACTCGCCCGCAGAAGCCGCATGTTCGCCGGCAGGTTGGCACAGACTGTTCACGCGTACCCAAGCTCATCTATTGCACTGCGCCAATGTGCAGCAAAGCTCTTTCCTTAGATCACTGGTCGAAGAGCCCCCGTACGTACAAGAGATACCCTCATAAGCGGAACGCCAACGCTGCTACCTATCCGACTGAAGAGCAGCCCTCTCACATGGCCGACCAGAGACTCTGAAAGATTCGGAAGGTACCATGACCTTAGCAATCGATCACAGCTCTCCTCATCTTCCAAGACGTATTCAAACCGCCTTGAACGCTTCTCAACAACCTCAAAACCCCTCCTAGCAAATGACCTAAGTAACATATCTATTCCTCCGTTGAGCGGAGGTGCAAACCTGATAACTCGCAACCGAGACTTGATCCTCACGTTATAGAGAACGTCTTTGAAGTCAAACGGCCATGCGGCGGGCAACAAAAATGCACCCTCCGCATCAATAGTTGTTACTCTAGCTAGCTCAGACACTACCTCAGAGATAGGGCTCATAAACGTAATAGCCATCGAAGATCGAAACCGGTCAAAGACTGCGCGTTCAAATGGGAGCGACTGCGCCTCTGCCTGGACCCTTTCCACGTCGTCTCTAGAAGGGTGGAGTTTTAGCTCTGCCAAGGAGCGATCAACCCCAACCCACGCCTCTGCACCACACCCTAGTTTGAGAGGAACTCCCCCAGAGCCGAGGTCTATGCCGCGCAACCCCGGCGTTATAGCCTGTGAAAGCCATTCATAAGGGGTGAATCCATCGCTATTTGATCTTCCCAACACTTCTTCGGTGACACCAGGGCGTTCCTCATGAAATCTCTCAATATATCTGCCAAGGTCAAGTTCATTCAGTCTTGAAGTTCTCACAGTCATATCCCTCTTTGCCCGATCTCATAGACCCTCGGGGGATCCTGAACCGCTCTCGAACACGAGGGATTTTGTAACCTTGAGAAGCTTCGAAGAGGAGATCGCCACTTTGAATGAAGGAACCAATAGCATCGCCACTCCAACCACCACACTTAGTCCAGCCCCCAGAAGTACGTAGTCAAAGGGATAGGTAGGAAAGGGAGTAAAGGTCTTGTAAGAGACGTAACTCACCACCAGAACTCCTATGACTAGTATCGAGGTCGGAATTAGTCCTCCTCTGGTTCGTACAGTCCAGACAACCGCTCCCACTACCGTCATCAGATAGGCCGCAAGAATAAGGTAAGCACCATATTGGATAAGAAGTGTCGCTGCTCTGTTGGCGGTTGGCTCAAACACAAAGGAGAATAGACCCACAAAGCTGAGACCTGCAACTATACCTAGGGCGCCTATGGGTGAACGAAAGCGGCGAGAGGTGCGCACCAGAAGGTTTCTAGCGCTTTGACCACCTCCCACCTCGCGGCCCACGGAAAAAAGTAAGCGAGCAGCTGCGTTCAGACAGGCCAGCTGCGCACCGAAGGCGCTGATCATGCCTGCTCCATTTACAATCTTGCCTACCGTTGGACTTAGATAAGTCGAGGCCACCGATACCAAAGGTGCTGGGCTTGACGCAACCGCCTTCGCACTCGGAAATGCTGCGTACACAATCCAAGTGAAAAATATATAAACAAGGGCAGAGAGGATGAGTGACCCTGCGATCGCCCTAGGGATTGTTGAGGTCGACTGCCTCGACTCCTCTCCCAGCGATGCAGCTCCCTCAAAGCCGGAGAACTGGCCGAACGCTCCTACAACACCAAGAGCTAATACTGAAACACTAACTCCGTGAAGTTCAAATGGCGAGGCGCTGACTCCGTGACCCCGGTAGCCCCCGTGCATCAGAACTACTACCCCTACTAGAGATATGAGCAGTATCGATACCCCTTCGCAGATCAGGATAACTATATTCGAAAGCCCAATAGAGAGGAACGCAAAGACTATTGACAGAATCGCACCAACCACCGCTATCGGAACCCAGCCGATGTTCACCCCAAATGACGCTAAGAAGGTCTGAGCGATATCGCCTGTTGATGCGTATACACCCGCAGCAAAGGAGACATAGACCAAAAACAGTATCCAAGCAGAGACGAAGCCGTACCCCGAACCCAGAGCGGTTCCATTAAACGCATAGATCGAACTTGCAGTGTTGAACGATCTGGAGAACACCACGAAGGCATAAGCCACAAAGCCCATTGTGATAAGGCCAATAACCTGCGCCAATGCCCCAGGTTCACCAACGATACTAGCAATGATCGCTGGGCCGATGATCACACCTGCAGTAGGACCCTGAATCCCCACAGAGATAGCTAGGGTTCTAAAGAAGCGCAAACTATCCTTAGCAAGGGATCTACGTGGGTCATCGATCTCAACAACGCGCTCCACCTCAGACGAGTCCAGCAACCTAGCCAACTAAACCTCCTAAAGTAATCAATCAGAGCTATTTACGCAAACGGTCTCTAATTCATCCACGAATACCTCTCACGGCGCCAGAGACCTAAGAGCCTTTACTCCATAAAAAACTCTCTGAAGGGCTGTAAAAATGACCATGACGGAAAATGCCCAGATCAGCAACACCAGATATCTATGGAAAGCCAAAAATAGACAGTACATCACGATCGTCTCCCCACCCTCCGCTAACCCTCCAACAAAGTGAAGCGACCTTGGGCCTGAAGCAGCGATCCTGCGTTTTTCCATGAGGGAAGAGAGTGCCAAAAAGGCAGAGCCTGAAAGGTAGTAGGAAAATAAGAGGACCAGTGCGGCTGTTCTCGCAGAGGGAACGACAAGACCGAGCGCAACAACGACCCCAGAGTAGATGGAAAAGTCAGCAAGGATATCCAAGAATCCGCCTAAGTCACTCGGACCGCTGATTCGTGCCAGCGGACCGTCCAAGCCGTCGACAAGCCTATTTAGAATCCAAAAAATTAGAGCGGGGATCCATTGATGAAAACATATCAAGACAACGGAACCAAGTCCAAGGAGCCAACCGACTGCGGTGAGCAATCCAGCAGATAAACCAGCTGAGTGGAGAAGTTGAGCAGAGCGGTCGAGAACTGGACTCAAGAGTTCTCTCGCTTTATTGTCAAGCACCTCTTGCTTCCGCTTCGTCGGTATGCAGCACCCCAGTCTTTACCACTCTCTTGGGTAGAGGAAGAAGAGATTCCAGCACGACATTTTCCTGCGGATCAAACACGCTATGTTGCACGCAAGCAGGTACCACTCGATTCATCTCAGGATGTGCCATCGCATAAGAGCACGCCTTCAAACGTTCTTGAGTTGCAAGTATCTCCGGGTCTTCGCTCCAAACTCCTCTTTCAAGTAGCTCCCAGGCCGGCATAACCTGAGAAGCATCCATAAAGCTATGCATCACGAACGTCATTGGAACTATCTTCTTGCCAACTATAGAGGAGAGACCTCCAGCCTTTTTTACCCTTCGCACCAGCCAAGCAAGACCGACCCGCACTATTGTGGGATTAGTCAGAATCACACGTGTCAACCTTAGGGCGAGAAGCAGAGGAGGGGCGTTGAAGTGCACCCCTCCGAGATAGCTGTAAAAGGCGTCCCGAGCCAACTCGTCATCGGGGTCATCTTCATCAAAGACTGAGTACCATCTGTCTCCAACAAAGTAGCCCCAAGCTGTTCTGTTGCAACGTACATCACCCACCTGCACCATGGAGTATGTAAGGTGCGTACCAATAGCGTTTTCAATCTGACGCCATACCTCGTCTCCGGAGAACTCTCTGTAGTCCTCCTTCCATCTCTTTTCATTACCGATAAAAGCAGCAGGCTGGAAAGAAAACATGTTGTACCCCGAACTCTGACAGTCCTTCAAAACGTCTTTGATCTGACCTACATTACTTGGGGTAACCGTCATGTTGTGAGCGAGAAAGTAGCGAACTCCATGTTCCTTCTTTAGTCTCTGGAACATCTTGGCGAACTCCCTCCGATGCTCATAGAGATCGATCTCCCGCTCCGGGACTCTCATCCCCTTGCGTCCGACCATGGTGGTATCAAAGTGAGCTGCAAAGGAGACTCGCTTGAATCTACGTTTACCCTCTTCATCAACGGCAAAACGTAGCAGATATTCGTAACTAAAGTCTCCATGGGTCATAGACATAGGTTCACGTCCGTGACTGCGCATCACTTGAATGGCACGTGCATGGTCTTCGGGTTCCAAAAGAGAGACCTCGCCTCCGATTAGTTGGGCATGAGCTCTGGGACCCCTGACTCTTTCAAGGAAGGACATCTGTTTCGCCACCTCGGAGATTGTATGTTCTCCATCGGTCCTGACCCTGTTAGCCGACGCCGAGTGGTAACAGGGAGAGCAGGCAAAGTTGCATCTTGGAAACACTCCGTGAGTTCCTTCACAGCCTACTCCGTGGCGCCCGATAGCCTGAGACCTCGTTCGGACCTTGTCTGGAAGCTCAGACCATCGGTTGCTCATCATCTCTTTGGTTAGAGGATCGACTGGTCTCGTAACTCTCTCAAAGTACCTAAGCACATCAAGCACACTCACAGAGCTCCACCCCTTGTCTGCTCACCTGGTCAAATATGACGCTACAGCAAAGCTTCGCCAAAGCCATACCGGTTATTCGAGACAACCATTGATTGGGATTACTAAAATTACCAAACAACTGCTATTTGCACCCAGAGTAATCAGTGTAACACAAACATCTCAGACCTTTCTTCACATAGCACAGCAACCTAAGTCCTCGCCTAGGAGTAGTGGTCACGGCCAACTAAGTTCGTCGCACCGATCGCTAATAACTATGTGTCGCACAAAACACGCAGAACCTTAGAGCACCCTACCGATATATCTTCACAACTGCCCTGCCATGAGGTGCACAAATCACCCTGATCTGATAGCGGCAATCAGAGGAATTTTGCGATGCGACCTTGAAACTCAACACAAACCTGTAAGACTAGATGTGTGGAAAATGCACTAGACGATCTACTGCGGATACTTGATCTAAAGAAGCTTGAGGAAGACTACTACCAAGGAGAGAGTCCTAAAGAGGAGAGGCAGAGAGTCTTTGGCGGACAAGTGGCAGGCCAAGCGCTCGTAGCCGCCGGTAGGACGGTGTCCAGAGGCGCCGTGCACTCGCTACATGCGTATTTTTTACGGCCTGGTGATCCCAACATACCCATCTTGTACCAGGTGGATCGAATAAGAGACGGTTCATCTTTTACTACAAGGAGAGTGGTTGCCTATCAGCACGGCAAGGCGATCTTCAACCTCTCTGCGTCTTTTCACATCGCCGAGGATGGGGTTTCACACCAGCCAGAGATGCCCGTTGTTCCAGATCCTGAAGAGTTGCCGACATTTGAGGAACGAATGGCTCCTTGGATAGGTTCATCGTCGCCCAAGCGGCAGGACTGGATAACAAGACCAAAACCCATCGATCAGCGATTCATCGATCCGGTGGGCAAGGTACTCTATAGCATCGACAAGATGCCGATACAGCGGGTTTGGATGAGAGCGGACGGCACCTTACCTGATGATCCACTTATCCATGCTTGTGTAGTAGCCTACGCATCGGATATGTCGCTTCTAAATAGCGCCATGGTGCCGCACGGACTCTCCTGGGACAGCGATAACGTGATGGCAGCGAGCTTGGATCACGCAATGTGGTTCCACAGGCCCTTCAGAGCTGATGAGTGGTTCCTATACGATCAAGAGAGTCCAAATGCATATGGCGCCAGGGCTTTAGCCCGAGGACACATATTTTCAAGAAACGGTGATCTGATCGTTTCAGTCGTTCAAGAGGGGCTGGTACGTACCTTCTAGCGACTAAAGCGATCAGATCTGAGCATCTAGGACTCGAACTCTCTTTTCTCCATGGGAACATAGTCGCGGACATCGGAACCCACATAGCACTGACGTGGTCTAACGATCTTTGCATCCTCCTCTAGTAGCTCGTTCCAGTGAGCGAGCCATCCCGATATACGAGGAATTGCAAATAGAACCGGAAACATATCGACGGGAAAGCCCATGGCCTGGTAGATAATCCCCGAGTAAAAATCTACGTTTGGATATAGACGGCGGGAGATAAAGTAATCGTCCGATAGCGCCACCTCTTCCAGCTTCAATGCGATATCTAGAAGCGGGTTTTTGCCGGTGACCTCAAACACCTCATACGCCGTTCGCTTGACAATCTTGGCTCTGGGGTCGTAGTTCTTATACACCCGATGACCAAAGCCCTGAAGTCTGCCGTGTCCTTCTTTTACGGACTTCACGAAGTCGCTTACGTTATCCAAGCTCCCGATCTCCGTCAGCATCTTTATTACCGCTTCGTTAGCTCCTCCATGCCTTGGACCATATAGCGCCGCCGTGGCCGCTGCGGCTGCCGAATAGGGGTCTGCATGAGCAGAACCTACAACCCTCATAGCGGTAGTCGAGCAGTTCTGCTCGTGATCCGCATGAAGGATAAACAAAACATCCATCGCCCTCACTAGCCTTGGGTCCGCTTCGTACCGTGGCTCTGCGATCTTCCACATCATAGACAAGAAGTTCGCTGGAAAAGACAGAGAGTTGTCTGGATAGACAAAGGGCATACCCACAGAGAAGCGGTAGGCTGCTGCGGCCAGCGTCGGCATCTTTGCAATCAATCTCACGATCTGTTTATCCCGAGAAGCTGGGTCAAAGATATTCTTTGCATCCGAGTAGAACGTCGACAAGGCCGCCACTGCGGACACCAAGATACCCATCGGATGAGCGTCGTAGTGGAATCCTTCCAAGAATCGCTTTCTCACATTTTCGTGTATGAAAGTATGGTGAGTAATGTCGTTGACCCATTTATCGTACTGCTCTTTATTCGGTAACTCTCCATGGAGCAGGAGGTAGGAGACCTCGAGATAGGTAGACTCCTCGGCAAGCTGCTCGATAGGGTAACCACGGTACCTCAAAATGCCTTGATCACCGTCTAGGTAAGTTATCGAAGACTCTGCCATAGCGGTACTCATTAGCCCAGGATCGTAGAACCAAATACCAGGCAGGTGTTTCTGCCACTCATGCGAAGAAACCACACCGTTTTCTATGGGAATCTCAAAGGACTCTCCGGTTCTGTTGTCTGTGATGGTGATCGATTCAGCCATACATTGCCTTCCTTCCACTAAAGGACCTTTATAAACTCTTCACATCAAGAAACTAACAGAGGATGACAGAAAGCGCTAATTACTGTATTTATCCATACCTATATACGTTTGTCTCACGAAGCTTGAACCCCAGTCGCTGGTACATTGCGTTTGCGCTGACCCTAGATGGTCGAGAAGTAAGGTCCACTGACACCGCTCCCTTTGACTTGGCAACTTCGATGGCATGCAACGTGAGCGCCTTGCCAAGCCCTACCCCCCTTGTGCTCTCGTCGACAACGACATCTTCAATCCAAGCTCTCACACCCGTAGGAATGTTAAAGATCACTAAAGTAAGCATGCCTAAGATCTCAGCGCCTGGAGCTTTGCGAGCAACGAGAAGATGGCTGCGATCGTCGGTTAGTATCGGTGAAAGCACTTCAGCAGTTATCTCCCTGGGAGAACTAGACAACTGACCAACTAGTCGACCTATGTCCGCGACATCCGACGACGACAACGTCTTGGCTTCCTCTATGCGAAACCCACCATCGACCATACTTACCTCGCATCTAAATCTGTGTCCGCTGCCAACTATAACCCTAACCACCGGAGTTTATCTTCAATTGCTAAGGATTACCGACCCATGCAAGGTCAACGATTCACTTTGGAAACCAAAGAGAAAACACCACCGCAATTAAAGTACTAGGCTATCTCTCATGGAAGAGGTGAGTTGGATGATTTCACCAAGAGATGGTAGTGATGGCACTACCCTGATAGTTGCCTTCGAGGGATGGAGTGATGCAGCTGAGGCAGCTACGCTTGCTGCCAAACACATCAGGTTTCAGCTCCGAGCTCGCAGAGTGGCATCGATCGATCCGGACAACTACTTTGACTTCACCGTCACACGTCCACAGATCAAGCTCTCCTCCACGGGTGTACGAAGACTCACCTGGCCAGAGAGCAAGTTTTATCTTGCAAACCCGGGAAATGGGCCACGAACGCTAATCGGACTTGGTCCTGAGCCACAGCTTAGATGGAAGTCGTTCTCCAAATCCGTGCTAAAGATCGCAGATACCTATAAAGTCGACAGGGTTATCACCTTAGGTGCTCTTTTGTCCGAGGTACCACATACTCGGCCTATTCGGGTAGTCGGAACGACTGCAAACGACCAGCTCTCGGAGCTACTAGGTCTTTCCCGACCCACATACGAAGGACCTACTGGGATACTAGGTGTGTTGCAGGCAGCCTTCGAAGCTAGGGGAGCAGACTGTATCTCACTGTGGGCAAACGTGCCTCACTACGTGGCGCAGACTCCATCTCCAAAGGCGGCACTGGCTTTGGTTCGTCGTGTCTCCACTCTTATCGATCTTCATCTCGACACCGCTGAACTTGAAAGCGAGACAGCCGAGTACGACACCCAAATCGACGAAGCGGTGTCTTCAGATGCAGAGGCGCAGGCTTATGTGGCTCAGCTGGAGAACGCCACGGCCGACCTAATCGACGACGGCTTGGGCTTTCTCGACATCACCACGGCAGAGGAGCTCGCCGTCGAGGCAGAGCGCTACCTCAAGGGTCATTCAAACGGCGAGTAGAGCGACGCCCTACATCTCTTCTCTTACTGGATCAAAGTAGGTCTTTACAACTTTGCCTAGCTCGACAGCTTCGGTCAGGCCGGGGACCCTCTTTTTTATGTCTGGTATCGGAGAAGGAAGTGCGTCGAGACTAAACCACCCAGCATCCCTAGTTTCAAGAGGGTGCCTATCTATCTCCCCTGAACGGTACTGACAGAGAAACACTATCGAGTACATAGGGATAGAGGTAAAACCGGATCGCATACCGTCAAGAACAGCCAAGACGCCTACTACATCGACAGCCACCCCTGTCTCTTCCCTTACCTCCTTCACGACCACTTCGGATGGCGAGTATCCTACATCGGCCCACCCAGTAGGATAGAGCCACACTCCAGAGTCTCCTCTTTGAATGAGGAGAATCTCCTTTGCGTCGTTTCTTACCACCGCCGCTACCGAAACCTTGGGAGTCACATATCCCTGTACACCCGACCCAACCCTCGATATCCACATTCCATAGAGCGCATCGGGATCTATATCGGCCGAGACATAACCCTCGCCGTCACCGTTAGATGCCACCCGTATCTCTGCCGCAACTTTAAGAATCTCTTCGTAGCGCTCTCTTTCATAGAGATTCTCTGAGAAACCGAGCCCTGTTACCGCAAGCGCTGAGATGCTCTCAGCCCACCGCATAAGATCCTTTGACGTTACTTCCATAGAGATAAGGCTAGTACAAAGCGGAAGAATGAAATAAGTTGCAGACAACTAAAGTGTAGGTGTGGCCGTCAGAGAGAACTGCAAGCACTACATACTTCAAACCGTCTCCCTAGGAGACAGGTTAGAGCGCTGCAAACTCTCTGTAAACCAGGAGCTACCCTTTGCCTGCCCAGAAGACTGCTTGTTTTATGAAAAGCGAACAGGAGTCTCGCGAATAGGGTGGCAACTGCCTGATCCAAAGACCCGTAAAGACGACAAACCTAAAGACATCTAGCTTTCGACAACATCTCCTAAGCCGTCAACCTCCACTCCGATCTCACGTAGCCAGTCTAAGGCTCTTGAGACGTTGTCGGGATCACCTTCCAGCTCACAGACTATCCATCCCATTGACGACTCCACAGCTGCACGCCTAATGTTGGCTAGCACATCGAAGTCTCGAGCTAAACGAGCAATTACTGGGACGGTAACTAGGTTATCTGGATAGATAAGCTTTACACGGACCCCTTGAGACATGGTTCCCCTTTACAAATCTTGACTCGGAACAGCCGACCTTACCTGAAACGAGGCTGATGTAAATCCCTCCAAATCCAAAGTTACAAACCTATAACCGGCAGCTTTGCAGATTGACACCAATTCATCGCTCACTTTGAGAGCCATCTCAAGATCTTCTAACAGAAACTCCAATCTAACTAAATCACCGTGGTGCCTCGCTCTAATTTGGCGGAAACCAAGGCCACGAACTCCCCGTTCCACCCTGTCGATACTAGAGAGCGTACCTATCGTCACAGGTGTGCCAAATGGTACTCGAGAGGCCAAGCAAGCGGCCTGAGGTTTGTCCCAAGTACTGAGTCCGGAGACTCTAGCTAGCTCACGAATCTCTGTCTTTGTGATATCAGCTTCTCTCAGGGGAAAACGTCCACCTCGTTCCACCGCCGCCCGCTGACCTGGTCGCATATCAGGATCGTCGCTGGCGTTTACACCTAAAACCACGACGGCACCCCTGTCGATAGCTATCGGAGTTAGCTCCGAGAATAGCTCCGTTTTGCAAAAGTAGCAGCGCAGAGGTGAGTTCTCTACATACCGTTCATTTTCGAGTTCTCTCGTTCGAACAGCTTTGAACTCAATATCATGATCCGAGCAAAACTCCTCGCATAGATCTAACTCTTCCCGTGGGAGCGACTCGGATACCGCTGTTACTGCAACGACACGATTATAGCCAAGGCAGAGTCTTGCGACAAAGGCGAGTAACGTCGAGTCAACGCCACCAGACAGTCCGACCACCACGGAGCCAAGGTCTCCTAAAATAGCCTCGAGCCTTTGCAACTTAGGTTCAATTTCTGTCCCTCTTACTCGTTTCAGCAAGGACTTTGTGTCTTTTACACTCACCCAGCCAGCATAGTTTGAGGTTAGCTTATCCACCCCACAGCCACTAGGTACATCCAGATCCGTCAGATCAGATCGAGAACCTCTGCTGGCGGGGCAATGAGACCTGTGTAGAAGGGACCGAATATACCGTAGAGCGTTGATGCTTCGTCGTATCTCATCGTATATACAACTTCTTTTAGATCGTCTGGCCTCTCTGCGAAGAGAGTTACACCCCACTCGTAATCGTCTAGTCCTGTAGATCCCGTAACCAGCTGTGTGACCCGCTCTGAAAACTTACGTCCCGAGGTTCCATGCTCAAACATAAGACGCTCTCGTTCATCATAGCTCAGGGCGTACCAGTTATTACGTTCGCCACGGGCCTTGGACATCGGGTAGAAACATATCGCCATCTTCCCTTCGGGTGGAAGTTTCGGATAAAGCCGTGGTTTCTTCCGCGCCTCTGATAGAGATGAAGCGTACTCAGACACCTCGGTAATAGAGAAGTAAGAGTAACTAAAGTCGTATCCTAAGGACGAAAGCTCGCCCTGAAACTCTCTGAGTTTCCAAAGGTCTGGTCCAATCACCATAAAACCGATGTCTGCCTTGTGTCCAAGTACCGCGAAAGTAATGACTTGATAGCCTGAACTCTCCAAGCGTTTGCACAAAGCTATCGTACCTTCCTTGTCAGCACCACTCCGAGGAGCCTTCGCAAAGAGGTGCAAAACGCCCCAACCTTGTCTGGGCACAGCCACCGTCTCGGTTATCTCACTCGGATCGTCAACTGACATAGTCTCTTCGATTTCGTTATACTCAACGCTCATTATCTGTCATCTTCCTTCGGTGAAAACGCTACCGCCGATCCCTGAAAATCCCCCGAGGCCTTGAGAGCGAGCGGGATCTTTCTCGCTCTAGGCAGATCGAGACCCACCTCTGAGTGCGTTGCATGAGCTTCTTGAGCAGCTCGATGGTACTCCTCTAACTCTCTCTGGAACTGCAGATCGCCGTAAACGGAGCCATCGATGATCGGGCCACGCCGAGACTCCACAATGGCCTCCACGTCTTCTCCAGTTACAGTCTTATGAGTCTCAAGAGCATGAGCTATCGCCAGTACCGAAGCACGGTTGTCCTCGAGAAGCTTGTAAACGTCTCGATAAAGACTCTCCAGCTTTGCTTCGATTCGATCGCCTAGACCCCTGGGTCGGGCGTCGTCGGCCACTCCCCTACGGCCACTTTGAGCGCCAGGTTCACCCCCGAATCCAAGGGCCTTCGAGGCACTTTGGGAAAATATCGTAGAACCCATACCCCAGATACCTTCCATGAGAGCTGCCAAAGCGGTTGCGTTTTCGAGATCGCTAGACACTCCTGAAGAGTTGTCGCCACTATAAAACAGTCTTTCTCCCGCCAAAGACGCCAAACCGACCATAATATCGGTCTCGTACTCACTTCGCCATGACGTAAAGCGGTCCTCCGGTGGGACGTTTGACACCATTCCTAGGTAATTCCCGCCTTTTTCAATCGTTGCAATATCGATAGCCATGTGCTTTCTAAGCTTGACGGCTACGAACGCATGGCAGGCTTCATGAATAGCAACCGCATGACGTTCTCGTTCGATATACTCGACATCCTCCGGGGGGCCCAGCTGTTTCAGCTGCTTGGCTTTGATAATGTCGCTCCAAACGATCGTCTCTCTGCCTTCTCGTATTGTGTTGATTAAAGCCTCGTTCACGAGGTCTTTGATTACAGCTCCCGTAGCATAAGGAGTGATCGTTGCCAAACGGTCAATCTCAGCGTCCGTTAGAGCATGCTTCACTTTGGAAAGATACCCTTTGTACGTACGAACTCGGCCTTCCTTAGATGGATAACCCACCTTGTAGATCCGATCGATTCGGCCTGGCCTAAGAAGAGCCTCATCTAAAGATTGGGGCATGTTGGTAGCCATCATTACCAATATTCGATACTTCGGTGGATTCTTGGGAGGAAGACCAAGAGCTCTTCTGACCACCCTATTCATGAACCCTCGTGGCTTCTTCAACCCCGACAGTTCGGTCAAGAGAGCCTGGAGCGTACCGTCCATTCCACCCATACCCATGCCGGCTCCCCCAGGGAACACATAGCGTAGTACTCCCCGACGTCTAACCAACTCTGGCTCTTGGTTAGAGTCTGCACTCTTTCGCAAAGAGTCCATGAACAGTGAGTATGTAGCAGCCTGGCTAAAGTAGTTAATTCCGTGACACGTATCCGACGCAAGCGGGCTCCTTGCACTAAAAGGTGCACCAAAGGCACCATACTGTCCAGCCGCACCGGCTAGGTTTCCCCTTGAACCCAAAGAGTCCGCTTCATCGAAGAAAACAACGACTCCGCCGTAACGTAGAGCTAGCTTCCGTAACTTACGAAATAGCGATTTTACCTTCAGAATACCGACGCCAAAGAACATATTTGTAAAGGCGCCGGGATCGACAAAGACAAATGGATTACGGGTCTCTCCCGCCACTGCCTCCGCAATAAGAGTCTTTCCGGTTCCGGGTGGACCCCAAAGCAAAATTCCACCTGGTACGTAACCTCCGTGAGCTTCGATCAGTTCAGGATCTTTGAGGTAGATGATATTTTCTTTGACCTTATCTAAGACATTATCCTGACCCCAGACGTCCGAGAATCTAGTTTTAATATCGCCTGGGAAGTAAACGTCAACCCCGCCCTTGCTCATAAACCAGAAGATGGCCACAAATTGCATAACCACAACCACTATGAGAAGCAGGTACTGAATGAGCGTCGGGAGTGCGCTTATGATGGCAGAGGGAATCAGAAAAGGTGCAACAAAGGGTGATACGTGATAGTGTGCAGCGGCTACTACCGAGACGAGCGCAAGGGCCAAAATCCACTTACCCACCCTCGAGACCCTATACCTTGTCCAGTCGTCCCAGTTTGACGATATACCATTGAACTTGCTGACGACGTTTTCACTGAAGAACTTGTTCCAGGCGGCGTTCCGCTCAGCCACAAGATAATGGACCTGGCGGAGAAGTTCGGCCAAGATCAAGAGGGTCAGCCACCATTCGTTAGTCGCCACGAGACGGCCGGCCGTCGCAATGGACTCAAGCGGATTGTTGGTCGTGTAAACAGCCACAAACCCTAGCCATACGACCGCAAACAGGATCAAGAACTTGACCCTGTCCCAAGCCTCCATAGGCTTCCGAGTGCCAGGTTCGGTCACTACCCTTTCTTCCTGGCTGTCAAAACTCTTAAACGGCTTCACTTAACCACCTTTACGTTCCATGAATTCATAACGGACTGAATTTCTGGTTGGTTCGATTTAAAACAAGAAACTGAACAACCCATCGCAATCAAATAGACCCAATTGGTCTGAGCATCTACAACCGCCTCCTGCGTGAAGGTACTTTTTGTCTTCCCGATCTGAATATCAACAGACAGCTGACTTCCCCTAAAGCCGCCAGGCCTTACGAACTCATTGTAGGACAGCACTTTGTACGAAAGGCCTGTCGGCGGAGTACCTGCTAAGGGATCAACCTGCAGTACAAGCGTTCGCAGGGAGGCTAATGAGAACGTATCCCGGGCACTAGGAGACAGCTCCTCTGCCCTGACCAGACCTACAACAACCGGAGACTCAAAACCGAGTGCCTTTGTCAACTTCGCATTGGGCTTTCCCATGAATATATTTGCCCAATTGGTCTGCTCGATCTGTGAGATGTTCTGTGGTGTGGCAGAGGAGAGTTCATCTTGAATAATGGCTTTGTCATGAAAGAGAGACCAGCTCTGAGGAATCTTGAAGAAGGTCGACTCCCCGGCGGAGGTGACATGATCCACGAAGGTGTAGCCGGTCCCGAGGCATGAAGATAACAGGAAGGAAAAAGGCAATAGCGCCACACTTGCCATCTTTTGCCCCCTCTTCCTTTTCATCCCTGCCTCAAAAACGTTGTCAAGTCCTAACGCCACTTACGAACCTGCTCTAAAGTGCAAGATGACACGCTGACTATTATCACACTACTCTTGCACATGAGTCTGGGAGGAAGATAAATATCGGCTGACAAATAATTCATATGATCAACCACACGCCCTTTGCAAAAGACTAGAGGGATACACCACAAGCGATGTATCCCTCTAAAAGTTTAGAACGTGCTACGAATAAAACACACTTGTTCTTATCAGGCTTCGAGGCGCCTGAACCAGCCCTGTTAGAAGTCTTCCATTCCGCCCGGAGGCATGGCAGGAGCGGACTCTTCAGGTTTGTCTACCACTATCGCCTCGGTTGTCAGAAAGAGTGCAGCTATCGACGCTGCATTCTGTAACGCTGACCTCGTCACCTTGACTGCATCGATGACACCAGCGTCGAAAAGGTTTTCGTAGACACCCGTGGCCGCATTTAGACCTTCCGCTGGGTTCGATAGAGACTTGACTTTCTCGACAACAACTCCTCCTTCAAGACCCGCGTTGACAGAGATCTGCTTGATGGGTTCTTCCAAGGCCTTAGCGATAATCCGAGCTCCGGTGGCCTCATCACCCTGCAACTTTTGGGCGACCTCTAAAACAGCGCTCTGGGAACGAAGTAGAGCAACTCCACCACCGGGAACCACTCCTTCTTCGATGGCAGCCTTTGTTGTGGAGACTGCATCTTCAATACGATGCTTCTTCTCTTTCAACTCGACCTCAGTTGCAGCACCCACCTTCAATATGGCGACACCACCAGAGAGCTTAGCTAGCCTTTCCTGTAACTTCTCTCTGTCGTAGTCTGAGTCAGTATTTTCGATCTCAGCCTTTATCTGTGCTACTCTGCCCCTGATATCAGCCTCCGAACCAGCCCCTTCAATAATCGTCGTCTCATCCTTTGAGACTTCCACTCTTCTGGCACGCCCCAAAAGGTCAAGGGTAGTATTTTCGAGCTTCAGACCGACCTCTTCGGTTATAACCTGACCTCCCGTCAAGATTGCTATGTCTTGAAGCATGGCCTTTCTGCGCTCACCGAATCCAGGAGCTTTGACCGCCACAGACTTGAAGGTGCCCCGGATTTTATTGACCACTAAGGTGGCAAGAGCCTCTGCCTCAACGTCCTCCGCTATGATCAAAAGACCCTTACCACTTTGCATTACCTTCTCGAGCACTGGCACAAGATCCCTAACTGTAGAGATCTTTGAACCGACCAACAAGATGTATGGATCCTCAAGAACCGCAGTCATAGCCTCGGGATCAGTAGCAAAGTAAGGAGAAATATACCCTTTGTCAAACCTCATTCCCTCAACTAGATCCATCTCCATCCCGAAGGCCTGAGACTCTTCAACGGTTATAACGCCATCTTTGCCTACTTTTTGTATGGCCTCGGAGATTAATGCTCCAATCTCTTCGTCCGCAGCGGAGATAGCGGCCACCTGAGCAATCTGCTCTTCCGACTCGATCTCTTTTGCTATCATCTTGAGAGAAGATACTGCAGCCTCGACTGCTAACTCTATTCCCCTTTTCAAGGACATAGGATTGGCTCCCGCTGCCACGTTGCGCAGACCTTCCCGAACCATCGACCACGCCAATACTGTCGCCGTTGTAGTGCCGTCTCCTGCCACATCGTCGGTTTTCTTGGCTACTTCCTTGACGAGCTCTGCTCCAACCCTTTCATAAGGATCTTCAAGCTCGATCTCCTTGGCTATCGAGACACCGTCGTTGGTAATCGTTGGGGCACCCCACTTCTTCTCCAACACGACGTTTCGGCCTTTGGGGCCAAGTGTAACCCTTACTGCGTCAGCAAGTTGATTCATTCCCGACTCTAGCGCTTTTCGCGCCTCTACGTCGAATGCAATAAGCTTAGACATCTGTCAGTTCCCTCCATTGGGTTCTGTTAGCACTCTCACTATCTGAGTGCTAATGAATCTACCATAAATTTAGCGAGATCCGTACACTCTGACTAATATCCATGGTCCTTGCAAGGAAAATTTTACGTACCCGAGAAGGAAGACCTACCAAAACTACTTCGACGGAGGTAGGTAAGTGTTACTGCAAAGCTAGCCCCCAGCAACCGCTGGAACTATAGATACAACCTGGCCGTCAGTAACTTTGGTATTGAGGCCATCCAAAAACCTTATGTCCTCATCGGCCAAGAACACGTTTATGAAACGCCTTAGCCCAACTTTCGCAACAACCCCACATCTATCCAGGTAGATGGGCTAGTAGGGGTTGGCTTGGACACTACAAATGGGCCGCAGTGGTCTTGATTCTCTTTAAGGGATCTCTGACACCCAAGAGGGCGTAGATCTCACGATGTGTTGGCTCTGGGACAAAGGAGACGCGAAGGTGGGTCACCACTCCTTGGTCGTTGGTGAGCACGAGGGTGCTCCTCACGTGAGAAGCGACCTGTTCCTTGATGGTTTGCCAGCTTCGTTTGTCACCTTGGGTGCGTAACGTCAGCTCAATGGCTGAAAGCAGATGATAGGCAAGGACGGAGATGAACAGATGGGCTG
>NZ_FQUL01000044.1 GCF_900128965.1 Ferrithrix thermotolerans DSM 19514
GAACTGGAGGTGGTTGCGACGGCATTACCTGGCCAACGCCTGGATGCCAGAGCAAGACGGTGAAGTACTCTTTAACTGCGGTGCAGTCAAAGTGACCCGTTACCGCTATCGTGGTGCGGCAATCCCTTCACCGTGGGCGAGGATAGAAGAGAAGGCATCGTAGCGAGATGGCATGGGTTCGGGGAGAGCCGGATGCGGTGGAAGTCGCACGTCCGGTTCGGAGGGCGGACCAGAGAAACCCACCAACGGAAACGTTGGCAGGGCGCTCTGGTTCGACCCTACCAAACTGAACGTCGCCCTATCTTCGGTCCATGTACTTTATGAGCCGACCGCTCTTGTTCTAGCCTTTGGACTCTATGGGGCTTTAGACCACAGGCATTCATCTAAATAGAGGTTCCGACTGCTGAAAACTACTCACAAAGCAGAACACCACTCTCCCAATAAATCAAGGAGGATATAGCTATGAGAGAAACGAGAGAACAAAAGGGCAAAGAGATTATATTCTTCGATGTCAACGGACATTTAGATCTGCATGGATCACACAGTGGCCACTACTCACGCAAGGCTAAATTTCATGCCGAAACTCTCGATAGTCAATACACCACTTGGGTGGACGCTACTGCCGAAGAGTTAGATTTCCACAAACCTTAATCTCATATAGATCAATGATCCGTATCTTCTTTAGAGCCAGTAGAAATCCGTATACTTGCTCTATCTGCAAATGCAGGATTTAGAAAGGGGAGATAAGTGGCAAAGTTATCGAGACGTGATTTTATCCAAAAGGGATCGATCGGCGTAGCAGCGGCTGGTGCAATGTTAGTTGTACCATTCTCAGGCACAAAGGTCCTATCGAATATAGACAATAAGCCCACGTCAAACGGTGCCGTTCAGGAAGCACTCAAAGGCTCCGACCCAGTGGTCATACACATAGCCGACAAAAGTACAGGTGAAATTCACTTCTACTTTGGCGATAAAGAAGTTGTTCACACAAACCCATCCCTAGTTGCCCAGTTACTGGCGTCGATCTAGCCGAATATAAGGAGAAAGATTAATAAATGTCATCGCATCGTGAAGCACCCGAGATCTCAAAAGACGCCGTTGCGGACTCTACAGATCTATACGCCTTCGTCAGTCCTGATAGTCCAGATACAGTTACCATCATCGCCAACTACGTCCCACTCCAGCTCCCCTCAGGTGGACCCAACTTCTATGAGTTTGGAGACGACGTTCTCTACTCGATTAACATATCCAACTCGAACTCACCAGAGACCGACATCAGCTACCGCTTTAGATTCAAGACGGTATATGAGAATCCAAATACCTTTTTGTACAACACAGGTCAGATAACCTCAATCGATAGTCCTAACTGGAACAGAAAGCAGTTCTACTCAGTCGGACGTTACGACAGACAAAGCGGCGGTTACACAATGCTCGCAGAGAATCTGCCATGCCCTCCATGCAATGTGGGACCAAGATCCATCCCTTCATATGCACCTCTAGCCCAACAAGCAGTACAGTCTCTTCCAACTGGAGAGAAGGTATTCGCAGGACAGCGCGCCGAAGGTTTTTATGTAGACCTAGGTTCGATCTTTGATCTTGGGGATCTCAGGCCATTTCAGGAGCTACAGTTGATACCGTCGGCCGCCGCAGCGGGTGTCAATGCAACGGCCGGTCTAAACGTCCATACGATTGCTATTCAGGTACCTATCTCCATGTTGACAGCCAACGGCTCTATGCCTACTGGCGTAGACGATCCGAACGCCACTATAGGTATATGGACCTCGGCTAGTCGGCAAAAGGTGAGAATGTGGAACGCGCAAGGCGGCCAGGATGTAAACGTAGGACCTGAGGTGCAGGTGTCGAGGCTGGGGAACCCACTCTTTAACGAGGTCATCGTACCTGTTGGAATGAAAGATGAGTGGAACTCACTTCCTCCTTCAAGCGACTCTCAGTTCCTATCCTACGTTCAAACACCGGAGCTCCAAGGACTGCTCCCCGTGCTTTACCCGGGGGTATTTCCCAACCTCGCCTCGATTAAAGGACCCAGGGCCGACCTTGTGGCGATACTGCTTACCGGACTTCCCCAAGGAGTCATTCCGAATTTTCAGAATTATACGGGTCCAAAGTATGCGGATATGCTGCGGCTAAACATGGCAATACCACCAGCCTCAAACCCCTCCATCTACGGGATTCTAGGTGGGGACTTAGCGGGATTCCCCAACGGCAGACGGGTCTTCGACGACGTCACCACCATAGAGCTCCGGGCCATCGCCGGGGTAACTTATCCGTTGGTCAACCCCAGCTACACACCAGATGCAGCTGCCGGCGAGATATACGATATCGTAAACCCTTCCAGCACCTCGGTGTCACAACTGGGAACGATAGGTGAGACTTACATGTCAAACTTCCCCTACCTAGGCACACCGTGGGACGGTTTTGACAATCCAGGAAGCACGCCTCAGCCGGTGCTGGGTAACCCCTAAAGACAGATTGAGACCCGACAAAGATAAGGGAACCCGAGAATATGATACATTCAGACAGAGACATCTCAGGGTCACTAGTTCAAGGCGAACAACCCTCTCTCGAGCCAACCGGAGCAACAGTAGTCGATGTCGGGTCGGGATTTGGCGCACTTGTAATTCATTCGTCCCCAGAGAGGGCATATCTCGAGGTTGAGATATGTCCTCTGGGCAAGGGTAATGAACGTACACACGTATACATTCTTCCCCGATCAGTTGGCACCGATGTTATTTACGCCGGTGTATTTCCTTCCCTGAGGAGTGGAGCCTATACGGTCTTCTCGAGCGAAGGTAGAGCTGAACACACAGTCTTTATCGAAGACGGCAAGGTAACCGAACATAGATGGGCATAGGTGACATCAAAGAGGGGCATCTTCACACCTAGCCGCAGACATAGTTGCCCTATAGCGCCCCGAGGTGTAAAGCTTCCCAACTCTAAAGCGTTACCTCAACAAGATAAGGTCCCTCAGTGTCTCGAGCAGTATCTAAGGCACGCTTTAGGTCATCTGTTGTGGTGCAGAGTTGTGCTGTTACTCCCATTGAACGAGCCAAAAGTCTCCAGTCGATGGATGGATCGGTCAGGGAGGTGAGTCGTCTACTTTCGTCGTTCTGCTCCATCTTGGCGTTACGCATCTCTATCTCCAAGATTCGATAGCTTCTATTCGATATCACCACCACCTTTATCGGCAGATTTTCCCTCGCCATCGTCCATAGAGCTTGAGGCGAATACATCCCGCCACCGTCGGCTTGAATCGCCCAGACCGTCGAGTCCGGGGATGCCAAAGCTGCCCCTAGCGCAAGTGGCATCCCTTCGCCGATCGCACCTCCATTGTGCCCTAGGTAGAGATGAGGCTCGGCCTTGGAAAGTTCCACAAAAAGATCTGGAACTCCCGTTCTACCTTCATCCACCAAGACGTCTCCGTTCCCTACGACACTGGCGATCGCTCCACCCAAGGTTTCAGAAAACCCTTCAGTTCGAACAGTCTCTATCTGTTCCACGCCATCGCTACCGAGGAGACTCAACAGTTGACTAGCAAAGCCTTTACCGTCCTCCATGGGGTCCACGGCACTATGAACCCTAACGGCATCATCTAACAGTCTTGACCTTGTTCCATCGTAGGCAAAGAAGCTCACGGGATCCAAAGCCCCATACAGTACAAAGTGTCCACTACTGGGCAACAACTTCTTGGCTGCTTGGGGAAAGTACGGTAACTTCTCAAAAAAAGGGTAGGTACGCCCGAGCCTCATCTTGGAAGGAAAAGTCTCGATCAGCACCGTCACAGAGAATCGTCTACTTAGGACATCGAGCGCCGCTAGAACATCGGGATCGAGCGATCTTCCACCAACAAAGAAGGTGACAGGCCCTCCCACGGATATGATCGACGCCAGCCCTTTCACGTCAATGTCCCTCGACGCCACAGATGACCTATGTTCTTCAGTACTTTGCATCGTAGCTAAACGCTCTGGAACCATAGCGAGTTGGACGTCCTGAGGAACAGAGAGAATAGAAGGACCGCCTCTAGTGACAGCCATCTCCAAGGCTTCAGAGATGTCAGGGACAACGTCATCCACAGATTTAATCTCTTTGTAATGCACGGCGACAGAGCGGGCAACCGCCTCTATGTCCGACGCTAAAGGAGGGTCAAAGCTAAGGTGAGACAGCAGGTGCTGTCCCACCAACACTAGAACCGGCGTTCGGGCTCGTCGAGCGTCGTGCAGAAACGATGCCCCGTTCATGAGTCCTGGCCCTAGGTGCAAAAGCACACATCCCACTCGACCCCCTACTCTAAAGTATCCATCCGCAGCGCCGGTGGCAACTCCCTCTTGGAGCACAAGCACAACACGCACGATCGAGCCTGTTTTACACAATGCATCTACAAGAGGAAGTTCTGTGGTACCTGGATTCGTTACACAGAGGTCTACATCCAGATCTCCCAGTGTCTTTACGATAAGTTCTGCGCCGTTCATAACAGTAACTAAGCTAATGGCGCCTAACCGTCTACATGTGTCAAAAGCTCGGCAAAGTATCTTCTACGAACCGATTCATTCGGTCCCGAATCTCAACCCAATTTGCGTACATGACCTCCTCAGGGAGCTCAAGGTCATGCTCGATCTCAATCTTCGACTCCATGAGATACGGCATTACGGAGGCTGTACTATATAAGCATCGGGAAAGTGGAGTGTCGTTCTCCCGTAGCTTATGATGATATCTCACTGAATCCACTATCTCATCAGGAAACTGCCACATCGAAAGAAGTTCAGCGGAGAGATCCATGTGGCTTTTGCCGTATATCTGTTCCTCACGAATCGCAGCAAGCTGACCTCGAAGATAGATGGGGACCTTGGATATCTCCCTGTGTAAAAGAGAGTATCCCCTAAGATCATGGTGTGCAAGTACAAGTTCGCCCAAATCCATTACCATTCCCGCACATATCGATTCGCCCTGATCGGCATCGAAATAGCTTGAGAGCTCAGCCGCAAGGCCGGCCGCTCCGAGGAATCTGCGCCACACGTCTTTAGATATCGGGACAAGCTGATCTATCATCGCTGATACCGTTACCGATCTTAGTGCTAAAAGGCCTATGACAGAGATCGCAAACTGTAGATCCTTGACCACACCGCTTAGGCCATAGTATGCAGAGTTCGCCATCCGCATCACCTTTGCGCTAAGGATAGGATCCCCACCTGCAACCTTCGCCAGGTCCATAGCACCAAGGTCCTCATCTCCAATCATCTGGAGAAGAAGAGTCGCAACCTCTTTACGACCACCTAGCTCATCAAACTCTTTCAACGAAAGTGTCTTAGAACTCATCCTGCTGTCCCAAAGTATCGTGCCTCTGACCGATCTGCCAAAACTTCCCTGGAAGACTTTCTTTCATACATCGCAGCGTCTGCTCGCTGGAGGAGATCCTCCAGCGTCAGATGCGCCCCCATTCCAATGGCATAGCCAAAGCTCGCAGAGAGCTTTATCTCAAGGTAGTCCAGGAAAACACTAGGCATCATCACCTTTTCGAGCCTGTGCATTATCTCCATTGCGTCGTGATCCGATACTACGTCTGGAAATACCAGCACAAACTCGTCCCCAGCGAATCGATACGCTTGATCCCCACCACGGCAAGCGCTTTGAAGTCGTCTCGATACTTCAACAAGAAGCTGATCCCCAACTAGGTGACCAAAGTTATCGTTCACCGACTTGAAGTGATCTATGTCGCAGAACGCTACCAGGACCCCTTGCATAGATCCTTCACGAACAGCATGAACTATGGCGTGTAGATCTACCTCGAGCGCAGCACGGTTTGGGAGCTGGGTAAGGGGGTCATGCGTCGCAGCGTGCGTCAGCCTCTGTTCATGAGCAAGCCGATCAGTCACATCCTCTACAGTGCCGACAAAGCCGGCGGCGTCATCAGAGGAAGAAACATGAGCAAACTGTATGTGAACACGTTTTCTCTTTCCTGAAGGAACTTGGATCTGAGCGGTAACGGAGCCTTTCTTACCTGACAGGGCAGCGATCGCTGTCTCCTCTACCGCTGCCCTGTCAGCCTCTAAGAACCTATGTAGCCATCCCATGCCAACGAGGGTCTCAACGCTACTCTCAAATATCTCAGCTAAATGATCATTTACGTACTGAAGCCTTAGCCCTACCTCTGAGATGAATATACCGACCGGGACCTGATCAGCCAGTGTCCAGAACCTCTGCTTGAAGACCTCGAGTTCGCCACTTTGATCGTAAAACGACCTTACCGTAACTTCAACCGCCCATACGGCACCGCTTAACGGCAATGTACGGACCTCGCATTGAACCTCCACACCAGTAGCGTGTCTAAGGTGATTGGCCGAGACCATCGAACGACGCTCACTAAGAACCAAGGGGGCGGAAAATAGACGGGAAATATCGGAACCCAAAAGTCCAGACGCTGCTTGTGCAACCAGCTTACAGAGGCTTTCATTTACCCACCAGATCCGGTCTTTGGATAGTAAAGCAATAGGTCGATCAGCGATCTCCGCATAGTTGTTCAACAGCCGGGCAACGGCAACATCACTTTCCACCTTACACCTCGTCACATGTTTGGACAGAGATGTTTTCGAATCAAGTGTTACCAAAGTTAAGCTCGAATTAGAGATATTTATGAGCAAGCCCTCGCAAGCATCACAAAGATACCATCAACGAGTCGACCTGTAATAACCAAAGCGCATTACTACGAATCTTTTGTAAAGCAAAAGGAAACCGTTACCTAAGCACCAATATAACCTCACCCGCTCCCACTAAGAACACGTACCTTCAGTTAACGAAAATAACAGGGACGATAGTGATTTCGGAGTCCATCTGATCGCGTATCACCCATTCAATGCGATCTAACCTTGGGAAATTCGACCAAGGTGTCCGCTAACAAACAAAGTATCTCTCCCACGTCTTCGTGGAACAGATATTGTGCCAGATGGTCATATCGGGTTGGTTGAAGATTCACAATTCCCAGCTCCTTACCCATTCTCACCCATTTAACGACGATAGAGGCCACTGGGTTTACGGTTAGTGAGGATCCCAAGACCAGTATTAGATCGCACCGTTCCAATGAGTACTGCACGTTCCGAATAAGTTCAGGATCTATCTTTTGACCAAAACTTATTGCGGTGGACTTAATCACACCTCCACATATCGAGCCGTCGACTTCGATAAGACACCTTGGATCTTCCTCACCTTCCTCGACTCGTATAAGGGTGTTTTCCATTGGTTCTGTGTGACCACAACTAAGACAAAGGCTGGAGTTGATGTTACCGTGTATCTCAACAATCTTTTTGGAGGCGGTTCCAGCCATCCTCTGAAGTCCATCGACGTTCTGCGTGACGATCAAGTCCAACAGGCCCTGTTGCACAAGAACATCAAGGGCATAGTGTGCGATGTTTGGTCGAGCGCCCCTATAGGGAGAGCTAAGGCGATCCCGCCAAGCGTTTTTTCGAATCTCGACGTCGGCTAAGTAATTCTTTATGTGAGCCCCGGCCAAGGCACGGGGATCTTTGACCCAGACGCCGTTTTCTCCTCGGTAGTCCGGAATTCCCGATGCGGTCGAGAGTCCAGCACCGCAGACTGCCACGACCTTAGAATTTGAGAACACTTCGAGAAATCGCTCAAGCATCAAAGACCTGTCCACTTAGTCAAAGCATAGGCGCCAACGGCTGTACTGGGCCAAAACCGATTATCTAACCTCTCACCGCACCTAACCCCAAAAAAGGCGTCGCACCAACAAAGCTAAAGGCAACTGAGGACCTATATCGCACGCTTACAGCCACAAAGTGCCGAAGTACCGTTACAGGACGAGGTGGGGCAACGCTTGAATCTGTCTTGCAAACGACTCTTTGAATCCAAGCGGATCGAACCATGAGTTTTAGGACATGGCGGTTTCCTTCTACGTCTAAAGCTTTAGCCCACACCCTCCACCAACACCACAGAGCCCCTTGAATCAGCTCTAGAAACACTTGTCTTCGGCCACCAACTACGTCGAAGTGGACCAAAATCACCACATAGAAACTGAGACAACACAACAACTAAGGCGCCAGCTGCTACATCGATAAAGAGATGGTTCGCAGTCACAGTTACTACAAATATCGTAATCATCGGGTGTGCGATCAGGAAGGCCTTGAACAAAGCGGACTTAGCGACACGATAAGCCGCCACCGAGCACCACAGAGCCCACGCAAAATGGAGGCTTGGCATAGCGCCATATGGATCTCCAGCCTCTTTCATTAGATAGCCATCGAGAGCACCAGCTCCGCCGTAGCGCGACTGGGTCTCGATAAAGTGAAACGAATGTGGAAGAAGTCTAGGTGGTGCCGCTGGAAATACCAGGTAAATGAGGAACCCGATCGCAGTCAAAACTGCAAAGATATTTCGATACATAAGAAATCGTCGAGCGTCCCGCTTGAAGAGAAGGACTAGCACGATGACAGGAAGCACGAAGTGGACCGTCACGTAGTAGAGATTTGCCGCCTTGATCACGTACCTGTAGTGCAAAAAGAACACTTGAATAGGTTGTTCCACGAAGACACCTAAAGCCTTTTCGATCTTTATCTCGTCCAAGGTGTCCGCTAGCGCGTGCGAGTAAGACGCCTTTGCGTAGTCCCCCACCAACGTGTACAACACGTAATAGACGGAAGCTATAACGAACTGTCCCCAAAAGGTAACACGCTTGCCCTCAACGTTTCTGGAAGGATTCCACCACTTAACATCTCTGGGGATACTCGCTCGTTTCACAACCCATACGATAGTGCAGAAACAATCCACCTAAACCTCTAAGTGACAATGGACTTGTCGGGGGACTCAATAATCTCTCACAACCTTGGTCTATAAGGGCAGCCTACCTACTGCAATGTTCAAGCTGCAGCGCCTGTCTCTCACGTGCCTACGCTACAGTTAGACACGATTTCCGTCGATGACAGGTCCTAAGGACACAGTTTTAGCATCGATAGAGGATCGTAGCTTTGTCGCCGTAGGCGAAGGGAGCAAAGCGCACCGATAGCAATCGATCGTTGGCTGTTCAAAAACCAGCCCATTTCACATTCACGGTCATGATGTGCGATAGCGTATATTGTCGGGGGAGTTTACGAGGTGACAGTCTCAGAGCAACAACGCTACGATTTGATCTCTGATCTATGCAAGGCGATAGTCGATAGCAGTGACTTGCTCGCCCTATCTGAGTCCTTATGCAGGTTGTTGTACAAAGGGATCGCTGACGTCTCAGGAGCATGTATCGCCGTAAGAGGTATTTCTCCTGATTCATCGACCCTTAGATACAGCGTCGGGGACTGCAGCTGCAACTCTTCGATGAAAGTTCATTGCCTCTGGGATTCTGAGCCCCACAGCTCGTTAGAAAAGCTAAGGTGGTTCGTCGATTCTAGGGATTGCCAAGATGGAAACAACAAAGAGCTACACGATCAAGCCAACAATGAGGCAGTGTTTCACGGCTCTGTCTACAACGAAAAGGGCCTTGAGATATCCGTAGCTCTCAGCTCATCGCACCAAAAGTACTTTGATGGACACACACTTTCGGTCATCAAGGAGCTGTGCTACATCGCTTCACTCGGGATTTCGACTTTAGTTACCCCCGTTTCACCGACCATATATCTATCCGATAGATCAACAGAAGCTATGCTTACTCACCTAGATTACGCATCAATCGCCCTTGTGATCGTCGACGAACTGGGAGATGTCATACTTACTAATCAGTTCGCGCAACAACTTAACGGACACCATCCAACAGCCCATCTTTACGATATGATTCCCGAGCCCATGTGCAGAAGCCTAAAGCTACTTGATTTGACTCAAGACTCCAAAGAGAACAACACGAATAAGCCCTTGGAGCTAGTAAAGACCTGGTGGGAAGAGAAAGGCAAGGTTAGATCTCTACGCTTCAGCGTAAAGAAGGTGATGGATCGGAATCTGCCGAACAAAGAACTGATGGTCATTACAGTCGCCGACACCTCTCTTTTGACCACTTTGAAGCACAGACACGACCACATCACCAGCCTGATTCTCGAAGGAGCAGATTGGGCTCACATAGGACTGACCATAGAGCGTTCAATCAACAAAAGACGTCACTTTGGAGCTCTATCCAAAGAGGTCGACCTCGACGAGGTGTATAGATTAATGAGTCTCAGTGAGTCTCCGAATCCTGATCAAAAGAGAAGGGACGCTTCTCCCCACGAGACAACCCTTTCTTACAAAGACCGTAACCTCACGATATGGGCATCATTTAGTGACGCTAATAAGCCTCTTCCCCTGCGGGGAGTCGTCTTAGACACCACCGAGGAACATAGACTACATTCCAACCTTACAGCCGCTATATCACAGTCTGAGATTCAACTAAGTTTCGCCAACCTGTGTGCAACGGCTGTAAGCCAAGAGGAGCTAGACGACGGGTTTCTAACGGTCGTTCAGTCTGTCTCACCGGATCTCAGCACTGAACTAGTCTCTTTAGGCCCAGGGGAACGCAATGGCGTTGCTGGAGGAAAAGACTCTCTAACGCTCTCCCCTGGCTCCTTAGAGATTATCAAAAGCTCGATAAGGCGACTCTCACTTGGGCACTTTCACACATCTACGTCTAGCAACAAACAGAACCCTCCTACTACAGAGATCTCGGTTTTGGTCGTACCCAGGGATCCCGAACTAGGATCAAATAGGGAGCAGGTTTCTGCCTTCTTGATTCATCAAAGAGGTCATTTTGCCCAAGAGACTATGGCTCAGATCTCTAGAGCAGCCTATCTCTACCTGAACGCACAGAGGCGCTTTGTAACCGCAAGACTCCAAAAGAGACTGGGAGAGACCGATCCAACCACGAAGCTTCGTGTTGCGAGAGCCCTCTACGACGTCATGGATGAGACTATGTTGTTCGCTCCCAAGGGGCTCTGTAAATCGCACCTTATCATTGTGACCCTTCACGATGCCGATAAGATTCAGCAGGACTTCGGGTTCGATATCTTTGAAAAGATACTGGAGCAACTCGCACAGCTTTTATTGAAGGTTTCGGCGAACCATGAGGTCTTTAGGGTTGGTCAGTCGCAGCTAGCCTGCTGGTTACCTCGCGTCTCGTTCGCATTTTGCAAGGACGTTCTAAGGGCCTTGTCGAATGCCCGACGATTTGAGACCGAGATAGATTCGATAGAGTTTTCGATAGGGTACAGCGCCTCACTTACACGCTGCGATCTCACACTGACACCAAAACAGAACCTCTCGAAAGCTCTCCTCGATAATCTAAAGTCTAAAAATACATCTCATCGTTCATCTCGAAGGGCCACTCCGATTCCGCCAGCAGAGAGTATGTCAGAGGTCGAGCGAGTAGTATCTGCTCTCAGCTCTAACCGGTTCGAACTTCACTTCCAGCCAAAGATGCGTATATTAGATAGAGCCATCACATCTTTCGAAGCCCTCCTAAGGATGCCTTTGAACAGCGAGTCACCCGCCCCAACCCAAAGGATCATCGAGATACTTGAGTCTTTAGGCCTGATAGACGAACTAACCCGCAAGGTATTAATAGAGGCGAAAAAGATGCTTGCCGCACTCAGGGTAGATAATCCCGAAGTAACGATAGCTGTAAATATCTCGCCATCGACTTTATCTTCTACGAAGTGGCTCGACCCCGTCGCCCACCTGCTGTATACAAGCCGTCCGTTAGACGGTATTATCTTTGAAATTACTGAGTCAGTAGAACTAACCACCTCAAAGAACCTTCTTAGTGCAGTAAGAGAACTGGGAGATCTTGGAGCCGTTTTTTCTATGGACGACTTTGGCACTGGGTTCACATCACTTATGCAACTACGCACAATATCGTTAGCAGAACTAAAGATAGACAAGTCTTTCATTGAAAGGGTTCAAGGATCCAAAAGATCAAGAGTCCTGGTCAAAACTCAAGTTGATATAGCCCACTCCTTAGGTGTTCTCGCCGTGGCGGAAGGTGTCGAGCTACCTGAACAGCTAAATTTCCTCTCTGAGATGGGTTGTGACCTAGCGCAAGGTTACCTCATCGCCAGACCCCTCGCCGCTCAGAGCGTGGGCACCTGGTGCTCAAAGTACCTAACTACGTTACAGATCGATCATGACCTTCAATCCTCCAACCTGTGCACACCCTCCTAGCCGCTGTTGGCACTTAGGACTCCATGCACGATGGCTCTTGAGAGCGTGTCTGATGCAACCTCGAAAAGTTGACTCAGAGCCTCAAGGCGGTGAACCCTGTCAGCCTCATCCAGCCCAAAACTTCTACCTCCCACCGAGGCCGCAAATACTGTATCACCGTCGAAGTAGGTATGAATCGGGCGAATCGCCCTGGCTAGTCCATCATGAGCTATCCTTGCCATGTTCTTCAGTTCGGACCTCGACAGATCGACATCTGTGCATAGAAGTGCCAACGTTGTATTGAACGCAGACGACCCAGAGACCCGGCGGTCAGCATCAAAGGTCGACTCTGATATTGTGTATCTTTGAAACTCTTCATCCATCTCTAGGTCTTTCGCATACAGCGAAGTAGAGTCGCGCCGAAATACGCTCCCTCTAGAGTTCACTACACATATTGCCCCTACCATCGCTCCGTTTGCAAGCGTTGCAGAAGCAGATCCAACACCACCTTTTACACCTCCTGACATCGCACCTGTGCCAGCGCCAACTCTACCTAAAGCGACCACCTCAGATGATGCAGTCTCGCAAGCTCGAACACCAAAGTCAAAGTCACAGTGAGCCACAAAGGAACCGCCTCGCCCCAGATCAAAGATGGTTGCAGTTGGGACAATGGGGACAACGGCGTCATCTTGTACACCGACCCTAAAGCCCTTTCCCTTCAGCTGCAAGAACTTCATAACACCGCCTGCAGCATCAAGACCATATGCACTGCTGCCGGTAAAGAGTACTGCGTCTATTTCTTCAACAAGTGCGTTCGGTGCCAATGCATCGGTCTCTCGGGTTCCTGGCGCAAAGCCGCCGACCTCCACGGCAGCTCGGGCAGGTACGTCAAATATGGTTACGGTGCAGCCGGTAAGGTAGGGTTCATCGCTTCGGTGGTAGTGACCTACCTTTAGGTTGCCAACGTCTAACAAGGTATTCGTAGGGCCGCATCCCACCACTTCCCAGTCAGACGATCTGTACGATGACATGTCATAACTCTAGCAACCTCGCCCACCTATAAACGTCTGTTACGCACCCCTACGGTAAGGCTCATAGACGGGATATCGCAAAAAATCACGCATAGCGCTATCGACACTCACCGCCAAGATAGGTTTCGCCCAACCAGCGGAGCCACTAACGACGAAAGCCCTATCGATAGAACGACCACCAGAGATGCCTAATCACCTTTCGAGGATCAAAGCACACCTCCGTGAGTAATTGGATCACCGAATTCAACCCGCCTCTGACCCTCTAAAGCGATCGGTCTGTGTTACTGAGAGCATTTATAGTGCATCCGGTTAAAAAGTGTGACCTAGTTCTCATGACACCTAAACCTGAGAAAACTAACCTAGGTAACCTGCAATGTTACTGTTTTTTATAACATTTACCTAAACAAGGATGTCGTAGGGGGATTGATGCAGTCAAAGGACAAGAAAAAGCAGAGCGCAGTCATGATCTTGGGGATCCTGGCTCTTATCGTGGCAGGTATCTACTCGATATCACATAGTTCCTCTAGCTCCAAGACGGAGTCAACCTCCGCCGTGATTGGAAAACTCCAGAGCAATGCCACTGTAACGATCGGCTCCGAGGTCTTTCCGGTGACACTTGATCCCACCGCTAACGCATCTGCAGCCATAGACGAGGTAGTCGACTACAACGTCTTACAGCATCTTGTGGAGTTAGATCCAAAGGGTAAGATCGTTCCCGTTCTGGCAACAAGCTGGACGGTGAGCAACGGAAACTCTGTCTACACCTTCAATATTCGAAAAGGAGTAAAGTTTTCAAATGGTGATCCTCTGACGTCAAAAGACGTGGTCTACTCGATGGACAGAGTATTTGCGCCAGGGTCAACGTATCCCTATGGAAAGCTTTTCGACGTATCATCTGTTGTAGAGACTAGTCCATACCAAGTAAAGGTAACTCTAACAAAGCCGTCTTGGGAGTGGCTGTTTGACCTTGCAGCGTACTCAAACGGCGTCATCATCGACCCTAGAACAGTAAGTACTTTAGGAACAGACCCGATAGGTACCGGTCCATACAAAGTCACCTCGGAGGTGAACAACTACTCTATAACCCTCTCAAGAAATTCTCTGTACTACGGTTCACCGGCAAGAGCAAAGCAGGTGATTTTTCACTACTTCAGCAATCCAAATACGGAAGACGCTGCACTAGAGTCAGGTCAGATACAGGTAATCGACAACCTTGGAACGCCGTCAGAGGTGTCAGTGTTTAAAGACTCTCCCAAGTATCGCGTGATTACTGGACCCACCAACGGCAAGGTGCAGCTAACGCTGAATAACAGTTACGGGCCTTTATCCAACGTTATGGTAAGACAAGCAATCGCCTATGCTACCGATAAAAAGGCAATCATCGACGTCGCCTCTGGAGGTTACGGAACACCCCTTGGTAGTGACTCTGTGCCTGCGGACCCCTACTACCTCGACCTTTCAAACACCTATCCATACAATCCGGCAAAGGCACGCGAACTACTCAAACAAGCTGGTTATCCACATGGATTCCCTCTCACCATTACACTCCCGCCCTATCCCTACGCACAGCTAGCGGGGCCTCTTCTAGCATCAGAACTTGGATCTGTCGGTATCGATGTAAAACTCACAAACATTCAGTGGCCCCTTTGGATATCGCAGGTATTTGAGTCAGGAGACTTTCAAGCCACCGTCATCGACCACGCTGAAGCGCGTGACATTGGAAACTATGCAACTCCTGGGTACTACTGGCACTATCGCGGCACTTCAGAGGTAGCCAAGATGATAGGTGATGCAAACCAAGCACCGACTCAGGCACAGTGGATCGCAGGATACCAGGCCGTTCTTCACAAGATCACAAACGCAGCGGTAAACGACTGGCTCTATATTCTGCCTCAGATCACCGTCACGTCCTCCAACGTCACCGGCGTGCCCCACTCGGGCTACTCTGAGTCCTTCAATCTTGCCTACCTAGGCATAGGTGGCTCCACCTCAACCCAGGCCAAGGCGATGGGCTTTTAGACTAACCTCTGATGGCCATCGTCAGACATCTAGCAAAGGACTCCGCTAAATTCTCTAAAACTGCTCCAATAAGAAAGAGAGCTTCAAGATCGCTTACCAAGGTTGTCTTACGTCTAGTAGCTACCTTGTTCCTAGCGTCTTTAGTTGACTTTCTTGTCATAAACGTTCTTCCTGGATCCCCAGGTCAAGTAATCCTTGGAACACAGGCAACACCTCAAAGGGTTGCGGAGTTAAACAAAAAGCTAGGACTCGACGCACCGTTATTTCATCAATACATAACGTGGGTTACCGGACTTCTGACACTGAACTTTGGACGCTCTTACAGCTCAGGTGCCAGAGTAGCACCAGATATTCGACAGGCGCTCCAAATCACTTTACCACTGATCGTTGGGGGGTTGGTCTTAGGTATCGCAATGGCGTTGCCGTTGGCATTTCTTATCTACAGAACCTCTAAGACTAGGATCAGCATCGGGATAACCTTGTTTTTAGACGCCGGTGTATCTACTCCCAGCTTTATTATCGGCCTTGTACTCACCTACATTTTTGCTGTGAGATACACCCTTTTACCAGCAAGTGGCTTTACATTTTGGAGCACCTCTATTAGCGGTGCAATAAAGTCGCTCATCATGCCTGCGCTCTCCCTTGGTCTAGTCGAAGCAGCCATCATATCGAGGTACGCCAAGCATCTCATAGAGGAGGTCATGAACACTCCATATGTAGACGCAGCTCGGCTTCGCGGCAGACGTGACACTTGGATCTTTCTCCATCATGGTCTCCGCAATATCACGGCACCGTTACTGACCGTTATAGGCCTCGAAGCATCTGGACTACTTGTAGGTGCGGTAGTGGTCGAGAACGTCTTTGGGCTTCCAGGTCTAGGAACGCTACTGCTAAACGCTGTAGAAAATCGCGACCTTATCTTGGTGCAAGATATAGTAATGCTTGCCGTCACCGTCGTTACCACCATAAACCTATTGGTTGACTTATCTTACAGACACATACAGCCCCAACTGCGACAAGAGATTCTATGACAACCTCATCAGATCTCCAAGTAGCTAAGAGGTCCACGGCAGACGTTCGCCTGGTTATCGGACTCACAATAGTTTTTTGCGTCATCTCTATAAGTCTTCTAGCTCTGATATGGACCCCTTATCCTGCTCTTAAAGTTTCGGTGGGCCCTTCTCTCGCTCCAATCTCGTTATCGCACCCATTCGGAACCGACGTATACGGCAGAGACGTTTTGTCCAGAGTGATGGCAGGAGGTCTGCCGGTCATCGAGTCCTGCGTGCTTGCACTTGTCGTGTCGGTGCCATTCGGAGTGTTCCTTGGGACGCTGTCGGCCTGGATGAAAGACACCGTCGTCGACTTTGCCGTATCCTTGGTTATCGACACACTCTATGGCTTTCCGGCACTTTTACTTGCGATCACTTTAGTTACAGTTCTCGGTGCTAGCACCTTCGTCGCCGCGATATCCGTTGGAATCGCTTTCATCCCAAGTGTGGCTAGGGTCATACGAATCCGCACTCGGGCAATTATAGGTCGTGGATTCATAACTCTTGCAAGAACCTACGGCTACTCAAGACGCTCAATCACGCTAGGACACCTTCTCCCCAACCTCATTGGCACTATAGTCAACCAGGCAATGCTGGGAGCCTCACTAACTGTCCTTGCAACAGCCGCTCTTTCATACCTGGGTCTTGGTACGCCTCCTCCCACTCCAACCTGGGGAGAGATGATCCAGGAAGCTCAGGGTTATGTAAATGTAGACCCCAAACTTCTTATTGTGCCCGCAGTGTTTGTGGCTGCAACCATCTTTGGTTTCAACCTGCTGGCCGATCACTTCAGTTCCAAGCAAAAAAGAGCTAGGCGATAGTGTCAAAGTCGCTTGTCATCAGCGACCTAACGATTCGAATCGGAGGTCAAGAAGTTGTTAGTCAGATCACCCTCGAGCTAGAAAGTGGTAGGCGTCTAGGTATCATCGGGGAGTCAGGCTCGGGTAAGTCCTTGACGGTACGTAGCATTCTTGGAGATATTCCGAGATACGCAACCACCGAAGGAAAAGTAGTGGTGCAGGATCGATCCGTCCTTGAACTACAGAACTCCGACCTACTTTCCCTAAGACGAAACACCCTCTCGCTGGTGCCTCAGACTCCTAGCGCAACTTTGGATCCTTCGATGAAGATTGGCCGCCAGATCGCTTTGGCGTCGGATGCAGCTCTGACTAAGGTAGTTGCAAGCGATGGGGTTGCGAAGATTCTTAGGCTAGTTGGCTTTGAAGGCAACGAGCTAGAGATCATGAATAGATACCCACATCAGCTCTCTGGGGGCCAACAACAAAGGGTGGCGGTTGCACTTGCCTTGTGGTCTAACCCAAGAGTTTTGATAGCAGATGAGCCGACTAGCTCCCTAGACTCAATTTTGGCTAGAGATATCGTCGAGGCGATTAAGAGGTATAGCGACTCAAGTGGCGCATCGGTGGTACTTGTAACACACAACCTCCACGAAGTCATCCGTCTCTGCTCTGAGGTTGCGATCCTATACAGAGGTCACTTAGTGGAGCATGGTATAACCGAAACGGTATTTAGAGAACCTATGCATCCATACAGCGCAACTCTATTGCAAGCATATGGGTACCTAAACGGCAAATACATAAGCAGAATAGGTGGGGCGACAGTGACTCCGAATGACTCCCTACCTACCCCTACTCCTAAAGCGCTCTGTCCCTATCTAAATGATTGCCCCATTGCTAAGAAGCTGTGTAGCACAACACCACCTCCAAGGGTCACCAAGCCAGGTCAGGCAGCCTGTCATTTTGCCTTAGAAGTAAGGCGATTGAGCAAGAACTAAAAGACTATGAGCCACCAACCGAACCTCATTCCTTCAGATTGGGCTTAGGATCTGTTGTGTTATTTGACAATAAACTTCCCTCTCGAAGGTGGCATTTAGAAAAAGGTTACACATACCATGAAGTGCTCCAAGAAGTAGTGGTTGACAAGTCATTACATGACTGGAGTTTCCACTTGAAGGCTTGTACCTTTTTCACCACTCACCTCGATGTAACCTTCAGTTGAGTAAAGCCAATGAGACTTTCAAGCAGTACTTGTTGGCGTTTCACGAGTTCGAAGGAGTGCCTCCTTCGAATACTCCTTTAGGCTTTTTGAAAGTAGATACGAATACGCAGGGAAGGTGGTTAGATGAAACGACCAAGACGAGAACAAGTTCTCAAAGCTGCCGTTACCTTTAGCACGGCTGTGGTACTTTCGTCCTGCGGTAAAGCCGCTGCGGCATCGACCCAAAGCCTAACAACCCTGAGCCCCACTATGAGCCTTGAGAGAGCTATAAAAGACACAGAAGGCGCGCCATCGTTCGAAGTGTATCTAAAGATCGCTGGACAGAGCACAACTAATGAAAGAGCAACCGTTATCTTTTCCGGGGTATACGGCACGTCATTTGGTCAGCATGAAGCTCGAGTTCTAAGTAGCTACACACCTCCTCAAAGCGTATCGCCGTTAGAGTCCAATATCAGATCTATTAGTACGTACGTGTACGTCGACCCACTATCCAAACGGAGTCAACTGCCAAAGGGAAAGATCTGGATCGAATCACGCTCAATGGAGATGCTCGCTTCTCTCACTTCGAATTTCTGGATCTTGTTTACCAATGGAGGAACGTTTGATCCGACATCGATCCTAGGCGATCTGCAAGATCCAACCACAGTGCAGGGAAGCGGCGTAACGGTCTTGGGCGGGGTAACACAAAGTATCTACACAGCAACGTTTCGCAACTGGAACCCAAATTCCTCCTACCTTCCTCCAGAGAAAAACGTTAAGGTGTTAGCTGAGGTGGGACCGAATAGTTACATCTCGGAGCTCTATGTCCCAAAGCTAGAAGTCGAAGTTGCACCAGGTCAAATTGAACTCGTTAACTTCAAGTTAGATCTCTTTAGCTACGGAATTCCAGTATCGGTCTCGGTTCCACCGCCGCAGTCGGTAACGACCTCGCAAAGTTGATCCTGTATAGCGAAGGAGGGAGGACAGGAACATGGCATCGGCTAACATAGAAACGTCATACTAGGGGCGCTTAGCTCAGCTGGTTAGAGCGCAGCCTTCACACGGCTGAGGTCGGAGGTTCGAGTCCTCTAGTGCCCACCGTAGGTGTCATGACGCGAACACCCTCCCTTGGGAGGAGTTTCCGTCATGTCCGCCGGTGTCCTCGATGCTAAGTCCACGCCGGATCTCGAATTTCGGCAAGATCCTATCTCGGGTCTCCACGGTGAGGCTGTGCACGAAGGCCTATGCGACCGCTTTTCTGACAGGTCCCGGCCCGTGGTGGGCAACAGCCCGGAGCTGGTCGCGCAGGGACTCGACCTCGGCGAGGGTTGGGAGTGGCGCGGTTGCGTCTGTCGCTGTCTCGGCGAGCTCTGCTTGGCGGGGTCGTGTGCCTAAAGTTGTGCAAATAGGCCATAGAGTCTTTGGAACTGTGTCTATCTTAGTAAGTGGTTATAGAACTGTCATTGACTTTTGATCTTTATTTAGTCCTTGACAGTGGAAGTAGAGTGTCTATCAGTTATCGAGATCCAAGTAGGCAACCGGTTCATCACAGTGTGGACATAAGCCTTGAGGTCCAATACGAGAGCAGAACCGGAATGTCTCAACAAAAAATGTACGAGGTGCTTTCGAATTTAGTAGTCAAAACG
>NZ_FQUL01000045.1 GCF_900128965.1 Ferrithrix thermotolerans DSM 19514
CCTAGTTGTGAACAGCGGTACCTGAGCTTCAGAGATGTCCTTGGTGTAACCTGTTCTGCTCTCGTATTGGACACGGAGGCTTATGTCCACACTGTGATGAACCGGTTGCCTACTTGGATCTCGATAACTGATAGACACTCTACTTCCACTGTCAAGGACTAAATAAAGATCAAAAGTCAATGACAGTTCTATAACCACTTACTAAGATAGACACAGTTCCAAAGACTCTATGGCCTATTTGCACAACTTTAGGCACACAACCTCGCTTTATGTCCCCTGTGAGTTTACTTCCGAACAGATATCTGAAACTAAAGCGGATACTTTACGAACTTATGAAGAATACATCGCAAATTCGCAGATCGATCCCTAAAGCTGGCGCAGACTTCGGCCACCTTGTGGGCGAGTCTATAGTGCAGCCACGAATCGTCGAAGACGATCTTGAAAGACGTATCGATCTCTAGCACCTTTCAAAATCGCAAGCTCCAACACTTCCACCTAGTGGGCGCAGTCCTTATGGAGCAAACGCTAAGGTGGAGCTGAGTACTAGAGATACATGATTAAGTAGGTGCTCTTACAGGTAAAGGGTGATTCATCTGCTTTAGGGACCGAGGTACCTCAATACTTCGTTAGAGCAGAACTTCCAGGTGTCAGGTGATATAAACCTAACTCCTACTCTTTCAGTGGTTCGATGCGTTACTTCCGTGGACGTGGGCAGCTACTCAATCGCCGACCCCAGACCGACCTTACCAAGTCGGACTCCTAGATGCATTCAACTTAACGGGATCGAATTAAATTTGGATCTGGTTAACTCTCAGACAGTCGATCCTTAAATCTGCCTTAGTAAGCGCCTTGTCTTGTTTCTCATAAGACCTAGGAGCCATTGCCACGTCACCCTTACCTCAAAAGCCCCTATCACGCAACACATCAAGCGGCTCCTAATCGCAGGCCCTTTCTAGAGCTGATAGCAAATGCAACCTGTTACCGCCACTACTTACACCTGTACCTCTATGCATTCCCAAACATCAACAGAGGTCACTTCCTTGATCCGAAGTCGATGTTATCCACAACTTTATCAACAGGTGTGTAAAACCCCATCAATGACCTTTATCGCATCCTTCAAGTAGAGATTTAATGTTTGAAGCGATCAGTGCAGAATCGTACGGAAGATTCGTTCCAAGTCTTCTATGCTGCCGAAGGATATCTGAATTCTTCCCCCTTGAATTCCAGATGAACTAACCTGACCCAAGGTTACAACGACTTCAGTATCGAGATGCTCTCGAAGAAGGTTTTCCAACTCCACTACTCCCGCAGACTTGTCGGCCTGCGATGGTCTCTCAACCGTTTTAGCATTTGCTTTTGACAGCAAGCCAGTCGTCTCCGGGACCTCTTCCTTGAGTAATCTAACCCTCTCCTCCACCTGTCTGACCGACATATCGGACTTTACTACTTCTTCCGCTAATTCAACCTGCTTACGCTGGTCAGGGATACCTAAGATTGCCCTGGCGTGACCCGCCGATATTTCACCCGCTCCAACCATCCGTTGAATCGCCGGGGGTAACTGTAGCATCCTAAGCGTATTTGTAATAGCAACACGACTCTTACCAACACGTTTCGCTACCTCTTCCTGGGTTAGATTGAAATCGTCTATGAGTTGTTTATATGCCCCGGCCTCTTCCAGTGGGTTGAGATCAGCACGATGAAGATTCTCTACAATTGCTCTTTCTAAGGACTCCTGGTCCTTGGCACTCTGTACGACAGCAGGTATTCGATCTAGACCGGCTCTCCGTGCCGCACGTAGCCTACGCTCACCAGCGATCAGCTCGTAACTCGTATCATCTAATCTTCTCACGAGCACCGGTTGCAAGACACCTATCGTTGCTATCGATTCCGCTAAGGAAGCAATGGATTCTTCGTCAAAGACTCGTCGTGGCTGAAACCTATTAGGCACAATAGCCGAGATCAGGATATTTTGTAGAGACGAGTCTGCGTCACTATTACCGTCAACAGGAATCAGAGAACTAAGTCCACGCCCTAAACCGGAAACCCTAGCCATGTTTGATAACCTCCTCAGCAAGAGAGCGATAAGAGATAGAACCGCGCGAGCTTGGATCAAAGACCGTTATCGGCTGTCCAAATGAGGGCGCCTCGGAGATTCTGACGCTCCTTGGTATTATAGTTTTGCAGACGATATCACCACAAAAATTCTTGACGTCGTCAACCACCTGCTCCGATAGTTTTGTTCTGGCATCATACATGGTCATAACTACATAGTCAACGTTGAGAGCTGGATTGAGACTCGCCTGGACGAGTTTGACGTTCCGGAAAAGTTGCGACAATCCCTCGAGTGCATAGTACTCACACTGGATCGGCACCATAACCGACTGCGCTGCGGAAAGGGCATTGATGGTAAGAAGACCAAGTGAGGGCGGGCAATCGATAAATATGTAATCATATTCCCCTATAACCCCTTCTAGGCTACGCTTCAGCTTGGTCTCTCGACTAAATACAGATACAAGTTCGATCTCCGCCCCGGCTAGGTCTATCGTAGCCGGTACGACAAACAGATTCTTAACTGCGGATGACTCAGTCACATCTTCAATCCCCACGTCTTTCATCAATACGTCATACACCGAGAGCTCTACTGCTCTCGAATTTATGCCAAGACCCGTCGATGCATTACCCTGAGGATCAAGATCAATTACTAAAACTCTCTGTCCCATCTCAGCGAGAGCCGCAGAAAGATTCACGGTAGTAGTAGTCTTACCAACTCCACCCTTTTGGTTGGCGACGGCAACCACTTTTGTCTGTTTTGAATCCACTGGTGTTCCCTCGCAGTCACTATCCTTTAGACATATACTATAGGAGTCCTAGGCCGCCTTAAATGCAGTATCGCACTGTGTCATTTGCATAGGGTAGGAGCTCCCCTAAGTTTCGTGCGAAACAGATAAATATAAGGTGCTATTGGCGAATGCGGTTGCCACAACGCTACTGATACCTCTAAGTTTCACGTGAAACTCTCAACGCCTGCAAACAAAAGATCAGAGACTGCGCTTCGCAGAGTGGGCAGCATCTAACAACATAGCTCAAAGCATAGCCATCGACACAGTAGCAGGCCAAACGCTGAGCCAAGAGAACAAACTTTAGCAACCACTCAAGACGGTAATCCCTTACAGGGAAGCTACTCACACGTTCCCGACGAGTCTTTCCCATAACAGTGATCTCTCAGCACCGATCGCAAACAACAGAGACATACTCTTCTGGCCAAAGCAGCTGATCGTGTCGATCCTGTGATCAAACCGGAACTAGTGTCTTTCAGAGACATCGCACTTGAAGCACACCGAGTTTACACAAGAACAGCGTCTGAACTTCGAACTTTTGACACGGACCTATCCCTAACGGCGCATACCAAGAATATCTTTGGATCCTAATCCTTGTAGTGATATCATCGCCTCGCGAACCGATTAGGTACCCTGCAACTAACTTGCTCTACAAGAATGATCCATAGCCATCAAGGGAGTCTCTCTACGCAGAACCATTTACGTGAAGTAAAATAAACCCTCTACAGTACAAGGATGGAAGCTACGAACACCCTACACCCGGCAACGAACCTACGCCGCAAAGCAGGGCCACACAGTCGCTGAGGCCTGTACATCTTTATCTATCGCAGTCCCCGATGCGTAATCTCGCAACCTTTGTGGACGATATTGGTGATCCTTGATTACAAACTAACGATCCCATCTGTACATAACAGCCAGGACTCTCAGAAGAGTGGTTCCTTCATCAACCTTTGAGTATTTCTTGGGTAACACTTACTCAACTTCCTAGTCTTGGTCATCACACTAAGAGCGAACGGTGCTTGCAATTTATCAGAGTAACGTAGTCCAAGCGACGCCAGCTCACGATCAGGCCAGCGTCTGTCTCGCTGATCCACAGAGGGGGGATCAGAGACAACCAAGAAACCTCCGACCGAGACAAGTCCTGATCCACACTCGGCTGTAACCCCCGGCCTTCCAAAGGCCTTCGCTGTAACAAAGTCAAACGCTTCTCTAAAGTCAGGATCATTGCCAAGGATCTCAGCTCGTTCTGAAACCACGCTACATCGTTCAGTCAATCCATATGACCTAATGACATCCTCTAGGAACTTGGCTCTTTTCTGCATGGACTCGATCAACACGACCTGAAGATAATCAAGAACCTGAGCTATAACTAGTCCTGGAAATCCTCCACCGGTACCAAGGTCCGCAAGACGCAGTCCCTTCCCTTTTGTAACCTTATCCGAAAGATCGCTGATAGTGTCACAAAAAAATAACGCCTGCTCCAAATGAATCTTTGGAGCAGACGGACCTAAAAAACCATAACTTTGTGACTGAATTACCCAATCAAAACGACTATCCATTCAGTCTATGAACTGACCTCGGCGCCTTGTTGGTCCTTCGCCTCTTCCACACTAGAAGCGAAAATCACCACATACCGATTCGGCTCTTCACCCTCAGATCGTGAGGATACGCCTTCTATTTGAGCCACGACATCATGCACAACCTTACGCTCAGAAGACACCATGGGTTCAAAGACCTTTTCCTCACCCGTAGATAGCACAACTTCAGCCATTGACCTTGTAAATCTCTCCAACGCCTCCCGGCGCTTCTTACGATAACCGTCCACATCAACCATCACACGCCCTGCGGAATCCCCAGCATGAGCCTGGACCACCGCTCTCGTGAGCTCTTGCACAGCTGCTATCACGGACCCCTTTTGACCAATGAGAGAGCCTAGGTTATCCCCAGTTATGGATAGTTCCATCGAATCGTCATCGAGATGGTCGATGGAGACCGTTGCTAACATCTCAAGCTCGTAAAGAAGGTCGGCCAAGAAGTGCTGCGCTACAACCGCCAGTTCAGTACGGGAGATCTCTGGCTTGGGAGAATCCTCCCCAGCCTTACTGCGCTCCGTATCTTTGTCTTGCATATCTTTATTCCTCTCTGGTCGATATCCATTTTGCGCAGGCTTGCCTTCTCGATCTAACCCAGTAGCGACTTTGTTATTAGAGCCAGCCTCGTCACGCACCTGAGATGGCTTTCTTCTCTTCATCCGTCTGCCATCCTTAGATTTCGGAGTCACCGGGATAATCCGACCCCTAACCCGAGCCGGTCTCTTTGAAAGACCTAAGAAACCGACCTTCGGCTCCTCTAGGATCTCGAACTCAGCCTCAGAGTAGTCAACACCAAGCTCATCCAACACGGCCTCTTTGGCCTCTTCCACCGTCTTACCGGTGGTCTCAACCCATTCCATCAACACCTCACGAACATATAAGTACTACACAAAGACAAAGTGTGAACTATAACCTAGCCACGCCGCTTCGACTCTCTGCGCGGACCCGCTTGTCGAGCACCACGGCCGGAAATGTCATTTCTTTGCGCACCGCGTCTCCTTATCTGGCCTTGAGAGCTTCTTGTGTTGGTCTTACTCTTGTCGATCCACTGGGAGTCTTTCTCTTCTGCGCTCTTGACCAGTTTTCCACCTTGCTTACTGTTGGTGTTACCTAAAGATGAACTAAGTTGTTTTGTGGAACCTTCAGCCTCTTTTTTTTTCTCACGGGCGTTCTGAGAGTGTGCTCTGAGCACAGGGTCTCTTCTCCACATAATCTCTTGTTGGATAACTCTGAAAAGTCCCGAAACTACAAAATAAAGGTTTACCCCAGAAGGAATACCGATATAGATAACTCCAAAGATGACTGGGGTAAATCGCTGAATCATCAACGCTTGAGGGTTTGCCTTAGCAGCAGTTGGGTTTTTTGCAGTTATCTGCCAAGTCTGTAGAAACTGTAGACCTACTGCAAGCAACACCATGAAGTAGTAGGGTAAAGCTCCCAAGAAAGATCCTTTGAAGCTGGTGGCAGCGACAGCTAGATTGATCCCCAACGAGTGCATAGCCCCGTGGGAAGCTATAAGATCTTTGTAAAGTAACGTTGTGTGGCCGATGTACTTTGGTGACGCAATGTGGTGAGGGCCAACGGTATTGGTCAAACCTCTAATGACATCGTACATAACAAATAAAAGAGGAAGCTGTAGGAGCATCGGTAGACAGCCTGATGCTGGCGAAACTTTGTGCTCTTTAAAAAGAGCCTGTTGTGCCTCGAGCAAAGCCTGTCTGTCTTTGCCATACTTTTTTTGAAGCTCCTTGACCTTAGGCTGCAGAGCCTGCATCTGCAGCATAGACCTCGTCGAGATCACAGTAAGAGGGGAGATCACAACCATGACGGTGATGGTAAGTAGTGCAATAGCGAAGCTGTAACTATGCACCCAACTAAAGTAAAGAGCTATAAGCCCAGCCATTAGCTCAAAGATCGGCCGGAAGATACTACTTAGAAAGGACATTTGACTTATACCTGACCTTTTCGAGGAGGGACGAGATCGATTCCACTTGAACCAAACGGATTACATCGGGCGATACGCTTTACAGCTAACAAAGAACCATGAACAGGTCCATGAACCTCAATAGCTTCCACGGCGTACTCAGAACAGCTCGGCATGAATCGGCACGGAGACGGTTTACCCTCTCTAAACTTCTGATAGACATGAATAGCGAATATCATGAACTTACTCAATAAGTTTCTAGATTCGCCTATCTTCCTTGGCACTAAATCTTCCTCTCAGGAGTACTGCTACCGTAGATCCGTTCTAAAAGATAACGCAACTCACCCAACATATCATTGTAGGTTAGATTTATAAGACTTCTCCTACCCATAACAAGATAGAGACCGCCGCAAAGGTCTCTGCTATTGGACAACTCGCGAAATACTCCTCGAAGTCGCCTCCTAATGAGATTGCGTTCTACAGCAAGTGGAAACTCCTTCTTGGGGAGAGCAAAGGCAGTTTTTATCTCTTCAGACTCCATCAAAACAGCCTTTACCCTCATGCTTGGGGTTGAGGCCGAAACTCTAGAATAACCTAAAAGCCTGAACTCCTGTTGTGATCGAATCGAACCGAGGAGATAAGGCACGTCAGCCTACGCACTTAAACGCTTACGCCCCTTGGCCCTCCTAGCTTTAAGGATTGCTCTACCGGCTCTAGTTGACATACGTGCTCGGAAACCGTGCTTTCTTTTACGGCGTCTATTATTTGGCTGAAAAGTTCGTTTCATATGCTCTACACCTTTTTATCATGCGAAGTAGTGACCCTTTATTATACCTATACGATCCAAGATGAGAGACGCTGCCTCGCTTCACTTACCACACTCAAAGTGGTCTTATGAACCCTAAAGGTGATGTTGAGTTACACGGCAACCTTGAAACTTGTGTCATACTTTAGAGTTCACTTAGAGCTTCTTCTATGCTTTAACCTGGTATTTTTCCATTCAAATTGTTTAAAATTTTATCCTTTTTTCGACACTTTTGTCCTTGGTATGTACTAGTTTCATATTTCCACAGAACAGTGTTTTTGGGAAACTAGTTCTCCAATGTTCGGAGACTCCATATCTCGAAGGAGTAAGGATGGAAGAGGTAGCTACGGTCTGGGGCGCCGTATCAGCTCGACTACGCGATCGTCTCGGTGACGCAACGTGGAATGCATGGTTTTACTCCCTAGAACCAACTGAGATCTCAAAAGACACCATAACCCTCTCTACCCCATCAACTCTTGTGAAAGAACGTATTCAAAGTCGTTACCTCACGGTCCTAAACGAGGTCATAAACGACCACTTAGGGGAAGAGATGACGGTTCGTATAAATCAGACACAGACCAAAGGTGAGGGCTTCAACAAACCAACTTCATCCAAAGGACGGCGGGATTGGAAAGCGTCCGGATCACCATCAATCTTCGATGCTCCAAACAGCAACACAATGAAGGGATACACAAAGGCAGATAAGAGCTCTGCATTCGACGAACGATACAGCTTCGACACCTTTGTTATTGGTCCTTCCAACCGCTTTGCACACGCCGCAGCTCTATCTGTTGCCGAACAACCAGCGTCAACATATAATCCCCTCTTTATTCACGGTGACGCTGGTCTTGGTAAGACCCATCTACTGATGGCTATAGGGAACTATCTTGCTCATCACTATCCAGGTCTATATGTAAGGTACGTATCCACCGAGTCCTTCCTAAACGAGTTCGTAAATTCAATACGCCAAAACAAGACCTCTGAGTTCAAAGCTCGATATCGGCAATGCGACGTGCTCTTGGTCGACGACGTTCAGTTTCTAGAAAACAAAGAGGCCTTTCAGGAAGAGTTCTTCCACACCTTCAACTCGCTCTATGGCGAACATAAACAGATAGTCCTAACCTCTGACCGTCCGCCGAGAGCACTCGCGACCCTTGAAGACAGACTCAAATCGAGGTTTGTGATGGGGCTTACTACAGACATCCAGGCTCCTGACCTTGAGACTAGGATGGCTATAGTCTCAAAAAAAGTCGAAGAGTTAGGAGTTGTAGTTCCGACCGAGGTAGTGTCTCTAATCTCAACCTCTGTTAAAGACAACATTCGGGAGCTCGAAGGAGCTCTAACTCGAGTAACTGCATTTGCAAACCTTACCGGGCAGCCCATAACAGAGAGCTTGACTAAGAGGGTCCTAGCTGACCTAGTCGGAGATAATGATAGGGTGTCTAATAGACCCACGGTACGACAGATAGTTGAGGCGACCTCACACCATCTCAAGGTAACACCCCTCGACATATACGGTGATTCAAGGAAAAAGCCGATAGCCACAGCTCGGCAGATAGCCATGTACCTGACTCGAGAGCTAACAGAGATGTCTTATCCTGTGATCGGAAAGGAGTTTGGGGGTCGAGATCACACAACAGTCATGCACGCAGTAGACAAGATCTCCAAGCAGATGCAAAGCTCACGCGAAATATATGATCAGGTCACTGAGATTCACAGACTGTTGAGGTGTGGATAAGATGTGGATAACCTTAACTTCAGCAGTTGTTAACTCGACTACGAACTGTGGACAACGTGTTTGTTTTCCACACAGTGGACAGAGGCCCATCCACAACGGATCATCTATCTGTGGATGTATTGCCCAAGGTTGTGTAAAACTTAAACGGCATTTTCAAGGTAAAACGGAGTTATCCACACAATCCACAGGCCCTATTGCTACTGCTAGCTTTATATATAAAGAAGAAAGGATATCTGGTGAAGTTTCTGTGCGAAAGAGATGAACTCTCTGAAGCAGTGATAGGGGCCGGGCGGGCGCTTGGGAGTCGTGGAACATCTGGTGTTCGTCTCGAGCTCTCCTCGAATACCTGTACCGTAATTGGTAATGGTCCGGAGATGAGCATCTCGGCATCTATCTCAGTTTCTAATGTTGAAGACGGTGTGGCCTTTGTACCACCGTCTCTATTTGGCGATCTGCTTAGATCTATGCCAGAAGGCGCTGTGGAGATTGCGACCGATGACACGACAATCCAGATGAGAGCCGGACGAACTGAGTTCTCGTTACAACTTCTAAACGATATAGATACCCCAAGATTGAGACAGCATCTTTCGGATCCCGTAGTGCTCAACGACAAAGAGTTTACATCTGCATTAAGACAAGTAACTAGAGCTGCTTCAAAAGACGATAGCAGGGACCTATTGTATACAGGTGTTCTTTTCACTAAAACGGAGTCGGGAATAAGGCTTGTATGTACAGATGGGATTCGTCTTGCACTTAGAGACATCGAAGGAGCAGACTTCCTTCCTACTGACGACGATACTGAAGTGATCGTACCAGCGAGGGCCCTAACTGAGCTTGAACGTCTTACCCATAATCTAAAACCGGGACATTCAGATCTCGCTATCTCTATGGGTGCAAAAGAAGCAGCTTTTCAATTTGGTAACTGGAGTCTCACGACCAGACTCATAGACGGGAGATTCAGGGACTATCGTCAGCTACTTCAACCTTCCTATCCAAGAGTCCTAATTGCAGATAAGTCATCTCTGCTCGAGTCCATAAGAAGACTTAGGAGGATGGCTCGCGAAGCGCGAGATATAGGAACCCATCTCAAGTTCGAACTCTCTGACACGACCCTCAAACTCTCCGTGAGAATCCCTCTGGTGGGACAGGCAGAAGACGAGATCGATGTAACTTTCTCGGGAGATGAGTTTGTAGTAGCCTTTGACCCAGAGCTTCTAGCTGAGGGAGTGGAGGCGGTTGAGAGTGAGTTTGTGAGGGTGGAGTTCACTGAGAACAATAGGCCCGCCTGCATCTCAAACGCTGATAACCGTGAGTATCAGTATCTACTGATGCCGGTCAAGTTTCGTTAGATATCAAAGATGGAGGTAAAGGCCTTAGAGCTTGTCAACTTCCGAAACTGGCTGAGTGTCAACATCGACTTTGTGCCCGAGGGTGTGACATTTGTAGTCGGTAATAATGGACAAGGAAAGACAAATCTCGTTGAAGGGGTATTCTTTGCTTTGCGGGCCAGATCCTTTAGAGCTCCAACGAGAGATGTGCTGCTTGGAGACCAGTCGAGTTTCTTTAGGGTGAAGGCAACTGTACAAGATGGAACTCGGGAGTTTGATATAGACACTGCGTTCTATCGAAGTTCTGACTTTACATACTTATTGAACTCCAAATCTCTACGATCGATTCATAACCTTACAAATCTCTTCCCAGTAGTGGTGTTCCAACCAGAAGATCTGACTCTGATCAAAGGCGCTCCGAGCTTGAGACGTGATCTTCTAGATGATCTGATCTCAGTCCTTGGTGGAAAGGGATCGTTTGTAGTTGCTAACTACTCACGTGCGCTCTCGCAACGGAACGCACTTCTGCGCCAATCCCAAGGGAGGTTGTCACCTTCGATATCTGATACTTTGGCCGTCTGGAACGAACGCATAGCAGTTTTAGGTGAAGAGCTTGCTTTGCTTAGGGAATCACTGGTCGTAGAGATGTCTCACTGGATTGTTGACGCCTACTCTAAAGTTGCCACGGAGTCCTTGGACTTGTCTTTATCCTATAAGAGGTCTTGGGAGGGTGAGCTTAGAGAGGCCTTGGAGATGTCAATTGAACAAGACCTTCGTCGCCTAACCACTTTGGTGGGACCCCACAGAGATGAGCTTGAGATATTTTCCGGTGCTCAGCTGGCTAGACACCAGGCCTCTCAAGGAGAGGTTCGAGCGATAGCGGTCTCGATACGTCTTGCCACCGCACTTCTGATCTCTCAAGAGACTGGTCGTACTCCCCTCGTAATACTAGATGACATCTTGTCAGAACTAGATTCAGACCGTTCAGCAAGGCTGTTTATGTCTCTGCCTAAGTCGCAGGTGTTTGTGACTGGGACCTTTGTTCCCGACTCTTTAGAGGTGAGTCAAGTGTTGAAGGTCGAAGACGGAAAGATAAATTATGTCTAACCGACCAGAGGTTGACCCACCACAGATTTCCATCTCTGACTCCCTGGCGATACTTGTCAGTAGACTGAAGTTGTCGAGTGTAGATACCAGAGAAGCGATCTGTAGTGCTTTGAGGAAAAGCGTAGGAGATAATCTCTTTCACCTGATGAGCATTGGTGAGATCAACGACCACGAGGTCGTGATCTATAGTGAATCAGAGACCTGCTATCAGAGTCTTGTGATGCGCAAGCGACAGTATGAACGAGAGTTGCAGGAGTTGTTTGACGGGAAGCTTATTCAGCTACGCGTCGTTCGCAGCAGATCCAGTAGATAGGATGAGAGCCGACCAGCAGATTAGAATAACTAGGCAGTAATGTCATCGACCCATTCCGGTCGTTTGCGTTGTCCAAGTGCACCAAAAGGGGTAAGTTGTCTGAGGTAGATCCAGAGATTAGAGAGTACGGCGCGGAGAATATAACCATCCTTGAGGGATTGGAGCCTGTACGGTTGCGCCCAGGAATGTTCATCGGATCGACAGGGCCTTCAGGGTTGCATCACCTTATCTGGGAGGTCGTTGACAACGCGGTCGATGAGGCCATGGCCGGGCAGTGTGACCACATTCAGGTAACTCTTTTAGCTGATGGAGGGTGTCGGGTCGTTGATAATGGACGAGGAATACCTGTAGATCCACACCCCTCTGATCCCACCAAAAGCGCAGCCGAGATAGTCCTAACCGTACTACACGCAGGGGGAAAGTTTGGTGGCGGTGGATACCGAGTCTCAGGTGGGTTGCACGGAGTGGGTGTATCGGTTGTAAACGCTCTATCCCAAAGGCTGGTGCTTGAGATAGATAGAGACGGAAAGCACCACTACATGGAGTTTGTAAAGGGCGGAAATCCAACCGGTCCACTGAAGGTGGTTGGAAACTCTCCCAAAGGTAGGAGAGGAACAGCTGTCACATTCTGGCCAGACCCAGAGATCTTTGAAGAGGTGGAGTTCCAGGCTCAAAGGGTGGTGGAACGTCTTCAGGTTATAGCGTTCCTGAATCGCTCACTTAGAGTTGACTTCGAAGACCAAAGAGAAGGCAAAGAACAAAAGGTAACCTTCAAGTACGATGGTGGCATAATAGACTTTGTACACCACCTCAACGCACCTAAAGAGGCCCTGTTCAAAAAGGTTGGGTACTTTGAGGCAAAGGAGGACAGCCAGGAGCTCGAGATCGCCTTCCAATGGAACTCCGGCTATTACGAAGGGATACACTCCTTTGCTAACGGTATTTCAACCGAAGAAGGTGGAATGCATGCTGAAGGATTTAGGAAGTCCATCACCCAGGTTGTAAACAAGTACGCCAGATCCAAGGGGTCCCTGAAAGAAAAAGATGAGAATCTCTTAGGCGAAGATATTCGAGAGGGTCTAACTGCAATCGTCTCTGTTCGCCTTGAAAACCCACAGTTTGAAGGGCAAACCAAGACAAAGCTCGGCAATCCTTCCATCAGGTCTTTAGTTGAACGAGTAACGAACGAAAAATTGAGTGAGTGGTTAGAAGAGAATCCCAAGGAAGCCCAGGTTATCGTTCAAAAGGCGATTCAGGCAGCGAGGGCTCGAATGGCTGCAAGACAAGCTAGAGAACTTACCCGTCGAAAGTCTGCCCTCGGAGGAGCCGGGCTTCCTGGCAAGCTTATCGATTGCACCTCGAGAAAGCCCAGTGAATGTGAGCTATTCATAGTAGAGGGAAACTCTGCAGGGGGTTCTGCAAAAGATGGTCGTGACCCTCGGACGCAGGCTATCTTACCAATTAGAGGAAAGATCTTAAACGTGGAGAGGGCGCGTCTCGATAAGATGCTGGCCAATCAGGAGATCCAGTCTTTGATATCAGCAATAGGCGCGAACGTTGGTGATGAGTTCGACCTCTCTAAAATTCGGTATCATAAAATCATTATCCTCGCTGACGCAGATGTGGACGGATCGCATATTCGCACGCTCCTGCTAACCTTTTTCTTCCGGCAGATGAAACCACTAGTCGAAGCGGGTCATGTATTCGTCGCTCAACCGCCCCTTTACTCAACGCAGGTCGGTAATGAAAAGATATACCTAAAAGACGATCAGGCACGGAAGAGATTTCTAGAGGAACGTCCAAACCACAAGGCGGAGTTCAACCGTTTGAAGGGCCTGGGTGAGATGGACTTTGATGAACTCCAGTCGACGACCATGGATAAAGCCAGGAGAACCCTTCTTCAAATTACCATGGAGCAGGCCGCTATGGCGGATGAGATCTGTTCAATTTTAATGGGCGACGACGTAGATATTCGTAGGAACTTTATTCAGACGCACGCTAAAGACGTGCGCTTTTTAGACGTATAGGGTAAAGGAAGACTAGTTGTCACCAAGTAACAGGGATACAGATGGTGGTTCCACCAGTATTGCGGAAGCGATAGAACCTATCGAACTCCAAGAAGAGATGGAGCGATCGTTTCTTGAGTACTCGATGTCGGTCATCATCTCTAGGGCACTTCCTGATGTTAGGGATGGATTGAAGCCCGTACACAGAAGAATACTTTACTCAATGTACGCAGAGGGGCACAGACCAGACCGTAGTTACGTAAAGTGTGCCAAGGTGGTTGGCGAAGTGATGGGTAAGTTTCACCCTCATGGTGATAGTGCCATCTATGACGCGCTTGCTCGTATGGTCCAAGATTTTTCCCTGAGACACCCACTTATCTCCGGACATGGCAACTTTGGCTCGCCGGATCCCGCTATGGGGCCGTCTGCGCCTCGGTATACCGAGTGCAAACTTGCACCTATATCGATGGAGCTCATGGCGGGATTAGATGAACAGACCGTTGACTTTGAACCAAACTACGACGGTACAGAGACACAACCAACCGTACTTCCAGCTCGTTTTCCGAATCTATTGGTAAATGGATCGCAAGGTATTGCCGTAGGTATGGCTACGCAAATACCTCCACACAATCTCGAAGAGGTGATCGACGCAACTATCTACCTCCTTGAGAATCCAGAAGCCACTACCTCTGACCTAATGATGTTTGTGAAGGGTCCTGACTTTCCTACTGGAGCCTACGTTCTTGGGAGATCAGGTATCCGTGATATTTATGAGACCGGACGAGGGTCGATAAAGCTACGAGCAGTAGCAGAGATCGTAGAGAATAAGGGATCTAACGCACAGATTATCGTTACTGAGATCCCTTATCAGACATCGGTAGAGCAGATATCTGCAAAAATAGGAGCTCTTGTTGACGCTAAAGTGCTTGACGGTATTGCGGATGTGACGGACTCTACCGCACAGCGTGGGACGCGGATAGTAGTCGATCTAAAAAGAGATGCAAATCCAAAGGTAGTTCTAAATAACCTCTACAAACACACTCCCATGCAGACATCGTTCTCTGCAAACATGCTGGCGCTAGTTGACAATGTGCCTCGCACTCTAAGTCTTCGTTCCATGCTTTCGCATTACATCGACCATCAGGTCGAAGTGGTTACCCGTCGAAGCCAATACAGGCTCAGAAAGGCTCGGGAACGAGCTCACATCGTAGAGGGCTTACTCAGGTGCATTGATATCTTGGATCAAGTTATCGAGGCGATTCGTTCTTCAGTGGATCGAGGCGAAGCCAGATCGAAACTCATGAACGAACCCTTTGAGTTTTCTGAGATCCAAGCAAACCATATCTTAGATCTCACGCTCGGTCGCCTGACTCGTATCGGTAGGGAAGAGCTCGAATCTGAGATGCGTAAGCTGATCGAGACGATAGCAGAGCTCGAAGAAATATTGGGTTCTTCGGAGAAGCTGCGGGAAGTAATAAAGACGGAACTCACTGAGATTCGAGACAAGTATAAAAACCCCAGGCGAACGCAGATCATTTCAGATCCGGGCAATCTTGAAGACGAAGATCTGATTAGTGATGAGCCTATTGTGGTCATGGTTACGAAGTCTGGCTACATAAAGTCTCTTTCTGATGCTGCGTTTAAGACGCAAGGTCGTGGGGGGCGCGGTGTTGTGGGTGCGAAGATGAAGGAGGAAGATTTAGTTAACCACATAATCCATACAACTACCCACTCTTACCTTCTTGTGTTTAGCTCACGTGGTCGTGTTTACAGGATCAAAGGTTACGAAGTCCCACGTTTTGAACGTAGTGCTCGCGGGACGGCGATAGTAAACCTTCTTCCATTTGATGGAGAAGAATCAGTGGCGGCGATCTTAGATACTATGAGTTTTCCTGAGGCCTCTGAGTTGGTTTTTGTGACTGCCAATGGACAGGTCAAAAAGACGCCTCTGATGGAGTACGACAGGTCCAGAAGAGATGGACTGATCGCTATCGATCTAAGAGAGGGCGATAAGCTTGTAAAGGTATTTGTTGCGACCGACAACGATGATGCAATTCTGTTTTCGAGAAATGGACAAGCTATTAGGTTCCCTCTTGTTGAGGTGAGATCTACAGGTAGGGCGACCTCAGGGGTAAAGGGAATGAAGCTTCGTGAAGGTGATCGTGTTGTTTCGGGTGAAAAAGCAGACTTTTCCCGGGAGACTTTGGTCGTTACCGATAAAGGATATGGCAAGAGGATTCAGACGAGACTGTTTCCCCGTCAGCAGCGCGGTGGACAAGGTGTAAGGAGTATCAAGGTCTCGCCCGATAGAGGTTACGTTGTCGAGGCGCTTTTTGTTAGCGAAGAAGACGAGGTTCTGGTAGTTAGTTCAAGCGGGGTAACGATTCGTACGGCCGCCGGTCAGATTGCATCTCAAGGCAGAGACGCTCTTGGAGTCAAGATTATTCAGCTAGACAAGGATCAAACGGTGACATCTGTTGGATTAGTTCCAGTGTCGAGCGACTGACCGATAGAATGTGGCGAGATTTTATAGTTGAGGAAAAGACTTCTGAATGAGTCCTGAAAGTACATCTGCCCAAAGTCGTAGACCACGACCATCAGTCGGGACTTCCAATAGGGCAGCATCCAGTCTGAAGAAAAAACCCACTCGTGCAACTACACGAAGTTCCGGAAAAGGTCAGGCGGTCTTCATAACTGAGGTGGGAGCTACCTCTATATTCAGGATATCCGTGCTCTTTTACACCTTCTTGATGCTCACATTTTTGGTCGCAGGTGTTATCCTTTGGTTTCTTCTTGGAACCAGTGGGTACGAGGCGAAGTTGAACCATCTTATCGATTCGCTTCTTGGTTCATCGACGTACCACCTGATCGGTCTTGAGATATTTATAGCTGCCACCGCTTTGGGTGTGGTTTGGGTAGTTATTTCGGCGGCGTTGACGACAGTAGCGGTTAAGATGTTCAACCTAGCTATCGATCTAGTCGGTGGCTTTAAGATTTACCTCAAGGGCGCGCGCGCCGATTGATGTGAAATCTAAGATGATAGAGGCCTTTGGGGCTATAGCTCAGTTGGTTAGAGCGCAGCACTGATAATGCTGAGGTCGCTGGTTCGAGTCCAGCTAGCCCCACTTTGGGGATGTAGCTCAGCTGGAAGAGCACCTGCTTTGCAAGCAGGGGGTCGTGGGTTCGAGTCCCATCATCTCCACTAGTTTCTTCAAGCGAAAGATAGTCACGTTTAGGCAGCCAGTTCGGGAATCTCATTACAACCAGAGAAAGGGCGTTAGTACCTTTTGGTACGCTTCGAGGAGTCGGCTGTACCTAATCCGCTTAGTCCAAGTACGTGTGGCAGGCCAAGTCGCTTCGGTATCCGGTGCAGGGGCTGTTATATAGATGGCGCAGATCGATTCAAACAAAAAATATTTCCCACGAGCAATCTCTTTGGGGCATAAAGTATTCTTTGGTTCGTCGAGGAAGCTGTGAGGGGTCCCCAATAGCTGATCCACTGTCTCTGTGAGTTCTGCCTTTGGTTATCGTTGTTGAGAGTATTCCCCTACCCATCCTGCTCGTCTTTCCGCTGTAGGAAACATCCAAGAGAGCAGGAGGGTTGGGGGGAGTATAGCTTTCTTCGGTTGTGCTGCTTTCGCCTTCTCCTCCCGTACTTCCCATTAC